>CAXXPB010000042.1:0-173868 GCA_963678825.2 uncultured Microbacter sp. | reverse complement strand
GAAAACGGTGATTGCAGGAACGCAGACCGGCAATACGGAAGATTACCGCTTACTGAAAACCATTTGCGACGACGGTTGCATTATGGTAGATGACTCCAATCCGGTAGAACTTTCGGAGTTTGTGAAACAGACAGGAGCAGACCTGTTTATCGGTGGTGTGAAAGAACGCCCTATCGCCTACAAACTCGGAATCGGATTTTGCGATCACAACCACGAACGCAAACTGGCACTGGCCGGTTACGACGGGATGCTCAATTTTGCCAAAGAAGTGTACGAAACGGTAACCAGTCCGGTATGGCAATTTGTAAGCAGAACAAAGAATAAAGAGTAAAGAACAAAGACTTTTTTCCTGCTGTCAGATTTCTCCCCTCTCTTGGGGAGAGGGGACAGAGAAGAGGTCCTCCAAAACAAAGTATTGTATGCAAAAGGCAGAATCCATAAAGCAGAAAGTGATGCCTTCGGGCGATACGTTTGCCTCCTCGTGCAATGCTTGCAAGCAATGTACGCCGCTGGGCGCCTGTATTGCCTTCAAAGGATTAGAAGGCGTGTTGCCGATGTTGCACGGTTCGCAGGGATGTGCCACCTATATCCGGCGCTACCTGATAAGCCACTACCGCGAGCCGGTCGATATAGCCTCTTCCAATTTTAGTGAAGAGACGACTATCTTCGGCGGAAACAGGAATTTCAACACCGGCATTGACAACATTATCAAACAATACCATCCTAAGGTGATTGCCATCGCCAGCACCTGTCTGAGCGAGACCATCGGCGAGGATGTACAACGATTGATATTCGAATACCAGGAGACGCACAATTGGATGCCGGATCTTCCGGTGATGATCTTTGCATCTACTCCCAGTTATCAGGGAACGCATTCGGAAGGATTTCATGAAGCTGTTTTTGCTGCTGTGAAGACATTGGCGGAAGTTTCCGGCCCGGTTGGAGATCATATCAACTTGTTTAGTAATATTGATATCGCCGGAAGATATTCGCCACTTGAAGGAAATTGTGGAAGATTTCTCGATACCGGTCGTGTTGTTCCCTGATTACTCGGATACGCTCGACAACACCTCGTGGGATAGCTATCACCGCATTCCCGACGGTGGAACTACCGTTGATGAACTGAAAAGAAGTGCACAGGCTTATGCTTCTGTCGAACTGGGATATATTCTCAATTCGGGCGGCATGAACGGCCGGATAAAAGACAATGGAACGAAACAGTCGGCCGGAGATTATCTGAAAGGTAAGTTTGATGTGCCTCTGGTGCGTACCGGTCTTCCTGTCGGTATCCTTGAATCCGATAAATTCTTCGAAGCGCTCTCGTCTATCTCCGGCAAGGAAATTCCGGTGAAATATCAACGCCAACGGGGTCGTTTGGTCGATCTCTATGTTGATGGTCATAAGTATGTTTCCGGCAAGCGGGCGGTGATTTACGGCGAAGAGGATCTGGTGGTTGCGTTGGCAGCTTTTGCCGCTGAAATTGGGATTAAACCGGTGTTGTGTGCATCGGGAGGCGAAAGCGGAAAACTTTCCGAAACCTTGCGCAAAACACTAGGCGAAAATTACTACGAAGATATGGTGGTAGGGCAGGGCATGAGTTTCGAACGGATGGAAGAGGTGATGCAGGAGCTGAAGCCCGACCTGATGATCGGTAACAGCAAAGGCTACTACATCGCCCGAAAAATGGATATTCCCATCGTCCGCACCGGATTTCCCATTCACGATCGCATTGGTGCTCAACATGCCCATATGCTGGGTTACGAAGGAACGATGATCCTTTTCGAACAAATCGTGAATACGCTCCTTGAAGACAAACAACGCAAATCGCCGGTAGGTTACAAATACATGTAAAATTCAAAATTATGAACATCCACATTGCCCAAATTATTGCCCGAAAACTAAGACGGCAGCGTGCATTTTCGAAGCTGACCAAGCGGAATGCCGGTTCCAAAATCGACAAAGCGGGAGATGCTCCGACCGATGCACCGGATGATAATGGTGTTAAGAATTGATAATGTGTATGCTGAAAATTTGGTAAGAGTGCCCAGATTTGAAATTGTAAATTGTAAATGACAAAATTGTAAATAGAATGGCTATGGAAACAAAAGATATAACCCTGCACCCTTGTTTTAACGAAAAAGCGCGGCATACGCACGCTCGTGTTCACCTCCCGATTGCGCCTAAGTGCAATATCCAGTGTGCCTACTGTAACCGTAAATACGATTGCGTGAACGAAAGTCGCCCCGGAGTGACCAGTACGGTGCTTTCTCCGATGCAGGCCGTGCATTACCTGAAGGCTTTGTCCGAAAAACTCGAGAATATCAGCGTGGTGGGAATTGCCGGTCCCGGCGACCCATTTGCCAATCCAACAGAAACCCTGACAACACTCGAAATCCTCAAAAACGAATTTCCCGATATCATCTTTTGCCTTTCCACCAATGGTCTGGAGTTGGCTCCGCAAATCGACAAGATCGCCGAACTGGGTGTGACGCACGTTACACTGACGATCAACTCGCTGAACGTGGAAACGCTGGCGAAAATCTACACCTGGGTGCGTTACCAACGTCGTGTTTACCGCGGCAAAGAGGGTGCTGAAATCTTGCTCGAACAGCAGTTGAAATGTATTCCGCTGCTCAAGGCGAAAGGAATTACGGTAAAAATAAATACGGTGGTTTGCCCCGGTATTAACGATCACGAAGTGGAAGCGCTGGCGCAAAAAGTGGCCGAACTGGGAGCCGACACCATGAACTGTATTCCGGTATTTCCTACGGAAAATACCATATTCGAATATATCGAAGAACCTTCGAAGGTTGCAATGAAAGAGTTGCGGGGGACGATTGCCAAATATATTCATCCCATGGCTCACTGCGCCCGATGCCGTGCCGATGCTGCCGGTTTGCTGGGCAAAGATTGCAGCGAAGCGATGGATATGATCGGACAATTCTCGACGATGGTGGTCAATCGCGGCGAAGGCCGCACGCGGGTTGGAGTTGCCACGCAGGAGGGTCTTTTGGTGAACCTGCACTTGGGCGAGGCTATGAAACTATATATCTTTGAACAGACTCGCAATGGCTACCATTTTGTGGAAACCCGCAATGCGCCTCCACAAGGTGGTGGTGCCGATCGCTGGCAAATGCTGGCAAATAAAACGCTGATTGATTGTCAGGCGGTTTTAGTAGGCGGTGTCGGTGAAACTCCCATGAAAATTTTGCAGGATAACGGTGTGAAAGTGATTCAAATGAACGGCTTGATCGACGCTGGTCTGGATGCCGTTTATCAGAATATCCCTTTGAAAACGCTCTGTAAGTCCGAATTCAAAGGCTGTGGTGAAGGTTGTCGCGGAAACGCACAAGGATGTGGATGAGAAAACAGTATGCAGTCTTCAGTACACAGTACTCAGATTAATCTGGAACTTGAAATTTTGAACTTGAAACATTTAATATTTGTCGTATGAAAAAGCCTGATTACATGATTATGGTGTGCAACTCGTACCGGGTTGCCGGCGATGCCCAGGGGTATTGCAACAAACAAGGAGCTACATCTTTTGTTCAAATGATAAGCGAAGGATGTTCCGACCGCGGACTCGATGCGGTAGTGACCACCACAGCCTGCCTGAGCGTTTGCAGTCAGGGTCCTATTGTGGTTATTCAGCCGAATAACTACTGGTATGGAGGTATGAACGAAGATAAAATCGATGAGGTACTCGACGCTTTGGAAGAAGGTAAAGCCGTAGAAGAATACCTGATTGCGTGATTTGAGGACTGTTTATAAAGCTAATGGTGTTGGAAACGGGATTATAACCCCGACTTTTAAGTCGGGGGGAAACAGATTTTAATTGTGGTTGGCTTTAGCCCTGATTGTTGCTTGTCGAACTCTTGGCGCGCTTGTTGTCATGGCTAAAGCCAATCAGATGCCAACGTTGACTTTGCTCCGCCCTGAAGGACGGAGTTATTCTGAATGGGTATGTTTAGAATATTACACGGATAGTCTTTAAAAAGCACATCGCAGTTCAGATTTTAAATCGTACATCGTACATTTTCAATCGTAAATAAACAACATGGATTTCAGCTCACCTGCTTTTGCTCCCCGTCTGATCGACTCCACGCTGCGCGATGGAGAGCAGGCTCCCGGGGTTGCCTTTTCCCGGACGGAAAAGCTGAAAGTAGCACGCCTGCTCGATGCGGTCGGGGTGGATGAGATAGAGGCCGGTACGCCGGCAATGGGAGAGGAAGAGGTTGAAACCATTCGTGCTATGGTTCGTGCAAAGCCTAAATGTCGGATATCGGTATGGAGCAGAGCGCTTCGGCACGATATCGAGATGGCAGCCCGCACCGGTGCCGAAGGTATTCATATGGCCTTTCCTCTTTCTGATATTCAACTGAAAGTCATTGGCAAAGATTGGGCTTGGGTTGGCGATGCGCTACCCGCTTTGGTGGAACATGCGCATCGCTATTTTTCGTATGTCAGCGTCGGGGCGCAGGATGCCAGCCGTACCGACCGTACCCGTCTCTTTTCCTATTTCGAATTGATACAAAATGCCGGAGTAAAACGGGTTCGCATTGCCGATACCGTCGGACTCTTTACTCCTCTTTCCCTTTATTCACTGATCCGCGATATTAAAACTTCGTTTCCCTTACTGGAAGTTGACTTTCACGGGCATAATGATTTGGGAATGGCTGCGGCTAACGCAATCACGGCCTGGCAGGCGGGAGCTGAGCATTTGAGCGTGACGGTTAACGGTCTGGGCGAACGTGCCGGTAATTCTCCGCTGGAGGAGGTAATGACCTCTCTTGTTACAGTTTTTGGCCAGACAAAATTTCATCCCGAAAAGCTAAGTGATCTGTGTCGTTTCGTGTCCGAATGTTCGGGACGTCCAATCCCGGCAGGAAAAGCCATTACCGGCAGCATGGTTTTTGCTCATGAGTCGGGTATTCATGCGCAGGGAACCCTACACGATGTGCGGGCTTTTCAACCTTTCGACGGCAAGCTGGTAGGTCGCGAAAGCGCTCATAATGTTTTCGGCAAACATTCGGGCAAAACCGCCGTACTCCACTTCTTTTCTCAACGTAATCTTTCCCTCGACAATGCCGATCTGGACTGTGTTGTGCGTAAAATTCACCAACTTTCCATTCATCTGAAACGTAATCTCTCTGTAAACGAGATGCTTTCGGTTTATCATCAAATTCGCTGCAAGTAGCATTTTGCACAAAATGATTTATATTTTGTTGTTATGTAGCAATATTGTAATTAAAAACAGATTTATCATTACAAAAAGAAAGAATAAAATCTATTTAACATGACAATATGATATTATTTCTTATCTTTGCATTGAATTTTGTTCAAACGATAAAAACGATCAGATTATGTTTTGCGAACGCACTAAGCGGAACTGCTTTGCAGAGTCCGACCTGACTTTTTTGTTTACAATTAGCGATATTATTAGTAAAAGCCAGAATATCAACAAAGATCTTGAACTGGTTTTGGCAAATTTGTGTAAGTTCCTCAATGCGCAGTATAGCATGATTACCATTATCAACCGCAATGTTGCTACGATCGAAATCAGTGCGGCATACGGACTGACCGATGAGGAAAAGCACCGGGGCGTGTATAAAATCGGAGAAGGGGTTATTGGAGAGGTGGTGCGCACAAAGAAGGCGAAAATTATTGCCGATGTTTCCAAAGATCCGCATTTCCTTAATAAAACCGGGATAGCTACCGATCTGGTGCATAACACGGCATTCCTTTGCATTCCCATTATTTCTGAGGATGAAATTACAGGCACCTTAAGCATTCACAAATATTATTCCCGTGTCACCGATTTTTCGCCCGAACTGAAGTTTATGAATCTGGTGGGACTGTTGATCGGTAAGAACGTGGCGCTCCGTCAGAAGCAGATTGAGGAGATGGAGCAACTCCGTGCCGAAAATCGTCGGCTGAAAGAGTTGCCGCTGGCTCACAAGCCCGATAATATTGTGGGTAATTCGTCGTTGATGAACGACCTTTACGGGATGATAGAGAAGGTGGCGCCGATAAATACTACCGTGATGATTCGCGGAGAAAGTGGCGTTGGAAAAGAATTGATTGCCGAAGCGATTCACCGTGCCAGTGCCCGTAAAAACGGACCGTTTATCAAAGTCAACTGCTCTGCATTGCCCGAAACATTGATCGAAAGTGAATTGTTCGGTCATGAGAAGGGGTCGTTTACAGGAGCTAATACGCAACATGCAGGCCGTTTTGAAATGGCCGATGGCGGTACCATTTTTTTAGACGAAATCGGCGATGTGCCTCAGTCTATTCAGGTAAAACTGTTACGTGTGTTGCAGCAACGGCAGTTCGAGAGGGTAGGGGGAACCAAAACCATCGATGTAAACGTGCGGGTAATTACGGCGACCAACCGTAACCTCGAAGATATGATCAAGGAGAATAAATTCAGGGAGGACTTTTACTACCGTATCAACGTTTTCCCGATCTACGTGCCGGCATTGCGCGAGCGACGTGCCGATATTCCCATTCTGGTCGACCATTTTATCGATAAATTGAACCGCATTAACGGTACTGCCGTGAAGCGGATTACCAGCGGAGCTCTCGACTTGCTGATGATGTATCACTGGCCGGGCAATATCCGCGAACTGGAGAATGTGATAGAACGAGCCATGGTGCTTAGTTCCGACAATGTGATCCGTTCCTATACCCTGCCTCCCACGTTGCAAACGGCCGCTTCTTCGGGAACTTCCAGTAAGGGGACTCTCAATAATGTACTCGAAAAGGTGGAAAAACAAATGATTCTGGATACACTCATTGCTACCCGCGGCAACAGTGCCAAGGCTGCTCAAACGCTGGGCATTACCGAACGGATTATGGGATTGCGCATTCAAAAGTATCAAATCGATGTTCAAAACTATAAACATCTCTCCGATGATGACAACAACTGATATTGAAATAGAAGATTGCGATTTTTGTAACCCAGAGCATCTCGAAGGAATTGGTGAACTGCTCAACGCATACATTGGCGACCAGATGGGCGGAGGAACGCCTCTCAATAAATTGCAGCAATTGAGACTTGTCGACGGGCTGAACAACCATCCTACCGCCATTGTTTTGTTGGCACTTGCCGGCGAACGTCCCGTGGGGATGCTGGTGGCATTCGAGAATTTCTCCACTTTTACCGTTCGACCGATGGTCAATATCCACGACCTGATTGTGCTGCCTGAATCCAGAGGGTTGGGCATCGGTCGCAAATTGATGGATGCCATCGAAGTACGTGCCCGCGAGAAAGGTTGTAGTCGTATTACCCTCGAAGTGCGTCACGATAATGTGAAAGCGCAAACCCTCTACGTCAGCCTCGATTTCCAGGAAGCTGATCCTCCCATGTACTATTGGCGCAAGAATTTATAACTCCTGAAGCAAGAGGGTGATGCGAGCTCCGACTCGCATAAAATCAGTCTCCTCTCCAAAAAATATGTTTTATAACAGCTTTCGCTTTTGTTATATTTAACACCTGTAGATATTCTCTTCTCCAAATTTCATCTATTTTTGCTCGAGTATTTTCAGCATAGATCAGCATAGAAGTAAATGAAATTCTCCAACAAAATAAGCAAAGTAAATCAGGTAGTTGACAGTATTACCCGTGAGATTGCCGATGGCGTCTATGCTCTCGACGACCGGTTGCCTTCTGTCAACGAACTGAGCCAGAAAATTCACGTGTCGCGCGATACGGTTTTCAAAGCTTACAAGGAACTGAAACAACGAGGACTCATTGATGCGGCTCCCATGAAGGGCTATTTTGTGGTGGATGAAGTGAAACGTGTGTTGCTGCTTCTCGATGTCTATTCTCCATTTAAAGAGAAGTTGTACAATGCTTTCGTTGAAAATCTGCCGGAAAATGTAAAGGTTGATTTATTGTTTCATCAGTACAACGAAAAACTGTTTGATATGATTGTTGGCGACAGTATCGGGAAATACAATGCTTACGTGGTGATGAATTTTAGGTATGATGAAATGACTCCAAGCCTTCTGAAGTTGCCATCATCGAAACTCTTGTTGCTCGATTTTTGTTCCTTCCCGAAGGAAGGCCTTTCGTATATCGGGCAGAATTTTGACGAGGGATTCTATGCTGTTTTGGAATCGACTTTGGAGCAACTCCGAAAATACAAGCGGCTGGTTTTCGTTTTTCCCGAAGATTCGGTTCATCCAAAAGGAGCCGGCGATGCTTTTTTTCGTTTTTGCGATAAATATCATTTTGATTACGATATTCAAAGACATCATTTTGCTGAGACGGATATCTCGGAAGGTATAGCCTATATCTGCATTATGACCGATGATCTGGTCTCGGTGGTGGCAGCAGCCAATAAAGCAGGATATAAATTTGGCAAAGAGGTGGGCGTAGCTGTTTATAATGATATGCCTTTGCTGGAAATTATTCAGGAGGGAGTTTCTGCCTTTTCAATTGATTTTGCCCGCCTTGGAGAGATGGCGGCATCGTTTGTTATGAAAGGAGAACCTGTGCAACTGGAGATGCCAACCAACTTTATACAACGAAAATCGCTGTAAAACATTAAAATTTTAACTTTTAACTAAATAACTATGGAGCAAGATTTAAAGCAGGGCTATCCTGTGAAACAATTCGGACAACCGACTAAGCGCTACTGTCAGCAACTCGATCTGGTGGACGATGCCGCGTTGATTGAACAATACAAATACTGGCATGCCCCGGCAAATAATTGGCCTGAAATTGCAGCCGGAATCCGCAGTGTTGGTATTCTTGAAATGGAGATTTATCTGCAGAAAAATCATGCTTTTATGATTGTGGAAGTACCAGCCGATTTCGACTGGGACAGCGCTTTTGTCAAACTTGCTACGCTCGATCGACAGGAAGAGTGGGAGGCTTTTGTGGCTAAATTTCAGTGCTCGAAACCGGGTGCTACATCCGACGAAAAATGGCAACTGATGGAGCGTATTTATGCATTGACCGAATGTAAATAACCTGAAAACCGTACAATCATGTCGAAACACAAAATTATTGACAAAAAGTATTTGTTGCCGTTTATACTGGTAACCTCATTGTTTTACCTGTGGGCAATTCCGAACAACCTGAACGATATTCTGATTCCACAGTTTATGAAATCGTTTGAACTGAACCGTTTGCAGGCGGGTTTGGTGCAATCGGCTTTTTATATGGGATACTTTCTGTTGTCGCTTCCCGCGGCTTACATTATGGATCGTTACAACTATAAAACCGGGTTGCTCATCGGACTACTTTTGTATGCAACAGGAGCCTTTCTGTTTTATCCGGCAGCCATTATCGGCACCTACGGTTTGTTTTTGCTGGCGTTGTTTGTGATTGCCAGCGGACTGGCATTCCTTGAAACCGGTTCCAACTCTTTTATCTCGGTTTTGGGCGATCCCAATACTTCAACACAACGTCTTAATTTCTCCCAGTCTTTCAATCCGCTGGGTGCAATGAGTGGGGTGCTGATCGGGAATATTTTCATTTTTTCGGGAGTAGAACATTCGGATGCTCAGGTGGAGGCGTTGAAAGCCAGCGGTCAGTATCAGAGCTATCTGCATAGCGAAATTTTGCGTGTTATTCCTCCCTACATGGTGATCGGTGCCATTATTTTGGTAATTGCTTTCGTGATGTGGAAAATGAAGTTCCCGACAGAGACGGAAACCGGAACGCATAAAAAGATGGACACAAAGAAAGCCGGAAGTCACGGTCATTTTTCCAAACTGTTCCAATATCCTCACTTTGTAAAAGGGGTGATTGCTCAGTTCTTCTATGTGGGAGCTCAGGTTGGAACATGGAGCTTTATGATCTCCTACGTAAAAGATTATCTGCAACGACCCGAAAAAGAAGCGGGTACTTTTCTGCTAATCTCTTTGCTTGCTTTCGGTGTCGGCCGTTTCGCCTCTACCGCTTTGATGCGCAAGATCAATCCTCATCAGCTGATGGGTGCCTATAGCCTCATTAACGTAGCCCTGGTGGCTGTTGCCGTGTTGTTCCCCGGTCAGTTGGGTGGGTATGCTCTGGTGGCATCGAGCTTCTTTATGTCGCTGATGTTCCCTACCATCTTTGCTTTTGGGGTAAAAGGCCTTGGCCCGAATACCAAAATCGGAGGTTCCATGATTATTATGGCCATTATCGGAGGCGCAGTGTGGACGCCGGTTATGGGCTTGATTTCAGACAGAACCGGCAGTTTGGCATTAGCAATGATTGTTCCGCTAATCTGTTACATCTATATATTTTATTACGCAGTCAAAGGATCAGTTCCATCCGGACCTCTTTACGAAGCGGATGAAGCGGTGATCGCATCTCACTAATCATTAATTAACTAACCATTAATCGAAGACAGCTATGTCTAAATATCCAAAAGTAGGGATTCGTCCCATTATCGACGGACGCCAATATGGTGTTCGCGAAAGTCTGGAAGACCAGACCATGAATATGGCCAAAAGTGCCGCGGCTCTTATCTCTTCAAAGTTGCGCTATCCTGACGGTTCTCCCGTTGAGTGTGTTATTGCCGACACAACGATCGGTCGTGTTCCGCAGGCGGCTGCATGTGCCGAAAAATTCGAAAAAGAGGGTGTCGGGTTGACCCTTTCCGTAACTCCCTGTTGGTGCTACGGTACGGAAACCATCGACCTGAATCCTTATTATCCGAAAGCTATCTGGGGCTTCAACGGAACCGAACGTCCGGGCGCTGTTTATTTGGCAGCTGCTTTGGCCGGTCATGCTCAGAAAGGTATTCCGGCTTTCGGAATCTACGGACAAAATGTACAAGACAGTACCGATACGAGCATTCCGGCGGACGTGGAAGAAAAAATTCTTCGTTTCATTAAGTCCGGTTTGGCTGTTGCTATGATGCGCGGCAAATCGTATCTCGGTATCGGCGGCCAGTGTATGGGTATCGCCGGTTCGGTGGTCGACCCCGATTTCTTTCAGGATTATCTGGGCATTCGTGTGGAAGCCGTTGATGAGGTGGAAATCATTCGTCGCGTCGAAGGGGAAATTTACGATAAGGAAGAATTTGCCAAAGCAATGGCCTGGACTGAAAAACAGTGCAAGTCAAACGAAGGCAAAGATTATAATGTTGCCGAAAAACAAAGCTCGCCCGAAAAGCGTGAAAAAGACTGGGAATATGTGGTAAAAATGACCCTCATCATGCGCGACCTGATGATTGGTAATCCGAAACTGAAAGAGCTGGGCTTTGCCGAAGAGGCGCTCGGTCACAATGCAATTCTGGCCGGTTTCCAGGGGCAACGTCAATGGACCGACTTTATGCCTAACGGCGATTTCAGCGAAGCACTGCTCTGTTCTTCATTCGACTGGAACGGTATTCGCGAAGCCTTTGTATTGGCAACTGAAAACGATTCGTTAAACGGTATCGCTATGTTGTTTGGTCACCTGCTGACCAACACTGCTTCTATTTTCTCGGATGTGCGTACCTTCTGGAGTCCGGAAGCTGTGAAACGAGTAACGGGCTATGATCTTGAAGGCCCGGCGGCTAACGGTATCATTCACCTTATCAACTCAGGGGCAACCTGTCTGGATGCAACCGGCGAACAAACCAATGCTGAGGGGCAACCAGCCATGAAACCTTTCTGGGATATTACCGAAGAAGAAGTGTTGAAATGTCTCGACGCGACCACCTGGTATCCGGCCGATAAAGGTTATTTTCGCGGCGGAGGTTATTCTTCCAACTTCCTTTCCAAGGGTGGAATGCCGGTAACGATGTTGCGTGTGAACCGTATCAAAGGTTTGGGTCCGGTGCTGCAAATCGCCGAAGGATGGACCGTGGATCTTCCTGCTGATGTTCACAATGCCATCAATGTGCGTACCGATAAAACATGGCCAACCACCTGGTTTGCTCCGCGCTTGAACGATTCGCAACAGTTTAAAGACGTGTACAGCGTGATGAACAACTGGGGCGCCAATCACGGCGCAATCAGCTACGGACATATCGGTGCCGACCTGATTACATTGGCTTCGATCCTTCGAATTCCCGTTTGTATGCACAACGTTGAAGAGGATAAAATCTTCCGTCCGGCAGCATGGAACGCATTCGGAATGGATGCAGAAGGGGCAGACTACCGTGCTTGCCAGACTTACGGAGCGTTGTATAAATAGGCATACTGCTTTTACTGATAAAATCGGAAGATTTGGGGATGCCCGGATCTTCCGATTTCTGTTTTATAGGTGTTTTTTTTTGTGCTAAAGGTCATATATGCAGCTGAATAAAAAATATAATGAACATGTATTCAAAATATGAACAATGTTCATTACATTTGCACTGTTATTTAATCGCTGTTTATTATGGTTACAAACAAAGCTATTCAAGAGCAAAGGATGAAAGGGTATTTCATTCAGGCGACAAAAGATATCCTTAAGGGAGAAGGTCTTAAGGGAGTGAGTGTGAGAAATGTTGCGCAACAGGCAGGTTATTCGTATTCAACAATTTACAACTATTTTAAAGATGTGAACGATCTTGTTTTTGTCTGCATCTCCGATTTTCAGCAAGAGTGTGCTTCTTTTGTTGCCGATCAGGCGCAATCGTCCGCTCCGGGAGTCGATAGGTTGAAAAAGCTTGTGATCGGGTATGTGAATTATTTCGTGGAATATCCGGGTCTTTTTGAGCTTTTTTACCTGGCCAAAGTGGGCGACTTCGGACACAAGGAGGCTACGATTAATGTGATTAATAGTTCGTTGGATGTTATTTGTGAAAAGGAATGGAACTATTGTATTGCCCGTGGTATGGTGAAGGTAGTAGATGTGGAACGCCTTAAAGCGCAATTGCGTTATATGGTTATCGGTTTATTGTTGCTGTATCTGAATCGTCGCTTTCCGGCTTCATATTCTGAATTTATGAATCAGCTCACGATTCAGATAAATGCCATTTTGGATTGCGAAACACCATCGGGGCAAACAGCCGCTAATGCTGGCCAGGGAGGAACACTTGTGCAAAATTCGTTGATTTCGGTCAATATTAAATAATCGTCTATGGAAAGAGTTGAAGTGTGGAACAAAGGGGAGGAGTTATCGGAAATTTTTGCGAAATGTAGTATTTCAGGACCGTTTCTCATGCTACACATTGCACCCGAACATACTCTCTTGGCGTTAAGGACAAAAGCGGAAGAACCGGATGCTGTTTGGAAGTTTGCTGTCGGAACGGAAAAAACCGCAAACGAATTTTTCAAACACAATCCTCCAACACCCGGAGAGGTGGAAAATGCCATTGTGGCAGTGGAAGATGAGGTGATGCAGGTGAGCAAATTAATTCCGGCCGGAACGCAACTCTTTACCTCCGATGCTGCCGTGGAGGAGATTTATGCGCAACTCGATGCTTACCAGCAATCATCCGGTCGTCGGCTTTACCGTCACGATATTGAAGCGATTTTTGGTCGTCTGTCAGCTATTATATCCGGTCGCCCGGCCTCAACGGATACTCTTCCGCAAACCACAACATTTGCGGCGGCTCTGTTGATCCTGCGTGAAGTGATGTTTCATCTCGGTTTTGATGAGATAACCCTGCGTCATTGAAGATTGTTGAAGAACAAAAAAACGGTTGAGAGAATATCCCAACCGTTTTTTTGTTCTGTATTGTCCAACATTAATTGCTTAACTTGAAGGTCTTGGTCACTCCGCTTGCTGTTGCTGTTGCTGTATTGTCGCATGTTCCGTTGCCGTAATCAACGACAACTGATTTACCGTTAACAGTAATGGTTACAGCGCCTTTTTGGATGTAAGGGCAAAGGTTTCCAACAATAAGTGGATTATTGCTGTCAATGATCATCGAGTAGGTATTTCCTTTAGAGTTCATCCCTTTGGAGTAGCCCTTGATGGAGAACGTATCGTCATAAGGAATCAAAGGAGTTCCGTTGATCTCGAGACGTTCGCGGATTTTTCCCGAAACGCAGGTAAATACTGTTTTGTCGGGTTTGGTGATGGTGTCACTTGCTGTCATGGTCCAGTAAGGATGGTTTTTATCGTTGTATCCCTTATATGTGACCGTTTTTGAAGCGCCCACTTTGTTGTCATTAACGTAGAAATTGGATGTCTTGATGTTGTAATAAGCATTAGCTACTGTTAAGCTATTGCTGATAGTGATAATCAGTTTGCCTCTGTAAATATTGTTTCGTCTGCCGGTAAAGCCACCGGTTCCAAAATCAATGGTGATTACTTTGGGAAAAGTTACCAGGTCGGGTTTGTCAACCGTAATGGTAATGGTGGAGCTGGCCACTCCGGAGGTTTTCAGGGCTGAACTACTGCTTTTGTAGCCGTTTGACGACAGCGCTGATATGTATTCATCCGTTTCATTGACGATATCGTCGTCGATACTTGATGCCTGCGCGTCGTTAGTGGCAGAAACTACCAGGTCGGAGTCGGAGGTTAACGTGTCAGATTGGGTACACGAGTTCATTAAGAGGGCAACCCCAAACCCAGATGCCAGTAGCGCAAGTAAAATCCCTTTTTTCATACCTTAAAATTTAGAATGTTTGTAATAAGTGTGTGTGCAAATAATAGCCAAAAATACAACATATTTTTTAATTTGGTTTCAATTACAATAGTTTACATTGTTAACTATTATTTTTACATATTATAGCAATAGATGGCGAATTTTAGATCTTAATAAATGTCGGAGAAATTTTTCCCTAAGAGATTGATTGCAAGAGGCTCGGAGTCGTTATTGCTTATGTGAGTAATGACACCTTGTTTGATTGTAAGGGATAGATTCAGTGTAGTTCCGCTGTAGACAACCGAATGCTTTACAACTGCTTTCGGGCTTTGAGCCCAGTTCCACTCCCATGTGTCGTATTTTTCAACTTGTAAAGTGGATATTTTTTTCGGTTTCTTCCCGTGTGAAGTGTGCGATTTCGGTCTGGTGAATCTGCGAGAAAGAATCTGCCATTTTCATAAGAAATGTGTCTGTATTCAAGGATTGCAGACGTTCGTTTTCAGCTTTGATATTAGTGACTGTGCTTCTGACTGATTTTACAGCTTTGCTTTCCGATAAATACGGTGAGGTTAGTGCAGTTTCCAGCCGGTCGAGATGGGTGTCATAGAGCAGGGTGCCATGAAAAAGCACATGAGTGCCGCTGCTGTGTACTGCCGTTCCTGTAATTTTCTTATTGTTGATGTATAGGTCTTTGCGGGTGCCAACTGTTGCGGAGATTCCTAATTGAGCAAGAGATTCTACGATTTGGGAAAGAGGATTATAATCGAGTGGATTACTCGTTTTTGGGGAAATAAAGCAAAAATTTATATTGCCCTCATCGTGATATACAGTGCCTCCACCCGATAGGCGGCGGACAATCTGAATGTTTTCTTTGCGACAAAAAGGAAGATTTACTTCTGCGTAGATATTTTGATTGCGCCCCAGCACAACGCAGGGGGCGTTGATATAGAAAAACAGAACGTCACAAGGACGTTCTGTTAATAGAAATTGTTCGGATGCAAGATTGAATGACGGCGAATGTGATTCGCTGACAATGATTTGCATGGTTATTTTACATTAAATGCAATGCGTAATTCGTCAATTTCCTTGTCACCCATCGGTTGCAGTTCGCCTACTGAGGCTGCCATCACCAATGAGTTAGCCGAGAATTCTGCCACTTCGAGGTAGTCGAAAGTGTTGAGCAGTTTATCGCCGGTCACCACCACACAGTCGTTGGCTACCAATACCACACGGTTGTGATTGAACATTTCGGCCATGCCTTCCACATCGCTGTAGAGCGAGCCGAACGGAATGGTGGGAACGTCCTGCAGGAAAATCCAGCTTTCCGGAATAGTGCGAACATCGAATTTCTGACCGCTTACCGCGTGTGCCATCAGGTTGACCGGTTGGGTAGAGATGATGGAGTTGATATGCGGATTCATCTGGTAGATACGTTGGTGCAGTGCCACCGAACGGCTCGGAGTTTTACCGGCTTCTGACATACCATTCTTAATCTGGACGAGATCGCTCGGGGTAATATCCCAACGGGCAACATCGCGCGGAGTAATCAGGAAGTCGTCATCTCTCCATCGTACGGAAACGGTTCCGTAGGTCGAGATCATCAGACCCTGATCGCAGGCACGACGAATCATCTTTACCATGTCGGTACGGATGGCGCGTTCGTCCGAAGGATATTCCACATCCATAAACGGAGTGACATTTTTCGGAAACATGTCGATATATTGTGAAATCTGCTCGTCGGTGAGCGTATTTACATTGCCCAATTTTCCAGCAGCAACGATAGTGCGGCAGCAAAATTCCAGGGTTTCGAAACGTTGGTAAGCATCCATCATATCGGTACCACCCAGAACCACACCATGGTTTTCCATGATTACCGCACGGTATTTTGGGTTTTCGAATTCTTTGGCAATCTTTTTACCAAGATCTTCGCTACCAGGACAGCCATAAGGAGCATAACCGATTTCACCGCAAATGAAACGAGCTTGAGGAATGATATTGGTGTTGGGCACTTTACGGGCAATGCTGAATGCCACCAGTCCCGGGGGGTGAGCGTGGATAATAGCCCGGAGTTCCGGACGAGCTTCAAAGATTGCTTTGTGGAAAGGATATTCTGACGAAGGTTTGTGCGGACCAACAATGGTTCCGTCTTTTTTGACACACATAATGTCTTTGGTTGTCAACGATCCTTTATCAACGCCCGAAGGTGTGATCCAGATATCACCGTTGTCATCTCTGATCGAGATGTTTCCACCCGAGGTGGTGGTCATGCCACTCCGGTAAATACGTCCGATAATCACATTGATTTGTTCTACCGGATGCATTAAGTTTACATCTAATTGATTCATCTTAAATAATTATATAGTTAAAACACACATTGAAGTGCTGCTTTTCTGATGAAGCAGGATTTTGTTCCTGCTCGTTTTCTTTATTGCCTTTTTCTTCGATATTTTTCGTTTTTTTTGAACGGAAATATATCGTCTACTTACAATCTATTTTGTGTAATTGCTTAATAAATAACTTTCTGCCTCAACGGACCAAAGTCCTTTGTTTTTCTTGCAAATATCGGCTAAATTTTTCAAAACCGGGTCTGTTTTTCCTTTTTCTTCGAACTCAGAGATGGCTGTTAACGGAAAATTAATATGGGTGTAGATCAGTTTCTTCCCTCCCGGAATTTCGGGCAGGTGATTGGTGGCATCAGCAACGGCATTTAATCCTCCGATATGGGTCACCAGCCCGGCCGGATCGAGCCCTTTCGACATCATTTCCAACGCTTCCACCATGTCGGCAGTATTGCCTCCGCTGGTTCCCACCAAGTGAGTGTAGGCATAGTGAACGTTGTAGAAATTGAGTGAGGCACTGAAGGTCGGATCGCCGGGCCCTGCAAAGAAGTTGAGGCAACCGTCGAAAGCCAAAATGGCATCACCCTGTTCCACTACCGGTTTTACGGGAGCAAACACGAATACATCGTCGTAGCCGGTTCCGCCGCTGATAGCCTTGAGTTCTTCTACCGGGTTTTCCATTTTGCCGGTGTTGATATAGCGCAGGTCGATGCCGCGTGACTGTGCAAATTCAACCGGAAGAATAGTCGCTGCGCGGTCGAGGCGTGTCTGATCGACATCGGTTACCACTACAAGCGAAGGTTTGCGGTCATCGCGGCGAAGCACGTAGTTGATGGCTGCCAGTCCCATCGGGCCCACACCGGCCAAAATAGCCATTTTGCCACCCTCCACGATTTCCATCTTGTGCACGTAACTGCCCGGTGTGGTGTGGTAGTTGGCATGCATGGCGCCGATAACGCACGAAAGCGGTTCGGCCAGCGATGCTGGGTAATAGCCTTCGCCTTTGTAGGCCAACAGGCAATTTTTCTCCATCACTTCGTTGGGGATGATGACGTAAGTAGCATCGCCGCCTATGTGTCGGTAGCTGTAGCCCGGAGCGCTCAAAACGCCAACCGGTCCATCTTCGTAGTACAAAGCGGGCTGAATAGAAAATTTGTCGCCAGCCTTGAATTTATCGGCCCATTTTGCACCGACATCCACCAGTTCTCCGGCAAATTCGTGACCGATGATGATGGGGTTCTCTGCAACGTCGTTGGGTACGCGCTTGTGATCCGTTCCCTGACTCGAAGCCTTGTAGGACGACATGCAAAGCGAGTCGGAGACTACCTTTGCCAATATTTCATTCTCTTTTATCTGCGGCAACTCGAACTCTTCCAAACGAAGGTCTTTCTTGCCGTATAATCGTACTGCTTTTGTTTTCATTTGAATCGAATTAAGAATTAATTCAGCGATCAAGTAATGCTATTCCCGATTCCATTGTTAATTAGCTCAGCATTACCTGTCCTCCTGTTATTGGCAATGCCTGTCCGGTTTCGCCGCACTGCTCCATCAGGTAGAGAGCGCCTTTGGTGACGTCCTCGGGTGAACATCCTTTCTGCATCGGAACTTGTGCCAGATAGAACCGCTTTACATCGTCAATGGTTTTTGCACCGGGGACTTTTCCTGCACGAAGGTATTGCACGAACAGTCCGTTGTCTGGGTCGCTCCAGAGTGGACCCTCATAGAAATTGCCCGGGCAGATGGAGTTCACCTTGATGCGGAACGGCGCCAGTTCCAGAGCGAATGACTGGGTGAGTCCCACGCCGCCGAATTTTCCACCGGCATAGGCAAAGTTGGCCTTGCTGCCACGCAGTCCCGATTTGGAATTGATCTGGATAATGTCAGCGTAATAGTCTGTCGAAGCATATTTGGTCTGCAATTTCAACACACGACTTACCACTTTCGTGCAATAGAAGTAGGCGTTGTAGTTGATCTTGGTCACAAAATCGAAATTCTCCGGTGTCATGTCTTCCAGACTTCCGGCACGAAGAACACCGGCATTGCTCACAAAGCAGTCGATGGCTCCGAAGTTACAAATGGTTTCGTGTACTAAGTTTTCAATGCTCGGCATTTCGCTTACGTTGGTTTTTACGAAGATGGCCCGGTTGCTTTTGACTAATTTATTGAAACGTTCCACTGTTGCCATTCCGACGGTGTCGTTCATGTCGGCCACCACGATGTTGGCGCCTTCCTGCAACAGACAACGGGCAATTCCTTCTCCGAATCCCTGGGCAGCTCCGGTGACGACGATGGTCTTGTTTTCGGTACGGCCTTTGGCACTTCCTGCCGCCACACTGCGACGGTAGTTTTCTACTTCCCAGTTGTCGATGAAGTCGATCTGAGCCTTCGTCATCGGGTGCGGGCCGCCGAACGAACCGGCAATCCATGCAATTTTCATCGCGTCTTCAAACACATCGAGAATGATGTCGCACTGAGCGGCATTGTCGCCCACGGCAACCAATCCGATCCCTTTGATCAAAAAAACTTTGGGTAGGTAACCGAATTTTTCTCTGAAAGCTGGAATCGCTTTCTCAGCTTCGGCCAACACGGCTTCAGGCTCTTCTTCGTTGATGAAAATATAGTTCGATTTGCAATAGACAATGGCGTCGGGTGTAAACGGACGTGCAATCTTTATTTGGTTTTCGGGGCTGTCGTAAAAGTATTTTATCAGTTCGTTTTTGCGGACTTTCAGGGTCTTTAATCCCTCTTTCGAGAGCATCATGCGCATGCCCGGCAGAATTTGTTCGGTGCAATTGCATGTAGCCCGTGCTTCGGTCGCAACCGGCACTTGTATTGCTTTTTCGAGTTTGTCCAAAATCTTCGTGTAAAGCACTTTTATCTCTTCGATGCTGTTGGCTCCGACGAAAATGCCGTGATTTTGCAGCCAGATAATCGCCGGTTCGGCACCGCCGTCTTCTTCGCGGAAAGCCTTGATGGCGTCTTCCACTTTCTTGAAAAGTACGTAACCAGGATCTGTGTATTCGATATACAATGCTTTTGACCCAAATATTCTTTTCAGGTCGCTTTCGGCATTTTGTGAACACATCAAACCGTTGACGGTAGTAGGATGGAGATGCACTACGAAAGCATAATCGATGGCATTGTGCATGGATGTTTCTACCGAAGGGCGTTTGCCTTTGGTCAGGGTGGCCGCTGCAAGGTCGTTCTTTACCTCTTCTTCGCGGGTAGCCGCATTGTCGCTGTATTTTTTGTCGGACAGCACGGCCAGTTTGGCCCTGTCGAGTATGGCAAAACCATCTTCGGTGATGGTAGCCAGGGAAGAGCCGCTGGCTTTTACCCAGATCATCTCCTCGTTTTTATAGGAGGTGTTTCCTCCTCCGGCAATTACAAATCGACTGTCGCGACCATAAAATTGCGATATTTCAATAAGTTGTTCTATTTCTTTCATTTTCTTTCTGATTTTTGCCACAAAGATCCAAAGATTCTAAGATGCATTATGAAGTCGTCTTGGCTTTTATAAAACAATGTAATTTCGCTCCTATGGAGCTCTAAAAAAACACTGATTAACCATTTTCTACCATAATATCGCTTCTCCGAAGCTTAATAAATGCTCCTTTAGGAGTAAAGTTATGGTAGTAATTATCATTTTCACGAACCAAAAGCTCCGTAGGAGCGACATTATAAAAAGTCAAGATGACTTTAATACTCACAGGAGAACCTGCATAATTGTTTTCGATGCGTTGCCGGCTTTATTAACCGCACTGTGCGTTGTTTTCTTCTTCGGAATATTTATAGATTTTGAAATCAATATTCATATCCTCCGATTCGGGCGCCCCTGCGTTGGTGATCAGCTGATCTCCCAGTTTAATAAACTCGTCACGATGCTTCGTATCGGCAATCCCCTCTGCATTTACATAACCATTCAGCCCCTGTTTGATCAGGTATTGATGAGCGGCTACTACGCAAGCACCACGATAGTTAATCTGTTGTAACTTCGGACTCAGTGGTGCGCCGCCTCTGGTGGTCAGGGTAATCTGTTCCATGGCCGGTGTATTATGCTCGCTGCCGAAAGTAACTACAAAACCCATTTCGTCCAGTGTGCCGGCATAGTGTTCCAGAACCTCTGCCGAATTGCGGGTGGTGATAAATTCCACAGAATAAAAGCCGCGCTCCTTCAGAGTCGTAGATGCTTTGGTTAGATCGCCTTCGAAGTCTGTAAAGACCCCCTTGGCATCGTCGGCCAGAAAAGGATAGGTGGGGATACCACCGGCTTTTAGAATAATCTTTTGCACCGTTTCCATGGGCAAAAATGCTTTCTGGTCTTCGGGTACAAAGGCTGCTCCACCGGCTTTCAGTAGATTGCCACGTATTTCATTCTCGACTGCTGCATGATCGGATACGGGCGTTTTTAAAGCCTTGCCACCAAACAGCTTTTCAAACAAGGCTTTTATCTCTTCTTCCGAACGATTCTCATACACTTTCAACCGCAAGGCTTTCGCCAAATGACGTTCGCGAACCGAGCCCTCGGTAAGCTCTTGTTTGATGGTTTCAAAATCGAGCGAGAAGCCGGCATCGTTTGCCTGCAACAATTCGTTTACTTTTCCGCACATGGCTTCTACCTGTGCGTTGGCTTCTGCTCTGACCGCTGCCAGTTGTGAAGCGTAAGGTTCTTTCAGTTTAAACGGGAACGAAAGTCCTTTTCCGCTCAGGTACGTACGTCCCGGATTGCCCGGATCGTTTGCCCGCAGACCAGCTTTCTGATCTTCCTCGTTCAGACTGATAAATTCTATGTTGAAAAGCGGATAGAGCGCCCGTTTTTTACATCCTTCCGCCCAGGCGGCATAGCCGTCAGGGGTGTAAAAATCGTTGATGCCTACTACTTTTACATCTTCTTGTTTAGCCATATCCAATGCCTGATCAATCGATTCGAAGGCACTGAATGAATAGGGCGTATGTAAATGTGCGTTGACTTTCAATGTCATGTTGTGTTGTTTTCAGGTTGGAAATAAAGGCATTTTGCACACGGAATACACGGATTTTACAGAATGTCACAGATCGGAATAGTCGTGTGTTTCTCCGTTGTTTCTGTGTCTTCC
Organism: uncultured Microbacter sp.; assembly: GCA_963678825.2. Taxonomy (GTDB): domain Bacteria; phylum Bacteroidota; class Bacteroidia; order Bacteroidales; family Paludibacteraceae; genus Microbacter. Next base: position 151,980 of record CAXXPB010000042.1, on the reverse strand, counting down.
GTGTGCGAGAATTACAAATCAGATTCCCAGTTTGGCACGGCGGATTTGCTCGGCTTCGGTGAAGTTGGCAAAAGGCACGTGTCCGGGCAGGGGAACAACCTTTTCGTGAATGGCGTCGATGATGGTTTCCGGTTGCGGGAAGAAAGCGTATTCCAACTCGTAGGCCGGGGTAATCCAGTTGCGTGAACCTACCACAACAGGAGGCGCGTCCAGATAATCGAATGCCAGTTCGGAAATATTTTGAGCCATATCGTTGAGGAACGAACCCCTTTGTGTTGCGTCACTCGAAAGCACGATCTTACCGGTCTTCTTCACCGATTCGATCACTTTTTCATAATTGAACGGAGATAGCGAGCGGGCATCGATCACTTCGGCGCTCATGCCGTATTTTTCTTCCAGTATTTTAGCCGCATCCAAAGCACGGTACAAGGTAGCTCCGATGGTCAGGATGGTGATGTCTTTTCCTTCGCGTTTGATGTCGGGTTCGCCGAAAGGAATCTCATAGTAGCCTTCGGGTACACCTTCCGAGTGAAATTGTTCTCCTATTTCATAAATACGTTGACTTTCAAAGAAAATAACAGGGTCGGTGCCGTGCAAAGCGGTATTCATTAATCCTTTTGCGTCATACGGGGTAACCGGGAAACAAACTTTCAAGCCGGGGATATGAGCCACCAGAGAGGTCCAATCCTGTGAGTGTTGTGCTCCATATTTCGAACCGACAGAAACACGTACTACTACCGGCATTTTTAGAATATTACCGCTCATAGCCTGCCATTTGGGCAACTGGTTGAATACTTCGTCGCCGCAACGCCCGAGGAAGTCGCAGTACATAATTTCAGGAATCACACGACCGCCGCACATAGCGTAACCAATTGCAGTGCCCACAATTGAGGCTTCCGAAATCGGAGAGTTGAACAAACGGTGGTAAGGAAGTGCTTCTGTCAAACCGCGATACACGGCGAAAGCTCCACCCCAGTCGCGGTTTTCTTCACCATAAGCTACCAACGTCGGGTCGGTGTAGAAACGGTGGGCAATGGCTTCGAACAGACCGTCGCGCAGTTGGTACTGTTTCATTTTCGATACCGGATTGCCCTCTTTGTCTTTGATGTAACGCACTTTTCCGGCAATCTGTTTGGTGCGTGGATTTTCGCTCAACGGATGGTTCACTTCGGGAGTTGTATCCGAGAAAGCATCCACGGTTTGGTTGGAGAAAATCATTTCACCCAGTAATTCCGGATTTTTGTGCAAATCCATACGTGGAGAAATTTCTTCGTCGATGGCTAGTTTGAACACATCGACCATGCTCTCTTTAATCTCATTCTGAATTTTATCCAGGTCGGCCTGCGAAGCCACTTTGGATTCAATTAGCTTCTTGCCGAAAGTAGCAATGCAGTCATATTGTTCCCACAGCTCCATCTCTTCTTTTGAGCGATAAGAGGAAGCATCGGAAGGAGAGTGGCCGCTATAACGGTAGGTTACCACGTCGAGCAATACCGGACCGCCTTTTTCGTTGTCGAGGATTTCGCGTTTGCGACGGTAAGCATCGATCACGGCCAGCGGATTGTACCCGTCTACACGTTCGGCATGCATCTGTTCGGGATTTACGCCGGCGCCGATACGGGCAGCAAAGTCGTAACCCATGGTTTCTCCGCGGGTCTGACCGCCCATGCCGTACTGGTTGTTCATAATGTTGATGACAACCGGCAGACCGCCTTTCATGTCGTCGCCCCACAGCTGTTTGAACTGATCCATGGCAGCAAACATCAGTCCTTCCCATACCGGACCGCAAGCCATGGAAGCATCACCGATGTTGGCCACCACGATACCCGGTTTACGGTTCACTTTTTTATAGAGCGCAGCGCCAACGGCGATATCGCCGCTACCACCCACGATGGCATTGTTGGGATAGATACCGAAAGGCAGGAAGAACGCGTGCATACTTCCGCCGAGGCCTTTGTTGAAGCCGGTTTCACGGGCAAATATTTCGGCCATTATTCCGTAAAGCAGGAAGCGTTTTGCCAAATCTTTTGCCGAACCGTTGAAATTTTTCTTCACGATGCCGTAAGCCGTCCCACCGAAGAAGTCTTCCATGATTTTGGTCAGCGCAGCGTCGTCTAATTGTTGGATAGAACGAAGCCCTTTGGCCAGAATTTCGCCATGGCTACGGTGTGATCCGAAAATAAAGTCTTCGATGGTCAGTGTGTAAGCCATACCAACAGCAGCTGCTTCCTGACCCGCAGAAAGGTGAGCCGGACCGGGATTGTTGTACGAAATGCCGCTGTAAGCGCCGGTTGTTTTTACCAGGTTCAGCATGGTCTCGAATTCACGGATCATGGCCATATCGTGATAGATATGCAACAGATCTTCTTTTGAGAAATTTTTACTTTTCAGTTCGTCCTGAATCGTCTTGTTATATTGGTTAACAGGAATGGGTTTGAAGATAATTTCGCCTGCCTCAAAAAGAGGTGCAGGATCGACAAATAGACTTTTAGGCATGGTATTTTTATTTTAAGAATTTGAAACTTAGATTGTAAAGACGTAGCATGCTACGTCTCTATGTGTTAATTTGTTGTTAAAATTCAAAACTGGTTTCTTTGAAAATTTCACTTACCGTCGGGTGGGGGAAAACCACCTCTTTTAGTTCTTTGAGTGTCAGTTCGGCTTCGATGGCCATGCAGGCGCCGTAAATCATTTCGCTGGAGGGGTTGCCCAACATATGAACGCCAAGCACTTCGCCGTTTTTTTCTCCGACAATCACTTTGCACAGGCCGCTGCCACCTTCGTTTTCAGCAACAAAACGGCCGGCATAAGCCATCGGCAGTTTGGCAACTTTCACGGCAATATTTTTTGCTTTGGCAGCCTCTTCGGTAAGGCCGACGCCCGATATTTCCGGATTGGTGTAGACAACGCCCGGAATGGCATTGTAGCGCATCACGTCTTTTCCTCCGGTCAGATTGTTCACTACCACTTCGCCCTCGCGACTGGCAGTGTGTGCCAATAAAGAGAATCCCGTCACGTCGCCTGCAGCAAAAACATTCGGGATATTGGTGCGCATCTTTTCGTCCACTTTGATGCCGCCCTTGAGAAGTTCGACACCCAAATTTTCGACACCGAATCCCTGTGTTACGGCACGGCGACCGACGCTCACCAGAATTTTATCGCCACTGATGGTGAAGGTTTGTCCCTCTTTTTCGTAGCTTACTTCGGTACCATTGACGGCGGTTACTTTTGCTAAAAGGTTGAATTCGATGCCCTTTTTGGCATACATTTCGCGGAGTAGGACGCTCATTTCGGTATCCATGCCGGTCAATATTTCGGGCAGCATTTCAATAACGGTTACTTTGGTGCCCAGGCTGTTGAAGAAGCTGGCAAACTCCATTCCGATAACGCCTCCGCCAATGATAACTAACGAAGCCGGTTGCTCTTTCAGTGCGAGGATTTCACGGTTGGTCAGGATGACGTCGCCCGATTCTTTCAATCCGGGAATTGGAGGAACAAATGCTTCGGAGCCGGTACATATCAAAAGATTTTTGGCCAAATAAGCGTTTTCTCCGCTGGTGATTTCAATTCCTTCAGCCGAACGCCCTTTGATGAAAGCCTCGCCTTTGATAACTTCTACATGATGTGCTTTCATTTTGGCGCCGACACCGGCAACCAGTTTGCGAACCACTTTATTTTTGCGGGCCATCATTTTGCCAAAGTCGAAACTGACGTTTTCGGCAAACACCCCGTACTTGTCGCCATGGACGGCGTTGTCGTAGGTTTTTGCGCTATATAATAAAGTCTTGGTGGGAATGCAACCTTCGTTGAGGCATACGCCACCCAGATCTTTCTTTTCAAACAGTACTACTGTCAGGCCTTTTGCGCCTGCACGTTCTGCGGCTACATATCCTGCAGGGCCGCCACCGATAATTGCTAAATCAAACATATTCATTTGCGATTTAAAGATTTACGATTTACCATTGAATCTGCTAAAACCGATTTAATTGGCATATTAGCCGATTGGCAAATTTCCAAATTAGATTTCAAATTCAAGGTTCTCAATCTCGATGGCAATTTGTTTGAGGAAGCGGGTTGCTTCGCCGCCATCCAGCGCGCGGTGATCGTAGGTGAGGCTCAGTCCGATAAAAGGAACGAATCCGTAAGCCCCGTTGCCCAGATCTTTTGGTCGCGGAACAATGGTATTGACGCCCAGAATGGCTGCCTGCGGCAGGTTAATTACCGGGGTAAAGATTTCCACTCCGTAATTGCCGAGATTTGAAATGGTAAAGGTAGCAGCTTCCGACGAAAGTAAATCGGGGTCAATGCTCCCTTTTTTGCATGCGTTGGCAATTTCTTTGAATTGGTTGGAAAGACCTTGAATAGAAAGATCATCGGCATTCTTAACTACTGGTACCATCAGGCCGCGGTCGGTATCTACGGCAAGGGCAAGATGTATTTTGTTGAAATATTTGATGCTGTCTCCAAGGAAGTGAGTGTTGACCTGCGGAAATTTTTTCAATGCTTTGATTACAGCAAATCCTACCATGTCGTTCAATGTGATGTTAGTAGGGTAGCCTTTCTCCATCGCTTTCTTTACCTTTTCGCGCAATTCGAGAATGCGGCGGGCATCTGCACCTAAATGGTGGGTGAGCTGTGCGGAGTTTTGCAACGAAGCATGCATTGCCTTGGCAATGATTTTACGCATATTGGTGACTGGTTTGACTTCAAAGTCAACGCCGTAAACAGGATTTTTAGCAGCCGATAAATCTTTGGCAGTAACGCTTCCACCCAATCCGGTGCCTTCTGTTGCAGTTGCACCCGTTGCTTTGGCTTCGGCTTTTGCCAGCGGAGTAAGTTTTGGCCGGTCAGCAATAGCCGTCTGAACGTCGCGTTCGATGATGCGTCCTTTGGGACCTGATCCTTGAATGTCACCTGTAGAAACAGCTTCCTTTTCAGCCAAATGTTTGGCGCGCGGAGAAATCGCGCCATTGGTTGAGCTTGAAACCACTGTAGTTGGAGTTGATGCTGTTGCTGCGGAAGCAGTCGCTTGAACTTCCGGTTCTTTGTTCTTTGTTCCTTGTCCTTTGTTCTCTACTGGTACTGCTGTTCCTCCCGGGCGAAATTCTTCAGTAGATTCGCCGGTTTGTCCGATCACCAACACATTAGTGAGTACGGGAACTTCGTCGCCGTCGCCGAAAAAAATGTCGAGAACAATCCCGTCAGCCGGAGATACTTCTTCAAACGAAGCTTTGTCTGTTTCGTAAGCGAAAAGGAGTTCGCCCAGCTTGACGCTGTCTCCCTTTTTTTTGTTGAACTGCGTGATGATGCAGCTTTCAACTGATTGCCCCTGCTTGGGCATAATTACTACTGTTGCCATGAGTATTTGGAAATAAGATGTAGCCCTCAATTCTGGGCGGTTATATTATAAAATAGTGTTCTTGCCGTGTCTTTATGTTGGTTTTTGACGTCTGTCGGATACAAAGATACAACTATTACATATATGTACAAGTTATTTTTTAAATCAATTAATATATCTGAAATACAGATGTATAAATATATTTGTACGCATAAAAAATAATAATTGTACGTACAAGTTGACTGAAAAAAGTTTTGCGGTATCATAGACAATCTCTACCTTTGAACCGTAATTCGTAAAACATTTTATTTTAACGCTATGGCAGAACTCCCAGAACATAAAAAACTGTATGAAACATTACGTCGGTTGATTACGGACGGAGTGTATGCCGAAGGAGATTTGCTTCCTTCGGAGAATGAGTTAAGTTCTGTGCATGGCGTGGCACGGCATACGGTGCGAAAGGCGCTTGATCGACTGGTGGTGGATGGCTACATTCTGAAACATCAGGGGAAGGGTAGCGTTGTGAAAGGTGTTCCGAAGGGTATCGGTATTCTGTCGTTGATGAGTACTACTTCGGCTGTGGGCGATAACATTTTGACAACGAAAATTATCGGTCGGCCGGAAGTGCGAGCGTGGAAAGAGGCGTTTGCCTTTGAATTGAGTGATGTGGAAAAAGAGGTCGGTTGTATTTATTTTGAACGGCTGCGATCGCTCAACGGGAAACCGGTGTTTTATGATATTACCATGTTGCCTAATTTGAATTTTCCCCGTTTTACATCTTTGAATCTGGAAAATAAATCGTTGTTTGATTTGCTACGAACCAAATATCAGATAGAGGTTACGGGTGGTGTACAGCAAATCTTTGCCATTAAAGCGGATGCCAAATTGCAGGAGCATTTTCGTGTGAGGCCCGGGCATCCCGTTCTCCGCTTGAATCGTAAGCTCAATACGAATAAAATGGGAGTTTATATTTACAGTCAGGTTTTCTGCATAACCGACGAGCTTGGCCTTTCGGGGACTTTCTGATTAGGCTTCCGGATAATATTTTTTTAATGATTATCCGCAAGGAGCCTGCGCAGATTCTATTAACTCCGTCCTTTAGGGCGGAGATGAAAAAGTCAATGATCAACTGGGCTTTAGCCCTGAAATTGATGTTTTCTGATAATTGGAGAAGTCATGGCTAAAGCCCTGAATGCGTATTCTTCTTTTCTCCGCCCTAAAGGACGGAGTTATACTAATTCGGATGTGGGACGTTAACAGGTCATGTTGCGGATAATCATTTTTTTAATGTTGAATTAAAATAAATTTTTTTGAGAAACGAAACATCTTCTGAAATTTTATCCTTATCTTCGTGCTCGAACACGGTAAATGTGCTTTCGGTGCTAATGCATTGATAATTAGAATCTAATTATAATACCAAATAATACTAAAAGAATACGTATGAAAGCTTTCATGGACAAAGACTTTATGCTCGACAACGAAACAGCGCAACAACTGTATCACGAGCATGCGGCTAAAATGCCGATTATCGACTATCACTGTCACCTTAACCCTGAATTTATTGCGAAAGACCGCCAGTTTGATAACCTGGGTCAGATTTGGCTCGAAGGCGACCACTACAAATGGCGTGCAATGCGTACCAACGGTATTGAAGAACGTTTCTGCACCGGGAAAGATACTACCGACTGGGAAAAATTTGAAAAATGGGCAGCTACGGTTCCTTACACCATGCGTAACCCTCTTTACCACTGGACCCACCTTGAACTTCGTTCTGTTTTCGGGGTCAACACGCTTCTCAAACCTGAAACTGCCAAAGAAATTTTCGACGAATGTACTGCTAAGTTGCGTACTCCCGAATTTTCGGCTCGTGGTCTGATGAAACGCTGCAACGTAAAAGTTGTTTGTACCACCGACGATCCTGTTGATTCTCTCGAATATCATATTGCTCTGAAAAACGAAGGCTTTGAAGTTAAAGTTCTTCCTACCTGGCGTCCTGACAAAGCAATGGCCGTTGAAAATGCAGCCAACTTCCGTGCATACATCGAAAAACTGGCCGCCGTATCTGGTGTTTCTATTTCGAAATTTGCCGATCTGATTGAAGCTTTACGCGTACGCCACGAGTTCTTTGCTTCTGTAGGTTGCAAGTTGAGCGACCACGGTATTGAAGAGTTTTATGCTGAAGATTATACACAGACCGAAATCGAGGCCATCTTCAATAAAGTATATGGTGGCAAAGAGCTTACCAAAGAAGAAATAGTAAAATTCAAATCGGCAATGTTGGTTGAATTTGCCGTCATGGACTGGGAAACCGGTTGGACACAACAATTCCATTTCGGAGCTATTCGCGACAACAACAGCCGTTTGTTCAAGAGCTTAGGTGCCGACACCGGTTTCGATTCAATTGGTGACTTTACCGTTGCCAAGGCAATGTCGAAATTCCTCAACCGTCTCGATACCGACAATAAACTAGCCAAAACTATTCTATACAATCTTAATCCACGTGACAACGATTTGATTACTACCATGATCGGTAACTTCCAGGATGGTAGCGTTGCCGGTAAAATTCAGTTCGGCTCGGGCTGGTGGTTCCTCGATCAGGAAATCGGCATGACTGCCCAAATGAATTCACTCTCCGTATTAGGTCTGTTGAGCCGTTTTGTGGGTATGTTGACCGACTCGCGCAGCTTCCTCTCTTATCCTCGTCACGAATATTTCCGTCGTATCCTGTGTAACCTCATCGGAACCGACGTAGAAAAGGGTAAGTTGCCGGCAAGCGAACTGGCATTCCTGAGTCAGATGGTAGAAGATATCAGCTATAACAACGCTAACAACTTCTTCAAGTTCTGATTTATCGTTCAAAGCAATGTAAAGAAACTGTAGGCCTTAAAACCTGAACAATTCTAATAATGTGACGGTTATTTGTAACAATCTGTTATTGTTTAATTGAGAAAAAAGCAGTTTCTTTGCATTCGCAAAATTGGCAGACCAATTTAATCAATACACTAACAATACAATGAGTAAGAAAATTGTAACTTTTGGAGAAATTATGCTTCGTTTGGCCACTCCGGGCTACGAACGTTTTTGTCAGGCAACACACCTCAATTCTACTTTTGGCGGTGGTGAAGCTAATGTTGCCGTATCTTTGGCTAACTACGGAATGAACGCTCAGTTCGTTACCCGTTTGCCTAAAAATGACATCGCAGAGTGGTGTTTAAGCGAATTGCACAAGTATGGCGTTAAAACCGATAATGTAGTGCGAGGTGGTGACCGTGTGGGGATTTACTTCCTCGAAACCGGGGCAATAGCCCGTGCAAGCAAAGTCGTTTATGACCGTGCTCACTCTTCAATTGCAGAAGTTACCCCGGGTATGATTAACTGGGAAGAAGTATTGAAAGGTGCCGACTGGTTCCACTGGACAGGTATCACTCCGGCTCTTTCGCAGGGTGCTGCCGATGCTTGCCTCGAAGCTATCAAAACCGCTAACAAATTAGGCATTCCCGTTTCATGCGACCTGAACTACCGTAAAAACCTCTGGAAATACGGCAAAACAGCGTCGGAAGTCATGCCTGCTTTGGTTGAAGGTTGCGACGTTATTCTGGGCAACGAAGAAGATGCCGAAAAAGTGTTCGGTATCAAACCAGAAGGTTTCGATGTAGAACACACCGGTGGCGAAGTGAACGCAGCTGAATTTGAATCGGTTTGTACTCAAATGATGGCAAAATTCCCACGTGCTAAGAAAGTAATTGTAACGCTTCGTGGTTCTATCAATGCTAATCACAACACATGGAGAGGTTGTTTGTATTCAGAAGGTTCTCTGAAAATCTCCAAAGATTACGATATCACTCACATCGTTGACCGCGTAGGTGGTGGCGACTCGTTCATGGGCGGTTTGATCTACGGTTTGCTGACTTACACAAACGATGATCAGAAAGCACTCGAATTTGCCGTAGCAGCTTCTTGCCTGAAACACACTATTTATGGCGACTTCAATCTGGTAACCGTTCCTGAAGTAGAAAATCTGATGAAAGGTGACGGCTCGGGACGAGTATCAAGATAATTTTAGATTTAAAAATTTACGATTTACGATTAAAATCTGAACGATTTTGGTCGTGAATCGTATATTCTTCATCTTAAAAACAGACCAATGACTCCGGATGAACTCAAATTGAGATTGAGAAAATTCTCGGGACGCATTATTAAAATGGTTGACAAATTGCCTAACACTATTTCAGGAAAGGCAATTGGAAGTCAGATAGTTCGTTCGGGAACTTCGCCGGGAGCTAATTACAGAGCAGCATGTAGAGCAAAATCGGACAAGGACTTTATAAACAAGTTGAAAATTGTTGAAGAAGAACTTGATGAAACCGAATATTGGCTAGATGTTATTGCTGATTCTGAGTTGATAAAGCCGGATCTTTTGACAGAGTTGAAAAGAGAAACCGGAGAGTTGTTGGCAATTATAACTAAATCCATTATTACAAAGCGAGAAAAAATGGGCGACGCTTAAATCGTACATTTCTAAATCGTACATCGTAAATAGAAATATTATGGCAAGATTTTCAAAAATACAGGTTTTGGCTGCTATGAAAGAAACCGGCATGGTTCCGGTGTTCTATAACAAGGATATTGAAGTAGCTAAAAATGTGCTTAAAGCATGTTATGAAGGTGGCGTTCGCGCTTTTGAATTTACTAACCGTGGCGACTTTGCTCACGAAGTATTTCGTGATTTGGTAAAATTCGCTGCTGTAGAATGTCCCGAAATGATTTTGGGTATCGGTTCTATTGTGGATGCTCCAGCAGCAACATTGTATATTCAGATGGGCGCTAACTTTATTGTGGGCCCGCTGTTCAATCCCGATGTGGCCAAAGTGGCAAACCGCCGTTTGGTGCCGTACACTCCGGGTTGTGGTTCTGTTTCGGAAGTGGGCTTCGCTCAGGAGTTGGGATGTGATCTTTGCAAAGTGTTCCCCGGCGATGTATTGGGAACTAACTTTGTGAAAGGATTGAAAGCTCCGATGCCCTGGTCGCAATTGATGGTGACCGGTGGTGTGAAACCCGAAGAAGGAAACCTGAAAGGTTGGTTCGATGCAGGTGTTACCTGCGTGGGTATGGGGTCAAATCTTTTCCCGGCCGACCTGATCAAAGCTCAGGATTGGGCTGGCATTACCAAACTTTGCAGCGATGCTTTGGCGATCATTAAAAAAGTTCGGAAATAATATTTTAAGCGGAAAATGGAATCTTCATTTTCCGCTTTCACCTTTATACTTAAATCTATAAACAATTATGACTTCAGTTACTGAAAAAGTTGGAAAATACAGGTGGACGATTGCTTCTTTGCTCCTTTTTGCCACGACTGTGAACTACATGGACAGAAATGTGATCGGGTTCCTGAAAGATTATTTCTGCTCTCCCGAAGGATTTGGTTGGAGCTCTACCGAGTTCTCTACCCTTACTTCTGTCTTTACAGCATTCTACGCCGGTTTTACGTTAGTAGCCGGGTGGGTTATCGATAAAATAGGAACTAAAGTAGGCCTTGCAATTTCACTTATTGTGTGGTCAATTGCCGGTATCGCAAGTTCTTTAATGGGTAAATCGCTTATTGCACATAGTATTGCACGAAGTATTTTCGGAGCAGGTGAAGCTGGTAACTTTCCGGCATCCATTAAAACAGTAGCTGAATGGTTTCCTAAAAAAGAGAGAGCACTTGCAACCGGAGTTTTTAACTCGGGTTCTAATATCGGTGCTATGATTTGTGCTATTTTCGTTCCATGGTGTTTGCTCACCTGGGCAAGTGGCTCCGAGTTTCTCGGAAGCCTGCATGGATGGCAAATGGCTTTTATCATTACCGGTGTAATCGGTTTTCTTTGGCTGATTTTCTGGAGTATTTTCTATTCTACTCCTAAAAAAATGTTGGAAAAAGGGAAGCTCGGACAAGCTGAATACGATTATATTCATAGCGACAAAGACGAACCAAAAGTAGACGATGATGCAGCTAACCATGGTCAGAAAATTTCATGGGGCAAAATGCTGGGATACCGTCAGACCTGGTCGTTCGTGGTTGGTAAATTTTTGACCGATGGTATCTGGTGGTTTCTGCTTTTCTGGTTGCCTACTTATGTAAAACAACAATTCTGCGTAGGTCTCTCTCCTGAAGAAACTGCTCAACGGGTGATGGTTTCGAACTTCGTTGTGTTTGGTATCGCTATCATCGGTTCTGTTTACGGAGGTTCTATTCCGATGTCGTTTATGAACAAAGGCTGGGCTGCCTACAAAGCCCGTATGACCTCGATGTTGCTGATTGCTATTGCTCCGTTATCTTTGCTGTTTACACAAACGATGGCAGGTTTCGGTATCGTATACGGAATTGGAATTATTTGTATTGCCGGTGCGGCTCACCAAGCCTGGTCGGCTAACTTGTTTACAACTGTTTCGGATATGTTTCCGAAAAAAGCGGTTGGTACTGTAACCGGTATCGGTGCTGCATTTGGTGGTTTGGGCGGTGTTGCCGTTCAACAAATCGCCGGTCGTTTGGAAGATCATTACCGCGCTATCGGTGTTGGTTTGGCAAAAGCTCAGGGTTTGATTCAGGAAACTGCTCAGATTCCTCTCGATAAAATTAAGATTGATAACCTGAAAGAGGTAATTGTTAGCCCTCAGGCGATGGATCATGCGAAGGAGTTGATTTCTTCTAATGTTTCTACTGCATACGGAATTATGTTCGGCGTTTGCGCGTTTGCTTACCTGCTCGCTTTCTTGTGCATGAAGCTTTTGGTTCCGAAACACAAACCTATTACTGATTTGTAATCTTTTCAAGGATAATATCTATAAGCTGTCGGTGATGAAATTGCCGGCAGCTTTTTTTGTATTTAGTGTTTTGATACGACATAAATACCTTAATTTTGCAAAGATTGGTTGATAATGAGTAGTTGGATACCGAACAGTAGTCTCATAATCTTAAACAGTGTCGGATGAAACGTCTTTTGATTGTATGTTTTTTTGTGACAACGCTATGTGTGTCAGCGCAGGAACACTACAGAACCATGCCGTTGTCTGAAAATATAAAGACATTGCAGGTCGGAGTAGATGGTCAAAAACTTTCTTTGCCGGTTATCCGCCTGGATGATGCGGATCGAATCTGTGTGAAATTTGATGAGATGTCTCATGACCGGAAAAACTATTACTATTCGATTCGGCATTGCAATGCAGACTGGACACTCTCAAATATTACCGAAATGGAAGCTATTGACGGCTCATCCACCGGAATGATAAATGATTTTGAGTCGTCCTTCAATACGACTTTTTTGTATACGCATTATGCAATCAGGTTTCCAAATGATCAGGTAAAATTTAAAATTTCAGGGAATTACCGGGTGGCCATTTACGAGGATAATAATCCCGATAAAGTGGTTGCTGTGGCGTGTTTCTCCGTGGTGGAACCGAAAGTGTCTATCGAAGGAACCTTTCGTGGAAATACCGACCTGGAAATTAACCGTCGTTACCAGCAGCTCGATTTTTCTGTTGATAACAGCCGGTTCCCGATTAAAGATGTGTTTTCGGAATTGAAAATTCTGGTTCGTCAAAACGAAAGATGCGATAATCAGGTGTTTGGAGTGCAGCCGTCCTATACCACCTCTTCCAAACAAACCTATGTTAATAACCGTGCTTTGATTTTTGAAGGTGGCAATGAGTACCGGAACTTTGACTGCTCTTCTATCTATACCTTTGGCAATGGAGTGGACAATATTAAGTATCATGCGCCGTATTACCACGCCACTTTGCTTCCGGACAACTCCAGAACAGGTAAGCCATACGAGAAGATTGAAGATGCGAATGGAAGATTTGTCGTTAATCTGCAAAATGATGAGGCTGATTCTGTGAATGCGGATTATATGTTTGTGCATTTTACGATTCCGACCGAAAAACCTTTTTTTGAAGGCTCTTTGTATGTCCTGGGTGCTTTGAATTATAATCTTTTCGACCGGAATGTGCGGATGGAGTATAATGCTCAGCACAGCGCTTATGAACAAACCGTTTTACTAAAGCAGGGCGGTTACAACTATATGTATGCCTTTGTAAAAAAAGGTGAGGCATTGGGTTCGTTGCAGCCGATGGAAGGAAGTTTGTGGCAAACCCGCAACGAGTATGTGATTTATGCCTATTACCGGGGATGGGGCGAAAGATATGACCGGTTGATAGGTATGCAGGTGGTTGAGTAATAAATGGAATTCGCTTGTTAAAGCCATTCTAATCTGCATGAACAGATAAATAAAATGGAACTTTATTGTTTGATAATCTCTGGCAAAACCAGCCCCGAAGGGTAAACAAAGATACCAAACTGACGGAAAGCTGTTTGAGTGAGTAGGACAACTACAGACATTTTATAATGAGAAAAGGTTTCATGGCCGAGCGAACGAGTTCTTTCCGTCTATGTTTTTGCTTACTTTTTGCGTCAAAAAGTAAGGCCTGCCGCAGGCAAAAAACAAATTAAGAATGGCAAGGAATAATTTTAATCGGAAAGTCGCATGCAGAAACCTGCCTATTTGAAAATATAATATTTTAATCCCTTGAGGCAAGCTAAATTGCGATGCTTGCGAAAGTAGAATAAGATGAAACTATGAGTGTGGAAAACGAAGAACAGGAAATGACGTTTTGGGACCATTTGGAAGCGTTAAGATGGACGCTTTTCAGAGCGGTGGTAGCTATTGTGTTGATGATGGTAGTGGTTTTTTGTGCCAAAGAATGGGTGTTTGATGTCATTTTTGCCCCCAAAAACTCCACATTCTATATGTACAAATGGCTCGATATCATTGGGCAGAACCTGCATATTTCATCGCTTCGTTTTGAAGATTTCAACCTTAAATTGGTCAATTACGAACTTACCGGCCAGTTTATGGTGCACCTTAATATCGCTTTCTGGTTGGGACTTATCCTTTCTCTTCCCTACATTGTATATGAATTGTGGCGTTTTGTGAGTCCGGCGCTTTACCCGAACGAACGGCGTCCAATCGTGTGGACTTTTGTTTCCGGCGGTTTGCTTTTCTTTCTCGGAGTACTGATTGCTTACAGCTTGATTTTTCCGATTGCAATACGCTTTTTCTTCACCTATCAGGTTAGTCCCGATATTGTAAATATGGTTTCGCTGAGCTCTTATATCAGCCTGTTTACAACAACATTGATCTGTATCGGCGCTGTTTTCGAACTGCCGATTCTGGTTTATCTGCTTTCGAAGTTCGGTATTCTGAAACGTGAATTTATGCGGAAGTACCGCCGTCATGCAGTGGTAATTATTGCGATTCTGGCCGGCATTATCACCCCGGCTGACCCTTTCTCGATGATTGCGGTCTGTATTCCCCTGATCCTGCTTTATGAAGCCAGTATTTACGTGTGCAAGAAATAATTCCGGCTCACGCATATGATTCAACCGGACGAACAGCTAAAGTCGTTTATACGGCAACATGCAGATGATGATACTCATAAGCTGTTGCTTGCATCATCCCGATATCCGGGTGTCGATGTAGAATTTGCTGCGCGACAAATAGAAGGCCAGCGTAAAGCGAAAGAAAAATTTCCCTCGCTTGTCGAAAACGAAGACTTTATTTATCCGGTTAAGCTTTCGATGGAGCAATGTTCTTCCGAACTAACGGCGCAATACAAAGCGTCATTGGTGGAAGATCTTTCGGTGGTTGATTTGACAGGCGGTTTAGGCATTGACGCTATGTTTATGTCTGTCCGAAGTGCGGGATATTGTTATGTGGAACGTAATGCCGAATTAGAGCAAATAGCGGCTCATAATTTCAGCGTTTGCGGAGCCGGGGTGGATTCTTATTGTGACGATGGCATTGAGTTCCTGACGAAGGCGAATCGTCCTTTTGATTGTATCTATATTGATCCGGCCCGTCGCGATGGAAACAAAAACAAAGTGATCAGGTTGGGCGATTGCGAGCCCGATGTGCCTTCTGCTTTGCCGGTTTTATGGCAATATGCGGATAAAATTCTTGTCAAAGCTTCTCCCATGCTTGATATTACACAAGCTGTGAAAGAGCTGGGTTGTGTGAGTCGGGTGCATGTGGTTGCAGTGAAGAATGAATGCAAGGAGCTGCTCTTTGAATGCCGCCCGGGAGCTACATCATATTCCATCACTTGCGCGAATCTGGACGCGGAGCGTCACGATGTTTTTTCATTCACACCCGAAGAAGAATCGCAGTCTGTCGTTGCTTTTGCGGATGCACTTTCTACGTATCTCTATGAACCGAATGCCGCAATAATGAAAGCAGGAGCTTTTCGGTTGGTAACCAGTCGTTTCGGCTTGAATAAATTGCATCCCGATACGCATCTTTATACTTCGGATGTGTTACTGCCCGACTTTCCCGGGAGGGTATTCCGGATTGTGGCGGCCGGTGCGATGAATAAACAAACGATGAGGGAAAATCTGCCGGATAGGAAAGCGAATATTGCAGTGCGCAATTTCCCTGCGAAACCCGAAGAAATCAAGAAGAAGTTTGGCTTGTCTGATGGTGGAAAAGTCTATTTGTTTGCTGTGACGATATTTGGAGGCAAAAAACAGGCGGTTTTTTGTCAGAAAAACTAATTTAGTCATAACACTTTCTCTTTTCTTATTCACAAAAAGCCTCTTTTTTTTTAGCTAAAAAAATTGTATCATTGCATATCTGTTCATGAGCACTATTTAGAAGTCATCTTGACTTTTTATTTTGTGATCCCCATTAGCTTCGCTGATCTTCGATTCCCCAAAATGGGGGCTGTAACTTTGTATAATGTGCAATTTTTTTCTCGTTTTAAGGGCGAATTCCTCCCCATTTAGGGCAGGTTAGGAGGGGTCGGAAGGTAAAAATTGAGAATAAAATATATTGTTAAAGAAAAGCCATGACGAGTTCTTTTTGTGGCCGGACAGGTGTTTTTTTTTGATGATTTTTTATCTGATAGTTTGTTAGGTATTTAAAATATAGAGGCGATGAAGACAATTAATGTTCCCTATGTAGATCGTTTGGATGATGCATCCATTGAGTCGGTAGCCGATATTCTTACAGAAGAGGGCGATGCCGGAAGTATCGACAGTATAAACTGGCCGGAACAATATCCCTATAAACCAATTACTTCCTTCCGAATTGCCCGTTCCGCATCTGCAATCTGTATAAAATATACGGTCAATGGCAATGTTCTTTGCGCAGTTTATAGCAAAGATCAGCAGCCTGTGTGGAAAGACAGTTGTGTGGAATTTTTCTGCAAAAGAGCCGATCAGAACGGTTACATGAATTTTGAATTCAATTGTATCGGAACCTGCTATTCTGCCAAACATATTACCCGTCATGAGTCGGAGCTGCGCACTCCGGAGGAGTTGCAACAGATCTTGCGTTATCCTTCTATCGGCACAAAAGCCTTTCAGGAAATGGAAGGCATGTTTGAATGGGAGTTGACTGTTGCCATTCCATTCGCGTTGCTCGGAATCGATCCTGAAAATTTACCTGAAAAAATATTAGGTAACTTCTATAAATGTGCCGATGATACCGCTTTTCAACACTATTTAAGCTGGAATCCAATCACAACTCCGGCACCCGACTTTCACCGTCCTGAATTCTTTGGAGAATTGAAGCTTGTTTAGTCGAAAGTCTTTAAGATAAGAGTGTTGTTTTGTTATTGGATGATTGTGTTGATGAAAAAAATAATGGCGTCGTTGACGCTTGTGGTGTTGATGATTTGTCTGGCAGGTTGTAAAACAACAGGCATATCCCCGTCTGAAAAGGAGACTAAACCGGCCTCTCTTTCAACTATTCCCCAAAGAATAAAGGTACCATACCTTAAGCAGCTGGATAAAAAAACACCGGATGTTGCAGCAGCGATTCTGAATCGCAGAGGGACATTAGGTCGCATTGACTGTCTGAACTGGAGTGCTCAGTTTCCCTATAAGCCTTCGGTTACGTTTCGGATTGCCCGTTCCCGCACACATATTTTTATCAAATATGCCGTGCAGGATGAACTGATAAAAGCTATTTATGGCAATGATCAGGATCCGGTTTGGAAAGATAGTTGTGTGGAGTTCTTCTGTAAGCGAACCGACCAGACGGTTTATACCAATCTTGAATTTAACTGTATCGGAACCTGTTTGTCGGAAATTCATCCGTCAGCTACGCAATCATATTACAGACCGGGAAACGAGATGAAGCAAATTTTGCGTTATTCCACACTTGGCAATAAAACCTTTGATGAAAAGCAAGGTAGCTTCAATTGGGAATTGACGGTAGCTATCCCGTTTCAGCTCTTAGGTGTCGATCCGTCTCATCTGCCGGAAAAAATCATGGGTAATTTCTACAAGTGTGGAGACGATACCAGTCGGAAACATTATGTAAGCTGGAGCCCGATTGTAACCCCAAATCCCAGTTTTCATCGCCCCGAATTCTTTGGCGAACTGCTCCTGCGCTAATTGTTGGATAAGTTTGAGTCCGATCTGTATAAGCTGGTATAAGTCGTTGCTGCCATTTGGCTTGCCTACGCGATGAAATCGTACTTGAGTGAAGGGTGCAGCGAACCAGCGGTCAACGACAGAAAGGAGTTAGTTCCAAGTCGCTGATATTTTTTTCATGCGAGTCGGAGCTCGCATCACCCAATCCTCTTTTCGTAGGTTTCAATAAACACTCTCTCAGCTGGGTGTGTTTTCGCGTTTATTTTAGCCCTAGTTTTTTATAACCTTCAAATACTTTGCTTATTTCGAAGTAATAAGTCTTTTCTTCTCCATCTTTTGTTCTTACTATCATTTTGTCGCAAAGCCCATTAGAGTTGTCAATGCTTTGGCTTGTCAATTCAACACCCAGCATTTGAAGAATGAAGTATTCTTCGCTAACTTGAACTACGCGCCATGCTGTCTCGCAAGTTT
Organism: uncultured Microbacter sp.; assembly: GCA_963678825.2. Classification (GTDB taxonomy): domain Bacteria; phylum Bacteroidota; class Bacteroidia; order Bacteroidales; family Paludibacteraceae; genus Microbacter. The sequence continues at coordinate 133,756 of CAXXPB010000042.1, read as the reverse complement.
TGCCATTCCCGCTGTCAGCTATCGAATGCAAAAGCCCAAACTGAATTGTTTTGTATTTGCTTGCGTTTAAGGTATCCCCAATCGTTTGATACGTCTGCCGTAGAATTTTATGAGCCAACATACTTGTGTAGTCAATACTTAACATGGCTTTTGTAATTCTGATTATTTCCTGAGAATTAGACTTGTCCATTTGAGTATACAGTTCCTGTTTTAAGCTTTCAAACTGTTTCTTTGCTTTTGAAGCAACTTTGAATTGTTCACTTTCGATAAAACTTTCTCGAAATTCAGTATAGTTAATATCGGTTTTCCCAGCTTCAAGTCGTTTGACGAAATCAGAATATTTGTCGTTGAACTTTGGTGTAATTAGGTCTTGAGCTTTTTGTCCAAAAGAGACTAAAGTTATCAAAGTAAAGGACAATAAGATAAGTGTTATTTTTTTCATTGTATATTGTTTTAAGCTAACATAGCTGCCGCATGATTGCATCGTGATACCATGCCGTACTCTGCTGATTGTGTAGTCCCATAAGCCTAGACTATACTGTTCTGAAATTTGATTCCGTTCTTTTTCTGGGCTCGTTGCTACCGCTTGGTTTGCCCACGCGAAAGATTCGCGCGGGAGCAGGGGGGAGAACGACAAAGTGAATGGGGCGCAGAACTGCAGACATACCCTCAGTCAGTTAATAAACATAGGTGTGTGATGAGCCTTCCTTTTTTATTAAAATACATTTTTTGTCACCCAATGAACACCTGTAATTAGTTCTTCAACTTGTTCTTTAGTAGGCTCTGTATTTTTTTTGTGCGCACAGATATTTCTAATGTCACTTAAATAAGAAATTTTCCGCCACACTGTAGTGTCAAGAATATTGTTGTTTTTAAGTGTTTCGTTGAAATCAGAAAGAGTTGGGTTTTTCTTAGATAAAGTTAAACTATGGTTTTCTGTTACTTTTGAGAGATAACTTTCCAATACTACTCCCGCAATAACACCACTTGAGCGCAAATTAATTTTCAATAAACTTTGAGCTGTGTCAAGTTCAATATCTTGTAATTCTGCAAATAAAGTTGTTTGTATATCTGAAAGGACACTATCAATTCTGTCGCCAATAGAGCGTAAAATAGTATATTGGTTATATACATTTTTAAGAGTTTCTTCTTTGGTGTCAAAATCAGGAGTGTTCCATCTGTTTGGTGCTACACCTTTCAAATAGTCTTGAATATAGTAATTGCCATAACCCATCGTTTTCCTTTTTGGATCAATTTCATAATATGACTTAAACTCTTGAAATCGATCTTTCCCTAAGAATTCTACAACCTTTAGAGCCTTAGAATACCATTTCTGATATTCGTATGGAAGGGAATATTTTTCAGCCAACTCTTTCTTTAATTTTCCTTGTAGGAATAAAAGTATTGGTGCGGCATCGTTAATGCAATCTGTAAACTCTTTTGTAATTTTTTCTTTTGATGTCATTTTGTCTATTTTTGGATGAAACATCACATGTATATATACTTAGTTGAAATTTGTATATGTTCAGAGCCAAATATCATTTCGGCTCCTTTTTATACGAAAAGGAAACGTTTTAGCTTGCTTTTTCGGGCAAAGTGCCAATAAAATTTTCAGCTCCAAATCTACACAATTTCTTACATAACACATTATTTAGCTTAAATAATATTTTATATCAAAACATCGTATGTGGTCGAACCTGATTCTTCTCGGACGGAGAAAATCGCTTCCTATTAAAGAAAAATCCCTATCTTTGTGCCGCTTTCGGGTTGGACAGAAACTGGCGCTGTCTTAGTGCTTGTGTTGTTCTGTATTAGCCTGTTGCGTAAATAAATAACTTTAGTTGAACGTGCTTCTTAACGGTTTGATCCGAAGAAAAAGTACCTAATCTAAACTTAAGAAAACTATAACTACAATGAAAAAAGCTTATGTATTTCCCGGTCAGGGAGCCCAGTTCGTAGGAATGGGTAAGGATTTGTATGATAACAATCCTTTGGCAAAGGAACTTTTTGAAAAAGCAAATGAAATTCTGGGATTCCGTATCACGGATTTAATGTTTGCAGGAACTGACGAAGATCTGCGTCAGACAAAAGTAACGCAACCTGCAATTTTCCTTCATTCTGTAATTCTGGCTAAAACCCTTGGTGCAGAATTTGCTCCGGAAATGACTGCCGGTCACTCTTTGGGCGAATTTTCAGCATTGGTTGCAGCAGGTGCTCTTTCATTTGAAGATGGATTGAAACTGGTTTCTGCACGTGCTCAGGCTATGCAGAAAGCTTGCGAAAAACAAAAATCGACTATGGCAGCTATTATCGGTCTTGATGATGCTAAAGTGGAAGAGATTTGTGCTTCGGTTGAAGGTATTGTGGTTCCTGCTAATTATAACTGTCCGGGTCAGCTGGTTATTTCCGGTGAAGTGGAAGCTATTCAGACAGCTTGTGAATTGCTGAAAGCTGCTGGCGCTAAACGTGCTTTGGTTCTTTCGGTTGGTGGTGCATTCCACTCTCCGTTGATGGAACCGGCTCGTGTTGAACTTGAAGAAGCTATTGCCCGTACACAGTTCTCAGCTCCGGTTTGCCCTGTTTATCAGAACGTAAACGCTCAGCCTCAGACTGATCCTGAAGTAATCAAACAAAACCTGATTGCTCAGTTGACCTCTCCGGTACGTTGGACACAAACTGTTCAGAACATGATAGCTGACGGTGCAACCTGGTTCCGCGAACTCGGCCCTGGTACAGTGCTTCAGGGTCTTGTAAAAAAGATCAACAAAGAAGTTGAAACTTGCTAATATACAGTAGTTAACGTATACTCCTTAAAGGGGGGGGATGTGGTTTTTATCCGCATTTTCCCCTTTTTTTGTTGCCTGTTTCTGGTGAAAAGTGTTTGCAGTAAATGAGTTTCGACCAGACAATGAGCTCTCTTTCTTATCAAACCCTACCCCCGTCCCGGGTACTTCCCTTCTGATGAAGGGAAGACGAATCTGCAATTTTAGCAATGAATCGTAAGGCAGAGCTAAAACTTCGCAAAGAGTGTTGTCCCCTTTGGTTCCGATAGTTATCGGGAGGGGACGAGCGAAGCGGAGTGGTTAGATAAGACTAAGGGTGAATTGCTTGGAATACAGCATCTTATAGTATTCATTCCAAATACGCTGCGTTTTTTTGTAAATCTTATTCGATTTGACTTGTTATTTTATCTTTGCTAATGAACTGAATCCGATAATATTTTGTATTTTTGTAGCCCAATTTTAGTCAGTGGATTTTGTTTTGTGAAATCCGTGTGAGTTGGATTGGATTTTTTTTATCAATCCAAGTGAGTTGGATTTTCTGTTTGCTATTTATAAATTGTCTTTTTATTTTATTTATTCTTTTAGAGAATTGATATTCGGATGAAAAACAAGTATGTCGATTTAATTGAACAATCCTTCGAATTTCCAAACGAAGAGTTTACTGTAGAGGATAACGAACTCTACTGGTATGGTGTTCCTTTGATGGATCTTATCAAGCAGTACGGGACTCCGCTGCGCGTTAGTTACCTGCCAAGCATTGCCAAGAAGATACAACGGGCGCGTCGTATGTTTAATGTGGCAATGGCAAAGGTGGATTATAATGCTGATTATCACTATTGTTATTGTACCAAAAGTTCGCATTTCTCTTTTGTGATGGAAGAGGTGCTGAAGCTCGGTGTTCATATTGAAACGTCTTCGGCTTTTGATATAAATATTCTGGAATCATTATTCGAATCCGGTCAACTTAAACCCGATACATTTGTTATATGTAATGGTTTTAAACGTCCTCATTATGTTGAGAATATCCAAAATCTGATAAATCTTGGCTTTGATAATGTAGTTCCGGTACTTGATAATAAGTTTGAGCTGGATTTGTTGCTTAATGAGTTCGAGCCTCAATTTAAAGTAGGTATCCGAATCGCTTCGGAAGAAGAACCTAAGTTTGACTTCTATACATCACGACTGGGGATTCGTTACAATGATATCATTCCTTATTATTGTGAAAAGATTCAGAACAATCCTCAGGTGGAGCTCAAAATGCTTCATTTCTTTATCAATACGGGAATAAAGGATACGGCTTACTACTGGAATGAACTGAATAAGGCGGTCAATCTTTATTGCGAAATGAAGAAGATATGTCCGTCGCTTGATAGTCTGAATATCGGCGGTGGCTTCCCCATTCAGGCACACCTCGATTTCGTTTACGATTACGACTACATGGCTGAAGAGATAGTAGCTCAGATCAAAGCTATCTGTACTCAAAATGAGGTGCCAGAGCCTCATATCTTTACCGAATTTGGTTCGTATACTGTAGGAGAAAGTGGCGCAATGCTTTATTCTATCGTCAACCAGAAACAGCAGAACGACCGTGAGTTGTGGAACATGATTGACAGTTCGTTTATGACAACGTTGCCGGATACCTGGGCTATTAACCAGCGTTACGTTTTCCTTGCCATCAATAACTGGGATTCTGATTATCAGCGGGTTCATCTGGGCGGCTTGACTTGCGACAGCGAAGATTTCTATAATGCTGAGGCTCATTCGAATGCGGTGTTCCTTCCAACAATGAAAGAAGATACCGAACAGTACATCGGGTTCTTCCATATGGGGGCTTATCAGGAATCACTCAGCGGGTTCGGAGGTATACAGCACTGTTTGATTCCTGCGCCGAAAGTGGTGGTGATTGATCTGGATGAAAACGGAGAATACGTTACTAAACTGTTTGCTAAAGAGCAAAGTTACAAATCGATGCTAAAAATTTTGGGCTATTAATAAGCCCTTGTTAATTTCACAGGAAATTTGCAATTTTGTATGCTGTAAAAAGCTTTTTACTCTAAATTCTATGATGATGAAGAAATTAATTTATTTGGCTCTTATTGTGCCGTCTATTCTGGTTGTTTCCTGCAAAACCACACATCCGGCAGGTATATACGCGAAAGCTCAGTCGACAGAACAACAATCTTCAGTGATTGCTGCTCCGGCCACACAGGCTCAGGTTCCTTCAAATCCTGTATCAGGAAAGGAAAATGTTCGTAAAGAAAATTTCAAACCTATTGCAACTGAGACCAATCAGGATGTGGTGAATAAAAAATATCATGTGGTAGTAGGTAGCTTCGGTAGTCAGCTCAATGCTCAAAACCTTGCTGCTACATTAAAAAAAGAAGGCAAGAATCCGGCAGTTGTTGTCAACGAAAACAATATGTACCGTGTAATTATTGCTTCTTATGACGATTATGCTCAGGCAACCAGTGCAAAAGTTGAATTGCAGTCACGTTTCGCCGACGCATGGTTACTTGTACAAAATAAATAATCACTTCTGATTGTTGGCGAAACCTCTCAGAAAGTGTTTCGCCGGTCAAAAGAGCTGACAGGCTATTGAGTTTGTCGGCTCTTTTCTTGTCTTATCACTCTATATTTGCGGAAAGTTCAATTCTATCTGTTTGATTTCGTGGGTTCAGGAGGACTTAATGATAGAAGGTTAAGTCTGATAGAACCTAATTGTTTTTGTAATATGATTATCTGATATGTCACCTAATTGAGTTTCATCTTGCCTGAAAGGCATCATTTTCATACCCGTATGCCAATGGCTTACGGGTTGTCAATGCCCCGTTTTTCTATGCCTGAATTGCAAATCGACGTAGTCAAAGGCATCACTTTGAGCTTTGTCCGACCTTTCAGGTCGTTTAGGTTGGAGTTATGCTCACGCGCAGGTCACAGACCTGCGGTTATGAAAATGAGGCTTTTCAAGCCATTAGGCAGAATATCAGATACTCAATTTTTAATTTGTGAGGCAACCAGATCCGGAGGATAAACAAAATACCAAATCGACGAAAAGCTGTTTGAGTGAGTAGGAATTAATCATTTAAGATTTTGGCAAAGAATGCTACGTCAGATTAGGGCGGCCTTGTCCGGTGAGCAAAAAAACAAGAGAGGCAAGCGTGAAATTGTCCATTGTTTGAAGCTCCTGACGAAAGGAAGGGGCAAGTTTGGACAATTTAGCTTGACGAGCGCCGGTTTTTTGAGCGAAGCGGGCATAGACTTGACTTTTTTGCTTCCTTTTTGTGGCAAGACAAAAAGGAAGCCGGGGTCATAGGGGCGGAAGCTCCTTATCTAATTCTTAAATGCGAAATCTCTTCATGGCCGAGCGAACGAGTTCTTTTATGTGATATGTGTTTATTCTTTAAAGGACACATAGAACTCGTACCTCGTTTCCGTCACTGTTTTTGCTTACTTTTTGCGTCAAAAAGTAAGGCCTGCCGCAGGCAAAGAATAAAAAAATGCAAAGGATTATGATGGTAAAATAATAATGCTTTCGAAAATTGATTCTATGTACAATCTTAAACATATTTGGCAGCTTACTTATCCGATAATTCTGACGCTATTGGCTCAGAATCTGGTGAATCTTACCGACTCTGCTTTTCTGGGAAGAGTGGGGGAAGTGGAGCTGGGCGCATCTGCTCTTGCCGGTGTGTTTTATCTTGCCGTGTTTGTGGTTGGGATGGGGTTCAGCTCCGGCTCACAAATATTAATTGGCAGACGTAATGGCGAACAAAACTACCGACAGATAGGCGAAGTCTTCAATCAGGGAATGATTTTTACCTTGCTGCTGGCGCTATTTGTTTTTCTGCTCAGTTTCTTTTTTGCAGCTCCGTTGATGCGTTCTTTCGTTCATTCGCACGCTGTTTGCAATGCCACTATTGAATACCTCAATTTCCGTATCTTTGGTTTCTTCTTTGCGTTTATAAACCTGATGTTTCGGGCATTCTATGTGGGTGTGATGCGGACAAAGGTGCTGACATTGAGTGCTTTTATCACGACGGGAGTAAATGTTCTGCTTAACTATCCGTTAATCTTTGGGCACTGGGGATTGCCACGCCTTGGTATCGGAGGGGCAGCGCTGGCATCGGTCATTGCAGAAGCAGCTACTACGTTGTTCTATTTCATTTATACATGTAAAGCTATTGATACAAAGCGTTTCGGCTTGTTTGAGACACATCGGTTTAGTTGGCAAACGGTTCGTCAGATTCTCGATATATCCCTGTTTATTATGATGCAGATCTTTTTGTCTGTGTCGACCTGGTTCTTGTTCTTTATGTTTATTGAACAAACCGGAGAGCGTCCGCTGGCTATTTCTAATATTATCCGTAGTCTCTACTCGTTGTTAGGCTTGCCGGTGATGGCATTCGGGCAAACCATCAGCACCATTGTGAGTAATCTGATAGGGGAAGGCCGAACGGATGAGGTGTTGCCCACCATTCGCAGGCAATTTCGTGTGGCGCTCGGAGCGGTGATTCCGGTAGCTATTCTCGCAGCGCTATTTCCAAGGATACTGGCGTCTATTTATACGGATAACAGCGAATTAGTTAATGCGGCAGTTCCTTCTATGTATGTTTTTTGCGTGGTGTTGTTCGTGTTTGCTTTCGGATGTATCTGGTTCAACGCGCTATCCGGAACCGGAAATACGCGCATGGCATTGCTTTTCGATATGACAACGCTGGTGGTGTATATGGCCTATAACTATGTGGTGAACTTTGTGTTTCACTGGTCGGTGGCGATTGCCTGGATGTCCGAAATCGTCTATTGGCTTGGACTTGGTACGATGTGCTACCTCTATTTTCATTTCGGAAACTGGCGGGCCCGGAAAATATAAATATTGTTTTATATAATTATCCGCATAATGACCTAACGGTATTTCTACGCCAAAGGCGTAACCCAAGAATAACGCCCCGATTCATCCGGGTGCAAGCACAAAGATGGTCAATATAATCACTGAACCGCGTAGTGGTATCCCGTTTGTAGGGAAACGCTGTAAGCGTTATGTGAAAAATGCGACTTCCCTCCCTGTCGGGATAAATCCCGACGTTATTATTGGGTCAACACCTCCGGTGTTTGCCGGTTGCTTAGCGGATAATCATATCGTTTCTATTCGCAGAAACGATAGCCGATACCTGATTCTGTAATGATGTAGACGGGCAGGGAGGGATTATCTTCTAACTTCTTCCGCAACTGGGCGACAAATACCCGCAGATATTGTGTCTGTTCCAGATAACTATAGCCCCATATCTCTTTCAGAATAAAAGTGTGAGTGAGAACTTTCCCTGCATTTTTTGCCATCAGTGCCAACAGTGAAAATTCAGTGGAGGTAAGCTTTATCACTTCTCCGTTTTTCTTGACTATATGATTCACAGCGTCAATCTCCAGATTGTTGAATGTGAAAACAGAGTGCATGGTGTTTGCCTGAGCCGAAAAACGGAGTGATGAACGTACGCGGGCCGACAGCTCACCCGTGCGGAACGGCTTGGTAAGATAATCGTTGGCTCCGCTATCGAGAGCCTTTACAATATCTTCTTCCGAACTGCGTACCGAAAGGATGATAACAGGCCCGGCATACCATTCGCGCAATTTCTTCAGAACCATCTGTCCGTCCATATCGGGTAATCCCAAATCGAGAATGACCAGATGCGGATTATGACTGGCCGCCATCATCAGTCCGTCTTTACCGGTGGTGGCTTCCAGAATAGTGTAGCCGCCTGATTGAAGTGTTATTTCAAGCAGACGCCTTATAGCGCTTTCATCATCTATTATCAGTATTGTTTCAGCCATATTCTTTTAGAAAAAAGAGCAAAGGACAAAGATAGTGAACTATTTTCGCACACAGAATGCACGGAAGAAACAGATAAACATCGAAGCAATACCATTCTGCTAAAGAAATAGTTAGTGTGTTTCGTGTGCTTCGTTATCTTCCTTATTTTCGATTGTGTATTTCCCGGTCGGTATCTTGATGGTAATCAGGGCGCCGCCATGTGCGCGATTTTCAAACCGGATAGTTCCCTGATGTGCATCCACAAACCCTTTTACGATAGATAACCCGAGGCCGATGCCTCCGGCAACGCGATTGTTGGCCCGGTAGAATTTATTGCAAAGATAGGGAATAGATTCGGGAGGAAAACCGGTTCCTCTGTCCATTACCTGAATAACCAAATGATGATGATCGTAATAAAATTTGATTCGTATAGTGGTTTTGGGTTGCGAGTGTTGGGTGGCATTGTACACCAGATTGTGTACCACCTGTTCCATCAATCCGAAATCAAATTTAACCAGCGGCATATTTTCGGGAATGATCACCTCAACATTGAATGGTTCCAGTTCGTCGCGCAAATCTGTAAGCACTTTGTTGGCAAGGTCGTGCACGTCGTGCCAATTGATAGACGGTGTGATGCGATCCGACTCCAGGCGCGACATGTTGAGCAGGTTTTCGATCAGGCGGTTCAAACGGTCGGATGCTGAAAAAATTTCCTGCGCCAGTTGTTGCCGCAGTTCGGCATCGTCGTTATGCTGCAACAGCGTTTCGGAGGCACCCATCAGTGTCGATACCGGAATGCGCAGTTCGTGCGAAATGGAATTGAACAGCGTTTTATAGAGCTTCTCCGATTCATTGAGCACCGAAGCCCGGCGGGCAACCTCGTTGAGCTGTTCGCGTTCCAGCGCATTGGTAAGCTGCACTCGAAACGTATCCCAAAACAGCTCCATCTCTCCATGAAACGGCTTGTGGGGCTTCACCAGCAACACTCCCGTATTGATTCTTTTTCCTTTCAACGGATAAAAAGTGAGATCGGTAGCCGGCAGGGTGTCGGTATATTTTCCGGCTTTTCGCCCATGTTTATATACCCAGGCGGCAATGCTATGCTCTGCAGTCTGCAGTTGCATTTTAGTATCCACCGGCAACAAGGAGGTTTGCAAACCGGTATCGTCTTCGCCCAAAAGGATCGCGCTTTCAATATTGAAGTATTTGCGTATGTGCATCACGGCCTGATCGATCACCTCCTGCGTTCCGGAGGCCGAAGCCAACACCTTCGACAGTTCGTACAAAGCGTTTGTACGCTGTTCGCGGTCGCGTGCCAACCGTTGCTGTCCGCGTAAACGGGTAGTTAAAATGCCATTGATGATTGCCACCGAAAAGAAAGTGCCGAACATCATCAGATCTTCCGGCTTGGCAATGTAAAAGGTAAGCGGCGGATTGATAAAGAAAAAATCCCAGAATAATGCCCCTAGTCCCGCAGCCAGCAGGATAGGCCCCGTACTGAAAAAAAGAGCCACCAGCGAAACGGCAAACAACAAGATATAGGAGACAACCTGATAGCCCACAAAGCCTTTGCATAGATAACAAAGAAATACCGTGAGCAGCATCGCCGCAGCACTTGCCAGATAAGCTTTGGGTGACGAGCTGAATTCGGACGAAGCAAACGTAAAATGACGCTGTTTTTTAGCCACCTCCTTGGCTCCGACCACATAAATATCGATATCTCCACTCTCGTGAATAAGTTTGGAAACCAAATCACGACGTAGCAACTGATGCAGCCCTTTTCGTTGCGATTTGCCGACAAGGATATGGGTAATATTTTCGCGTTGGGCAATGGCCAGTATTCCCCGCGAAAGATCTTCGTCGGTAGTGGAGAGATAGTGCGCTCCCAACTGTTTAGCCAAAGCAATATTTTTATTGAGCTGATCCTGATCCTCCGGCGAAAGCGTTTCGGCTTTCTGCACGTAGAGTGCCGTTAGTGAGGCATCCATGGTATACGAAAGACTCTTGGCCCAGCGAATAAGCCAGGCCGAATAAGGACTCGGGCCAATGGCCACCATTAGACGAAGTCCTGTTTTCCACGGACCGGGAATACGACGGGTTTGCATATATTCCCGTAACTGCTTATCGACCCTGTCGGCTACCAACCGGAGCGACATCTCTCGCAAAGCCGTGACGTTCCCTTTCCGGAAGAAGTTGCGCACCGCCTCTTGCGATCGTTCGGGAGTATACACTTTCCCATCGGCAAGACGCTGAAGCAACTCATCGGCAGTCAGATCGACCAGTTCCACCTCATCGGCCGCTTCCAACACATCGTCGGGTACTGTTTCGCGAATGGCAACGCCTGTGATTTGCGTTACCGTATCGGTTCGGCTCTCGATGTGCTGCACATTCAGGGTTGCATACACGTCGATTCCATTGTTAATCAACTCCTGTACATCCTGATACCGTTTCGCATGACGACTGCCAGGAGCATTGGTATGCGCCAGTTCATCGATAAGAACCACCTGCGGCTTACGGGCAATAATAGCATCGATATCCACCTCCCGGAATTGCGTTCCCCTGTAAACGATCTGGTAAGGAGGAATAATCTCCAATCCTTCCACCAGTTGTTCCGTTTCCGGGCGACCGTGTGTTTCCACATACCCGATCACCACATCCGCTTTTTTGTTCTTTTCCAGATGAGCAGCCTGCAACATGGTGTACGTTTTACCCACACCGGCGCACATGCCGAAGAATATTTTCAGCTTGCCCAACTTGTTTTTATCCTCCTGCTCCTTCAACGAAGCCAGCAGTTCGTCCGGATCAGGACGGTTTTCGTCGTAAACATTCATAAAAACATCTATTTACCATGAAGGCATTAAGAGAATGAAGATTTCACTTAATCATTTGAATTTCTTAATGGTAAAATTTTAAGTCGGTTTGTTATTTTCTGTTTTTATTATCATTTGTATGCAAATATACCGCGAATTATCGCAACAAATCCAGATCACGGTTCAATGCAAGAACATTTACCCGTTTTTCTCCCAGGCAACCGAACTGAGGTTGTTCGGTATGATTTGCTACCAATTGATGTAATTGTTGCGATTGAGACGGTGAAAAATGACGCGCCGATGTTACTCTTTCAATCTGAAGCGTGGCGCTTTCGGGCAAAATGTGCGGATCAAGCCCGCTACCGGACGCAGTCAGCATTTCGTTGGGCATCACCGTATTCAACGGTAGACGATTGGTAATAATAAAATTCTCTCTTCGCTTTTCAATCGTCTTGCGCAAAGTGTCGCTGGTCGGACCCCAATTGGAAGCTCCCGAAGGCAACGTGGCATAACTGCACGCCGAAGGCCGCGACCAGAAGTAGCGGTCGCTTTTGAACTCTTGCCCCAGCAGCTCCGAGCCACGGGCTTTCCCTTCAATGGAAACAATGCTTCCATTCGACTGATGAGGAAACGCTACTTGTGCAATCCCCGTGATCATTAAGGGATAAACCATTCCGGTCAGCACGGTGAATGCCAGTAATATTTTTAAACCGGATAATATAGACTTTTTCATACGTTTATAATTTTGTTTTTTACAATGTAACGCCTGCTATGAAGAAGGCTTTCTCGGACTGAGGATTCGCTCCGATAATTCCATAAACAGGCAGGCTGAAAGAATCGGAAAATTTTATCTCTTTCGACACTTTAAGACCAAGGTTGATAACAGAAAAACCATTGTTATAATAATTAGGACTATCGAACAGAGAGGTGCCGAGAAAAGCTTTGACGTTCGAAGTAATTGGCAAGCCTAATTCTACGTAAGTAGAGAACGCCTGATTGCCGTTAGTCTTTTTGTCAGCACCGTATAACATAGTGTTCCATGCGATTGACAAAGGAAAAGATTTTGTTCCTCCGTAAGCCAGCGTCCCTTCAAAAACGTGACCCGTTTTACCATTCTTATAGTTGAAATATCCGATGCTGCCATCGTTTCCGTTATTCCAGTTGTAATCTGTAACGGTAACAGAGAATGCATCGGGTAACGACAGGGTTGCATACAGGTCAACTTCCTTGACATTGCCTGAAAATGCGTACGAGCCCCATGCTCCGACACAGAAAGCACCATTGATATACGAAACGGTCGGCTGAACATTGGGAGAACCGCCCCGCGAACCTTCTTGTGCTACACCTCGCCAGACGTAGGAACTAACAACATCGGCCGAAATAGAAAAATGGTTATTGTTATTTTGTGCTTTTACCGGAAAGAACACAACAGTAAAAGCAACAACTGCACAAAATTTTAGCATCGAAAATCTATGAATCTTATACATTATTTCAAAGTTTATTAATTAAAACGAATAGCCCCGAATTGCGGTGTTTGCTATTCAACGCATATCCAGCGGCATAAATTTAGCCAGGACTTTATCTCCTTTTTTCAATAAAAGATGGCCGTGATCAACCGTATAGTTATCCGTCGAATCGAGCGTGGCATAAAAAGCGCTTTCGATGGTTCTATCGGGACACGACACATGAGTAAAGAGCAGGTTCCCGAACTTCAGGTTATAGCCGGTTACGGCCACCTGACCCTCAAAACTATTGCACCCAGTAGTGCCTTTTATTGTGCCGTCGGTTAAAACGTTCAGGGTGGGTACTTCTTCTTTCAGGGGCATCAACAACGAATCGCTTGTGGCCGCTTTGACAGATACCAAACCCCAGTCTGATTCGGTAATATTACCTTTGCCTGATTGTCCTTTTTGCGAAGAACAGGATGTGATAGATAATAACTGACTGATTAGTAATAAAGTCATTAATAATTTCGTTTTCATTTTCAATAATTTAATATTGTGAGAGTTAAATGCAATGTAAAAGCTGTAACGTAATGTCTATTAGTTTGATGCCGATAAAAGGCACCACCAGCCCACCCAAACCATATACCAGCAGGTTTTTGGCCAAAATACGGTTCGACGAAAGCGGACGGTACTTCACACCTTTCAATGCTAACGGAATGAGCAAGACAATGATCAGTGCATTGAAAATAACCGCGCTGAGTATAGCGCTTTGGGGGGTGGCAAGATGCATGATGTTGAGTGCCGACAACACTCCCTGACCGTTTGCACCGGCATACAATCCCGCAGCAATAGCAGGAATGATGGCAAAATATTTTGATACGTCGTTGGCGATACTGAAGGTAGTGAGCGAACCCCGGGTCATCAGCAACTGTTTGCCGGTTTCCACCACTTCAATCAATTTGGTCGGATTGCTATCCAGATCGACCATATTGCCGGCTTCGCGGGCAGCCTGTGTGCCACTGTTCATCGCAATGCCGATATCGGCCTGCGCCAAAGCGGGAGCATCATTGGTGCCGTCACCAATCATACCTACAAGGTGTCCGTTTGCCTGTTCCTGACGAATGCGGGAAAGCTTGTCCTCCGGTTTTGCTTCGGCGATAAAATCATCCACCCCGGCTTCGGCGGCAATGGCGGCAGCTGTTAACGGGTTATCACCTGTCACCATCACGGTTTTAATGCCCATGGTACGTAACTGAGCAAAGCGATGTTTGATGCCGCCTTTCACAATATCCTTGAGGTGAATCACGCCCAACACCCGATCACCGTCGGCAACAACCAGAGGGGTGGCTCCCTGCCCCGAAAGTTCGACTACTTTATCCGTTACATTTTGAGGAAAAAATCCATTGTTGTTTTGCACAAATTTGCGGATAGCATCGGTAGCTCCTTTCCGAATGGAACGCACTTTCCCGTTCGGAAGACGAATATCTACTCCGCTCATCCGTGATTGTGCCGTGAAAGGAACGAATGTGATGTCATTTTCGTGAATATGGCGTTCGCGCAGATGGAATTTTTCTTTTGCCAATACCACAATTGAGCGGCCTTCGGGTGTCTCATCAGCCAGCGACGAAAGTTGTGCTGCATCGGCCAGTTCGTCTTTCGATACGCCGTCGGCAGTAACAAAATCCGTCGCCATGCGGTTCCCGAGCGTGATGGTACCGGTCTTATCGAGCATCAGCACATCCACATCGCCTGCGGCTTCGACGGCTTTTCCACTGGTGGCAATCACATTTTTCTGCAACAAACGATCCATGCCACTAATGCCGATCGCGCTCAACAGGCCGCCAATGGTGGTTGGAATCAAGCAAACCAACAACGCTACCAAAATAGTGAGGCTTAAAGTCGATTGCTGCCCTGTAAGGTTGTAGTTGAACAACGGAGGCAGGGTGATGACCGCAATCAGGAAGATGGCTGTCAGTCCGAGCAACAGGTTGTTCAGGGCAATTTCGTTGGGGGTTTTTTTCCGTTTGGCACCTTCCACCAGTGCAATCATACGATCGAGGAAGGTATCGCCGGGTTCGGAAGTTACCTTGATGATGATTTTGTCACTCAATACCTTGGTGCCGCCGGTCACAGCACAACGGTCGCCTCCGCTCTCGCGGATTACAGGTGCCGATTCGCCGGTAATGGCAGATTCGTCCACGCTGGCAATACCTTCAATCACATCTCCGTCGGCCGGAATCAGATCGCCGGTTTCACACACAACCAGATCGCCGCGTGTCAATTCGGTTGCCCAAACCAACTCTTCTTTGTCTCCTTTCATGCGACGGGCTTTGGTTTGTGTCCGGCTCTTTTTCAGGGTCTCCGCCTGAGCTTTTCCCCTTCCTTCGGCAATGGCTTCGGAGAAGTTGGCAAACAAAACGGTAAACCACAGCCAGACGGTAATCTGGAAGTCGAAAGAAGAAAAGTGACCCGCAAACAGATTTGCGACAACAATTCCGGTTGTCAGTACGGCACCCAGTCCAACGATAAAGATGATTGGATTTTGGATCAGTTTACCCGGATGCAGCTTTAAGACAGAGTCTTTCAGTGCCGGAATCAATAGTTTCCGGTTAAACAGCTGCGACGATTTTTTATCTTGTGTACTCATTGATTGTTTAATGTTTAATGTTCAATTTTTCAGACATTACAGATTTCATTTTCACATTTTCAAATTCTCAAATTTTCAAATCAAAACGTCATTCCTGCATGCATCAGCAGGTGTTCCAGAATCGGACCCAATGAAAGAGCCGGGAAAAAAGTCAATCCGCCGACAATAATGATAACAGAAATCAATAGTATGAGAAACATCCCGTTGTCAGTATGAAACGTACCTGAAGAGACCGGCGTTACTTTCTTTCCGGCCATACTGCCTGCAATTGCCATCATCGGAATAATGACTCCAAAGCGGCCAACCAGCATACATATCGATAATAGCACATTATAAAACGGAGTATTGGTCGAGAGTCCGGCAAAAGCGCTGCCGTTGTTGCCACAAGCTGAAGTGAAGGCATAGAGTATTTCCGACAAGCCGTGCGGCCCTTTATTGTTTAACCCGGCAAGCCCGGCATGTGTACTGACGGCTATGGCCGTGAAGGCAAGGATACAGACAGCCGGAGCCAATACGGCAATCAGCGCCATCCGCACCTCGAACGATTCAATTTTCTTTCCCAGATATTCGGGAGTACGTCCCACCATCAGTCCGGCAATAAAAACGGTCAGTATTACAAAAGCTATCATGCCGTACAAGCCGGAACCAACGCCTCCAAAAACCACTTCACCCAGCATCATATTGAACATGGCAACCAAACCGGCCAGCGGAGAGAGACTGTCGTGCATCGCATTCACCGAACCGTTGGAAGCAACTGTGGTAGATGTCGACCAAATAATGCTGTTCACGATGCCAAACCGGGTCTCCTTTCCCTCCATCGAACCTGCAATATGCAATGCCGGATTGGCCGCGTATTCGGCATAAAGCGACACGCCCAGACCTACGCACAAAATAATCAGCATGGCACCGAAAAGTGTCCATCCCTGTTTTTTGGAACCGATAAAGAGTCCGTAAGTGTATGTCAATGCTGCTGGAATAAGCAGCAAGGCAAGCATTTCCAGAAAATTGGAGAAAGGTGTCGGATTTTCAAACGGATGGGCGCTGTTTACGCCGAAGAAGCCTCCGCCATTGGTTCCCAGTTGTTTGATGGCAATTTGTGAGGCTGCCGGACCAAGCGGAATGACCTGCTTAACGCCTTCCAGCGTTGTAGTATCGGTATAGGTCGAGAATGTTTGCACAACGCCCTGACTTACCAAAACCACCGCAAAGAGGATAGATAGCGGGAGAAGTATGTAAATTACCGAACGGGTCAGGTCTACCCAAAAGTTTCCGAGTTGTTGCTTCGTGTTTTTGATCAGGCCTTTCATTAGTGCGATTAATACCGCCAAACCGGTTGCCGCACTTAAAAAGTTCTGTACGCCAAGAGCCGCCATTTGCGTGAGATAACTCATCGTGCTTTCGCCGCTGTACGATTGCCAGTTGGTGTTGGTAACAAAACTGATGGCCGTGTTTAAGGCAAGGTGCCAGGAAGTATTCGGCACTTTAGCCGGATTCAGCGGTAGCCAGGCTTGCGTCATTTGCAGGGTAAATACAACCACAAAGCCAAAGAAATTGAACCAAAGCAAAGCAAACAGATATTGCTTCCAGTTCATCTCTTGTTGCGGATCGACACCGCAAAAGCGATAGATTAACCGTTCGAGCCATCCGAAAACCGGTGTCAGGAAGTGTTTCTCTCCGCCAATTACCTTCTTTATATATTTCCCCAAAATGGGAGTCAGAAGGATAAGTGCCCCTAAGAAGAGGGTCAGTTGAATAAATGTACTCATTGTTTCTCAATTTTTAAGCGAATCACCTTCGCGCTATTTTCACTGCAAAAGTAAAACGGAAGTCATAAGGGGATTGTAAAGAAGCAAAAGCAGAGTATAAAGATTTTATAAAGATTTCGATATCACAAATTGGCGTATAGGAAGTCGTCTTGATGTTTTATTCTTTGACCCCCATTAGCTTCGCTGATCTTCGATTCCCCAAAGTGGGGGCTGTAACTTTGTAAAATGAACCAATTTTACTCGTTTTACAGGTGAGTTCCTCCCCATTTTGGGGAGGTTAGGAGGGGTCGATAATCAAAACTTAGCAAATATTGCACTTTGATGCATATTCTGTCAAAAGAATATTATTGTGGTTGCTGATGAAAAATCTGCTATCTTTGAACTGTTTTATAATAGAAATGGATAATACGTTTGTCATCATATATGTTATTTTAAGTGCAGGGGCATTGTTGCTTCTGAGCCTTGCCTCTGTGTATTTCTACAAAGCAGCACGTCGTGCTAAAACCGAAAAACAGCGTTTTGAGCAATTGTGCGGAGAACTGACGAAAAAAATAGAAAGAACCGAATTGCCGTCTATTGAAGCTAAGCTGAATCCTCATCTTTTTAAAAATATTCTTAATTCTATCCAGTCGCATGCCTACCAGACTTATTATGCCATGGATAAGCTGGCAAACGTGCTCGACTATATTCTGTATGAAAGTAACGGTTCTTTTGTTACGCCTCAGGAGGAAATTGAGTTTGCTCTCAATTTGATAGAAATCAATAAAATAAAGGTGAGCCCTCTGTTTGCCCTGAATGTGAAAAATAAAACGGACGAATCCGATCCGCTTTACCGGACAAAGGTAATGGCTCCTCTTATTTCGGTCGATCTGATTGAAAATGCGTTTAAACATGCCGATTTGCAAAGTGGTGATGCTTTTATTGCTGTTTCGTTTGAATTCAGACAGGGAATATTTTCGCTTACAGTCGCCAATAAAATTTCTTCGCGTACGGCTCTGCACAAAGAGAAGAGTGGTATCGGCTCTGCCACGTTAGAGCAACGTCTGCAAATACTTTACAACGGACACTATCGTTTGGATCGCGAGGTGGAGAACAATACATATACAGCTCATTTAACGATTGATCTCAATGGCAAAGCCTCTGAAGTGTCTGCTGCTCGATGATGAATTGCCGGGATTGGCTTATCTGAAAATGCTTTGCGAGCAGATATCCGGCCTGGTTGTGATGAAAGCGTTTGCTGATCCTGCCGTTTTTCTGGAAGAGGCTGCAGCAACAGACTTTGATTTGGCAATTCTCGATATTGAAATGACAGGAATGGATGGATTGTCGGTTGCCCGATGCCTGAATGGTAAACCGGTGATTTTTACCACTGCCTACAAACAATATGCTACGGATGCATTCGATATTGATGCGGTGGATTACCTGGTGAAGCCGATTCAAAAAGAGCGCCTGCAAATTGCTGTGGAAAAGGCGGCCAAGCGTCTCGAACTATTACAGAATCAGCCCGCTTTTGTACGGTTGAATACGAATAAAGGCAGGGCTTTGTTGTTTTTCGATAAGGTGCTCTATATTGCCACTTCTTCCATTGATAGTCGCGATAAAGCGGCAACATTCGATGATGGTTCGGTATTGATTCTGAAGAATGTTTCCTTCGAAAAACTCCTGGTTCTGCTACCTTCCGATAAGTTCTGCCAGATTAATAAGCAGGAAATTATTGCGCTACGGGCAGTCCGGTATTTTTCTCACGACGAAATCGTAACGAATCTGCCTGCGGACGAAGGTTTGCTGACGCTTCATCTGAGCGAGGCTTACCGTAGCGTTTTTGTGCAGAAAACCACTCACTGATTTCCTTACAAAATTTTTCTGTCTTATTGCAAAATCCCCTTTGACAGGACTCTCCAGCCTTGATTTTATCATCTTTTTTGCATAATCTTTGCACAAAAAAGGAGGTCGTCATGCATCGCTTGAAAAATACAGGGTTTTACGTTGTGGTTATGGCAGTTTTTTCTGCATTGATGGTGTGGTTTTTCCATGCCGGAAAAGGGCTGGAGAGCGGAAAGTCGGTTGTGACGCATGTCAGCGATAGTAGTATGTGGACAGCCTTTGTTCAGTCTTTGGGAGTCAATTTCGGACATCCGCTGGCTATTCTTCTGTTGCAAATAGTTACCATTATCCTGGTAGCGAAACTGTTCGGTTGGATTTGTACCAAAATTGGACAGCCTACTGTGATCGGCGAAATCATTGCAGGTGTGGTGTTGGGTCCCTCTGTTGTTGGTCATTATTTTCCCCATTTCTTTTCTACCTTGTTTCCTGTTGCATCGTTGGGCAATCTTCAGTTTATTAGTCAGATAGGGTTGATCTTGTTCATGTTTATGGTGGGGATGGAACTCGATCTGAAAGTGGTGAAGAAGAATGCAGGCGATGCGTTTGTTATCAGTCAGGTCAGCATAATTGTTCCGTTTGCACTGGGTCTCGGACTGGCGTACGCCATCTATCGGAGCTTTGCACCGGTCGGAGTGCCTTTTACTTCATTCGGGCTTTTTATCGGAATTGCAATGAGCATTACGGCCTTTCCGGTGCTGGCGAGGGTAGTGCAGGAGCGGGGACTGCATAAAACGCATCTCGGTTCGGTGGTCATTACCTGCGCGGCGGTCGATGATATTACGGCATGGTGCCTGTTGGCCGCGGTTATTGCCATTGTGAAAGCCGGATCGTTTGCCAGTTCGCTGTATGTAATTGCGTTGGCTATTGTTTACGTGGCTATAATGATCAAAGGTGTGCGTCCGTTTTTGAAACGGGTCGGTGACTTGCATACTTCGCGCGAAAACCTGAGTAAACCAATTGTTGCAATATTTTTCCTGATTTTGCTGCTTTCGTCGTATGCCACAGAATTGATTGGTATTCATGCTTTATTCGGAGCATTTATGGCGGGCACCATGATGCCTGATAACGAGAAATTCCGTAATATTTTCATCGAAAAAATTGAAGATATCGCGCTGGTGCTTTTGCTTCCTCTCTATTTTGTGTTTACCGGTTTGCGCACACAAATCGGACTGCTCAACGATGTTTACCTTTGGCAGGTGACAGGGTGTGTTATCCTTGTTGCCGTGGTCGGAAAGTTTGCGGGGAGTGCCGTGGCTGCACGTTTTGTGGGACAGAACTGGCGAAACAGTTTGTCGATTGGTGCCTTGATGAATACCCGGGGATTGATGGAGCTGGTGGTGCTGAATATCGGTTATGATCTGGGAGTCTTATCCCCTTCGGTTTTTGCCATGATGGTGATAATGGCGTTAGTAACGACATTTATTACAGGTCCTGCGCTAAACCTTATAAATAAAATCTTTAAACCGGGCAAAGAGGAGGTTTCGACGACCATCAGCCGTATTAGTAAGTATAAAATACTAGTGTCGTTTGCGAATCCGGAGCGGAGTGTGGCATTGCTCCGTCTGGCCTATAGCCTTACCAGTAAGCAGAGTGGTAATTCGATGATTACGGCCATGCACCTTTCTCCGAATAATGACCTGAACCAGTTTAATGCCGCAGAGTACGAAGAAGAAAGTTTTACCCCGATTATTGCAGAATCGAACCGTTTGAATGTGAATGTTGCTACTTTGTTCAAAGCATCCAATGATATTGAGACGGAAATAACCCAGATGGCGAATAAAGGCAATTACGATTTGCTGCTGATCGGAATCGGACAGTCAATTTTTGAGGGCAGTGTATTGGGGAAAATTCTCGGTTTTACGGCACGCATCATCAATCCCGATCATTTGCTCAATAAAATGACCCGAAGAGAAAAACTGTTCGAAAATTCTCCTTTTGATGAAAAAACACGACTGATTGTGGCTAAAAGCGAAGTGCCTGTAGGTATATTGATCGATAAAAATTTTGTGAAACCCGACCGGGTACTGGTCGCTTTGTTGTCGCCCGAAGATTCATTTTTAATCGGCTATGCTCAGAAGCTGATCTCGAATGCAGATTCGCAGGTGACAGTGATAGACAGCCGTCAGGCGTTGAAACATTCATCGGATATTCGGGAAACGATTCGAAATATTGGACAAATAGCTCCGAATCATATTCAGACGGTTCATGAATCGAAGGTAACCCGCGAAATGATGCGTCATCATGACCTGTTGCTGATAAGTATTAATAGCTGGAAAGCGGAACTCGACCGTGAGAGCCGTTGGTTGAAAGATATTCCAAGTACGTTGATTCTTAAGTTGTGATTGCTCCCGTTAGTGTTTTGAGGAAGGGTGTCAGGTATCCATGAGGTTTGGAAACGACAAACCGCGCCATGCGTTTGCACGGTGCGGTTCTCTCTTTAGATATTTGGTTTACGTTGAGCAAAACTAACCTATTGCTCAATGCTTCTTAAAAGCATATTGTTTCGTGTCTGATATTTTTTGTCTCAGACTTTTTGCTTTTCCGGCGAGGGCTGATGCTCCATTATTTTGATCCCTGCTTTGATTTCATTGATCTTCTGCTCCTTTATTTTTTTCTGGTATTGCGATGGAGTGCATCCGTAAAAAATCCGGAAATCTTTACTGAAATGTGATGCCGTGCTGTAACCCAATCGGCTCCATAGTTCCTGCATTTCAATTGATTCATCATTTTTTAGATAAGTACATGCTTTCTCCATCCGCAGCCGTTTAATATAACGACGGGGTGTTTCTCCTGTTACTTTTTTGAAAATCCGGTGGAAGTGATATTCAGAAAACATTGCAATTGAAGCAACCTCTTTCAGTGACATATTTTTCCCGGGATTTTCCTTCAGGTACTCGATAGTTTTGTTTATACGCTCTAAATGATGGTCGCTATTCATCTAAATTAAAATGTTTGTACAAAAATAGATTTAATAAATTTAGTAATGTGTTCAAATCTTGCTTTTTAGATATTTTAATCAAAAAAAGTGGAGGTTTTCGTTTCTGCTCTAGCAAGATGGAAATTTATTTCGCAAATTAACCATCTGGGATATTGTGAGATTATATCCAAGACGGTTGGTCAACGACGTCTGTTTGTGTTTCTCTGTATTTTATTTGCCTGCTTAATTGATTTGACCTTCTTGTATATTTCTGATTCTGTATAATTCAAAAAGCTTATGAGCCGTTTTAAGTTGTAAAAAGAAAGCTGTAAGTTTGTCTTCTTGTTAAGAAATATGCTGCTTGCATTTAATTGTTTATACCCTTTTTATCCTATGAACCGTAAAATCTTACTGGCCTTTATTGTCTCAACTGTTTTGTTTCAGTTTTCTAATGCTCAGCAAAATGAACTTTGGAACGGCAAAAAATGTGCTGTAGTTCTTACCTATGACGATGCGATTGATGTTGATCTCGACAATGCCATACCGGCCCTTGATTCGGTAGGTCTTAAAGGAACTTTTTATATTATCGGACAGTCGCCGGTGGTAGCAAAACGAATGAGCGAATGGAGAGCAGCTGCGCAACGCGGACACGAGCTCGGCAACCATACGCTTACTCATCCCTGCGACGGGAACATGGCAGGGCGGTCATGGGTGACGGCAGAGGGTGATCTTAGTAAATTTACGGTGGCACGTGCTCAGACTGAGATACGGATCACAAATAGCCTTCTGCAGGCAATCGACGGGAAAACCGAACGCTCGTTCGCTTATCCCTGTGGCGATAGAACAATTGGCGGTGTCGATTTTTATAAGCCTCTTGAAAAAGAATTTACCGGAGCCCGCGGTGTCATCCCTGCAATGCAGCATAGCAACGAAGTCGATCTGAATGATATTCGTTGTTATATGATTAACGGTGAGGGAGGCGATTATATGACAGGTCTTGTGAAACAGGCGTTGGAGTCGCATACTTTACTGGTCTTTCTGTTTCACGGCGTAGGTGGCGGACACAATATTAATGTGTCGCTGGAGGCGCACTGTAAGTTGCTCCATTTCCTGAAGGCGCATGAAAACGAAATCTGGATTGCTCCGATGGTGGATATGGCCAAGTATATCAGGGCAAAACAGGCGGAAAAGAAATAATTCTGCCATTTATAACTGAAAAACTTGAATGAATACAATAGTTTTTGATATAGACGGCACACTGATCGATACCGAACAGGCGGTGCTGTGTGGCTTGCAGGGTATGCTGAAGACCGATTACGGCAAAGAGTTTTCATTGAAGGATCTGGAATTTGCTTTCGGGTTGCCCGGTTCCGATTCTTTGCCGATGTTCGGCATTGAGGATGTGCAACAGGCCAATCTGCGGTGGAACTTCTTTTTTCAGCAATTCTTCCATACAGCAAAGGTTTTCGACGGTATCCGAGAAATGCTGGTGTTGCTGAAGGAAATGAACCTGCAAACCGGCATTGTCACCTCCAAAACGCAAAACGAGTTTAAGCACGAGTTCGCTCCTTTCGGACTGGCAGATCTTTTCGATTATGTGGTGTGTTCTGATCAAACCGAAAAGCACAAGCCGGATCCCGAACCGATGCTGAAGTTTCTGGAAGTTTCGGGTGCAAGAGCCGGGCAGACCATCTACATCGGCGATACGGTATACGACTGCCGGTGCGCTCATGGAGCCGGAGTCAAATTCGGACTGGCGGGGTGGGGTAGTCGTCATCCCGAACGAATCACTCCCGACGTAACATTTCGGGTGCCGGCCGATATTGTGGAGTGGGTAAAGGGATAAGGATTGATCAGAGTATCTTGCGTGATGTTATTTATATCCCTCAGTTCACAACAATGTCAAGCCGATTGAAATTCGTGTGTGACTCCGGCCTACATCAAAACTCGCATAGACATCGTCTGTGTGGCTCATCGTAAAGAAAATAAAGCTCATTTACGGTGAATTATGAGCCATATTTTGTATATTTGTGAGCCATAACATGTTGAATTATGCAAGAAACGAGACAAAATGAAATCTTAAATTTCATCCAGAATCATGCAAGCTGCTCTTCCGGAGAAATTCACAAAGAGTTTGCGACTTCGATTAGCTATGCGACGGTTAAACGACTTTTATCTCAGCTTCTAACCGAAAAGTACATAATTTCGGAAGGCAAAGGAAAAGGAACTAGGTATTCCATTTCACCGACTTATGAATTACTGTGTCCAATTGACTTAGATAGTTATTACGAGAAGGAAATTGATGAACGAAAAATTAAAGGAGAGTTCAATCTGGATATTTTTGAATTATTAGACAAGGCTGAAATCCTGAATGAAACTGAGCTTTCAAAGCTGACTGACCTACAAGCAAAATATACTGAAAATATATCTCAACTATCTGATTTTGAATGCAAAAAAGAACTTGAACGACTTGCCATTGATTTAAGCTGGAAATCGTCTCAGATTGAAGGAAATACTTATTCGTTGCTTGAAACTGAAAGGTTGCTTAAAGACAAAGAAACTGCAGCCGGGAAAACAAAAGAAGAAGCCATTATGCTTCTGAACCACAAAGATGCTATAGATTTTATTGTCGAAAATCCGGACTATTTAATGCCATTGTCAATTTTGAAAATTGAAGACATACATAGCTTGCTCATCAAAGATCTGGCAGTTGACAAACATTTAAGAAAACGGAGAGTGGGTATTTCGGGTACGAATTATCGCCCGCTTGACAATGAATTTCAAATACGTGAAGCTTTGGAATCTGCTTGTGAACTGGTGAATAAAAAAGAGGATATATTTGAAAAAGCGCTGTTGACTTTAGTGCTGATATCATACATTCAGCCATTTATGGATGGAAACAAAAGAACGGCAAGAATTGTAAGTAATGCAATTTTAATGAACTACAAATATTGTCCGATTTCATTCAGAACAGTAGATTCGATAGACTACAAGAAGGCGATGTTATTGTTTTATGAACAAAATAACATATCAAAATTTAAAGAGATATTCATCAACCAGTTTGAGTTCGCTGTTAAGACATACTTTTGAAAGAAAGAATAGCAAAGCCATAACACATGTCTTGGTGTAAGAGCGTAGAGTCTTTCGAAAGCTTGTACTAAATATGGCACGAGCAAAACTTAGAATAATACAGAAATTCATGGAGCTATCCGAAACGATTAAGATTATTCCGGCAGCCATTATTGGCCTGACCATACACGAGTTTGCCCATGCCTATACGGCTTATCGACTGGGCGATAACACGGCCAAAGACGACGGACGTATATCGCTCAATCCGTTGCGGCATATAGATTGGATGGGTTTCTTTCTGATTATTTTTGCCGGTTTCGGGTGGGCCAAGCCGGTCAGCTTCAATCCCGACAACCTGAAACACAAGCACCGCGATGAGATTCTGATCTCCATTGCCGGACCGCTCTCCAATTTCCTGCTGGCGCTACTGCTGTTGATAGTGGCACGGATTCTCTTTATCTATCCCTATTTCAATGCTACCGAAACGGGAATAGCCGTTATCAACCTGATAGTTATTTCGGGAATCATCAACATCGGCTTGTTCGTATTCAACCTTATTCCGCTGCCTCCGCTCGACGGTTCGCACGTTTACCTCACCTTTCTAAAAGACATCAATCCTACGCTGATGATGAATCTCTACAAATGGGGAACAGCGGTATTGCTGGGCATTATCCTGCTCGAAAACTATGCGCATCTCAATATATTGCATCTGTCGCAGATAATAAACCATATAACGGTGTTCTTTCTAAGGTTGCTGGATTTTCAGTAGCAGAAACAAGAGCTTGACTTAAAATAGGATAGAACGCAAATTATGCAGGTAATAGCAAAGTAAACTTAAAAACGACCGTCAGCTGTCTGACGCATACATAGTAATAATAAATAATCAGTAATCATTTAAAAATCACTAACATGAGAAAAACACTTGTAATCTTTATCCTTTTAGCTTCATTTTTTTCGTGCAATGCACAAACAGGTATTTCAGTAGAAGTGCCTCGTCCCTTGAAAAATGCTCCAACTCCCAGTGCCGGTTACGGTAAAGACCTCGGAGGTTTTAAGAGCGGGATTTATACCATGACAAGTGCAGGGCTTGAACGCCAATATACCATCGATATTCCCAAGAACTACGACAAAAACAAAACTTACCGTTTGATTTTTACCATGCACATGATGGGGGGAAGTATGAAAACAATGGTTGATAATAACTATTATGGTCTTAAAGCCTATGCCGAACAAAATAATGTCCCTGTTATTTTCGTTGCACCTCAGGGATATACCGACCAAACTCCCTGGCGTACACGTGATGACAAAGATCATCTCTTCTTTGCCGATATGCTTAAATTGTTTAAGGATAAGCTGAGCATCGACACCTCCCGCATATTTTGCTGTGGATTTAGCTTTGGTGCTATGTTTACCTACTCGTTATCATTAGAATTTCAGAGTGATCTTCGTGCTGTGGCTTGTTATGCTCCGGCCAACTGGAACATTTATCTTCCTGAAAACAAACACAAACCTCTGGCTTACTTTAGTACAACAGGTACTCAGGACGGTCTTTGTAAATATGTCAACTCTGATGAAAAAAAGCAGGGTGGTAAATATTGTGTATTGACTCATGCCGAAGATAACGGATTGAAACAATTGCCGGAATTACCATTAGCCACAACTCCGACTCATATCACAACTGAAATTAAAGGACTTCCTGCTGAATATCCTGTAATGTTTGGTTCATTCGTGGGTGGTCATACCGACACCGCTAAAGATCCCGGATCTGATGTCAACTGGATCGCCAAAGAAACGTGGAATTTCTTTATGCGTTTCTAAATTTCAGTAGCCGATAGATTATGAAAGCGATAAAGGCGGTTCTCCGATAATCGGGGAATCGCCTTTGTTATCTTTGTGCGTTTGGATTGTGTGGAATCGAACGCAAATTGCGCAAGTACCCGCAACTCAAGACAAAATCAGAACCTTTCGGTATGGTAGCCGCAATGCAGATTATTTGCGGTAATTTGTGATATTCGTGTTATTTGCGTTCAAAAAACTTCTTGCATTTTCACCGGCATAGGCAGAGCCATAGGCCGAACCCGCATCTGCTTTACACGATACTGCGAAGGGATGCCGGAATATTTAAGCAAAAAAAAGTCCCGCTAAATGCGGGACCCAAATTGAAATGTATATGATAAATAGACTACGAAAGTCTAACATTGCATGCATTTAATCCTTTTTTGCCATCCTGAAGATCAAAAGAAACTTCATCATTTTCTTTGATTTCATCAACTAAACCTGAAACATGAACAAAATATTCAATTCCTGATTTTTCTTCTTTAATAAATCCAAATCCTTTTGAATCATTAAAAAATTTTACTGTACCATTATTCATAACATGTAATTAAAAAATTATTCCGCAAAGGTAGGTATATTAATTGAGTATAACTAATTTATTTTCAAATAGTTTATTTTTGCGCTTTTTATCTGCTGCCGCACGAATTGGAAATCAACGAGCCTTGCTTTTATATCCGGCGTAGGCAGAGCCATATGCCGCACCTTAATCCGCTTTACACGCTACAATGAACAGAGAGATTGAAGAGATTATAGAAACAATATCAAATCACTATAAAAGTCTGCCTAATCGTCTAATTAGATGTTACAATCTACGTTAATTGTTGAAATTCAATGTCTTTATTGCCCTTGCTGACACAGAACGGAGGCAATATGCAAAGCTGAGGAAATCGTGACTCCGATCTTTTGTTTATAGCTCTTACCATGTAAGAGCTCCTTTTACTTGCTTTTCATTGCTCGTTGCTACTATTCAGTTTGCGTTAATTCACTCAAAGAATACCATAATCTTGTTTGAATATTTTCCTGTGATCCAAAAAATGACCGGTACTTTTCTCCAAGTTTATTAATTATAATCCAGTGAGGAGTTCCTTCACACTGATACAAATCAAAAACTTTATGTTCTTCATCGATATATATAGGGAAAGGAAGTGCCTTTGAGGTAAATATTTCAATAATTTCTTCTTTCGTAATAGCTCTGTTGAAATTACTATGTATTCCAATTACTTCCAGATCTTTAAATTCGTGCATTATTTTATGAGCTAAAGGAAGGGATCGACCAGTACAACCTAAACAATCATTATTGTAAAAGAGAATTAGTAAGTTCTTGTTGTAATATTTTTCAGAGATATTAATAGGCTGGTAATCTAATGTTTTAACTATTATATCAGGCGCTTTTGTCATTTTGAGTTTTATGTTTTCAATCAATTTTTACTTGCAGATTACAAATCGGTAACGTATTTATTTCCTTTCAATAAGTAGTCGCGAAAGCGAGCTTGGATATCCTCGTTGGCTGGCTAGGTCACTTGCTAGCTTATCAATCTCGGGTTTGGAGATGCTGTCAAGTAGTGCATTTTGTTTTGCATTCGTTTGAAATGCCGGAATAATGTTTTCTTCCTGCATTTTCTGAATGATTTGCATGGCTACCGTTAAGGCAGAAGACGCTTTTACAATCTCAGAACGAGCATACGATTCACATGGAAAACACACTTCACCTACTCTTAGGTTAGGGTCATCTCCGGGTATTTGCTGTGCTCCATGCAGGGGCGGCCCACCCACAGTAGCCGATTTGAATGACGGTACATATTGGGCTGCATACCTGATGGCAGATTCAGTTCTTTCGTTGATTTCATTTTGATTCCATTCACGAGCAATTTTCTGTTTGATAGCTGAGTCAAATTCGGCTGGTGATACATCTTCTTTTGATTGTATCAATCCGTTGCCAAACAAGGTGATATCCTTGGTCATGCCGTGAATTTGATAATAGTCGTTATCGTAGGGTGTTAGCTGAGCCATGCCGTGCGTACTGCCACGCTCTCCGTGAAAAATCATTTCGGGAATTAAGCCCGGAATACTATGCCATTTGGATATATAGGCCGCTTTGTATTCAATCAGTCGGTTAGAGTTTAGCTGTAGATATTCATCTATATTTGCCGTTTTATAGCCGGATGAATTCACTAAATACTTCACTTTGTAGACGGCATCATTCGTGCTTATTTCCCAGTTGTAATCCGGATTCTGATCGCGTACGTCTTTGATGTCGGTGACTTTAGTGTTTGTTTGTAGCTCACATTCTTTGGTCTTAGTCAGAGCTAACTGTACCTGAGCGGCTACCCGAAACAGGTTCCATCCATATTCCTGTACTAAGAAAACCGGCATTTTTAAGCTTTCGTAATCGATGTATTTAATAGCGTTGGCCATCCATTCATCGTGTGATTTGGGCTGTTCTACAGTGTCTTGTTTTGCCAGTGCAACCAAATCTTCGTGCGTGTAGGCTTTGTAATAGTTGGCCGGATTGCCTAGTACTTCATTCGATGTATCTTCACCAACCAACTCCTGATAGTAATTTGCCAGAAGTTTGAGCTTATCTTCAATCTTATTTACATCCAGTTTTTCTGATTTTGGAACGCTGATAAAGGTCGGTCTTTCGTCAATCGATTGCGGGAATAGTCTTGCCATTTCGATTGATTGACGCATGAGCTGTTTACATTGCTCAATAGATATGTCGGGGTAAAGATTTCCTCCTGCGTGTAAGTGGCAGAACGGAGGTCCATTCACAAGGCTCTCACCTTGTTCAAATAAAATATTGTCTATTCCGTATTGGGAGAGTTGCAAAGCAGTGACAGAACCTGATATTCCACCACCGATGATGCCCACATTGTATATCTTACTCATTTCAAAATATTTTTTGTAGGTCAGGAAAACTATCTAACACTACACTTGGTTTATAGTCTGCAATATTCTCGTTGTAATTGTAGCCATAGGTCACACCCACGCTATTCATCCCCGCATTTTGCGCCGCAAGAATATCATTTTTTGAGTCACCCACCACGATGCTTTTTTCTACTGTCGTATTCATCTCTTTCGCTAAATAAAGCAAAGGGGCGGCATGAGGTTTTTTCTCCGGCATTGAGTCTTCGCCAATCCAACGTTTAAAGTACGGTTTAATGGAAAGAAAATCGAGAATCGGTTCAATATAGTCAAACGGTTTATTCGAGCAGATCACCATCTTATAGCCTTTTTTATCAAGGTAATTCAGCGTTTCTACTACTCCCGGATAAGTGAATGTTTTCTGACACGATACTTCTTTATATGCCGAAAGATAAAACGCAAATGCTTCTGCGAAAAAATCATTCGTTGGTTCCTTGTCCTGCATGGCAAGTTTCAACGCTCTCTTTACCAACATAGAAGCTCCGTTTCCAACAAATGAAGCAATGAGGTCTATCTCTATGTCTGGTAAATTAAAATGCGTCAACATTTTATTGATAGCCGTTGCTAAGTCGGGAATACTATTGATGAGTGTACCGTCAAAGTCGAATATAATAAGTTCTTTATCTTTAAAATCCATAGTGTTTAATTTGGACTACAAAGATGTGGAAGTTTTGATGAAATACTAATCTATTGAGAGGGATTTTAAAAGAAAATCTATTCTATGGTATCATTTTCACAATTAAGAACAATGGTTCGCATAGGAGGAGTAGTGGCGGTTTTTGAGGCGAGTCGTTTCTGTTTCAAAGGTATTGAACGCAAATTACGCAAGTCGCCGCGAATTAGAACGATAGCATAACCATTTTGCCTTTCAATGTTTGTGGTAAGCTATTTGCAGTTATTCGTGTCATTTACGTTCAACCAAATTTCCGGCTTTTATCCACGACGTAGGCAGAGCCATACGCCGAACCTGAATCTGTTTTATTCGCTACGATAAACCTAAGAACGTGTATTATGGCCTGTACTTTAACTTTCCTTTTTTATGTATATTGTCCCCTTATATTTGCCAATTGATTGGATAAATTGTTCTGTTTTAAGATAAAGCAAGTCTTTTTTTAGTGTATGGCTTGAAATTTCGGGCATTGCAAGTACTAAATCTGTTAGTTTAATCGGCTGATTTGAAGAGATAAAATCCATAATCTTTTTCTGCCTTTCGCTCAAATATCCACCTTTAGATTTAAACAGGCTATACTTTTGTTCTAATCTGTGAATTAACGTTTCCAATGAGTCTAAAAAGAAAAGAACCCAGGCATTTATTTTTTCATTTTCTGTGTTTCTGTCTTTTTGTCCATCCATTAAAGCCTCATAGTAAGTCTTTTTCTTCTGTTCAATTAAATTTTCAAATGATACATATTGAATGAACTGATAATTATTTTTAAGCAGAAGTAAATTTGTCAGAAGTCTTGAAAGTCGACCATTACCGTCCTGAAAAGGGTGAATTGATAAGAATTCATAGATAAACAAAGCTATTATGACTAATGGGTGTATTTCATTTTTTTCTAATTCCTGATTTGTCCAGTTAATTAGTTCATTCATTTCACTTTCAACCAAGTGTGGTTCAGTCGTGTTAAATATCACCTTTTGAGTTCCATCCGGATAGTTTGCTACGACTTTATTAGATAAGTTTTTATAGTTCCCTCTGTGTCTATCATCCTTTTCGCTGTATTTCAACAACCTTTGGTGAAGTTGTTGAATGTAATTCTGAGAGATGCGAATTTCAGGATAACTTTCATAAATTATTTCCAGAACATCATAATATCCGACTACTTCCTGTTGGTCTCTTGTTACAAGTTTTGTTATCTCCACATTTTTAAGAAGCTCTATGATTTCATTGTCAGTTAATTGAACTCCTTCAATTCTTGTTGAGGAACCGATTGATTCTATAGTTGCAATTCTCCGAAGCTCTTTCAGATAATTATTTTCTTTCTGTTCAACAAGATTCCATTTGCCTCTAAATGAATCAATAAAGCTTACTTTATTGATTATCTGTTGATTTACGCCAAAGTTGAAATTTAGCTTGTTTTGAAATTTATCCATATCATATTCGTATTTTATCCGAACAAAGATAATCAAACCTATGAAAATATCTATATTTTATTCGTATTTTATCTGTATTTTTTAGTATTGGTCATAACGGACGGTCCGATTTAGCGTAAGTTTGAGCGAAGCGGTAACTTGTGCTGTAAACCAGAGTGGTTTGCAGCCACAACCAAGTACAACTTGGTTATCTTTTAGCTTCGCTGACCGTTGGTTCAGTCCAAGTTTAACTTCCTTCGGTCGTTGACTGTCAGTTAGCATGAACTAAGAATCTGCCATACTTGTGTCACCTGGAGTTTACTAAGGCAGTGTATGTAACAGATGATTTGCGGTTATTCGTGTCATTCCCATTCAAAGAAACTTCTTGCTTTTATATCCTAAAGTAGGAAGAGTCTGCGCCGAATCCTAATCTGCTTTACACGCTACTGCGAACGAGGAAGAGAATTATGTAAAATATAATATTAACTTTGTCATGTAATTTTTAGTTTTCGAACCAGTTACTGAATTATCATGCCACAAAATTAACATGCCCTGATTCGTTATCATATCATCGATGGCCTGCTATGCCAATCG
This sequence comes from uncultured Microbacter sp., assembly GCA_963678825.2. GTDB lineage: Bacteria > Bacteroidota > Bacteroidia > Bacteroidales > Paludibacteraceae > Microbacter. The sequence continues at coordinate 101,204 of CAXXPB010000042.1, read as the reverse complement.
GATTTTGTTAAAATATTATTTATCGCGGTTATTAACACAGAATAAACTGCGGCAATCACAAGTACTTCAGAAAAGGACAGCGCAGCCTTTGCCTGAACTGAATCAGTTGTCACACGATATACAGCAGAATAAGAATCAAAAGCTAAGTGGAAAACTCACGGAACGGAAGCTTTCTCCTCAAATTGTTGAATATGAAATATTAGAAGAAGAATTTATGGAACCAACCTTTATTGATAATGCCGGTTTAGCGCTCCTGACTCCTTATTTGCCCAGATTGTTTGATAGGTTGGAGTTAACCGAAGCGGGGAGTTTTAAAGATCGTGATGCGCAGATACGCACTTTGTTTGTACTACAATACCTGGTATTTGAACGAACAGAATTTTCCGAACATCAGATGACTTTCAATAAACTGTTGACCGGTTTTCAGACTGATATTCCCATTCCGAAAAGCGTAGTTCTGACGGATACTGAAAAAGAAACCACCGATAGTATGTTGCGGGCAGTTATTCAAAATTGGATGGAATTGAAGAATACTTCGGTAGCCGGTCTGCGCGAAAGTTTTTTACAGCGGGAAGGAGAAATCTGTGCAATCGATGAGGGGCTGCAACTCACGGTCGAAAGCAAAGCATACGATATACTGCTCGAAAGTGTACCTTGGAGCTACAGTATCATCAAATATAGATGGATGAAAGATAGTATATCTGTGAAATGGCTATAATAAAGAACGGCAAAATAGTAGATAAAATAGTGGTTTATTTTCAACAGCTTATCTATGTGGAGGTCTCCCCCTACTGTTGCACGATTGCATCCTGTGGCTGTGTCTTGTTTTTCTGGTTTCGCCGACCTGCTGTTACTATTTTGTTTTTACCCTAACGTTTGGCTTGCCCACGCGAAAGATTCGCGCGGGAGCGGGGGAATCTGTTTTGCATGCTACGATCAACGAGGGTTAGGTGCTGGTTTGTTGTCTTTATTTAAATAAAGTAGTAAATTTCTTTTTGTCATTGATTATTCCTCCCTGAGGTTTATTATTTGCCCATTTTAATAGATTTGGTTCTGTTTTTCCACTGTCTCGAATATTTAATCTGCGGCAAATAAGTTCTGTGTTGTTTTGAAAATCTTTGATGTATTTAGAATTATTGTAATATGGTGCGAATCGGATATTATTTTCCCAGTCTCTTAGTGAGCGAACTCCAGTAGTGAAACCACTAGATGCTAATTGAACTTTTACACCAATATTTTTCTCGAGGTTTTCAATTTCTGGAAATTTTTCGAATATGTGTTTTCCTATGATTAAAAGATGTGGAATACCACAAAATTCATACTTTTCCTTTTCTCTCCACGCATTAAACAGAAACTCTTTCATATCTGGCGTCTCATCAATGGGATAAATTTCTGCGTAAAAGCAATTGCTAAAATGGTCTCTGATTAGAAAGTTAACTAAATGTCTTTTTCCGGTCTTTTGGTAATTCTTCCAATTGACATCAAATTTTTTAATTTGATATTTAATCTCTCCACTTTTCAATAAATAATGGTTTTGAGAAATTGAAAGATTCAATTGGTGGACTTGATTTGGATAGTCACTTTTGTATGTTTTGTGGATTCCGTACATGTCTAATTGTTTAACTTGTGCCTAACATCTGTGTATGTGCCATTGCATGGTGCATATATTTGTCTTATGTAGCTATTGTATTGCTTAATAATCAAACGCATAATGGGATGAACAGAGCAGGTTTTTTGTTTATATTATTACCATTTGTTATTCTTGTTTTTTTTATACATTTCATTATCAAAATTCATTGTGTTGAATAATTCGCTGTTTTGATAGAATTCTCGGTTATTTCTTATTTCGTCAAGTATTTTTTCTTGTTGATTCTCTGAAGCTAGTTCCATTTTGTCTAGAATCTGAATTCTGTGAAGAAAGAAACTTGTCACATCGATATTATCAAATTTTTGAGGTGCTTTCATTATCCCTTTTATAGGATTTATTCTAGTTCCAACTAAACCAGATTCATCTGGACTTTTTATAAACCCCAAAAAAATAAATTTGGAGAACTTCGCAAAAATGGAACATTTATTATACTCCTCGTTAAAAGCAGTAGTGCCATCCATACTTCTAGTAAAGAAGTATTCAACATTTCCACTAGGTAGAGTGTGATTTTTTATATTGTCTGATAGTATTAAATGAATTCTGTCATAATTTAAAGGGTAGATTCCGTTTAGAAGAAAGTCTCGCCATTCTTTTTCAGCTTCTCTCATTTCGTTAACAAATTTAAATGTCTGAATATTGGGATGTTCTAGTTCAAGAACTAAGATTCTCCACAAAAAAGAAATTGCAAAATAAAATAAACTCTCATTGTATTCAATTTCAAGAGTTTGATTCTCTAAATATTTATGAAAAACATTTTCACAAAACCATTTTTCGTGAATACTAAAAAGTTGTTCTGCTTCATAAGATAATAAATATTTTTTGAGACCGTCTTGCTGCCTCCTATTTGGTGTAGTATAATTTCTTAGGTATTTTGAGCCTGTAGATTTCATCCAATCAACTACAAACTTTGGATAGATATGTGAGTTTTGAAGTTCACATTGTTTTAGAGTTAACCTACATACTCCTTGCATATTTCTTTTGTTATTGTCAATTAAACTTGCAATTGCATTATTGTTTTTCGGCTAGCTGCTAACTGCCGAGGCTAAGGGTATTGGCGGTTTGCGTGAGCGTTCACTGATGCCCAGCGACAAAGTGAATTGAAAATCAATGAAGCTAATCAGTTGCAAACTGATTCTATTTTACGGCCAAGCTACACTTCGTTAAGCTTGAACGAGAATCTGTCTGTAATCTCAATAACCGTTAGTTACTTACGCTCCGAAGCGAATTGATTTCCTCTGCAAACATACGATAAATAATTAACAAATTAAATGCAATTTGTGGCTGGTATAAAAAAATAATTATTAAGCTAATTGGTCGTGAGGGGAGAAATAAAAATAACAAAGGCTTCATTGAATATAACGATTCAATGAAGCCTTTACGGTGTGCATATCCGTTTGGAATTACTTCGAGTTCTCGGGCGTTTTCAGCCATTTATCCAGCCAGTCGAAGAAGGTGCGTTGCCACAGGATTCCGTTTTGTGGCTTGGTTACCCAGTGGTTTTCATCGGGGAAGTAGAGGTAACGAGCCGGAAGGTCTCTCAGCACGGCGGCGTTGTAGGCCGCCATTCCCTGCGATGCCACGATGCGGTAATCTTTTTCGCTGTGAACCACCATAAGGGGAGTGTCCCATTTGTCGACAAAGCGGTGGGGCGAGTTTGCATAACTGCGTTGTGCCGTGGGGTTGTTTTTATCCCAGTAGGCGCCACCCAAATCCCAGTTGACGAACCACATCTCTTCGGTTTCGCAATATTGCTGTTCCAGATTGAAGATGCCGTCGTGTGCCAGAAAGGCTTTGAAACGTTTGTCGTGGTGACCGGCCAGCCAGTACACCGAAAATCCTCCGTAGCTGGCACCCACGCATCCCAGGTGATCTTTGTCCACATACGGTTCTTTGGCAAGCGCGTCGATGGCCGAAAGGTAATCCTTCATGTTTTGTCCGCCGTAGTCGCCGCTGATCTGTTCGAGCCACTCCTGACCGAAACCGGGCAATCCGCGACGGTTGGGAGCCACCACGATGTAGCCGTTGGCAGCCATAATCTGCATGTTCCAGCGGTAGCTCCAGAACTGGCTCACCATGCTTTGAGGTCCGCCTTCGCAGAAGAGCAGGGTGGGGTATTTCTTGTTTTTGTCGAAATTCGGCGGGTAGATCACCCAGGTGAGCATATCCTTGTTGTCGGTGGTTTTAATCCAGCGACCTTCCACGTTAGCTATTTTGAGTTGCGCCATCAGCTCCTTGTTCTCGAACGAGATTTGGGCCTCTTTGCCGTCGGCCGGATTGATCGAGAAGATCTCGGTAGGAGCCGACATCGACTGGCGTGATCCGATCAGATTTTTGCCTGCCAAATCGATAGAGAGATAGTCATGCACGCCTTCGGTCACGCGGCGAATGGCATTTGTCTTGACATCGGCCACAAAAATATCTTCCACGCCGTGGAACGGACTGATAAAGTAGAGCTTGCTGTTATCCTTGCTCCAGCAGATGTTGTGAACGCTCTGATCGAGTTTCTGGGTATAATCTTTGGCGGTTTTGGTGGCAAAATCGTACACCATCAGGCGCGATTTGTCCGACTCGTAGCCGTCGTGTTCCATGCTTTCCCAGGCAATTTTCTTGCCGTCGGACGAGAATACCGGATTGATATCGTAGCCCATCATCCCTTCCGAAATATTTTCGGTGGTTTTGGCGGCAATATCGTACAGGTAGATATCCGAATTGGTGGAAAGGGCGTAGGCTTTGCCCACCTTTTTGCGACAGGTGTAGGCAATTTTTTTGCCGTCGGGCGACCATGCCAGTTGCTCTACGCCACCCATCGGGCGCATCGGCGATTCGAACTGAGTGCCCTGCAAAAGGTCGGTGTCGTTGCTCAGCTTGCTGCCGTCGAAATCGGCTACGAAAGGATGAGGATAGCTATCCACCCATTCGTCCCAGTGGCGGTACATCAGGTCTTCGTTCACGCGGCCCGTTGTTTTGTCGAGTCCGGCAAAGAGCTTTTCGTGCGGATTCTCCTTTTTGACGGGTTTGATGTAAAGAATGTGTTTGCCGTCGGGCGCATATTTAAATCCTTCAATGCCGCCCTCGATAGACGAAATTTGCTTGCGATCCTGACCGTCCAGAGTCATTTCGAAAAACTGGTCGTTACCATCCTTATCGGGAAAAGTAAAGCCGATGTGTTTGCCGTCGGGGCTGAAAGCCGGACTGCCTTCGCTTTTTGCCGTTTGGGTAAGGCGTTGTACGTTGCTGCCGTCAACATTCATCATATACAGGTCGGCGTTGCTCTTGTTTTGCTCCACGCTGTAGTAGCGCACGCTGTACAACACTTTTTTGCCGTCGGGCGAAACACTCACATCGCCCACACGACCGAGAGCCCAGAGCGCTTCGGGGGGCATCACTCCGTTCTGCACTTTGAAGTCGCTTTTTTCAATCAGCTTGGCTTCGTCTTTTGCATGGGAAGGAGTTGCGCATAAAGTCATAATCAATAAAGTAAAAATCAGTTGCTTCATAAAACTAATTTGAGGATTTGGATATTTGGGGATTTGAAGATGGATGGTATGCCGATCAAGTTTATGTCTAAAACAGATTCATTACTCCGTCCTTCAGGGCGGAGTAACAGACCTATGCTTAAGAATGGGCTTTAGCCCTGAATCGTTTTTCCCGATCTTTTATCATCAGGGCTGAAGCCCATAAAAATACTCTTCATCTTTTGCCTCCGCCCTGAAGGACGGAGTTATGAAAATAACAGTTCTGTGCGCTATTGCGAGCACTCTTCTTTACTGGTAAATTCCTGAAATGCTTAATCGGACTATATACTCTAATCGAGAAAATGAACAAAGCGCAAATACGATTGATTTGCGCTTAATTTTTACATTTTCAAATTCCCAAATTTTCAAATTGCCGGGTTAAATATATTCATCTTTGAATTTTACCTGTGCGTCGGTAACAAATTGCCGGATATGTTGTTCGTTCTCTTTTTTGCAAATAAGCAGTACGTTGTTCGATTCGGCAACGATATAACCTTCCAGACCGTCGATAACCGCCAGTTTGCCCGGTTCAAGTGTTACAACGTTTTCTTTACTGTTGTAATACTGAGCGTTACACTTGAGGGTGACGTTTTTATTATCGTCTTTGTTCGATAAATCGTAGAGCGAGCCCCAGGTGCCCAGATCGGACCATCCGAAGTCAGCCGTTAATACATGCACGTTATCGGCTTTTTCCATGATACCGTAGTCGATAGAAATATTATGGCAGGAAGGGAAAGCGTCATTGATGAATGCTTGCTCTTTGTCTGTGTTGTAAATGTCTTTGCCTTGCGAAAACTTCTGCTGCATTTCGGGCAATAGTTTTTCAAAGGCAGTATCGATAGTTTGCAAATTCCAGAGAAATATGCCTGAATTCCAGAAAAATTCTCCACTTTTCATAAAAACCTTGGCCAGCTCTAAATCCGGCTTTTCTGTGAAAGTCAAAACTTTTCGAAGTGATCCTTTTCCATCGGCAATCTGGATATAGCCGTAGCCGGTTTCAGGACGGCTCGGTTTGATGCCCAACGTCAGCAGACAATCATTTTTTTTGATAAAATCCAGACCTTTGCGAATTGTAGCTCCGAACTCGTCTTCTTTTAAGATAAGATGATCGGATGGCGCTACAATAATATTGGCTTTATCGGTTTGTGATTTGATGCGGTGTACGGCATAGGCAATGCAGGGTGCCGTGTTGCGACGGCAGGGTTCGAGCAATACCTGATTTTCTGAAATTTCGGGAAGTTGTTCTAGTATGAGATCCTTGTAGATAACATTGGAGACAATGAGAATGTTCTGTGTTGGTACGAATTTGCTGAATCGGTCAAATGTCATTTGAAGAAGAGAACGACCGGTTCCAAAAAAATCGAGAAACTGTTTGGGACGGTTGTTTCGGCTGAACGGCCAGAAGCGGCTGCCGATTCCGCCTGCCATGATGATACAATAATTATTTTCCATAGTTTTTTAACCAATTGAATATAAGATTGTTGTTTTATGCTGGTTATGCAAGCAAAGTTACACTATTTTTTGTATCACCCAAAGGTTTGTTTAATTTTTAATGCATGATATATTCTTTTGGAATACAGTAAGGTATGATTCGTCTTGTGTGATTAAAAGTGAACCCGGATTAAAAAATGAAAGTGTCCGTTGTTAAGACATGTCCGACCATTCAGGTCGTGTCGGTAGAAGGTTGTCTTTGCGCAGGTCGCAGACCTGTGGTTATGTAAATGAGGTTTTTCAAGCCATTTTATCTGCATGTTTGTCATGTAATGACTGGCTATGATAACCCCGTGAATTGCATGTGCGGTTATTAGCTGACGCTGCTCTCCGATTTGCAGTAAACCCTTAACCGGATTTGTGCGTCAAATCCGATATTCATTTTCATGAACATCTACATAATGACCCAAGGGGCTTTTTACGACAACGTCGTAACCCAAAAATAACGCTGGGATTTATCCCGGTGCAAGTGCAAAGGGAATAATCTGTTCTCTGAACCGCATAGCGGTTTCCCTGTGGAGGGGAAACGCTTACAGCGTTAGGTGAAAATACGACTTCCTTTTTTTTGTCGGGATAAATTCCGACGTTATTTTTGGGATAACACCTCCGGTGTTTAGCGGTCACTTTGCGAATAATCATTTTCGTTTTGCAATTAATAGCCGCTTCAAACGAAAATATAAGGATTTCGGTTCAAAAAGAGTAAATTTGCTCTTCATAAATCAGACAAGACAATGAAATATAATTTTGATGAACAAATAGACAGAGAAAATACAAGCTGTTATAAATATGACCTGAGAGAAAAGGTGTTTGGAACAGAGAACGTGATACCCATGTGGGTGGCGGATATGGATTTCCGTACGCCACAATTCATTACAGATGCTTTGAAAGAACGCCTTGAACACGAGATTCTTGGCTATACGATTCCTCCTCTCAGTTTGAAAAAAATATGTGCTGATTGGCAAAAGCGCCGTTACGGTTGGGAAGCCGATGCAGAATGGTTCGGTTTTGTGCCGGGCATCGTGACGGGATTGGGTTTTGCAGTGAATACGTTTACGCAACCCGGTGATAAGGTGATTGTGCAACCGCCGGTGTATCCTCCCTTCTTCAAAGTGCCCAGCGGTAACGGTCGTGAAGTGGTTTACAATCCTTTGAAAGAGGTGAATGGTCGTTATGAAATGGATTTTGATCTATTGGGAAAACAGTTGAGCGATAACGCAAGGTTATTTATTCTCTGTCATCCGCACAATCCCGGCGGGCGCGTGTGGAACCGGGAAACGCTTGAGAAACTGGCCGAAATGTGCGCGTCGAAGGGCGTTTTGATTATTTCCGACGAAATTCATGCTGATATGACCTATCATGCTTTGCGGCATATTCCGTTTGCTTCGATTTCGGAAACAGCCCGCGATAATTCGGTTACGTTTATGTCGCCGAGCAAAACCTTTAACGTACCGGGATTAATTAATTCGTATTATGTGATTCCGAATCCGACCTTGCGCCGTAAATTTGAAATGGCGATGGAGCATGTCGATCTGCATGTGAACCTTTTTGGTTTTGTTGCAACAGAAGCGGCTTATACGCAGGGCGAAGAGTGGCTCCTTCAGATGGTTGATTATCTGGAAGGCAATGCCCGAACTGTTGTCGATTACTGCGAGAAAAATATTCCGGGAGTAAAAGCGATGATGCCCGAATCGTCGTTTTTGGTGTGGATCGACTTTTCGGAACTGGGACTGAGCAACGAAGCTTTGCGTAAGCTGATGATCGAAAAGGCCGGGCTCGGACTGAATGACGGACCAACCTTCGGCCCCGGAGGAGAAGGCCACCAACGCATTAACGTGGGTTGCCCCCGCGCATTGGTGGTAGAAGCTATGAACCGCATCGAAAAAGCGGTGAAATCAATTTGAAAATTTGACAATTTGACAATGTGCCAATGTGCCAATATGATAATTTGAGAATGTGGATATTTGTAATTTGGACTCTTTAATCGAAGCTCAGCCTGAAATTTTGAAATCTGAAACTTGGAACTTCAGATTCCTAAATGGTAAATCGTAAATGTTTAAATTGTAAATCAACTTATGCCTAAACTAACATTATTTATACAGGAAACCTGTCCGTTTTGTCGTCGGGCGCTGAGCTATATCGATGAACTGAAAAAGGACGGAGCATACAAGGAAATTGAACTCGAAGTTGTGGATGAAAACGTAGAAAAAGAGCGCGCCGATTCATTCGATTATTACTATGTGCCGACTTTTTATCTCGGAGATGAAAAGCTGCATGAAGGCGGAATTTATAAGGAAGAGGTGAAAGCTTTGTTCGACGATGTCCTGAAAAGAGGATAAAAGGCGGCGGTATGATATCTGATTTGCTTTTGTCAGGTATCTAAACGGTTAATTTTGTTCACTTTTTTGCCTTGAAAGTCGGGGAAAAAAGTTATATTTGCATGATTTTTCAAAAACAAACAGAACACCACTATTTTTCAGAAAATGAAGGTATTAAAATTTGGAGGAACGTCTGTAGGAACGTCTCAACGCTTCAAGGATGTCGCGAAGTTGATTTGTGATGGTAATCAAAATCTTGTAGTCCTGTCGGCTATGTCGGGCACTACCAATACGTTGGTAGAAATATCCGATTATTTCTATAAAAAAAATCCGGTAGGAGCCATGGAAGTTATCAATACTCTCGAAAAGAAGTATCTGAATACAATCAAGGAACTTTATTCTACCGATGAAACAAGGCTGGAAGCTGAAACAGAAATAAAAAAACTGCTCAACTACATCCGTACTTTCTCAAAAAGCATCTTTACTCTTTTTGAAGAGAAAATTATTTTGGCGCAGGGCGAAATGCTCTCCACTACGATGATGAACATCTATCTGAAAGAAATTGGTGTGAAATCGGTTTTGTTGCCAGCCCTTGAGATGGTAAAGACTGATAAAAACGGTGAACCGGACAATGTTTATATCCGCGAAAATACAGCAAAACAATTGCAGCTGAATCCTGATGCGGAAATCTATATTACACAGGGATATATCTGCCGTAATTTCTATGGCGAAATCGACAACCTTCAACGTGGAGGCAGTGATTATACAGCTTCTTTGCTGGGCGCTGCTCTCGAGGCCGAAGAAGTTCAGATCTGGACAGATATTGACGGAATGCACAATAACGATCCCCGTTTTGTGGAAGGTACCAAACCGGTTCGTAATCTTCATTTTGAAGAGGCTGCCGAGTTGGCCTACTTCGGGGCTAAAATTCTTCACCCAACCTGTGTGTTGCCGGCCAAACTGAGCAATATTCCCGTTCGTCTTTTGAATACGATGGATCCTACGGCTCCGGGTACGTTTATTTCAAACGAAACGGAACATGGGAAAATCAAGGCAGTAGCTGCAAAAGACGGAATTACAGCCATAAAAATCAAATCGGGCCGTATGTTGCTGGCTTATGGTTTTATGCGTAAAGTATTCGAAATCTTCGAAAGTTACCAGACTCCGGTCGATTTGGTGACCACATCGGAAGTGGGTATGTCTGTGACAATCGATAAGACCAAGCATCTTGAAGAAATTGTGAACGACCTGAAAAAATTGGGTACGGTTACGGTAGATACAGATATGGTGATTATCTGCGTAGTAGGTGATCTTTACTATGAATATGTTGGTTTGCAGTCAGTTGTGGTAAATGCTTTGAAAGATGTGCCTATTCGTATGGTATCGTATGGTGGAAGCAACTACAATATTTCGTTCCTCGTTAAAAAAGACGACAAGATTAAAGCACTTCAGGCTCTACAGTTAATCTTTTAATGAATAATAATTTGCTAATAAACAGATTAGCAAATATGTCAATTAGTCGGTTCAACAGAATCTGATATCTGATAATTGGCATATTAGCTTCGCAGAACGCTGTTTGGTAAGTTAGCATGTTAAAATATAGAATCTATGGTAAAAGGATCTTTTCCAGTCGATAAACTGAGGGTGGTTGAAACACCCTTTTATTTTTATGATTTGCAATTGTTGAAGCAGAATCTTGAGGCTGCTAAAACAGAAGCCGAACGTTATGGCTATCATGTTCATTATGCGGTAAAAGCAAATGCTAACGACCGGATTCTTCAAACAATAGCCAAAGCCGGTTTTGGCGCTGATTGTGTGAGTGGTGGCGAAGTGGAAGCGTCTATCAAAGCCGGTTTCTCTTCCGATAAAGTGGTTTTTGCTGGAGTAGGCAAGGCTGACTGGGAAATCAATCTGGGACTTGAAAACAATATTTTCTGTTTCAACGCAGAATCGATTCCCGAACTGGAAGTAATTGACGAACTGGCAGCTGCCAAAGGGAAGAAAGCCCGTGTGGTTTTGCGCATCAATCCTAACGTAGATGCTCATACACACCACTATATCACTACCGGATTGAACGAAAATAAGTTCGGCTTCAATATGGAGGATATGAGCAAGGTGGTTGATCTGCTTAAAACCCTGACTAATGTAGAACTGGTTGGAATTCATTTTCATATCGGGTCTCAAATCACGGATATGTGCCCGTTCCAGAATCTTTGCGTTCGTGTAAACGAAATTCAGGATTTCTTCGAACAAAAGGGATTGAAACTGGAACATGTCAATGTAGGTGGTGGTTTGGGAATTAATTACCAACATCCTAATCATGTTCCTATTTCCGATTTTGAGGCATACTTCAAGGTGTTCCACAATCATCTGCAATTGCGCCCCGGTCAACAGCTTCACTTCGAGCTGGGACGTGCCATGGTGGCTTCTTGCGGTAGCCTGATCACCAAGGTGCTTTATGTGAAAGAAGGAACTACCAAAAAATTTGCGATTGTAGATGCCGGCATGACCGACCTTATTCGTCCTGCTCTTTATCAGGCATACCACCATATCGAAAATATTACTTCCGACGAAGCATTTGAACCGTATGATGTTGTGGGCCCGATTTGCGAATCGTCCGATACTTTTGGAACAGCCCGTATGCTCAACGGAACAAAACGGGGTGATTTGATTGCTCTTCGTTCTGCAGGTGCGTATGGCGAAATTATGGCATCCCGCTATAACCTGAGAAAATTGCCCGGAGTTTATTATTCCGATCAGGATTGAAAATTTAGAAAGAACAGGCAATCAACTGAAAAATTAAATTCGCTGAAGATAAATCGAGATGAATATTTTAGCCTCCCTACAACGTTTGACGGCAATCGACTATTGTTTGATGGCCGTTTTGTTGGTAGTGTTTGGAATACAGATTTACTATTATAGTTTTCGCTTCGCATCTATTATTAAATACAGGAAAAAAAGAGACAACGGTATAGTTCCGTTTGTAGAAGATCTGCCTCCTGTATCTGTTATTATTTGTGCAAAGAATGAATCGGAGAACCTGCGTCAGTTTCTTCCCGCGATCCTGGAACAGGATTATCCCTGCTTTGAGGTGATTGTTGTAAATGACGGTTCGACCGATGAAACTTCCGATTTGCTCCAGGACTTAAACCTTACTTATCCGAATCTCTATCGCACGTTTGTCCCGGAAAATGCCAATATTCGTAGCACCAAAAAGCTCGGGCTGACAATTGGTATTAAGGCGGCAAAGTTCGATGTGCTGCTTTTTACAGATGCAGATTGTAAACCTACAGGTAGTAAGTGGATTGAAATTATGGCACGGAATTTCACCCAAAGTACGGAGTTTGTACTGGGGTATGGTGCTTACATGCACGAAAAAGGCTTTATGAGTCGCCTGATCTCTTTCGATACACTTTTTATAGGGATGCAGTCTTTGGGGTATGCTCTTAACGGTCATCCATACATGGGTGTGGGGCGAAATATGGCTTATCGGAAAGAAACCTTCCTGCGAATGAAAGGCTTTTCAAAGTCGCTTGCTATCCAGTCTGGAGATGATGATTTATTTGTGAATAACGGTGCTAATGAGTACAATACAAGGGTGGAAATATCGGCAGAAAGTGTTACGTGGTCAGTTCCGAAATCTACTTTCAGAAGCTGGTTCCGACAGAAAGAAAGACACTTGTCGACCTCTTCTTTCTATAAGACAGATGGTTTGCTGCGTATCAGTGTAGAAGTGGGGTCACGTGGATTGTTCTATGCCTTGATTTGCGCGATTGCCATATTGTCTCCCTGGGTATTCGGAGTAGTTGCCGGTCTTCTCTTTTTGGCTCGTTATGCAGTACAAATGATTGTTGTCAATAAAATAGCCAAACAGTTTGATGAACGTAAATTTTATTTTTCTCTTCTGATGTTTGATATAATGTTGCCAATGATAAGCCTTTATATCAAGATATTTAGTAAGAAGAGTATCTTTAAGTGGAAATAAAGCAGTTACTTTTATATATGTAAAGCCTCCGGTATTATCGGAGGCTTTTTTGTATGTGTTTGTCACTCATTCTTGTTACCTTTGCGTATAGAATGTCGTCTGAAACATTCACAGACACACAAAAAACAAAAAAATAAGATCATGTCAGTATTTAATGATTTAGAACCGAAGCTTCTTTGGAGCTTCTTTGATGAGATTCGTCAGGTTCCTCGTCCTTCAAAAAAAGAGGGTAAAATTATTGCCTATTTGAAAGCGACCGGCGAAAAGTTAGGTGTTGAAACAACAGTTGATTCTGCCGGAAACGTGATTATGCGTAAAGCTGCAACTGCCGGCAAAGAGAAGTCACCGGCGGTCATTTTGCAGGCACACGTTGATATGGTGTGTGAGAAAAATAGCGATGTGAATCATGATTTTGAAACCGATCCGATAAATATTTTTATTGAAGATAACTGGTTGAAAGCCAAAGGAACCACTCTTGGTGCTGACAATGGAATCGGCATCGCTGCTGCGTTAGCGGTATTGGCATCCGAAAATATAGAACACGGTCCGATTGAATGTCTGTTTACCGTTGACGAAGAGACCGGACTTACAGGAGCAGCTGCTTTGGGAGCCAGTGCTCTGAAAGGTAGTGTGTTGCTTAATCTGGATTCCGAAGAAGATGGTGAGATATTTATCGGTTGTGCCGGCGGTATAGATACGGTAGCAACTTTGGCATACACACCGGCAATGGCTCCCAAAAGTTATTTTTGGGCTAAGATAAGTGTAAAAGGATTGAAAGGTGGGCATTCCGGTGACGATATTGAAAAAGGACTGGGAAATGCCAACAAGATACTTAATCGTTTCTTGTGGCAGCAAGCGCGTAAAACTGAGTTGCGCCTGGCTGACTTTAACGGTGGTAATCTTCGTAACGCTATTGCTCGTGAAGCTCATGCACTTATTGGAATTCCATTCGATCAAAAAGAACAACTGAGAATTGATTTTAACCATTATATTACTGATGTAGAGGGCGAACTGTTGTTGAAAGAGCCCGGCATTTGCTTGGAACTTGAGTCGGAAGATGCACCGGCTACTGTCGTGGATAAGAAAACCAGCGATTTGTTGCTGAATGCCTTGTATGCCTGCTCTCACGGCGTTATCCGTATGAGTGATGAACTTCCGGGTTTGGTCGAGACTTCCACAAACCTTGCTTCGGTGAAGTTTGACGGGAATAATAATATTGTTGTTACAACCAGTCAGCGGAGCTCGATAGAGTCGGCAAAACACAATGTGGCGGCTATGGTTAATAGCGTGTTTACGCTGGCCGGAGCCTCGGTTAAACATGGCGAAGGATACCCGGGATGGAAACCGAATCCCAATTCTCCTGTAGTGAAGGTTACAGTAGATGCTTACGAACGCCTCTTTGGAAATGTGCCTCACGTAAGAGCTATCCATGCAGGTTTGGAATGTGGATTATTCCTCGAAAAATATCCGCATTGGGATATGGTCTCTTTCGGACCAACCATTCGTGGTGCTCACTCTCCGTTTGAACGTCTCGACATTGAAGCAACGCAGAAGTTCTGGCAGTTGCTGGTCGAAGTGCTGAAAGAGCTTTAATAAGGATTCAAGTAGAAAGTAGTTAGCGGCTGCTAACTACTTTCTGTCAATTACTATCTGCAGAGCTATGAAACTGATTACCGAAATATCCATCCCGTCTCCGTTAATATCTGTTACCTACGACAGACCGTTGCTGACTATGGGCTCGTGTTTTGCCGAGAACATGGGAGAGCGGTTGCGGCAATACGGTTTCGATAGCGATGTGAATCCTTTTGGAATTTTGTATAATCCGCTCTCTATTGCATCTTCTCTTGAGCGTTTAATAAGCGGCAAACTGTTTACGGAAGCAGAATTATTTCAGTATAATGGCTTGTGGTACAGTTATGCGCACCATGGTAGCTTTTCGGCTGTAACAGTCGGCGAGACTTTGGAAAAGATAAATGCACGGTTTGTGACGGCGGCGGAGCGTTTGCCTGATTATGGCGTTTTGCTGGTTACGTTTGGTACGGCATGGATCTATCGCAAACGTGATGATGATCGGGTGGTTGCCAATTGCCATAAGGTGCCGGAAAAGCATTTTATACGTTCGCGCTTGTCGGTTGAAGATATAACCTCTCTTTGGATTCCGCTTTTACAAAAATTGAAGGCTCTTAATCCCAATCTTCGGTTTCTTTTTACGGTGAGTCCGGTGCGTCACTGGAAAGATGGGGCGCATGAAAATCAATTGAGTAAAGCTACACTATTGTTGGCAATTGAGCAGTTAAAAGACTGTTGTGATGTTGCTTATTTTCCTGCTTACGAACTGATGATGGACGAATTGAGAGATTATCGCTTCTATGCGGCAGACATGCTTCATCCCTCGGAGTTGGCGATCGATTATATCTGGGAGCGTTTTGTTGCCAGCTGTTTTGATAAATCTACCCGAGAAACTATGCGGGAAGTCGAACAGATTAACAGGGCAATGTCTCACCGTCCTCTTAATCCTGATTCAGAAGAATACTCGCGTTTCCGGAAACAAACCTTGTTGCGTAAAGCTGATTTATTACAACGCTTTCCACACTTGCGTTTGGGTTAAAGTTTGTTTATATTTAAAAAAAACTAAACAGAAGATTTTTCTAATTTAAACATAAAAATATTTTTCTACATTTGCCAAGTCGGAAGATGTAGTTCTTGTATTTTTAGAAATTCATTTCTTCCGAATCTTCTATCCGAAATCTTTAGAGAAAGGCCAATCATCAACTGCATAGCAGGGATGATTGGCCGTGTTCCGGCATCCGATCTTATTTTTTCTATATATATTTCACTAACCAAAATTGTTTTTATGCTTGACTGTAGGATACAAGTGTTTAATTGTATCCTACAGTCAGCTTGTTTTTGCGTTAGATTTCTATTGGTAAAAATGGCTCGGGGATACTTATATTTGTGATCAAATCATTTTTTGACGTTCCGGTCGTAATCACAAATCCTATTTGCCTGAGCAATCATCAGGCGTTATCAAATACCAAACGAGATGAATCAGCTTTGGGTATTCCATCTAACCTTAAAAAACAAATTCTTCTCATATGAAACGAACTTGTTTAGCATTATGCGCAAACACCGATGAACAAAGTCATGTGAGTTCCATCTGCCCTTTAAAAATCAATTTTGTACGGATGAAATATATTAGTTTTCTTCTTTTGTTTGTTTTTGTATTTTATGGGTGTGCCAAAAAAGCAAATCCGGCGAAGGTTCACACTGTAAACTGGGAAGCCCGAGCTATAAATCAAAAGGATCTTTCACGGTTCGTTCAGGGACGAACATATTTGCCGGTCTATTCGCAAATCTATCAGATGCACGAAAATAAAACCTATGACCTGACGGTGACGGCCAGTATTCGTAATATTTCTCCGGCAGATACGGTTTATCTACAGAAAGCTAACTACTACGGAACCGATGGACAATTGGTACGTAAATACCTGATACATCCGGTTTACATCAAACCGCTTGAAACGCTCGAAATTGTGATTTATGAAAAAGATCGCGCAGGAGGCACCGGTGGTAATTTTGTGTTCGACTGGGCAGCAAAAAGCGAACAGAAAGCTCCTCTTTTCGAGGCTGTCATGATTTCGACATCCGGTCAGCAGGGACTCTCATTCCTAACCCGGGGCGTGAGGATTGACCGGTGATGGGTAGGTGCAGTCTGGCTAAATTAAAAGGGAGAATAAAGAGGTTTTAATTTGTAGAATACGTGTAAATGAAGTCTATAATCCTTCTGTTGTGTCTGTTGGGCTTTTTTGGTAAGAGTGATGTTTGGGCACAGAATAGTTCGCCGGAGCAAAAAGTAGTGCGAGAGGCTTGTGCTTCGCATGATACGGTGGTGCAATACACTGTTGAAAATGCAGCATTGTTTCAGGAAGGTGATATTGAAAAGTTCAGAGCCTATGTAATGAAACACATTCATTATCCCTTTCAAGCCATGACCAGCCTGACTTCCGGAAAAGTGGTGATTCGATTTGTGGTCGATTGGGATGGTAAAGTGAAAAATGTTTGTATAATGAAAAGTTCAGGGATATTGTCCTTTGATAAGGAGGCCGTAAGAGTCGTCAAGCAGTCGCCCAAATGGTTGCCAGCCAGTAAGAGTGGCGTTTGTGTTCCACAGTTATTTGTGCTGCCGGTTGAATTTCGACATTTGGGAGTGTTTGATAAGAGATAGAAGAGTAAATGGAAATAAATTGGCAATAATTAATATCGAGGGGTTTGAGTAAGGGGAGAGATAAGGCGCAGGCCGAAATCTCTCCCTATTTGTTTTTCTGTTCTTGCCTGTTTTTGGTCTTTTTGCAATTCATTGGGAATGGATATTTGTGTTACTCGTTTATAAATCATATCTTTGTGGTATGAAGAAGATGTTTCGAAACTACACGTTTGTAAAAATTGCATTGCTTTGTTGCTTTGTGATGAATCTCAATGGAGGAATTCCGTTGCAGGCTGCAGAAGCTGAGCATCAGTCGTCGCATTCTTCTTATGTTTTGGCCGTGTCTCCTTCCGATCATTTCGGAATTGCCGGCCAGACGAAATTATCGGGAGGGGCTAATGTCAGTTTACCGGTAATGAGCAAAAATCATGTTCGGGAGACAACGCTTACGATCCGCAATATCGCCTCGGTATACTTCAACAATCTCTCGCAATATACTTTCTACGCCGATAACCTCATTCGGCGTTTAGAAAAACCGGATATTGTTTATCCGTTTCATTCTTTCTGGTAATCTTTTTTTTAGTTGAATCCGCATAGTGCGGAAGTGATTTTTTTTGTCCGTCGACAGGCCATTGTACTGCCGGTAGTCGGATTATGTCTAATTTTAAAACGACTAAAACATGGATATTGGAACGACCATTGTCGGAATTATTATAATAGCAGTTTGCGTAGGCACTGTAGTGTTGATGAGCCGCAACAACAAATCAAAACAAAATAGCTTAAAGAAATCCCTTGTAAATATAGCCTTGCATAATTATTGTGAGTTAACGCATTCGGAAGCATGTGGAAATGTTGCTATTGGTATGGATGCCGCGAAAAGGAAACTCTTTTTTGTAAGAAAGAAAAAAGAAGAGAGCTTTTCCCGCATGTTAGACCTGGACGGACTTGACAAGGTTTACGTGGTGAATCATAGTCGCACGGCGGGAGAGAAAGGAGAGCTGAAAGCCACGGATAAACTGGAGCTTATCTTGACGTTTAGGGAAAAGAATAAGCCCGACGATAAACTGGAGTTTTATAATGTAGAGGATGACAGTTTGCGGCTTATGGGTGAGTTACAAATGATAGAAAAATGGAATAGCATTCTTAATCGATTCTTAAATGGAGATTCGATAGATAAAATGTAATTTTGGACTGACATGAAAGCAATCTGTGGCAAAAACTACAGGTTGCTTTCTGTTGTGTTTTTTATAGAAATAATTATGGATAATATTGATTAAGTGTATATAAATCTCAATTACAGACCTCTCCTCCCAACCTCCTCCCCCGAGGGGAGGAGGCGTAAGGCAGTGAAATGTTTAGAATCCAATCCATTTTGCAGATTTTTCCCCTCTCTTTGGGAGAGGGGTTAGGGGAGAGGTCAAATGCGAAAATTAAGAAATGAATTAATCGGTATAATGTCTATTATGGATAAAAAAGAAATTGATTCTCCGAATGCACTAAATATTTCTGATGCAAATGTAACTGTGCCCAATACGAAAACGTCGGTATGGATGCATATAAAAGATGTGGCCTTGATTGCGGCCGGAATATTTTCAGCAGCATTCGGACTGAAAGGATTTTTGCTGTCCAACCATTTTATAGACGGTGGTGTGACGGGTATTTCGCTTTTGATATCCGCTGTTACGGGATTGCCATTCGCTCTGTTGATTTTTTTTATCAGCATACCCTTTATGATACTGGCTTATCAGGTCAATGGGAAGTTGTTTGCTATAAAAACGGCATTGGCTATTAGTGGATTGTCGTTGTGTCTGGCGACAGTTTCTTTTCCTGATGTGACAAAAGATAACTTGTTGGTTGCCGTTTTTGGCGGGATCTTTCTGGGGGCTGGCATTGGATTGGCTGTGAGAGGTGGTGCCGTAATTGACGGGACTGAGGTTCTGGCTGTTTACCTCAGTCGCAAATTGCGCACAACCATGGGTGATATTATTGTCGTCATCAACGTGTTGATTTTTTCGTTGGCAGCTTATTTTTTATCAGTGGAAATTGCCCTGTATTCGATGATTACTTATGTGTCGGCTTCAAAGGCGCTCGATTTTCTGGTAGAAGGGCTTGAGGAATATATCGGAGTTACCATCGTATCGAAACGAAGCGAAGAAATCCGCCAGATGATTATTGATGTGATGGGGCGGGGAGTTACGCTCTATTGTGGTAAAAGAGGATATGGCAAGCACGGCGAAACCCGGAGTGTGGATATTGTCTATACGGTAATAACCCGCCTCGAACTGGCAAAACTGAATAAAGAAGTCGAGAAGATAGAGCCGGATGCGTTCATTGTGATGAACCGGGTAAAAGATACGAAAGGTGGCGTCATTAAAAAACGACCTCTTCACTGATGTGTTATCCTCTTAGTTATTCAGATAGGGAACCTGTTTGTTTTCGATGACATACTTCTTTACAGGATGTGAAATTTTGCGCTGGCGTAACGAAACCGCCGTGACTTTTACTGTAACATCAATTGATTGTAGTTTGTTGTCGTTTTTCAGGCAAACAAAATATTCTCCTTTCAGCGGCGATGTGATACGCGAGAAATCGTTCACAACATTACCTTGTTTAATCCACTTGAAAGGCTTTCCGGCTTCGAACAGAGATGTGTTGGCGGCATCGGTAATCCAGTATTCTACGCTTTCTCCCCCGGAGATGGAGGTGAGAAATGAAGTGCCGTTGAGTGCCAAAGCTGCCAGCGGACCATAACCGGGAATAACTGAAACCAATGGACTGGCCGACCGTAGAAGGCTTGCTGTTGCGTTATTGAAGGCTTTGTTGCCTGCCTGATTGACTCCGATATAGTAGCTGTAAGCGATGGTTTGTGATGGTAACGTATATGAAAACGACATCTTATTGCTTTTTGTGGACAGCAGCGCATGAATATTCACCACTTTGTCGGTGAGATTTGAAATTAAGGTGTCAGTGATAAGGGTTGTTTCTGTTTCATTTTTGCAACCGACAGTGTCTTTTGTGTTTTTCCAGTAAACCGTAGTGTTGAATTTTGTGGTTGCTTCGCTTCCCGGAATCCGTTGAACGGAATACCGGCAGATTTTATCTTTCGGATCATTGTTGGTGAAGCGAAACAGGTAGATGCCGGTGTGAGGTATTGATATTGTTTTTTGTTTTATTTTGGATGTCTTGTAGTCGGCAAACTGCGAAGATGATGGATATTCAAGAATTTCTACACGATCTATTTTCCCTCCTTTTTCAGACTCAAACGAAAAAAATAGTTGGTCACCTTCTGCCAACCCGCACAAGTATTCGTGTGTTGTCTGTTTTTCAATCTTGATTGTCGATTCATACACATTGATCGGATTTTGCCCCATAATAAATGACACCATTGTCATCATCACCATAAAGATACCGCAACGTAGTTTCAATCCTTTCCTTTTTTTGTTGCAAAATTACGCTTTTCCATCCATACGAATGGCGTTTACATCCTGAAAAACAACAATTGAATCAGGGTTGTATTTTTGGAGTTCCCTAATTTTGCAGGGAATCGCAAATTGTGCTGTTCAAATATTTATTGGGAATTAATACAATTCGCTTGTTTTTAATTTATCTTTCGAAGATATTCGATGGGGTGTTCACGGTTCGTGACTCCCCGATAAACAGGGACTTGGGGCGAATTATTATTTCTAATACTGCGTTTATGGGAACACTCAATGCTACCGAAGTTATAGAATGGGCGAAACAGTTTCTGTCGCAAGCAGAACTGGAATTGACCGTTGAAGAAAAAAAAGAGCAGGAAAAATATGCTATCCTGATTCAAAATCCGAAAGATAAATTTTTGCTGTCGAAATTACTCGACGAATCGTCGCAAATACGAAGTAATAAGCGGCTGGCACGTAGGATGAAAACTCTTTTCGATCGTTATGGTGTTCCTTCATTCTTCGATAAAACAGATACTTTTCTGATTAAGGTGTTTGCCTATTTTGGATATTGGTTTGATTTTATTGCAGTTCCAGTCTTCAAAAAACGGCTTCGTTCTGATACCGCAAAGGTTATCATAAACGAAGAAGCCTCCTTGTTGAACCGTCATCTAAACGAGCGGAGACGACAGCATATCGGACAAAATGTGAATTTGTTAGGAGAGGTGGTATTGGGTGACGGAGAGGCCGATCATCGTTACCGGCATTATCTGGAAGCACTGAAAGATCCCCGCATTAATTATATCTCAATCAAAATTTCGGGCATTTATGCTCAGATCAATCCGCTGAATTACGAGCAGAATAAGAAGGATTTGTGCGAAAGGCTCTCCCGTATTTATCAACAGGCTATTGACCATCCTTTTGTGGATGATGATGGACTGCCGAAAGCCAAATTTGTCAACCTCGACATGGAAGAGTATAAGGATACGGAACTTACGCTCGATGTTTTTCTTACGGTATTAAGTCAGCCCCAATTCAAGAATTATTATGCCGGCATTGTGGTGCAGGCGTATCTTCCTGATGCCTGGGGATTTCAAACCCGGTTGCTCGAATTTGCTAAAAAACGGGTTGCCGAAGGTGGAGCTCCAGTCAAAATGCGTTTGGTAAAGGGAGCCAACCTGCAAATGGAAAGCATTATATCTTCGCTGAAAGGCTGGGGAAATCCGGTATTCGACTCTAAGGTGAAAGTGGATGCCAATCACTTGCATGTGTTGGAGCGCGCTTTGGAACCGGACAATGCAAAAGCGGTTCATGTTGGTGTGGCGACACATAATTTCTTCAGTATCGCGTATGCTTATCTGTTGAGTCGGAACAATGGCGTCGATGAATATGTTACCTTCGAAATGCTTGAAGGGATGGCCAATCATTTGCCTCGCGTTATGCGTAAACTGGGACGACAGATTATTTTGTACACTCCGGTGGTAAGTGATGAGCATTTTCTGAATGCCGTTTCTTATCTGGTTCGCCGTCTGGATGAAAACACAGGGAAAGATAATTTCCTTAGTTATTCTTTTAATCTGAAAGTGGACAGTGAGCACTGGAAGTTTCTCGAAACACAGTTTTTGCAGGCCTACGCTATGAAAGACAGCGTGTATATTACCCCTTTAAGGCGACAGGATAGAACAAAGGAAGGGTCAACAATACAAGCTGATTTGGATTGTTTTCAAAATGAACCCGACACCAATTTTGATCTGAAGGCCAATAAATTGTGGGCGGATTCTATTCGCCGTGCCTGGATGAGGCATAAGGAAGATAAACCGTATGAGATACCGGTTCAAATTGGTGCTAAGCACTCCTTGTCTGAGAAGAAGAGATTGTATTTGGATAGAAGCCAAAATGATGAAGTATGCGTCTGTAAGGTGAATATGGCGAGTCATTCGCAGGTAAGGGATATTGTAATGCTGGCAGAGAAAGATGCTTCGGAGTGGAGGGCGAGTTCGTTGGATACAAGAAATCGTGTGTTGCACAAAGTGGCAGATAATCTTGCCTCAAAAAGAGGGCACCTGATAGGATGTATGTCTGCAATTACTGGCAAAACATTTTATGAAGGTGATGTGGAGGTGTCTGAGGCTATTGATTTTTGTCGTTACTATCCCATTTCTATGTCTCGCTTCGAAGCGCTCGAAACGATCAAAATATCACCCAAAGGCATCGTGTTGGTCATTCCGCCATGGAACTTTCCACTGGCAATTCCTGTAGGTGGTGTTGCAGCTGCACTTTCCGGAGGAAATAGTGTGATTCTGAAACCGGCCACGGTTGCTTATCCGGTGGCATGGGAGTTTGTGCAATGTTTTTGGGAGGCGGGAGTGCCAAAAGATGCGTTGCAGATTGTTTGCCCCGACAGTCGCGATTCTTTGGGTTACCTGACGGCTCATCCGGCCATCAGCCATGTTGTCCTGACCGGAGGAACAGAAACGGCTTTTCGTCTGTTGGAAAGTAATCCTACATGCCCGTTGTCGGCAGAAACGGGCGGAAAAAATGCGATCATTCTGACTGCAAGCGGAGATCGGGATCATGCCATACAAAATATTATGACATCGGCATTCAGTAATGCGGGACAGAAATGTTCAGCCTGTTCGTTGCTAATTCTCGATAAGTCGATCTATAATGATACAGACTTCAAATTAAAGCTTATTGATGCCGTCACAAGCCTGCGCACAGGTAGTGTTTGGGAGGGAGGAACGGTTGTGGGACCAATGATTACCTCTGAAAACGAGAAGTTGCTTTATGCCATTAATCATCTCGAAGACGGTGAGTGGTGGTTGGTTGAGCCCGAATTTGCCGATGAAAAACATTATATGCTGAAGCCTTGTGTGAAGTGGGGGGTAAAGCCGGGTAGCTATACATTTACCACAGAGTTGTTCGCTCCGTTGCTGGCAGTAGTGTGTATGGATGATCTGGAACATGGCATTGAATTGGCAAACAGCTCGGACTATGGACTGACAGCCGGTTTGCAAAGTCTCGACGAAACAGAACATGCTTTGTGGAAAGAGAAGATAGAAGCCGGTAACTTATATATTAACAGGGGGATAACCGGTGCCATTGTGAGCAGGCAGCCGTTTGGCGGGATGAAGTTGTCGGCTTTTGGTGGCGGAATTAAAGCCGGAGGACCAAATTATGTTTCTTGTTTTGTGAATATTGAAGAAACTCCTGTTTATGTCCAGAAAGAAGTGGGTGAATATGGTTCCTTCGTACAATTATTAAAAGAAGAAGACCGACCACGTTTTGCGGCTGCTGTTGACAGTTATTTGCGAAATTACAGAGAAGAATTTTCTGCTGCACTGGATATTCATCAATTATACGGAGAGCAGAATCTTTTCCGTTACTTGCCGTTGAAGAAGATGATTTTCAGAATACAGCCGGAAGACAAACTTTGTGATGTGCTGATGGTATATGCAGCTGCTCAGATTGCAAAAACCCCAATGGTGTTAAGTCTGAATCCGGGAGATGAGGTGAAACTGAAAAAACTTTCCTCTGTTGTTCTCGATGGAGAACTTGTTGTTCAGTCGGATCTGGAATTTCAGGATGATTTGGAACTATATGATCGTGTGAGGAGTTGTAGTTGTGCATTGCCGTTGGATGTTTTCAAAAGAGCCGCCTCCCTTGGGAAATATATCGCGACAGCAAAACCTTTGTCTGAAGGTCGCCTTGAGTTGTTGCACTATTTGAAAGAGCAAAGCATAACATACGAATACCACCGTTATGGCAGTATGTCAGAAATCCCGGAATGATGTTTGCTTTCTTTGTGTAAAGGCAGTTGTGAGGGCACCGGGGAATATATATATTCTAAAAATGAGAATTTGAGTTGATTTCGCTTGTAAATGTTTGTAACTTAGTGAAGTTAAAAAGAACATATTGTCGTACCCGCTAAAATCTAAAGTTATGAATAATCATGTGATAAGGTACAACCATAAGGTGTTGAAAGATAAAAGATTGGTTCTTGAAGTGTTGCAGGGTGATTTTAGTATTAGTTCGCTAAAGTTGAGCCGTGATATTTTGTATGCCGACAGACTTTACAATCCGCATTTCGATTTACTGCATGATATGCGGGAGGCGCGAATGAATTTTACGCTGGAAGAACATACGACCTATCTTCATTATTTGGCCAAAGAAGCAAAAGTTTTAACAAAACGTAAATCCGTTATATTGACCAGTGAATCAACCCTTGCAAAATATTCGGAGTGGTTTGGAACTTTTAACGGAATATACGATGTCGAGTTTAGGGTGTTTAGTTCTCTTGGTAAATGCTTGGAATGGATTAATCCGGATATTGTTGAGATGGAAATTGCCAACGAATTGGAAAAACTTAAAACAGCTTCGTGTTCTCAATGTTTCAAAGAGCCTAATGCGTTTACCGGCTTTTAGCAAATTGCACTATGTCTTCTTATTATGTCAACCAACAACCTTTGCCCACAGGCGAGCATGAAGTGCATCGCTCGGACTGTGACCATTTACCAAATATAAAAAATTTGTATTATTTGGGCAGCCTTGATTCGGCCGAAGAAGCAATTCTGGAGGCAGAAAAATACTTTGTAAAAGTGAAAGGTTGCGAATATTGTTGTGTCGTTGAAACAACTACATAAAAAGCTAGCACTAAGCTTTACGAAAACAGCCGGAAGAGAGCAATCTCTCTTCCGGCTGTTCGGTTTTTAGTATTGGTCATTATTGACGGATCTTTGCGATGATCACCACATAATTTTTGCCATATTTCTTTGCACACTTGGGGCAGGTAGTGTACCACATATACATTTTCTCCATCTCTAGTTTTTTTTCTTTTAAATGTTGAGTGAAATCGGCACACCACTTATCAGTATTTCTGAAGTCTCCCTCATAAACGCGACTGTAAAACGTGCCGGATATTTCAACGTTTGAAGCCATGTAGATTTCCTTGTCAACCGCGGCGTAAATATCCATGTTCCACTTGGATGTGTGATCCGACAGGCACATCCAATCCTCCATTTTTCCATCCGAATCTTCTACCAGGTGTATCAATCGGGTAATCTTCTTTCCAAAATTCACAGGGTAATAGAACAATGTAAGAACACGTTCTTTCACAAAACGCTTTTTATCCCATTGGAAAAGCTTATCGTCCCAGGGTGTCGGATCGAAGGGTGGGCAGCATTCGAAATTGTCAGATTGTGGTTTCATAGTGACTTGTTTGTTTGGAATTGTGCTTTGCTTCAATACAAAGGTACTTCAAATAGAAAGGTTGTCGACAAATAATCAGGATAATTTTATTCAATCTTCAATTTCCAATGTGTTTGTATGTAAATTGTTGCAGATTGTAGATGTATTCGTCCCTCTCTTTTTTGCTTACACATATGGACGTGTATTTTGTGTAAATGTAATTAATAATAATTAACACATAAATTAAGGTTGTATTTAAATTTCAAAAATTACTACAGTTTCGGATCAATGCCTTCACCTGATAGAGCAGTTTGAATGTGGCGGTAATGTGGCAAAATATCTTACTGCGTACAAGTGCCCTGCCGGGGTTTGGACTATCGGTATCGGTACGACGGTTTATCCCAACGGTCAGAAAGTTAAAGCGGGCGATGTTGCTACTAAGGAGCAGGCATATGAATATTTGCAGCATGATTTGAAGACGGCGGAAGTTTCGGTAGATTCTTTTACTACCGACAAAATTAATCAGCACCAATTTGATGCTTTGGTAAGTTTTGCCTACAATGTTGGTACCGGGGCTTTGAAGGGATCTACTTTGATGAAGAAGGTCAATGTCAATCCGGTCGATCCCACAATTCGTGCTGAGTTTAATAAATGGGTTAATGGAGGCGGAAAGGTTTTGCCGGGCCTTATAAAGCGGAGGGCAGCCGAAGCTGATTTGTATTTTAGCTAAAAGGATAAATAATATTTGTTTGCTTTCACACTGGCAATATTGGAAAAGCCTGAAATGAATCCGTCTTGATTTTCCTTAAACAGGGCTTTTTTAGTTCATTTCGGCAAGGCTCCTCCTGTCTTTCCCTGAAGACCTTTGCCTGCTTTTGTTTTCCCTCTCCCGAAGAGAGGGGAAAATCTGCAAAATGAATTGAATTCTAACTATTTCACTGTCTTGCTCCTCCTTCCCTTGGGGGAGGAGGTTGGGAGGAGAGGTCTGCAATTGAGATTTATATACACTTAATCGATATAATGTCTAATGGGAAAAATATTTGTTTTACAATACCAACGTCTGGGTGGGGGTAAAATTAAGATGATTCCTACGTGATTAATTAATTTAAATTTGGTTTAAAGAATAATTGCTGTATTAAAATAAATAGTGTATGTTTGCGTAGTGAAAATTTATTGAAAAATAAATTTAGTGCATTTGTGTCGGAATAGACAGTCTGACAAGAGAAAGATCTAAAAGAGAGAGATAATCAAGAGGATAGATTTTTTGAAGTTTTGAATATTCAGAATGGCATCATTATGATGATTCAATTCTGATCTCAGGGCTCCACCATATAGCAATCAATATCGTGTTGCATTAGCTGCGTTGAAATAAAATATTTTGGCGCGTTTATTCTGCATGAGAATAATTATATAAATGGATCAAACCTCTGATATCTCAATGGTACGAAATGCAGTCCGGACTCTTCTGGATTGTGCCGATGATTTTGCCTTAATGAAACAATCGGTTGATGCGCTTTATAACGTATTCAGTCGTATTACAGATGTTTCTCCCGCACAAATTGGTGTGGACAAAGACATCATGCTTCCTTCAGGTAAAGCCATTTCCCCCTCCGCTGCAGCTCATTGCCTGCTGGAAATGAAACGAACGGCCGTTTTTCTGCGCGGCATTCATCAAGCTGTATTACAAAAACTAAACAACGGAGCTGACAAACCCGTCCATATACTGTATGCAGGCACCGGTCCTTATGGGACGCTGGTAATTCCACTTCTGTACCTTTTTACCCCTGACAAAATTCAAGTCGACTTGTTGGATATCAATCCAGTTTCGCTCGAAGCCCTTCAAAAACTAACCTCCAAATTACAACTCAACGACTATATCGGGTCTGTTTTTTGCGAAGATGCTACCACTTTCGCTCTAAACCGTAATTATGACATAGTCATTTCCGAAACTATGCTGGCCTGCCTCAAAAGCGAACCGCAGGTTGCCGTAATGCAAAACATTATTCCGCAGTTGCAGCCCGAAGCTATTTTTATTCCCGAAGAAATACGAATCGATGCAGCCCTTACTAATCCTAAAATGGAACAGGACAGGTTGCTCTATTACGAAGATGAACCACCTGCTTTCCGGCGCATCGAATTAGGCAATGTGTTTACTGTCAACAAACAGAACCTCGACATTGACCGTATGCAAAGGACTATTGAGATTCCTGATGAAAAAGACTTTCCGGTACTCAAACTTTTCACTACGGTAAAAGTGTTCGGCGACGAACTATTGAGTGAAAACGATTCGAGCATTACGCTCCCGGTTAATTTCTTCGATTTGCGCAAACAACCGGCCCTGCACATCGACTTTTGGTATGTACAGGGCGAAAAACCGCATGTCGAAAGCCGTGTTGTTTGCAACCTCGCCCTTTTTCAAACAGAGATTATGAACTCCTTATAATCAGTAATTAAATTTTAGTATTAACTTAATTTCTTAAAATTATGTACGACGAATCTTATCTTGGAACCATTCAGCTATTTGCATTTGGGTACATACCCTATGATTCAAATGGTTGGATGCTCTGTGCAGGGCAGGTATTGCAAATAGCCCAGTATCAGGCTTTATTCTCCTTAATAGGAGCATTCTACGGTGGCAATGGAGCAACAACCTTTGCATTGCCTAATCTTTCAACGGCTGGCTATTATCCAGGATCTTATGCTCAATGGTATATTGCAACATCAGGTATCTATCCTTCAAGAAATTAACCTTTAAAAATTAATAACATGGATCCATTTTTAGGCTTAATAAAATTATATGCATTTGGGTTTGCTCCTTCCGGCTGGTTGCTTTGCAATGGCGTTTCTTTAGCCATACAAACTAATACAGCATTATATTCTCTTATAGGGACAACCTTTGGGGGTAACGGTTCAACAACGTTTAATCTTCCTAACTTAACGGGCACAGCTCCCGTAACAAATTCCACACAACCAATGGCGTATTACATTGCCAGTATGGGACTATATCCAGTCAGACCCTGATTACTAATCTAAAACTTTTAAATCAAACATTATTATGGATACATATTTAGGTGCTATAGAATTACTGCCGTACACATTTGCCCCATTGGATTGGCTCGTATGCGACGGATCTTTACTCTCAATTGCTCAATATCAGGCTTTATGTGCCATATTAGGAATAACTTACGGTGGTAATGGTTCCACTAATTTTGCTATTCCTAACCTAAAGGGGTTCGAACCGATACCCGGTATGCGTTATTGCATTGCGGTAAATGGTTTTTATCCTGTTCGTAACTAATTATTAAACAAAACAGAATGTCAACGAATATATTATTAAATAAAACAGCAACAGCCAGTGGTTATGTTGCTCCTTTTAGTCCCGACCGTGCAGTAAACGGTAATAGTGCCGACCCTAAAAGCCGCTGGCTTTGTAGACTTAACGGCTCGGCTTGGGTATCGGTAGATGCCGGAGCTGCATACTGGACAAACCGCTATGTAGTTCGATTTATGGGCAATGCCGGGTGGACAGCCCAATATAATATGCCTAATTTCATTTTTCAGGCAAGTGCCGACAATAGCCATTGGACTACTATTGACACGATAAACGGAAATGCAGCTAACGTGGTAGACAAAACTATTGCTACATATTCGGCTCGTTATTTCCGTATCTTGTTTTCTTCCGGAGCCAGCGTAAACCCTACGTTAGCCTCCATGATTGAGTTTGAAGTGTACGATGCTCCTGCTCCCGAAGGTTTAGCGGCTTTAACGATCAGTAGCGGCACCTTAAATCCTGCTTTTGCTAACCAGATACTTAACTACTCAGCTTCGGTTATTACGGATGTAGCCTCTGTTACCCTAACGCCTACCTCATCGGTAACCGGAGCTGGCATTACCGTTGACGGAAAAGCCGTTACCAGTGGTTCAGTATCTCAAGCTATAAACCTAACAGCTGGAACAGCCAAAACTATTCCAATTGTAGTAATGACCAACAATGTTGCTAAGAATTACAGTGTAGTTGTAATGCGGCAAACAAGTGCGTACCTGACTAGCATAGCTCTAGCAAGCGGAGGAAAAAAGCAACCGACAATGGATCCGTTTTCTCGGAATACATTTGCTTACAATGCAACAGCTTACGCAACTCCTGTTACTGTTACTATTAAAAAAGAAGATGCTGCCGCTACACTTCTTGTTACTTGTAATGGAACCGCTTTAACTGCAGGTACACAAAATGCCGATGGTAGTATACCATACAGTGCTCCGCTCACTGCAGGAAGTAATACAGTAATAATTAAAGTAACATCAACTACAGGAGATGTGAAAAATTATACGGTTACAATTGCCAAATAGTAATGCTTAATAAGGCGGAAGAGGAATAAGACATAGGTCTCCCCCTCTTCCGCTTTTTTGCAACCTAATAAATTATGAGTATGAAAAAAATAATTACACTCTTCTTCTTAACTGCTACATTATTGTTCTGTTTTAGAACAACCTGTACAGCTGGTTCCTGGACAAAAATAACTTCTTCTATTACAAACGATATTTATTGCGTAGCATATGGCAATAA
The DNA here is from genome assembly GCA_963678825.2 of uncultured Microbacter sp. Lineage (GTDB taxonomy): Bacteria > Bacteroidota > Bacteroidia > Bacteroidales > Paludibacteraceae > Microbacter. Next base: position 70,879 of record CAXXPB010000042.1, on the reverse strand, counting down.
TTGTTTTATTGCTATTGATTGTGATTATAGTAGTACACCAACAATAAGCAAAATCTATAAATCGACCGATTATGGGCAAACTTGGACACAAAAAACGACAATGAGTGGGACTACTATTTATACAGTCGCTTATGTAAACGGAAAGTTTATTGCAACTGACGGAAGTAGTGGCAATGGATACTATTCCACAGATGATGGGAATACTTGGACTCAATGCCAGATTGCAGATGGTTTTGCTATATATGGTATAACTTATGGCAGTAGCGGATATGCTGCAGTAAGAACAGAGGGTAATGGGTATTCAGATATTTACAAATCTAGCGATGGGATATCATGGACTAGAACTCTAAATGTCGCAACTGGGAACTTGGCAGCTATAGGATATGGTAACAATACTTATGTAGCTGTAGGATCTATTGGAAATCAATTATATACATCTTCAGATGCTAATAACTGGACAACAAGAACTAATCCATCGTCCCAATATTTCCAAGGCATAGCCTATGGTAATGGAACTTTTGTTGCTGTAGCAGGTAGTGGAACAATTATTAGATCAACAGATAATGGGGTATCATGGGCTTCGGTTACTTATGGCACAGCCGACATAAACGCTGTGGCGTATGGTAATGGTTATTTTTATGCTGTTGGAGGTAATGGCGTTATCATAAAATCAACAGACGGATCTTCTTGGAGTACAGATGCATCACCTGTAACGGGTACTGATCTCTGGGGAATAGCCTACGGAAACGGATATTTTGTTGCTACAGGAGTATCCGGAGCAATAACAGTAATTAACATTCCATCAAAACCTACCGTTACTACAACAGCCCCATCAACTGTAACTTCAACATCTGCTACTTTAGGAGGAAATGTTACAGAAGATGGCAGTTTAACGATAGGAGAACGTGGGATTGTATATTCTTCAACCAACACTAATCCACAAATAGGAGGAGCAGGGGTAACTAAAGTTCCTTATGCAACAGGAGGTAAAGGAAGTTACAGCCAAATAATAAATCCTCTTTCACAAGGTATAGCATATAGTTATAACGCTTATGCAACAAATACAAAAGGAACCAGCTATGGAGATGCACAAACTTTTAGCATAAACACCATTTCTTCTATCACTCGCTCAAATCCTGCTACAACCAATGCCTCATCAGTAAGCTGGACAGTAACGCTTGCTGGCCCAGTAACAGGTCTGACCGCTTCTAATTTTAGTTTAATAAGTACGGGTTTAACTTCTCATTCCATCACTGGCGTAACAGGATCAGGTACAACCTGGACAGTGACAGCTAATACCGGTACAGGAGATGGTTCTTTAGGGTTAAACCTCACTAACAGTACAGAAACTTCGGCTGTATTTACTAATACCTTACCATTTGCAGGAGATGTTTATACAATAGATAAGACTCCACCAACAACAGTCCTTTCATCAACAGCAAGCGAACCTACTAATGTTTCACCAATACCGGTTGCTATCACATTTAGCGAATCGGTTGCTGATTTTGAGGCTAGTGATATTGCCGTTACCAATGGTACTAAAGGTGCACTAAGTGGCAGTGGTGCTAGTTATTCTATCAATATTACACCTTCCGGACAAGGCGCTGTTACAGTAAATATTGCAGCGGGTGTTGCTGCCGATGCGGCTGGTAACTCCAATACCGCAGCAACCCAATTTTCGCGTACTTATGATAATGTTTCGCCAACTGTTACGCTTTCTTCAACAGCAAGCGAACCCACCAACGCCTCGCCAATACCGGTAACTATCATATTCAGTGAAACGGTAACAGGGTTTGATGCCAGTGATATTACCGTTGCCAACGGCACTAAAGGTACATTAAGTGGAAGTGGCGCCAGTTATTCAATTGATGTAACCCCATCAGCAGCTGGTACTGTTACTATAGATGTTGCGGCGGGAGTAGTTGCAGATGCTGCGGGCAACTCTAACACAGCTGCTTCATCATTAACTCGTAATTATATAACAGTGCCTGACGCACCAACCATTGGAACCGCAACCGCCGGAGATGGACAGGCATTCGTTACATTTACTGCACCTGCTAGCAATGGTGGTAGTCCCATCACCGGATATACTGTTACCTCTAATCCGGATGGTAAAACAGGAACCAGAACCTCAAGCCCGATCACCATTAAACTATTAACAAACGGTACACCCTATACTTTTACCGTTACCGCTATAAATGGAGCCGGTCCTAGTGCGGCTTCAGCGCCATCAAACCCGGTGACTCCTTCAACTGCTACCGGAATTGATGATGCTAAGTTAGAAGGTGTGACGATTTATCCGAATCCTGTCGATGATCGTTTGTATATAAAGGGCGTTGATGAAGGTGAAATAGCTGTTTATGATATGGGAGGTTGCAAGGTGATTTCAACCAAACTTGAAAGTAATAAAACTGTAGATGTTTCTGGTTTGACGAAAGGAGTTTACACGGTTCGTATCACGACACCGAATGGAATCGCAGAGAAAAAGCTGGTGAAGAAATGAGTCTTTATCCAAGCTGGTCATAATTAAAATGAACAATGAATAGAAAATAAACTTCTTCTATTTTTTCTGTAGAACAGGGTTGTTGTTGAGTATCTTATCCAAGAGAAACTTTGCGATAACCCTGTTTTTACGTACTTTGTGCTATTGAATATTCATTTACTCTATATTTTGGCAGTTTCGTCAAAGCGCTAACGAAAATAAATAGTTAATTTTGCGTCAAGTATGTCCAAGCAATATTAATCTGATTAACCTTTTCCCAAATCCAATGAGTTCAAACCATGCTCAATTAAATGTGTTCTCTGATACCAAACGTCACTATGAGATCTTAGATAGCTTGCGTGGTGTCGCTGCTGTCATGGTTGTTATTTTTCATATCTTCGAAACCTTTTCAGGTGGTGACCACCTCAGGCAAATTGTAAACCACGGCTATCTAGCAGTGGATTTTTTCTTTGTTCTTTCGGGTTTTGTAATTGGCTATGCCTACGACGATCGCTGGGGTAAAATGACCTTGAAGGGATTCTTCAAACGTCGTATCATTCGTCTTCATCCAATGATTGTTATGGGGATGATTGTGGGAGCCATTGGGTTTTATTTTAGTGCATCACCAATCGTTTTCCCGGGTATCAGTAGTGTGGCGGTTTGGAAATTATTGCTCATTATGCTGATTGGGTTTACGCTGATTCCCGTGCCCACCTCGCTGGATATTCGGGGATGGACAGAAATGCACCCGCTTGACGGTCCGGCATGGTCGCTCTTTTTTGAGTATGTGGGCAACATCCTTTATGCATTGTTTATTCGTAAATTTTCAAATAAATTACTGGCGGTACTGGTTTTTCTTGCCGGTTGTGCAACGATTCACCTTGCTGTTACCAGTCCTCACGGGGATATTATTGGTGGCTGGTCGCTGGAACCCGCGCAATTGCGCATAGGATTTACCCGCCTGATGTATCCGTTTTTTGCCGGACTTCTGCTTTCAAGAATTTGTAAACCGGGAAAGTTTAAACATGCTTTTCTTTTGTGTAGTCTGATGGTGATTGCTATTCTTTCTTTCCCAAGGGTAGGGGGGAGCGAGAATTTGTGGATCAATGGCTTGTACGATTCCCTTACGATCATTTTGGTGTTTCCATTGATCGTTTATCTTGGAGCAAGCGGTAAAGTGACAGGCAAATACTCTTCGAAGATAAGTCGTTTTCTGGGCGATATTTCTTACCCTCTCTATATAACGCACTATCCGATCATTTATATTTTCACGGCTTGGGTAGTCGATAATAAAGTGTCGATGAGTCAGGCCTGGCCGACAGGAATTCTGGTTCTCGTCTCATCTGTTATTCTGGCTTATGCTTGCCTTAAACTATATGACATGCCGGTGAGAACATGGCTGGCAAAGAAATACATGGGGAAGAAACATCGACGGAATTAGTGCTGTAACTATCTGTAAAACTGTCTGTAATATTACAAAAAGGAATGTAAATGATAGAATGCTTATCATTTACATTCCTTTTTGTAATTTTGGCGCTTGAAAATTATACGAAGATAACAGCTATTGTTGGTGTCGTTTAGTGTAGAAGTGAGATTTAGTGTAGTTAATTTTATTAGTTTTTTAGAATGAGAAAGTACAAGTTGTTTTACAAGGCACTGCCTGTTGCCTTAATCTTTTTTGCGTTGAAAGTTGTGGTTCATCATTTTGGTTATGAGTGTATCCCCAGTAACCTGATGACGATGTTGCCGACAATTCTAACGTCCATCGTATTTGTCCTTGGTTTTTTGCTTGCCGGAGTTATTGCAGATTACAAAGAGAGCGAAAAAATACCGAATGAATTGTCTGCCTCTTTTTTTGCAATATGGCAGGAAGCCTATCTGCATTACCAGACAAAGCCAAGTGAGCGCTTGAAAGAGTTTTTGGTTGAAATGCCGAAAGAAATCAGAACGTTATTACTGGAATTCTTTATAAAACACGACCGAAATGCATTGAAGGTTCTTGATAAATGGGTGCTGGATATTCATAAATTTGATGGTAACGAAATGGCGACTGTTTATGTAAACCGTTTGAAAACGGAGTTGGTCTCTATTCGTAAAATGTTCAATCGCATTTCTGTAGTGAAGAAGACTGACTTTTTGCCATCCGTATTTACAACGATCCGTATCATCGTTTGCATTTTTATCGGAGTCTTTTTGTTTCTTGATGTTACCCCTTGGTGGGGCGGTGCGATTTTGCCGGCATTGTTTGCTTTTATGATCTTCATCATTCTCTATGTGATTCAGGATATTGAAGATCCGTTTGAATACCTGAACGAAGATTTGAAGGGTAGAGGCGATGAAGTTGATATGGGCATTCTGACGGATACGGTTCGTAATATTGAAGAACAATCGCGTAATATCCTGTAATTATTCGCGTTGCAAAAATCACTAATGAATTGTGGTTAATACGATGTTTTACGGTAGATTCATTTAGTATGCAAAAGAATTGTTGCCTTTTTAGAAATTCTTCTTTGAAGAGAAATTGATACGGAATGCCAAAGTCTGAAATAGCAAATAAAATTGGAGAAAGTGGAATGTACAACGGGGTTGACCTGTTGAAGTTCCTTTGCGCCATTCTTGTGCTTTTCATTCATACGCAGCCGTTGCAGGATATTTCTGAATTTGGGGAACTTCTTTTAGTTAACTTCCTGGCAAGGATGGCAGTACCTGTCTTTTTTATTGCTTCCGGTTTCTTTTTCTACAAGAAAATTCTTCGCGAGGGATTCAAACTGAAAGTGCTGGGGAACTATTTACGCCGGTTGCTGGTAGTGTATCTCGTATGGACTGTTATTTACCTGCCATACGACCTTCTTTATCCATTATTCTCGTTTCATGATGAGGGTCGGAAGCTGGCCTTGTCTTATTTGTGGAGAGTGTTTTTTACCGGCAGTCATTTTCATCTTTGGTATCTTCCCGGTCTTATGACTGCAGTCTCTCTCTTGTTTGTCTTGTGTAAGTATCTGAATCTAAAAGTTGTGGGTGTCATTTTATTCTTTCTATACCTTGTTGGGTTGATGGGAGATTCTTATTTTGAGTTGGTGAAACAGATTGGTGCCGGAACCTTCTTTTATAAATTATTCTTTTATGTGGGGCCAACCCGCAGCGGGCTATTCTTTGGGGCTATCTATGTTTTTGCTGGCGCCTGGTTTGCAACAATGGAGAATAAATTTCGGATAAAGACCAAGCAGCTCATCATTTTGGTGTGTACGCTGGCGGTTGTTTATCTTGTTGAGGTGATTTTTATTTCGGAATACGATCTTGCCCGGGATCAAAATATGACATTATTCCTGCTTCCGGTCGCTTTTCTGATTTTTGTGTTGACAGCCGGATCGAATGTCAATTTTAATCTGAACTATCATAGATTACGGGAATATTCTTCATTTATATACTTCTTTCATGGCATTCCCATCATCGTTTTTGATCTGTTTTTGATGCAGTTACCTGTTGTTGAAAATTCTGCACATTTGGCAAAATTCTTTTTTGTCCTTGTCGTTTCGTTGGTGTTTGCCAGAATTTTTCATGGCTGGGACGATAGCATTAAAAAGCACATGATTTAATATGATCTAAGTCCAACGAAATTCTTCTATTGCACTACAATTTTATAAAACAAAACAGCCGAAACGGAATGTCGCTTCGGCTGTGTTTGGTATATTCGAAATGTACTTATTTCTTCTTTTTCCAGAGTTCTTCGATCGACTCTAAGGTACGACCTTTAGTTTCGGGAACAAGTTTCCACATAAAGATGGCAGAAAGAATGCCCATGATACCATAGATCCAGTAAGAGAAACCGTGATGGAAAATATTGGTAAGCCATACGTTATCGTTCATCATAGGGAAGGTGAGCGATACGATCCAGTTGGCAATCCATTGGGCTGCAACCGCAATCGACAAGGCGCCACGAATCGAATTCGGGAAAATTTCGGCCAAAAGTACCCAGCAAACAGGTCCCCAGCTCATTGCAAAGGCAGCTGTGTAAAGCAACATGAAAATAAGAGCAGCCATTCCCACATGACCCGAGTAGAAGGTAAATCCAAGGGCGATCATGCTGATTGCCATTCCGATAGAACCAATAATCATCAGCGGTTTACGTCCGAATTTATCGACGGAAACAATGGCCACAACGGTAAATGTGAGATTCACAATACCCACGATGATTGTCTGCAGCAGCGATGAGTCGGTAGAAGCACCCATGTTGCGGAAGATATTGCCGGCATAGTAAAGTACCACATTGATACCCACGGCCTGTTGGAATACCGATAACAGGATACCGATTAAAATAACACCGAATCCGTATGACAACCAGGGAGCATTTGCTTCGTGCAAAGTGCCTTTGATGTCGGCAAGAATGTTTTTGGCGCTCTCTTTTCCGGCTATTTTTTCAAGAACACTCAGTGCTTTTTCGTCTTTCCCTTTCAGGGCAAGGTAACGGGGAGTTTCCGGAACGAAAAACAACAAAATGATGAAGATAGCAGCAGGAATAGCACCTGATAAGAACATATAGCGCCATCCGTCAGTAATTAACCATTGCTCGTTACCCATACGTGCAATGATAAGATTCACGAAATAGATAACCAACATACCGAAAATGATGGCAAATTGGTTGAAAGATACGAGTTTGCCGCGAACTTTTGCGGGAGCAATTTCGGCAATATATACCGGGGAAATCATAGAGGCGATTCCGACACCGATACCGCCGATAATACGGTAAACAACAAACGAGTAAACCGGGAGTGTACCGAATACATTAAAAGTTTCAGGTTTCCATGCACCAACGGCAGAAACAAAGAATGCAACGGCAGCAATAAACAAACCGTTTTTACGACCTAATGATTTGGAAATAAATCCTGCAGAAGCACCTCCGATGATACATCCGATCAGAGCACTTGCAATGACAAAACCTTTTACAGCGTCAGCTGTATTTTTCATTTCTGCAACATCCGAGAGAGCCGGAAGTGCTTTGGATAAAAAGCTGACAGCCCATATTGTGAGTCCGCCTAACATAACGGCACCTACAATACCGCCTTTTTTCTTGCCTAGCAGCCCCATCATCTGAGCGCCGATAACCATGAAAATTACATAAAGAACGATGACCATCAGCATACGGTACTGGCTGATGAGAGTAAAGATTGTGTTGGGGTCAAAGAGGTAATTACCTCCGTTTTCTTTGTAAATGTAGAATTCAACCAGCGATTTTTCAGCACCGTTTACAACCGCCGTGTCATACCCAAAAAGCAAACCACCGAGTGTGGCAACCAATGTCAAAAGGGCGATGTAGAGTTTGCTTCCTTCCTGAAAGGAGCTTGACTTACTTCCGCCTGTGTCGATAAAAGCCATGTTGTATTAGTTAATTAAGTTGTTAATAATATCAGATCTGATAATAACAGAAAAAGAACCGGAACTTAAACAACTAAGGTCTTCATTCCGGCTCTTCGTTATTGTCGTAAGGTTTACGATTTAATCTGTAAAGATTAGATGTACATGTTTACGATTGCTTCGTACAATTCTTGTTTTCCGCTGATTTGTTTAGGTTCACCAACAGATTTAGCATAAGCAACAACATCTTCGAGGTTAAGTTTTCCTTCTTCAAATTCTTTACCTTTGCCAGCGTCATAAGAAACGTAGCGATCAGCAACCATTTGTTTGTAAGGAGATTCTTCGAGGATAGCAGCCGCAGCTTCCAAAGCGCGAGCCAGAACATCCATAGCTCCGATGTGAGCGATGAACAAATCATCGTTGTCGGTAGAGTTACGACGGATTTTTGCGTCGAAGTTGGTGCCACCACCTTGCATGCCACCACCTTGGAGGATAACAAGCATAGCTTGTGTCAATTCAAAGATGTCAACCGGGAATTGGTCAGTATCCCAACCGTTTTGAACATCACCGCGGTTAGCATCAATAGCGCCCAGCATACCTGCGTCTACTGCACATTGCAATTCGTGTTCGAAAGTATGACCAGCCAATGTAGCGTGGTTTACTTCGATGTTTACTTTGAAATCGTTTTCCAAACCGAATTCTTTCAGGAAGCCGATTACAGTTTCAGTGTCTACATCGTATTGGTGTTTCATTGGTTCCATTGGTTTCGGTTCGATCAGGAACACGCCTTTGAAGCCTTTTGCACGACCGTAATCGCGAGCCATTTGCAACATGGTGCCGAGGTGTTGTTTTTCACGTTTCATGTTGGTGTTGAGCAAGCTCATGTAACCTTCACGACCACCCCAGAATACGTAAGCTTTACCACCCAGTTCGATAGTAGCGTCGATAGCGTTTTTGATCTGAACCATAGCACGTGCAGCAGCATCAAAGTTAGGGTTGGTGCTTGCGCCATTCATATAACGAGCGTGGCTGAATACATTAGCTGTACCCCACATCAGTTTGATGCCGGTTTCTGCTTGTTTTTGTTTTGCGTATTCAACGATAGCTTTCAGGTTTGCTTCGTATTGTTCGATGCTGTCACCTTCGTTTACCAGGTCAATGTCATGGAAACAATAGTATTCGATACCGATTTTTTGCATGAATTCGAAACCTGCATCCATTTTGTCTTTAGCAGCTTGTACAGCATCTGTAGCGCCTACCCATGGGTGTTTTTGTGTGCCGCCACCAAATGGATCACCACCTTCTGCGCACAGTGTGTGCCACCATGCCATACAGAATTTGAACCATTCTTTCATTGGTTTGCCATAAACTACTTTTTCAGGATCGTAATAACGGAAGGCCATAGGATTTTTACTGTCTTTGCCTTCAAATTTGATTTTTTCCACTGAAGGAAAATAAACTTTTGTGCTCATAATTTGAATTTAATGTTAGGGTTTGTTGTTATAGTTTGAGAACTGAATTATTTCATTGTAAACTGGATAGATGCCGGTGTGGCGGCTCCCAGTGTTTGTGCAACCGGTGCAGGAGAACTGCCGGCTATGGTAACTTTAAAATCTCCGCTTTCCAGCACCCGGTCTCCGTTGTCATTCACTAATTCCATCATACGCGGTGTAACCTGAAATGAAACGGTTTGAGATTCGCCGCTTTTCAGCTTCAGGCGTTTCACTCCGTCGAGCGAATAGAGAGGTACTCGTGTACTTGCTTTTACGTCGGTCACGTAAAGTTGAACCACTTCTTCTCCATCCGATTTTCCGGTGTTGGTCACTTTGGTAGTAACAGTTACGGTTTCTCCTTTTTTGATTTTTGCTTTGTCAATGGCAATGTTGCTGTATTGGAACGAGGTATAGCTCAGCCCGAATCCGAACGGATAGAGCGGCTCTGCCGTCATGTAACGATAGGTACGTCCTTTCATGCTGTAGTCGTCAAAAGCAGGTAGTTGGTCAACAGACTTCGGGAATGTGATGGCTAATCTTCCGGAAGGATTTACATCTCCGAAAAGAGCATCGGCAACCGCGCGTCCTCCTTCTTGTCCCGGATACCACATAAAGATGATTGCATCGGCAATTTCAGACAGTTCTGCGGTGCAAACAGGGCTACCACCAGTTAGAATCAAAACGATCGGTTTCTTTGACCGTTGTTTCATTGTACGGAGAAAGTCGAGCTGGTTTTGAGGGATATTCAGGTTCAGACGGTCGCCAAGTGTGCTAGATGCTGTCGATTCACCTTCTTCTCCTTCAAAAACGCCAGAAACTCCAAATACACCAACGATTACATCCGAATTGGCACCTTCGCCAAATGCATAGTTACTTGCATTCTGGTTTGGAGCGCTTGGCTCTACTCCCTGACGATAGAAAACAGAAGTTCCGGCGCTTACTTTGCCAACAATCGCTTCGAGAACGGTGGTCAGATGATCGCTTACTCCATTGTAATTGCCCAACAGAACATCCTGACTTGCAGCATATGGTCCAGTTACGAAAATCGATTTAATGGTTTTCTTCAATGGAAGCAAATTGTTCTTGTTTTGTAACAGAACAATAGATTTTGCTGCGGCTTCGTATGCAAGATCGATATGTTTTTTACAACCGATAACCTCTTCGCCTATTTTTGAATAAGGGTTGTTGTTTACCGGATCAAGTAATCCTAATTTGAAACGGGTTACTAACAGTTTGCTCAGTGCCTGATCGATCTCTTTTTCGGTAATTAATCCTCTTTTTACAGCTTCAGGGAGGCTTTGAAATTCGTTGCCGCAATCAAGGTTGACACCGCTTTTGATGGCTAACGCACAAGCTTCGGCTTCGTCTTTTGCAGCTCCGTGATGTTTGTAAAAGTTGGTGATGGCGTCACAGTCGGTAGTGATATAGCCCTGAAATCCCCAGCGTTTACGTAGCAATTCCGACAAAAGGAATGAGCTGCCGCAACACGGTTTTCCAAACGTGCGATTATAAGCACACATTACGCTCTGCACGTTGCCTTCTTTCACTAATGCTTCGAAAGCCGGTGTATACGTCTCCATGAAATCTTTCATCGGAGGTTCGGCATCAAACGAGTGGCGTGATGCTTCCGGACCGGAATGAACTACATAGTGTTTTGCACAGGCTGCTGTCTTCAAAAAATGAGGATCATTACCCTGCATTCCCTGCACATAGGCAATTCCCATGCGTGAGGTTAGATACGGATCTTCTCCGTAGGTCTCCTGTCCGCGACCCCAACGAGGGTCTCTGAAAATATTAATGTTGGGAGCATAGAAAGTCAGCCCAGTATATTTGCCGTAGTTCTGCATGCGTTGAGCAATGTTGAACTTTGCCCACGCTTCATCAGAAATGGCTTCGCCGATTTGTTTAACGAGTTCGGGATCAAAGGTTGCCGCTATCCCGATATTCTGAGGGAAAACCGTAGCTCTTCCTGTACGTGCAACACCATGCAAAGCTTCGTTCCACCATTCGAACGGGAGCAAGCCAAGACGTTCAATGCCAGGTGCACTGTTCATCATCTGGTAGGCCTTTTCTTGCAGTGTCATCCTCGAAACCAAATCAGCAACACGTTCATCAACCGTTTTGCTTGGATCCTGATAGGGAAACTGCTGTGCAAACAAAGACATGCAAAAAGCACCGGCAAATAACAAAGACGATAAGAATCGAAATCGTTTCATAGCAACTAATAAGGGTGTTGACAATTAAAGTTTCGACTTCCAAAGCTCGTAAGCTTCTTTGTAAGCCGTTTCGTTTTTAGCATCCGGTTCTGTCGATTTCAGCTTTTCGAGAGTTGAGAATGCTTCAACATTCGATTTGTAGATACCGGCACCAATTCCGGCTCCTTTGGCAGCACCCACAGAACCATCAGTATTGAATAATTCGATAGTGGCTCCGGTTACTCCGGCCAGCGTATCGCGGAAAATAGAACTCATAAACATGTTGGCAAATCCTGCACGGATGATACGGGTGTCGATACCCATGCCCTGCATTACTTCCATTCCGTACGCAAATGCGAAAACAATGCCTTCCTGAGCAGCACGTAAAATTTCTGCTTTGCCGTGTTTGTTGAAGTTGATGCCGTGAATAGAACAACCGGTTTCTTTATTGCCAAGCATACGTTCAGCTCCATTTCCAAAAGGAAGAATAGAGATGCCGCCTGAACCAATGGCGATTTTTTCTGCCATTGCATCAATTTCTTTGTACGACATGCTTTCAGGAGCAACGTTCTTTTTCATCCAGGAGTTAAGGATACCTGTGCCGTTTACGCAAAGCAATACACCGAGGCGTGTCGACTCTGCAGTGTGATTTACGTGAGCAAAAGTATTTACACGAGATTGCGGGTCGTATTTAACATTGCCGTTAACGCCGTATACAACGCCGGAAGTTCCTGCTGTGGCTGCAATTTCGCCCGGGTTAAATACATTGAGTGATAATGCATTGTTTGGCTGGTCACCAGCGCGATAGGTAACAGGAGTGCCTTCTGCAAGACCAAGTTCTTTAGCCGCAAAAGCAGTTACTTTGCCTTGTTCTGCAAAGGTGGGTAAAATGGGAGGAATAATCGATTTGTCAAAACCGTAATAGTTGAGAATGTCTTCCGAAACACAGTTGTTTTGGAAATCCCAGAAAATACCTTCAGAAAGACCGGAAACAGTAGTTGTGATATCGCCCGTCAGCTTCATGGCAATATAGTCGCCCGGAAGCATTATTTTATCAATTTTGGCAAATAATTCGGGTTCGTTTTCTTTTACCCATGCCAATTTGGATGCTGTAAAGTTACCCGGAGAGTTCAGCAGGTGAGAGAGGCATTGTTCTTCGCCAATCCCTTTGAATGCTTTTTCGCCGTAAGGTACGGCGCGGCTATCGCACCAAATGATAGAAGGACGTAATGCCTGTTGATTTTTGTCAACAAGTACCAACCCGTGCATCTGATAAGAAATCCCGATGGCTTTAATATCGCTACTGTTTACCCCCGATTCGGCAAGTATATTTTTTAATGCGGCTTTGAAATTGTTCCACCAGCTATCTGGGTGTTGTTCTGCCCATCCCGATTTCAGGGCTGTGATTTCCATTTCTACTTTTGGAGAAAAGTCGGAAGCTACACACTTGCCGTTTTCTGCGTTTACTAATGAAGCTTTTACAGACGAACTGCCTACGTCGATGCCTAATAGATACATTATAATAGTGTTTTGTGGTTAATTATAATTAGTCGTGAATTGTTTTACCTGTGAGCTTTGTTGTAAATTATTTTGTCAAAGCGATAATAACGGGCAGCACGGTGAGCCACATTTTGTTGCTTCTCTTCCAATGGAATGATATAATTGAGAGAGATGAATTTTTTGTGGAAATTGCGTATGTCAACTTTCTCTCCGAAAATGACTTCATGCAGGTTTCTCAATTCGGCTTCCGTAAATTTTTTCGGCAGGAGCTCGTACATTCCTGTCGGATCTTCTTCTATTTTTTTGCGGACATAATTTAGTGCGCCTTCCACAACTTCGTTGTGATCAAAAGCCAGTTGACCAATTTCAGAGAGGTTACACCAGTGCGCTTCATACCCATCTGCAAAGCCTCTCAGTTTTTGATTGATCTTGATTAAAGCTACGTAAGCAACGGTGATGATGCGGCCGATTTTCATGTGGATGGCATTCTCAAGCCAAACAATATCACGGGGATGCTTGGTTCTGTCCGGCGAGCCGAAACTGCGAAATTGTTGCAGGTAAATGTTTTTAATGCCGGTTAGTTCGTAAAGAACACGATAGGCTGCGTCGTCAAGATTTTCGCTTTCATAGATCACACTGCCGGGAAGCTTCATGTCACTATAACGACCTTCTTCGCTTTCTCCTGTACGGGTGATCAGCAAAATCTTCAATTGTTCTCCGTCGAATCCGAAAATGGCACAGTCAACAGATACGTGAGGATAGAGTGATGTTTCTTGCATGGTAGAATAATTTCCGGTCAATAAATAATTTCTATGCAAATAAACATCATTTCTTGATCAAAAGCAATAGCTGTTAATGTAAAAAACTGATATACAGATAATTGAACTTTGTATTAAATACAGTAAAGCTTTTCTCTCATAGTGCTGGATTTCAGAAGTGTAGGAGGTGTATTGCTATTGTAAAAAATACAATAAGGAGGCGTAGTTAAATAATGTCAATGACAAATTTGATTATGTGCAAAATGGATGTTTTGTAAGGGAGGTAATATAGTAAGCAATACAAAGTGTTTTAGAGAGCAAAAGACTGTTGTATGTGATACGGAATCATCTACTACGGGCAGAGGTTGATGCAGATTTATGTAACGTTTTTTATTTGAGGAGGCCCAGAATTTCTTCGGCTTTCACAACAAACATATTGGCACCTTTCATTTGTAATTCTTCTTTCGGACGAAAGCCCCAGAGTACCGATGCCAAAGGAACTCCCGCATTCAGTGCCGTATCAACATCCACTCCGGAATCACCAACGTACAAAGTCTCTGCTTTATCTACATCAGCATTCTTCATGATTTCATAGACGATGGCAGGATCCGGTTTTATAGGAAAATCTTCGCGTTGTCCAAGTACCGTGGAGAACTCAATGTGAGGGAAAAATCGCTTGATCAGATATTTCGTGGCAGAATCTATCTTGTTTGATGCAACGGCAAGTTTGATCCCCTCGTTATGCAAAGTTTCCAGAAGTTTTGTAATGCCGGGATAAGGGCGGGTGTATTCAGTGGAATGATTGGCGTAATAGAGCAGAAAATCTCTTTTTACTTTCGCAATGGTCGCAGGATTTCTGTCGCTTTCGGGGAGCGCGCGTTCAACCAGTTTGTTCATTCCGTTGCCCACAAAAAAACGATAAGCTTCTGCCGTATGAGTGGGGTAGTGATGTAATTCAAGCGCGTAATTGCAGCTGTGAGCCAGATCGTATACGGTGTCTAAAAGCGTTCCGTCTAAATCGAAAATTACTAACTTAATCATTTATGTGGGTGTTTGATAAGTGGATCAATTGGCTTTTGTCTATTGATATGATATTTTTGTCGAGCAAAAAGCGTAAAGCTTGTTTTGTCTTATCTTCGGGTGTATTCATTTTACGAATGAGCTCGTTTGCGGAAACAGGCTTTTCGCTTATGTGGGTTTTAATGCGCGACACGATTAATTCGAACTCTTCTGTCGAAAGAGAGCCTTTCTTTTTTGCAATGCAGACGTCACAAACGCCACAGCCAGTTTCTTGTTTTTGCCCAAAATAAGCTAACAGCTGTTGGCTGCGGCAGATGTTATTCTCTTCCGCATAGTTTTGCATAGCTTTAATTCTTTTCTCGAACCGTTCTTTGCGGGTTTCATACACATCTTTGCTCAGTTTTACATGTTTAATGTCTTCCCGGGATGAGGTGAAAGTGATAAACGGGGTTTTCTTTGCCGGAATGTAGCTGAATATGTGAGTCTTGCTAAGTTGGCTGAACGCGTTGTATACCGTTTCTCTCGCCGATCCGGCTCTTTGAGCGATTAAATCTTCGTTGATATACACATGGTCAGCAAATAAGCCGGTATAAGATCGTAACGTTACCTGAATGATGTTATCCCATTCGGGGTTTCCGTGTCGTATGGAATAGAGTTCTTCTTTGTTGACGCTTATCATCAGCCGCGACGGATTGTCAAGTGCATCAGACAAGGTAATATAGCCGGCCTGCTCCATAATCTTCAATGCGTTGTAAGTCATGTTGAGCGGCAATTTGTAAGCCTTGCAGAATTCTTGAAGATCAAACGGATAAACGGCTTCGAAACCGGATCCGACGGCTAACTGATAAAAATTTCCAAGTGAATTATACGTGTCCAGAACGCGTTGTTTGTCAGGAAAAGAGTCGCTTATCCTGCGTTTTAATTTAGCTCCGTCATTCTTGCTGTATATAATTGTCGCATAGGCTTTTTTGCCATCGCGGCCTGCCCGTCCTGCTTCCTGAAAATATGCTTCCGGTGAATCAGGCAGGTCGAGGTGTATGACTAATCGCACGTCTGGCTTGTCAATGCCCATGCCGAAAGCGTTTGTGCAGACAATCACACGGCATTGGTTTGACTTCCATGCAGCTTGTCGTTCGTTTTTCACATGTTGAGGTAATCCTGCATGAAAAAAGTTGGCCGAAAAACCGTTGGAAACCAAAAATTCCGCTACTTCTTTTGTCTTTTTCCGGTCTCTCACGTATACAATAGCACAACCGGCAACGTTGGTCAGTATTTTGGTTAACAGGGAAAACTTGTCGTCTGCTTCGCGAACTACATAAGCGAGGTTCTCTCTTGCGAAACTTTGAGAAAAGCAGTTCGGCTCACCGAAATTTAATTGCAGTTGAATGTCCCGGATTACTTCCGGTGTTGCAGTGGCTGTCAGGGCTAAAATTGGAATCCCCGGCAAATGTTGGCGTATTTCAGCTATCTTCAGGTAAGATGGACGAAAATCGTATCCCCATTGAGAGATGCAATGCGCTTCGTCAACGGCAATTAAGCAAATGTTGATGGATTTGAGTCGCTTAAGAAATAGTTCGGTAGATAGTCTTTCAGGTGATACGTAAAGAAACTTTACATGGCCGAATGCACAATTATCGAGGGTCGTCATGATCTCCTGACGATTCATGCCGGTGCAAATCATCTCGGCTTTGATTTCACGGGCTTTGAGATTGTCTACCTGATCGCGCATCAGGGCAATTAAAGGTGTGATAACAAGGCAGGTTCCCTCCATCGCCATAGTGGGTACCTGAAATGTGATGGATTTGCCCCCACCGGTGGGCATTAGTCCCAACGTATCTTTTCCCCCGGCAATGCTGAGGATAATATCGCTCTGCAACGGGCGAAAGGCCTCGTAGTTCCAATATTCTTTTAATACTCTGAGAAATTTATCCATCGGACTTCTGACGAAATTGTTGCAAAATTACAATTTTTATACCATTAAATCAGTCGTTGTGCTCCATTTAATAATTACCTTTGTACCCGGATTAAATCATTGCATACATGCGTCGTGTTATTTTTGCGATATTGATTACCTTTTCGTCTGCTGTCATGGCTTTTAATCAGACAGTAGACTATGACCAGTGGCTGAATAAACTTCAGACCACTCAACAGATTTTTAACGAGCTCAACTATACCCTGAAGTTGTCTCCTAAAAGCTGTGTGTGTAATTATGAAGTGAATGGTCGTGATACTTTGTTCCTGTATGTCTTTAATGATTTTTACTGTTTCCCTCCCATGAAATTCATGAACAAGAAGCAGGAAAATTTCTATTGGAAAACGGTGCGGGACGTCAAGAAGGTATTGCCATATGCAAGGCTTGTTTCCCGAACGGTGTACGATGCAAATAAGCAAATGGTACAGATAACGGATGAAAAAGAGCGTAAGGTATTTCTGAAACAAACTGAAAAACTGCTTTTCAAGCGTTACGAGAAAGAACTACGATCCATGTCAATCAATCAGGGAAAATTGCTTGTCCGCCTTGTCGACCGGGAATGTCATCAGACTACTTATTCTATCATCAGAACATATAAAGGCGCTTTTTCGGCCTGGATGTGGCAAACCGTGGCCAAGCTCTTCGGATCGGATCTTAAGGCCGAATACGACGTGCAAAATAAGGATAAAATTATAGAAAGGGTAATTACCCTGGTAGAGGCCGGACAATTATGATCCGGCATTTTTTTACTTCAAAACAGAGCATATGCATCAACGTCCACTGATTGTAATAGATGAGAAAATTCCTTTTATTAAGGGTGTTTTAGAACCCTATGCGGATGTGCGCTATGTAGAAGGAGCCCAAATCGATTCAAACGTAGTGGTAAATGCAGATGCTTTAATTATTCGTACCCGCACAGTCTGCAATGAATCTCTCCTTAAAAATTCGACAGTAAAATTTATTGCTACGGCAACAATAGGAACTGACCATATTGACACAGCCTATTGTGATGCAAAAGGTATTTTTTGGACAAATGCACCCGGCTGTAACTCCGGCTCCGTTTATCAATATATAGCTTCCGTTTTATCCTGGTTGGTTCGGGAAAAACAAATGAAGCTTGAAAGTTTGACCCTTGGCGTGGTTGGATGTGGTCATGTGGGAAGTAAGGTGGCTCGACTCGGACAATTGCTTGGCATGAAGGTGCTGGTTAATGATCCGCCTTTGCAAAGAACAAGAGGCGGAAATTTTGTTTCGTTGGATGATTTGTTGCAACAAGCAGATATTGTGTCTCTTCATACACCGTTGGTACGATCCGGCGAAGACAAAACATTTCATCTTATTGATTCCGTGAATCTGAATAAGATGAAGCCGTCTGCCAGGCTCGTTAATTCTTCAAGAGGCGAAGTGGTTGATGGGGAAGCTCTGGAGATTGCCTTGGACAATAAAGTAATTCAGGGCGCTGTTCTGGATGTTTGGGAACACGAACCGAAGATTTCAGCCGGACTGTTAAATCAGGTGGCCTTGGCAACTCCTCATATTGCAGGCTACTCTGCCGACGGTAAAGCTACGGCTACCGCGATGAGCGTACAGGCCTTGAGCCGATTTTTTAATTTGCCTCTTGATAAATGGCAACCAGATTCTATTCCGTTGCCGTTGCAATCGACTTTATTAACCATTGATGCCGCAGATAAGACTCTTTCGCAGTTATTTGCCGAGGTAGTTTGGGCTACTTATGCAATTACTGACGACAACGACCATTTGCGTAATGCTGTTGCCGATTTTGAAAAGCAAAGAGGGAGCTATCCCATTCGACGCGAATTTCAGGCTTACACAATAAATTTGAAACATGGGAACAGCCAACTGGTTGATTTTCTGAAATCACTGGGTTTTCAAGTCGTTTTATCCTGATTTTTTATTTCGAAACATTGCGGTAGCGTGTCGGTTGTGAACCTATTTTTGTACTTTTGTATGGTTATCCGAATGACATGAACCGAACGTTTGCAATAAGATCCTACCTATTATATTTGTTAAGAGCCCGTCACAAGAAAGGCTATGGCATTCATTCTCCTTTTGTGTTCAATCTTCTTAATGCTGTCTTTTACGAGCAATCGCCATATTACTGCTACGAAGATATTGAAGATCTTAGAGAAAAATTGCTATGTTCAAAAGAACTGGTTGATGTGACAGATCACGGAACCGGCGGTTACACGAAGCGTAGGATTTGTGATATTGCCAGACGGTCTGTGAAACGTACCAAATACGCGCAATTGTTGTTCCGTTTGGCCAATTGTAACCGGTCGTCAACGATACTGGAACTTGGCACTTGTTTGGGGCTGACTACGCTCTACCTGTCTCAGGTAAACAGGAATGGGAAAGTCGTGACAATTGATGCGGATGACAATCTTTGCCGGTTGGCGATGAATAATTTCAAAGCGTTAGGTGCCGATAATATTGAGCTTCGTTGTGGAAAAGTTGATGATGTGTTACCGGGTATATTAGGAAAATTCCAGACACTTGATTTTGTATTTTTTGATGCAAACCATACACGGGAAGCAACATTGAACTATTTTGAGTTGTGCCTGCCCAAAGCGCATAAAACCAGCATTTTTGTGTTTGACGACATTTACCGGAGCAATGAGATGAGCCTTGCATGGCAACAAATCACGCAACATCCTGACGTTAGGTTATCCATAGATGTTTTTGAAATGGGCATTGTGTTTTTTAATGCGGATTTGTTTAAACAGGATTATATCGTCGCATTTTGAATAAAAAAATTGCATTGCAACACTAAAATGTAATTTTATACGTTTCAGCTGTAGAATAAAAGAAATTTTTGTCGAAATGTATTGATAATTTAAGCAATAGACTGTGAAAATATATACTAAAACCGGAGATAAAGGACAAACCAGTCTTATCGGAGGCACGCGGGTGTCGAAAGCAGACCCTCGTTTGGAAGCATATGGCACTGTTGATGAACTGAACTCTTCGATTGGCTTTTTGGCAGCAGGTATTACGGATGAACATACCCGGATTTTGCTGTTGGAGATTCAGAGCCGCCTTTTCGATTTGGGTGCAGAATTGGCAACTGACAGGGGAGCCGTTAAAACTGAATCGGATAACACTATCTTTGTTGATTGTATACAGACAATTGAAAAAGAAATAGATAACATAACATCAAACTTACCTTCTTTAAAGCATTTTGTTTTGCCGGGAGGCGACGAAGTTGCTGCCCGTTGTCATATGTGTCGAACGATTGCCCGCAGAGCGGAACGTAGAATGTGGGAAGCAAATGCTCTGTATCCGATAGCCGATGAATGCCTGATTTTTGTCAATCGTTTGTCCGACTATTTTTTCGTTTTAGCACGTAAGTTTGTCCATGATGCAGGAAAAGAGGAAATTTTTTGGGAATCCCATTGTAGGTGTTAGATTTTTTGTATTTTTGCACTCAATTAAGATTTTGATAAAATCGCTAAAATATGAATTATTAAGCGATTCTAAAATGATAATTCAGAGCCTGGTTTAGGTTTTGTGGTAACCAACTAAAATAAGTAGCTAGCATGTATTGGACATTAGAATTAGCATCCAAATTAGAAGATGCACCCTGGCCAGCAACTAAAGATGAGTTGATAGACTATGCAATGCGTTCAGGAGCTCCTCTTGAGGTGATTGAGAATCTTCAGGAAATGGAAGATGAAGGGGAAATCTATGAAAGTATCGAAGATATTTGGCCGGATTATCCAAGTAAAGAAGATTTTTTCTTTAATGAAGAAGAATACTAATCTCTTTTGCTTTGTTGTAGTTAGTTGTTCTTTTTAGATTTTATACAGATTTTCGGTTGTCTGATTAGTTTAGTGCAATAATTGCCTGAATAAAATTTGATAGACAGAAAATCAGGCATATTATCGACAAGAAGAGCTTTTTTATACAATAAAACGATAAAATATGCCGTTATCATAGCATTGGACGAGCTAAATCCGTAAACTAAATGTTACGTTTGTAGAAGTAAACATAAATTTTTTCTGGTGAAAAAACTCTGCTTAGCTGTATTGTGTGGCGTTTTGTCTTTAGGAACAACCAACGCTCAGTTTGTTTCGCAATACAGCCAGTATATGTTTGCAAAAGGGTCGTTCAACCCGGCTGCAATTGCCGAGGGAGATATGATGCGTTTAGCCGGACTTCACAGACAACAATGGATAGGTATGCCGGGAGCACCGGTTGATACGTATTTTAATCTTTCAATGCCATTCACCATCAACAAAAAGAATTTTGGCGCTGGATTGGCTTTTGATAATGAAAAAATGGGCTTGTTTACCAAACAGTTTGTAGCTCTTCAGGGAGCTTATAAAATGAAATTGGGTGACGGCCTGCTTAGTCTTGGTGCTAACATTGGCGCAATTAGTGTCGGTTTTCAGGGAGACAGCGCGTATATTCCGACAGGGAATGACTATCACGTCGCGCCAGGTTCTGATAGTCAGATTCCAACATCACAAGTGAGTGGAATGGCGTTGGATTTGAGCTTGGGGGCATATTATTCTACAGAAAGATGGTATGCCGGTTTTTCTGTTTTAGATGCTAACCAACCTACTATTCGCTGGTCGGATACGCAGGAATCGTATATAGGAAGAATGTTTTATTTGACGGGAGGTTACAATTTGGCTTTGACAAATACAAACTTTACCCTCAAACCGTCTGTTCTGGTAAAAACTAATTTTGTTAATTATCAGACGGATCTGGATCTTTTGCTTGATTATAAAGATAAATTTTGGGGAGGATTGGCCTACCGATTCAAAGAATCCCTGATTTTTATGGGGGGAGTCAAACTAGCCAATGGTTTAACTATCGGATATTCATTCGATTTGCCAGTGACAAATTTGATCTCTTCTACTTATGGTTCTCA
Source organism: uncultured Microbacter sp. (assembly GCA_963678825.2). Taxonomy (GTDB): domain Bacteria; phylum Bacteroidota; class Bacteroidia; order Bacteroidales; family Paludibacteraceae; genus Microbacter. The sequence continues at coordinate 49,210 of CAXXPB010000042.1, read as the reverse complement.
CGAGCTGTTTGTGACGTATGACTTCAATATTTCACTCGAAAAGAAAAAAAATAAATACAAGAGTGTAAGAATTTTATAAAGGATTAATGACTCTGATATGAGAAAATTACTTTTTATAATCCCATTGCTAGGATTGCTGGTTGCGTGTAATTCCAAACCGGCAGGAGAGCTAGTGGGTCAATCGATCTCCAAGGTAAATGAAACTTCTCCATATGGAATGGTTTGGGTAAGGGGAGGTGCATTTATGATGGGCGCCAATGATCAGGATGCATTTTGGTCGTTCAAAGGAGAATCAAAAATGGTTTCTGTTGATGGTTTCTGGATGGATCAAACTGAGATTACCAATACAGAATATCGTCAGTTTGTTGTTTGGGTGAAAGATTCTATTGCCAGACAACTTTTAGCAAACGTATCTCCCGAAAAATGGCGTCAAAAAAAGGATACGGCAAAACTAAACTGGAAACGTCCGCTTCCATGGAAAAAGAACTGGGAAAAAGCTTCGGGAGAAGAAGACGCTCATGCAGATTCACTCTGGAATGCCCTGAAAAACTACAACAATAAGTTTGAGGGTTTGAATTACGTTTATCGTTGGTACGATCTGGAACAAGCAGCAAGAGAGTATAATAAATTTGATAGAGCTCATGGCCATTATCCCAATTCGTCATTTGCAGTTGTTGATGAATATTATTTTGAAGGCGGAGTCATAAAAATGCGTACAAAACGAATTTCTCCTATTCATAGCACCGAAGATTTTTACATGACTAAGATCATTAATGTATATCCTGATAAATTGGCTTTCTGTACCGACTTTACCTATTCTTACAATGATCCGACGGTAAAATATTTCACATTACGCTCGTATGACCAATATCCTGTCGTTGGGGTAACCTGGGAACAGGCAAAAGCTTTCTGTGCATGGAGAACAAATTACTACAACAGTAATCATCTGTTCCAGGGGCAAGATTACCGTTTGCCTACAGAAGCAGAATGGGAATGGGCTGCTCGTGGTGGTAAACAACAAAGCATGTATCCGTGGGGAGGACCGTATATTCGCGATGGCAAAGGCTGTTATCTGGCTAATTTTAAGCCGATGAGAGGTAACTATCGTGCTGATGGTGAGGTTCGTACTGCAAAGGTTGCAACATACCCTCCCAATGGTTTCGGGTTGTATGATATGGCTGGTAACGTTTCCGAGTGGACAGAGTCTTCTTTTATGTCTATCAATGCAAACGGAACGCACGATTTGAACCCGAGTTTTGCATACAATGCAAAAGAAAAAGATTCTGATATTTTGAAGCGGAAGATAATTAAGGGCGGTTCATGGAAAGATGTTGCTGCTTATCTTCAATGCGGTGCTCGTACATTTGAATATCAAACAGAATCTCGTTCTTATGTTGGTTTCAGGTGTGTGAAATCAACCAACCTGAAGAAAAAATCAGCAATGAAAAACTTTTAATACTTGATTATGGGAATCCTTGATTTTTTACAAACAGATAAAGGAAAGGCATTTGCAGGCAGATGTTATGGATTTGGTGCATCTATTGTAATTATTGGAGCGTTGTTTAAAATTCAACACTTTCCTCTTGCAGGATGGTTTTTGAGTATCGGTATGGGAACCGAGGCTATTTTGTTCGCTTTGAGTGGTCTTGAAAAACCGCACAAAGACTATGAGTGGGAAAAAGTTTTTCCTCATTTTCAGGACGACAACGTGCCTCCTATTACTGCAGGTGGTGGCGGTCCGTCAACAGCAGGGACTTCAGTGCAAAGTAATCTGTTGGATGAAGAGCAGGTAAAACGATTGAATGATAGCATTAAGAATCTTGGAGATACCGCTATGCAGTTGACTTCAATTTCTAAGGCTTCAGGTGTGACAGACACATACGTTCAGAATATTCAGGCAGCTTCCGATGCTGCCGGTATTTTTGCTAAATCTCAGTCCGAGCTAGCAACTTCAACCAGTGCTATCGTTCAGTCCTATAAACAAGCAGAGGATGAAATTGGCATGGTGGCAGAGCAAAGCAAAGTGTACGCCTCGCATGTGAATACAATTAATAAAAATCTTTCTTCTCTCAACGCCCTTTATGAACTTCAGATGAAGGGTGCTCAAGCAGGTAATGAAGAATTAACAGCTCAGATAGAACAACATAAGACTATGTTGGCAAATCTTGAACAGTTGAAATCTAATCTTGGTGCTTCACTTAAAGATTCGGAAGAATACAAAGTTCAGGTAGCTAAATTGTCCCGTCAGGTATCTGATCTGAATAATGTTTACGGGAACATGCTAAACGCATTAAATACAAAGGCTTAATAGCAATATACGATAAACCATGAGTGGAGCAAAAAATTGTCCGGAAACGCCGCGGCAGAAGATGATCGGGATGATGTATCTCTTCCTGACTGCTATGCTTGCGTTAAATGTTTCTTCAGAGGTGTTGAATGGCTTTGTATTGGTAAACAATAGCATGTTGCAGAGTATAACCAGTACCGATGCCAGAAATGCCAACATGTATCAGCGTTTCAAAAATTTGGATGCCGATAACCCGGGCAAGGTTGGTGAATGGTTGAATAAAGCGTTGATAGTGCGACAGAAGTCAGACGAAATGTACAAGTATGTTGAAAATTTCAAGTATCAACTTGTACGTCTTGCCGATGGTAAAGAAGCTGTTACTGATAAAATTAAGAATCTGGACAATCTGGATGTTGCAGGACAATACGCTTTAGTACAGGGACATGGCAAAGAATTAAAGCAGAAGCTTTCTGAATATAAGGAATTCCTGAAGGGCTTTGTCAATGGAGATCCAGTGAAGATTTCAATGTTCGATAGAAACTTTGCAACCAAGGGAGGTAAAGACGGTAAAAACTGGCAGGAAAATATCTTTGAAATGATGCCGGTTGCAGCAGCAACCACTATTCTTACCAAATATCAAACAGATATTCGTGCGGCAGAAGGTGAAGTTGTTCAATATCTTATGGCTCAAACTGACGCAGGAGATTATAGGGTAAATAAATTGCAGGCTTATGTTATTCCGGTTTCTACCTATGTAATGCAGGGAGATAAGTATAGTGCTCAGATCGTACTGTCAGCAATTGACTCAACCAAGATACCTCAAATCATGGTAAATGGACGCACTCTTGGTAGAGATGGTAAATTGGAAATGGGTTGTGGTGCGGTTGGAAGTTATGATTATAAGGGCGTTATCCGATTGAACTCCGGAGGTGTAAACCGCGATTTCCCATTTGCAGGTGCATATACTGTTGGTGCAAAAAGCGCAACGGTTACAAATACAGCATTGAACGTCGTATATGCAGGTATTGAAAATGAACTTTCGGCTTCAGTCCCGGGTGTTGCAGCATCAAATATTCAGCTGGCCTGTGCCGGTGGATCTGTTTCCAGAAAGCCTAATGGTTTATGGACTTGCCGTACAAATGTGACCTCAGGAAAAATAAACTTTTCTGTTTCAGCAAAATTGGCAGGAGGTAACAGTTTTGTACCTATGGGTACTGTGACATTTAACGTTCGTCAGTTGCCGGATCCGCGTCCTTTCTTAGCATATAATGCGGGAGGCGTTGAAAAATCTATTATTGAAGGCAATATTACACTCGGTCAATTGAACGGTGCTGTTATAAAAGCGGATTACGTGAACGAATTAATATCTGCCAATTTTACGGTAGTTTCGTTTACTTTGGAATATCCTAACGGTGAAGTGCTTGAAAGTAACGGTTCTACCTTGTCGGCAGCACAAAAGAATCGTTTGAATCAGGAAAGGGTTGGATCACGCATTCTTGTAAGGGGTATCAAAGCCGTTGGCCCGGATAGATTGGTTCGCTCATTACCATTGTTAGCTGTAAAATTGAGCGGAAGATAGACTAAAAATTAAAAATGAACAATATGCAACGAATGAGATTATTTTGTATCATTTGTTTTTCTGCCTTAATTGGTACCTTGTTTGCACAAGGTAATGAAAAAAAATTTTTCGATGAGTCTCCATCACCTTATGACTCTGTGGCATTGTCACAGCAAAAGTCGGAGGTGGTAATTTCTGACTCCGTTAAAAGGGCTATCGTGAAGATGCGTAATGCTTTGCAATCGAGAATACGTCGCGATGATGTGGTTTGGTCCAAAACCGTGTATCGTATTATTGATATGCGCGAAAAACAAAACTTCCCGCTCTATTTTCCTCTCGAAGAGATGGATGGCTTTAAGAGCCTGATGAATGTAATGTTGCAGGGTGTTATCAATAAAAACCTGACTGTTTATCGGAAAGGTATTCGCGATGACCAGTTCCGTCCTGATTTTTCAATCAGTAAGGCCGTTCCATTGGATAGTACAAAATATCTGATAAACAGTGTTTTTTCTTATAAAGATGGAGATGCTGAGTTTTATCCGGCGTTAATGGTTTCAGATAAAGGAAAGTTGGGGATAGACAATATGACTATCATTGAATTCCTGAAACGTCAGCAGCGTTTCCTGATCAAAGAAGTATGGTTTTATGACAAACATCGTTCTGTCCAGGAATCACGCATCGAGGCTATTGCTCCTTTGATGAGCTATCCAAAAGACAGATCTTCGTTGATTAAGTCTATTGTTTGCTGGTTTAAGTTTAATGAGTTACGTTCGTTGTTGGCTGAAGAAAAAATATACTGGGGAGACAACCAATCTTCTGAAATGACATTCGATCTTTATTTTAGTCAACGAATGTATTCCGGTAATATTCTTGGAGTTGACGATCTTTATCATCGTACTTTACTTGATTATCTTACAAGTGCTGATGATGTTAAAAAAGAACAGGATGCAATTCAACGTTCGATCATTAACTTTGAAAATGATTTGTGGGAATATTAAATAAGTCTTATTCTCAGGCTATATAATAGTGATAGTTCGTTTGATGATATTCAAGCGGACTATTGCTGTATTAATGCTTCCCTTTCTGAAATTTAAGTATAATACAGATACAATCTTCTAACTCATTTTTGTGGTGAGATACATTTTTTTTCTTTTGGTCTTTTGTTGTGTGTCGGTGTGTAGCCTGTCTGCTCAATCTTCTCGCATGCGCCCTCAAAGTGGAAGCTCTTCAGCAAAAGGAGCGATCGATAATAGCAAGGCCAATTACGTTTCTCCGCATGTTGTGGCAAAAAAGATAGAAGAACGTTTTGGCGTTGCTGATACAGTTACTGTTGATACAGTTCCAAAAAATTTTCCAGACAAGAATTCGCTTGATTCATACAGCATTGCTAATGCATATAACGGCAATCTGGGTTCTCCGGTGCAATCAAGAATTTTCTTTGACCGGACTCAGAAAACGAATTTTCTATTTTCAACGCCTTATGATCCGTATGTGTATACGGCGTCAGATTTGTCGTTTTATAATACGAAAACACCCTATTCCAATTTGACTTATTTGTCTAGTTTTCCAGGCGAACAATCGGAAGAAAGAACTAAGATCTTTTTGTCGATGAATACAAATAAAAAATTGAATATTACAGGCTTGTTCGATTATTTATACAACAGAGGACGATACATGAATCAATCCAATAAAGGATTGATAGCATCACTGTATGGCAGTTATTCGGGAAAGCATTATTCTGCTTATGGGGCGTTTCTTTACCAGAACTTTTCGAATTATGAAAACGGAGGGCTTGCAAATACTGATTATGTTACAAATCCATCCGCTTACAGTCAGTATACATCCATTACGATGCCGGTAAATTTAACCGGAGCTCAGGCTGGCTACAGAACCATGAGTTTCTTTTACAATCACAAGTATTCTCTTGGATTCAATAAGGTAGTTGTCGTTAGTAAAGATTCAACTCGCGAGGAATTTATTCCTGTTACTTCATTCATACACACTTTGAAGGTACAAAGAGACGTGAAGCGCTTTCATGAAGCATCCGTCGACACTGCATTTTTTGCGAATACCAATTTTAGTAAAACAGCTCATTCCGATACGGTAGCTTATTTGTCGGTTCGGAACACCTTTGCAGTTCAGATGGATGAAAAATTTAACCGGCTATTGAAGTTCGGATTGACTGCATTTATAGAAAATGAGGTGAACCGATATATGCAACTTGATCAGTATGATAAGATTGCCTATAAATGGGAACAAAATACCCGTGTCGGAGGAATTCTTGCTAAGAATGAAGGCCGTATCTACCGTTATAATTTGCAGGGAAATATAGTTATTGTAGGTCCGAAAATAGGAGATTTTGAACTGAGTGGTCGAGTGGGTGGCTATTTCACATTGTGGAAGGATTCGGTGGCGATGAAAGCAATGGCAAGAATTAGGAATACATCCCCCTCTTATTTCTGGGAGCATTATTATTCGAATCATTTTATTTGGAATAATAATTTTGATAAAGAATTCCAAACATATATCGGAGGAAGTATAGAACTCCCGAAAAGGCACTTGAAATTGGGTCTTCAGGTAGCTAATAATACAAATTATCTATATTTTGGTTCGGATGCAAAACCGACTCAGGCTTCAGGTAGCGTACAGATAGTTGCCTTGGATGCGAGTCTTGATTTGTATCTTGGAAAGCATTTTGCGTTGGAAAATAAAGGCGTATATCAGGTGAGTAGTAATCAGGATGTTATTCCTCTGCCGGCATTGGCATTGTACAATAATCTGTATTACCAGACAAAACTTTTTAATGTATTGCGGGTTCAGTTAGGCGTGTCTTCGCATTTCCATACGTCATATTATGCTCCTGCTTATATGCCTGCAACCGGTCAGTTTTATGTACAGAATAAAATCAAAATTGGTAACTATCCCCTCGCAAGTGCTTATGCAAATTTTCACCTGAAAAAGACCCGTTTCTTTCTGGAATACTATCACGTAAACCAGTCGTTTATGCCTAATCAGAATTATTTCTCCATGCCGAATTATCCTATGAATCCAACAACCATGAAAATGGGTATCTCCTGGAATTTCTACGATTAAATTACATAGGGTCAACGTCGTAGTTGACCTGGAGCGATTTGAAACGACCGTCTGATTGGATACCATTCACAACGTTTCGGATGATTTCCTTGACAGCATCAGGTGAAGCAGCATTTTCTATCTTGAGAAGAATATGCTTGATGTACCAGTTCTGAATTCTTCCTACCGGAGGATTGTTTGGTCCCAAAACTCTCGAACCAAGTAGCTTTTTGAGCTCGTCAGCGATGAGTGCAGCCGCATGATTGTTGACCACTGCATCTTTGTGGCGAATGATGATGTTTATCAGCCGGAAATAGGGTGGATACCTGAAATCGTGTCGTTCCCGCATTTGTGTGGCAAACATTCCTTTGTAGTCGTGAGCAATTACCTGCCGGATCACCGGATGATCTGTCTCAGGTGTTTGAAGGACTACCAACCCTTGTTTGTTTTTTCGCCCGGCACGACCACTCACCTGTGCCATCAACTGAAATGCCCGTTCATGCGCCCGAAAGTCAGGGTAAAAAAGCAGATTGCCGGCATTCAGGATTCCAACCAAACTCACATCGCCAAAATCGAGCCCTTTGGTAACCATCTGTGTCCCGATTAAAATATCGAAGGAATGACTCTCGAAATCGCGAATGATCTTTTCAAAACCTTTTTTTGTGCGGACGGTATCGAGGTCAAGCCGAGCTGATTTTGCTTCAGGGAAAAGCGCTTTTATCTCTTCTTCAATTTGCTCGGTGCCGAATCCTTTGGTTTGTAGCGAGGGCGTGTGACAACTCGGACAATTGGCGGGCACTTTGGCCGTGTAACCGCAGTAATGGCAAGTGAGCATGTCGAAATGCTTGTGGTAGGTTAGACTGACGTCGCAATGCGGACACCGCGGGACGTAGGCGCACTGCTTGCATTCGATGTAAGGTGCGTATCCGCGCCGGTTCTGGAAAAGAATTATCTGCTCGTTATTAGTCAGCGCCTGATTGATTTTTTCGACCAATTCGTCGGTGAAATGGCCGGTGATCCGTTTTTTGCGGTATGCCTCTTTTAGATCGACGGTCTCAATTTTGGGTAACTCTATCTCTTCGTGGCGTTGAGCAAGTTCCACCAAACCAAATTTCCCTGAAAGTGCATTCTGATAGCTTTCAATAGCAGGCGTGGCACTGCCCAGTACGGTTTTGGCTCCATGCATATTGGCCAGCACAATGGCCGCATTGCGGGCATGATAACGGGGTGCCGGGTCGTATTGCTTGTAGCTGCTTTCGTGCTCTTCGTCGACGATGACTAATCCGAGATCACGGAACGGGAGAAACACCGAAGAACGAACACCGAGGATTACCTCAAAGCCTTTGTTGTGTAAAAGATTGTTCCATATTTCCACCCGTTCGTTGTCCGAAAACTTGGAGTGATAAACGCCCAGTTTATTGCCGAAGACCCGCTCCAGACGTTGGGTGAGTTGCGTGGTAAGGGCGATTTCCGGAACCAGATACAAAACCTGTCTGCCCAGCTTCAATATTTCTGCGATGAGATGAGTATAGATCTCCGTTTTACCGCTCGAAGTTACGCCGTGGAGCAATACTACGTTTTTTTCTTTTAGCTGCGAAAGTAGCGACCTGTATGCTGTTTGCTGAAAATTATTGAGTGTGGCAAGCGGTTGTAGTGTCGTTTGTGTGGAATCCAGCCGACTGATTTCTTTGGTGTACGGATGAAAAATTTTCTTTTCGACCAAAGCGTCAAAAACGGCAGGCGAAATACCACTTTGTTCGAGAAGCTCTTTTTTTGCTACTTCACGTTGGCCCGATTTAGCTAAGTGATGCGACATCTCGAGATAAGCCATTAACAGACTCAATTGTTTTTTCGATCGGTGCAACGAGTCAAAGACGGTTTGTAACTGTTCGTCGTTGGTTACTCCATCGGCAAGGCGTACGCAGGTGAGTCGTTTGGGTTTGTAGGCTGCGCGCAACTCTTCCGAGAGAGAAACGGCACCTTTGTCCATCAGGTTTTTGACAGTTGGCAGAATGGTCTTGAAGCCGGTGACGCGGGTCAGCTCTTTGATGGAGTGAGGTTTGTTGTCATTCAGTGCATTGTAAATGCGCAGCTCTTTCTCCGAAAAAGGGGCGTCGGCTTCGAAATCGTTGTTGAGTGTGATGGTAGTTTCGCTTTCGAGTTTCAGTCCTGCAGGAACGGCAGCCGTGTAGACATCGCCGATGAAAGCCATGTAGTAGTTGGCAATCCATTCCCAGAAGGGCAACTGCGGACGGCGGAGAATCGGCGCATTGTCGAGTATCGCAATGATCTCTTTCACCGAGGAAACCTGCGGTGCCACGGCATGAACGTAACGAACGATGCCGGTATATATTTTTTTGCTTCCGAACGGAACGACCACCCTCATGCCGAGCTTGACCGAGTCGGATAGCTCCTCCGGTATTTTGTAGGTGTAGCTGTTGGCTAAAGGAAGGGGAAGAATGATGTCAGCGAAACGTTCGGACATGATTGGATTTACGATTTTATCATTTACGATTTACGATTTGAATCTGAATTTGCTAATTTGCATCCAAAGATTCTTGTCATATCAGAGACTATACAAAAATAGCTTCCGGTTCTAAGGTGATGCCAAAGTGTGTCTCGACGGATTGCTGAATCTCTTTCGCAAGTGCTTTTACCTCTTCTCCGGTACAGTCGCCCAGGTTGTAGAGCACCAGCGCCTGCTTGGAATAAACGCCCACGTTGCCGAACTGACGACCTTTCCATCCGCATTGTTCGATAAGCCAGCCTGCTGCCACTTTGTATTCGCCTTTGTGCGGATAGGCAACCAGTGCCGGATGTTTTTCTTTCAATGCTTCGAATTGTGCAACCGGGATGACCGGGTTTTTGAAAAAGCTGCCGGCGCTACCGATCTTGTCTGGGTTCGGGAGCTTCTCTTCGCGAATGGAGGCAATGATGCGACTGACATCGGCCAGTATAGGATTGGCAATGCCGGCTTTTTCTATTACGGTGCGGATGGCGCCGTATTCGAGATTGAGCTTCGGTTGCTTGCTCAGTCGGAAGGTGACGGATGTCACGATATATTGATTCTTCAGTTCGTGTTTGAAAATGCTGCTCCGGTAGTCGAACTGACATTCGCTGTTGGAGAAAATACGTTGTTTGCCGGTCAGTATTTCGTATGCCTCCACCGATTCGATGATGTCTTTGGCTTCTACGCCGTAAGCACCTACGTTTTGCACCGGACTGGCACCCACGGTTCCCGGAATGGCGGTCAGGTTTTCTGCACCGTAGAAGTTGTGAGCCACACAAAAATCGACAAAATCGCTCCACAATTCACCCGCTGCTGCTTTTACCAAAACCGCATCGTCTGTTTCTTCTATTACAGTGATATCTTTCAATGATATTTTGACGACAATGCCCGCAAACAGCTTGTTGAAAATCACGTTACTGCCCCCGCCCAAAATGAAAAACGGGAAAGCATTGAGTAGTCCGCTTTGCATAAGAATCTGGAGGTCGATAGGCGCTAATATGTTGGTAAAATACTGGCTGGTAGCCGCTATGCCAAAGGTGTTATAAGGCTTGAGGGAAACGTTTTCCTGAAGAGTCATTGTCGGTTTATTTTAAATTCAAAATTACAACAAATCGTTCACATTTTCCGAATCGTCCAAAATCAATGAAGAATCTGTTGTATTTTTGTATGGAATTTTTGTGTGTAGAGCCGCAATGCTTGCGGCTCAATTTCCAAAGAAACGCAAACATTGCGTCTCAATGTTCAAATAGACACAAGCATTGCGTCTCTACATGGAATGGTGAATTTTGAAATTTAATTGCATATATGGCAGCATTTGAGATTTTTGGCGGCAAGCGTCTTTCGGGCGAAATTGTTCCGCAAGGTGCAAAAAACGAAGCGTTACAGGTGATTTGTGCCGTGTTGTTAACTCCCGAAAAGGTGACGATCAGCAATATTCCCGATATCCGGGATGTGAACAAACTGATCGATTTGGTTGGTATGTTGGGCGTGAAGGTGGAAAAAGTTTCGGAAGGAACCTATACTTTTCAGGCCGATGCTGTCAATCTGGATACGTTATATAGTCCCGAATATGGTAAAAAAGCTACCGAACTGCGTGGTTCCATCATGTTGGTGGGTCCGTTGCTTACCCGTTTCGGTTATGCGGTGGTGCCGCAGCCCGGGGGCGATAAAATCGGTCGCCGTCGTTTGGATACGCACTACATCGGTTTTCAGAAACTGGGCGCCGAAGTGGGTTTTGATGACGATTCTTCGCATGTGAAGGTGACCACCAAAGGCTTGAAAGGTGTCTACATGTTGCTCGACGAAGCTTCGGTAACCGGAACCGCTAACGTGGTGATGGCTGCTGTGATGGCAAAGGGGACGACTACTATTTATAACGCGGCCTGCGAACCCTATCTTTTTCAACTCTGCACCATGCTGAACGCGATGGGCGCAAAAATCTCCGGCGTGGGCTCCAATTTGCTGGTAATTGAAGGTGTCGACTCGATGGGAGGATGCAATCATCGTATTTTGCCCGATATGATTGAAGTGGGTAGTTTTATCGGACTGGCCGCTATTACCCGTTCCGAGCTAACCATCAAAAATGTGGCACGCGAACACCTGGGCATTACTCCCGAAATTTTTCATCGGCTGGGCATCAATTTCGAGTTTCGCAACGACGATATTTACATTCCGCAACAGGATAATTATGAAGTGCAGCGCTTTTTCGACGGATCAATTATGACCATTGCCGATGCTCCCTGGCCGGGATTTACGCCCGACCTTATCAGCGTGGCGCTGGTGGTGGCAACACAAGCCAAAGGCAGCGTGTTGATTCATCAGAAGATGTTCGAGAGCCGTCTTTTCTTTGTCGATAAGCTAATAGAGATGGGGGCGCAGATTATCCTTTGCGATCCGCACCGTGCGGTGGTGATTGGGATGAACCATGAACAGGCTTTGCGCGGCACCCGCATGACTTCGCCCGATATTCGTGCAGGGGTCTCGTTGCTTATTGCCGCCCTTTCGGCCGAAGGGCGCAGCGTGATTGACAATATCGAACAGATCGACCGTGGTTATCAGGATATCGACGGACGATTGAGAGCACTGGGAGCGGATATACGTAGGTTGTAATTTTTGATTGCATAATAAACGAAACAGCCGGAATGAATAATCTTCGTTCCGGCTGTTTCGTTTATGGTACTTTGCTTTCTTATTTCACAACAATGGCATTGATAAGCGCATCGGTAGATCCATCGGTAAGATTCACCAGCGCGCCGTTTTTCCAGTACACTGCTGTTTTGTTGCCGCTGCTGTTGGTGATATATCCTGCCAGGTAAATATCGTTGCCGGAAACATAAACCGCTTTGGCTTCAGCATCCGTTGATCCGTCCGTTAAGGTATTTTCCGTTCCGTTTTTCCAGTAAGTCGCTATGTATTTACCGCTGTTGCCTGTAACTGCACCTGCTGCATAGAAGTCGTTGCCGGAGATGGCAATAGCATTGACCGTTGCATTGGAATTCCCATCGGAAAGATTCCCCGCGCTGCCATTTTTCCAGTAAGTGGCAACCGAAATATCGTTGCTGTTATAGACGTTCCCTGCAATATAAAGGTTGCCGTTGCTGAATGCAATAGCGTTGGCGAATGCGTCTGTGCTGCCATCAGAAAGGGCATTTATAGATCCGTTTTTCCAATAAACGGCTACATTACGACCTGTTGCGTTTTGTACGGTACCTGCCACATATACGTCGTTGCCCGAAACGGAGATTGAATTTGCAAATGCATTAGAAGTGCCATCGGAAAGTAACGTTATTTTCCCGTTTTTCCAGTACACAGCCACGCTGTTGCCGTTGCTGTTGTCAACAAAACCGGCCACATATACATTGCCATCGGATACATAAACGGAGCTTGCATAAGCGTTGGTAGAACCATCGGAGAGATTGACGGCCACCCCGTTTTTCCAGTATTTGGCAATGGGATAACCATCGGAAGTGTACTCGTATCCTGTTACATATACGTCACTGCCAGAGACAAAAAGAGAGGTGGAGTAGGCAGACTGTGACCCATTAGTCAGGCTGGTGGTCGTTCCGTTTGCAGAATAGGCTGCAATATTGTTGCCGCTTGTACTGCGCAGGTTATTGGCAAGGTAAAGGCTGGTGCCCGACGATGTTGTAAGAGCTTCGGTGTCCTGTTGGCTGCATCCGGTAAGAAAAAGTCCCGCAATTAAATAGGAAAAGCAAAAAAGAACGTTTCTGGTCATAAAAAATTTAGTTGATAAAAGATATTTTTGGCACAAATCAGCATTTCTATTCGTATTTCTGTATGACAAAACGCTTACTTAACGGTTTTATTATTGAATAGTTCGGACTTTTAGTAACGTTGGCTATTGTTGACTTATATTATCTGAAAACGGAGGCTTAATTAAAAATACGAATTAAATATACCTTCTGCCCATAAATATTTTGCAGTCAACTAATGCTGTTTTTTGACAGATAGTCTTGTCTTTTCGATAAATTTATAGAACTTTACACCCGAAAGTGCATTTCTGTTATCGTGATGAGAGGCAACGATAAAGAAGTTGCAGTGAGAATTAATTATAAGCATCCGATGCGAAAAATAATTGTTCTGGGAGCTACTTCGGGTATTGGACGTGAAGTGTCCAGGATATATGCCGGCAAAGGCTGTCTGGTGGGCATTACCGGCCGCCGGCAAGAGCTGTTGCAGGAACTGGAACAAGAAGCGCCGGACCGCTACGTTGCAGCTTCGTTTGATATTTCTGATATTGCATCGGTAGCATCAAACCTCGACGCTTTGGTGAGTTGCCTGGGAGGACTTGATTTGTTGCTTCTTAGCTCCGGCTATGGCAAACGTAATAGTGAGCTTGCACCGGAACCGGAACAGCTCGCAATAAAGACAGACGTATCGGGTTTTACTGCCGTGGTCGATTGGGCTTTTCGCTACTTTAAACAACAGCAGCACGGTCAGATTGCTGCGATAAGTTCTATTGCCGGACTGCGAGGGAACCGCTTTTCGCCGGCATACAGTGCCAGTAAGTCGTACAATATGACTTATATGCAATCTTTGCGGCAGTTAGTGCATCATCAGAAACTCAACATTCAGATTACGGATATCCGTCCTGGTTTTGTAGATACCTGCATGGCTCAGGGAGAAGGTGTCTTCTGGTCGGCGCCGGTGCCTAAAGCGGCAGCTCAGATAGTGAAAGCAGTTGAAAATAAAAAGGATATTGTCTACGTGACTAAACGCTGGCGGTTTGTGGCTCTAGTGATAAAATTGATTCCAAGAGTGATTTACGAAAGAATATAAAGAGCAATTTTTATGGAGAAAGAAAAAAACAGAGTGGCGTTATGGTCGGTACTTGCCGCGATATTTCTGACGAGTATCAAACTGACTATCGGTGTCCTTACCGGTAGTTTGGGTATTCTGTCTGAAGCATTGCACTCAGGCCTCGATTTAGTGGCCGCCGTGATTACCTTTTTTTCGGTTCGTATTTCCGATAAGCCGGCTGATAAACAGCATAATTACGGGCATGGCAAAATCGAAAATTTTTCCGCGTTTATCGAAACCATTCTTTTGCTGATTACCTGCGTATGGATTGTGACAGAAGCAATTGACCGTTTGGCGACGGGCAATACCCATATTGAAGTGTCGGTGTGGAGTTACGTGGTAGTGGTCAGTTCCATTGTGGTGGATTTTACCCGTTCGAGAGCTTTGTATAAAGTGGCGAAAAAACATAACAGCCAAGCGCTGGAAGCTGATGCACTTCATTTTTCCACAGATATCTGGAGCTCGGCCGTTGTGTTGTTTGGTCTTGTTTGTGCCAACTTCGGGTTTTATTTTGCCGACTCTATTGCAGCTTTGATGGTGGCGGTGATTGTCTTGTTTGTCTCTTTCCGGTTGGGTAAAAAAGCGGTTGATGTGTTGCTGGATAAAGCTCCGCAAGAGACAATTACTTTGGTGGAGAATACTCTGAATTCATTCCCGGAAGTAAAGCTGTATCACCATCTTAAGGTGCGTACTGCCGGTGCGGATACATTTATTAAGTTCAATATTCATCTTGATCCTGATTTAAGACTGCGCGATGTTCACGAACTTTGCGACCGGATTGAACATAGTCTGATGGATCAGATAAAACGAAGCGAAATATATATTCACGTCGAACCTCAGGATTTATGTCATTTGAAGGACGAGGAAAACCAAATTAACTCATTGCAACAAAATGGAAAAGAATAAAAAGAACAGACTGGTTCGCCAGGTGAGCCTTGCGTTGCTTCTGACGATGGCTATTTTGCAAATCTCGACTATTGTTTTGATGGGAAGCGGGTTTCGTGGTTTTGACGTGGGAGAGCTGCACGAATTTTGCGGCTTTTCATTGTTTGCACTGATCGCCGTTCATATTGTGGTGTTTCGAAAAACCCTCAAGGCAATTTTCTTTCCGAAAAACTAATTAGTGCAGGTGGAATTGAAAACAAGAGATTACGGCATTGACTGGCTGAAGGCGCTTGCCATCGTTCTGATGGTGCTGGGCCATGCTATTCAGTATTCGTTGGTGAGCAATTTCGATTCCAATATCATTTTCCGCCTGATATACTCTTTTCACATGCCGCTCTTTATTTTCGTCAGCGGCTATCTTATCTCTTCCGGGAAAAATAGCAGCTTTTTGTGGAAACAATTCAAATTGCTGATTATTCCTTTTCTGCTTTGGATGGTCTTGTATTCGTTCTATTACAGGCGGATGGATCTTCATAACGGAAATTGGTCGATACTTTCCACCTATTATTTGCAGGTGTTTAGATTTCCCGGCAAGGGAGGTTTGTGGTTCTTGTGGGCACTTTATGTGATAGACGTGTTTTATTTCTTCCTGCGTAAAAATCGGTACTTTTATCTCTTGTCAGTAGCAGTGGTGGTGTTGCTGTATGCGTTGACGCCATCTTTCCCCGAGCTGAATTGTTATGGCTTGGGACTGTTCAAAGTCTATTATCCCTACTTCCTTTTGGGCTGTCTTTTGCGCCAATATCAGTTTGCAGAGAAGATAAAAAGATGGCAGGTCGCACTATTGGTGGTAGTAATGGTGTTTCTTCAGATTGCCTGGGCGCGAACCGGATCGGTGTATGCGTTTGGAATGTCCATTGCTCATGATAACAATTCGATATATGCTCTTGTCGTGCGTATTCTGACTCCGGTGCCGGTATTGTTGCTTTTGTTTAAGGTGAGCCGCTATCTCAAACAGAGCAATGTTGTGGTACAATGGCTCTCTGCTAATACACTATCCATTTACGCGTCTCATTTTGTGTGGATATACCTGTTTGTGCACTTGCTGGCCAATCCTATTTTCGGCCAAAGTACTATTGAAATTTGCGTGGTTTTTATAGTAGCATTGGCTCTTACATGGGTAACAGTGTCGGGCATAAACAGACTGCCGGTTGTCAGGAAGTTTTTGTTCGGCAGATAATCAGAACCATTTTTTCTTTTTGAAATAAAATATCATTCCTACAGAAATAGCAACTACCACAATCCAAAACGCCAGATAACCGTATGTCCATCCTGTTTCGGGAATTGTTTTGAAATTCATGCCGTAAACTCCGGCCAGGAATGTGATGGGGATAAAGAAGGCGGAAAAGAGCGTCAGCACCTTCATTATTTCATTCATTCGATTACTTACGGCCGACATGTAGAGATCCATCATTCCGGAAGTTATTTCCCGTAAACTATCAAGACTTTCAATGAGTTGTACCGTGTGGTCGTAGATATCCCGAAAGTAAATCCTTGTGTCATCGTTAATCAGTTCGTGTTCCGATATTTGTAATGCGGTGATTACTTCGCGGGTTGGCCAAATCATTTTCTTTGCATATACCAGTCGCCTTTTTAACTTGTAAATAGCTTCCTGATTGGCATTCACCGGCGACATGATCAATTCATCTTCGGTCGTTTCAATGGTTTCTCCAACATTCTCTAATAATGCAAAATACTGGTCGATTACAATGTCGCAAAGAGCGAATAACAGGTAGTCGGAAGAAAATCGTCTGATGCGGCTTTTGGTTGCAGATATTCGGTTGCGCAGTGTATCGAATAAAGTCGGTGTGGTTTCGTGAAAAGATACAACAAAACGATCGCCCAGAATCATGCTTATTTGTTCGACAATGACTTCGTTTGTCACCGGTTCTAATTGGATGGTTTTGAGCACTACAAAGATGTAGTTCTTCCGTTCAATCATGATGGGGCGCTGCGTGGTATTGGCTATTGCTTCTACGTCGAGCGAGTTGATACAAAATTGTTCGCCCATCTGGTTGAGAAAATCAGTGTTGTGTACCCCCGAAATCTGCACCCACTTCAGTGCCGGCGTTGCCATTTCGGTTTTTAGATCCGGCAAAGAAACGATCTGTTTCTCTTCAACCATCGCTTCATCATAAGCAATCATAGTGATGCCAATCGTCTCCTGACGGGGTTTTCCGATATATTCAACCGTACCCGGAGATGTGCCTTTCTGAGCCATTCGGGGCACAAACTTGTGAAGATCGATCTTCTTGATGTTGCGGAATGATGCAGCGCGTTTCATAGTGATGAGGTTTTACTTTATGGATGCAGCTTCGTGCCTGCAGGAGGCAGGTAACCTTTGCATTCGAAAACGGCAAATTTACGTTGAATGATACCCTTGTTGTTTTTCAGAATAATACTGTCCAGTGGGCTTACGGTTTTGAAATAACGTTGAAGAATATCCTGTACCTTTCCTTCGTCCTGACGCTTGCGTTTGTTCAACTCTGAAGTGACGTAAATCGCATTTCGACCGGCCAGCGATTGAACCTTGTGATCGTCCAACGCAAACTGGAAAGCATGTTTTTCAATCAGGTTGCCACCATAAACGTGTTCCGGCAGATAAAAGTTGAGCGCCGCGGAGGTTTTGTATGAGTCGTCGGAGAACACAAGGTAGCCGGGATGCTGGTCTTTTACGGTTTTGACCTCTTTGGCAAGCTTGTTCCAGCCCCACCAGGTGTCATCCGAATTTACAGGAATCGGCATCCATGCTAATTCAATAAATGCCAGAATGTGGAGCAATACGGAGAAGCCTGTTTGCCAGCGAATAATCTTGTTCGTTTTAACATAAGAGACTGCAAGAATTGCTCCCGTGAAGTAAACCGGCATGATCCAGTTTACTTTTACCCAATAAATAAAAGCGATGGCAGTGAAGCAAAGGAAAAACGGAATGGTAAACGAGGCAGACAAAAGCGTGTCCTTCTCTAATTTATCTCGGGAGAAGAACTTTCGGATTGAGTCGAACGAGGAACGGAAAATTAGCAGGAAGAATACCGGTAGTGCGAGACCCAGCTGACTGCCGAAGTAGCCAAGGAAAAGGCGCGGCTGGAACTGAAATCCGGTCGACATGTTCGATGCCCGTTCGGTAGATTGATACTTGATGGAAATGAAATCGTTTTGGATATTCCAGATAATGACGGGTAAGCTTGCCGCAATAAAAGCGATAACAAACACGATAAACTGTCCTGTAATCAGCTTTTTGCGGTGATCTTTTGAACAAAGCAAAAACAGAAACAGTCCGAAACCCAGAAATACTGCCGTATATTTGCTGTCGAATGCGAGACCGGAGGTTATTCCGCTCAGTAGCCAGTAGTGCCATTTGTTTTCTGTAACTGCTTTGTGGATAAGTAGTAAACTTAAAGCCCAGAAAAATAATAGCGGTACATCCGGTGTGCTGTTGACACACAAAAGCGTGATAAACGGAGCTGTTACAATAAGCAGAAAGGCTTTCTTCAGAGCCTCTCCGCTGAGAATCCTTTTAAGGAAGAGATAAAAAATATAGAGTGTGCCCGATGTAACCACAAAATCAGCTGCATGAAGCGTGAATACAGATTTGCCAAACAGAGTGGTTGCCAATCTGAGCATGTAGGCAATCATTGGCGGATGGTCGAAGTAAGATAGCGCAAGATGATCGCCGTAGTAGCAATAATAGGCGTCCTGAGGCATTAATCCCATGGTAGATGCCAGTATGATTCGTAGCAACGAGAAAAGAATAATGGTGCCTATAAATTCTTTTTGTTTTGTCATTGTATGAACGGTGTGCGTTAAAATTCTGTTGTTGATGATTTTTTAATGTGCAAATTGACAGGCTACAAAGGTACGTTTTTTTCTTTAAGGCAACTTTTGGTGTCAAAATCATTGTTTTGAAGATAAAAAAATGATTGGTTGTGATTTTTTTGCTTTGAAAAGTTTTGAATTTTAAATGGCAGACGTACAGTTGATTAGAATGTGGATAATGGCGCATAAATGGTCTGAAACGTTAACATCTGACTTATGTTTGTAAAAAATAATGCTGAAAATTTGGCACTTACGCGATACATTTTGTTACTTTGCAGCCAATTAATAAAAGGTCAGCTGTAGATGTACGTGAGTTGTATGTCGCTGAATATCAGATTTTGATAAATAGATATTCTGAATGGTGTTTGTAAATTATTCTCAAAATTAGTACGATATGTCGAAAAACTTGGTAATTGTTGAGTCGCCGGCGAAGGCGAAAACGATTGAAAAATTTCTGGGCGGTGATTACACCGTCATGTCAAGTTTTGGACATATACGCGATCTTAGCGAACACGATCTTGGTGTAGATGTGAAGCATGGCTTCAAACCAATATATAATGTATCGACCGATAAGAAAAAACTGGTCAGCGAACTGAAGAAAGCTGCCGATGCTGCTGAAACGGTTTGGCTGGCTTCCGATGAGGACCGCGAGGGAGAAGCTATTGCATGGCACTTGTTCGAAGCGCTGAAACTCAAAAAAGAAAATACCCGCCGCATTGTTTTTCACGAAATTACAAAGCCGGCTATTCTTAAGGCGATAGAAAACCCCCGCGATATTGATACTGATTTGGTAAACGCTCAGCAGGCACGTCGTATCCTCGATCGTCTTGTAGGGTTTGAGCTTTCTCCCGTGTTGTGGCGTAAGGTGAAGTCATCTCTTTCAGCCGGACGCGTTCAATCCGTGGCGGTTCGTCTCATTGTTGACCGCGAGCGTGAAGTTCAGGCTTTTGTCGCAGAATCGGCTTTCCGGGTTATTGCTATTTTTACGGTTTTCGATGCCGATGGTAAGCCTGTAGAACTGAAAGCAGAATTGCAGCAACGCTTCAAAACAAAGGAAGAGGCGCATGCTTTTCTGGAAAAATGCAAAAGCAGCATCTATTCTATCGACGATATAGTAACTCGTCCCTCCAAACGCTCACCGGCGCCTCCGTTTACTACCTCAACCTTGCAGCAGGAAGCAGCCCGCAAACTGGGTTACTCCGTGTCGCAAACCATGATGATTGCTCAAAAACTTTACGAAGCCGGGCAAATCACCTATATGCGTACCGACTCTGTCAATCTTTCCGATTTGGCATTAGGTGCGTCCAAAGAAGAAATTTTCAATACGATGGGCGAAAGTTACTGGCAATTCCGTCAGTTTCATACCAAGACCAAAGGCGCACAGGAAGCACATGAGGCAATTCGTCCTACCTATATGAACAAGCACCAGGCCACAGGAACGGCTCAGGAAAAGAACCTTTATGCACTGATCTGGAAACGTACTATTGCATCGCAAATGAGTGATGCGGAACTCGAACGTACAACCGTAACCATTGGGCTGAATAATGCTACTGAGAAATTCGTAGCAACAGGAGAGGTGATTAAATTCGACGGGTTCCTGAAAGTATATCTGGAATCGACCGATGATGAGGCCGAATCATCTGATTCTGAGTCATTGTTGCCTCCTTTGAAAATAAAGCAACAGCTTGAAATGCAAAATGTGACGGCACAACAACGTTATACTCAACGTCCGCCGCGCTACAACGAAGCAGCTCTCGTTCGTAAATTGGAGGAACTGGGCATCGGTCGTCCGTCAACTTACGCTCCGACTATTTCTACCATTCAGAAAAGAAAATACGTTGAAAAATCCAATCTTGATGGCGAAACCCGCGATTTTATCCTGTTGACTCTTGCCAAGGGAAAGATCAAGGAAGAGGTCAAAAATGAGCGCTTCGGCGCCGATAAAGGTAAATTGATTCCAACCGATATTGGTATGGTTGTGAATGACTTTTTGACCGATTATTTCCCTGATATTCTTGATTATAACTTTACGGCTAATGTGGAAAAAGAATTTGATGACATTGCCGAAGGTGATCTTGACTGGCAAAAGTCGCTCGATGATTTCTATAAAAAATTCCATCCGACGGTAGAAGAGGCCATTGCCAATTCGGAACGTCGTACCGGCGAACGTATATTAGGAACCGACCCTAAAACTGGTCGTCAGGTGTCTGTTAGAATTGGTCGTTTTGGACCTATGGTGCAAATCGGAACCAAGGAAGAAGAAGATAAACCTCAGTTTGCTTCACTCACTAAAGGTCTGATGATCGATACCATTACGTTGGAAGACGCTTTGGAGCTTTTTAAACTACCTCGTAGTTTGGGAGAGTTTGAAGAGAAGGAAATGGTAGCTGCTATTGGTCGTTTTGGAGCTTATGTGCGTCATAATTCCGTATTTACGTCATTGCCGAAAACAGAAGATCCGATGACAATCACTGCCGAACGAGCTATCGAACTTATTTTGGCAAAGCGTGAGGCTGACAAAAACAAAATTATCAAAACGTTTGAGCAGGATGCTGACCTGAAAGTGTTGAACGGACGTTACGGGCCTTATATTGCCTATCAAAAAAAGAACTTCAAAATTCCGGCAAAGACAGAACCGGCATCGCTTACATTCGAAACATGCATGGAAATTGTGAATGCCGAACCGAAAGAAACCAAGAAAACTACCCGTAAGAAAAAATAGTTGCCTGAGGAATCAAATATATCATTGTTGATTATATTTGCTTTATAAAAAGCACCAGTATGTATCTCGATTCCTCATTTCTTACTATTGATGCGTGTTTTCAGCCATCTGTAGGGAGGCTGCTAATTGCAGAACCATTTATGAACGAACCATATTTTGGTCGTTCGGTGATTCTGCTTACCCAGCACTCCAATCTTGGTAGTATGGGACTGGTACTTAATAAACCGCTCAAGTTATATCTTCACGAAATTTTAGAGGGCGTCAAAGTAGAGGAGAATATTCCTGTTTTTTGTGGCGGCCCTGTAGGATCAAAATCTCTTTTCTATTTGCATAATTTGCCGGAGGTTCCTCAGAGTTTTCAGATTACCAAGAACCTGTATCTGGGTGGTGATTTTGAATGGTTGATGGATAACCTGAATGCAGGATTGGGAACGGCGGCTAAAGTGAGATTCTTTCTGGGTTATGCGGGATGGGATGAAGGTCAGTTGCTGGATGAAATAAAACATCAGTCATGGTTGGTGACCAAACTGGCAACGGAAGAAATTCTACATATGCCTGGGCACGAAACACTCTGGAGTCGTTCTATGCAGTCACTGGGCGGCAAGTACAAGCGTTGGGCTGAATTTCCTCAAAACCCCAATCTTAACTGAACTATTTTTTTCAACAGATAATAATAGAAAGAATGCCAATATGATGATTCTCATATTGGCATTCTTGTATTAAGCCATTTGGGCTTCAAAAGCTTTCCACAGGTTGTCGTCCGGAACCGGTGCTGTAATCTCGATTTCCTGCTTTGACACGGGATGTACAAATGAAAGTAATCGGGCGTGGAGTGAAATACCTCCGTCGGGGTTTGATCGGGCAAAACCGTACTTTAAATCACCTTTGATTGGGCATCCTATTTTGGCCAGTTGGCAACGGATCTGGTGGTGACGTCCGGTTTGAAGATCAATCTCCAGAAGATAATAATTGTCGGATGTGCCAATGATGCGGTAATGCAAAATAGCTTTTTTGCTGTCTTTGCGTTCTTCGTCGTAGGCGTATGATTTGTTCTGTTTCTCGTTACGAACCAGATAGTGCGTTAAAGTTGCTTCCGGTGCAATATCGGCCTTTTTGACAATTGCCCAGTAGAATTTCTTCACCTCGTGATTCTGGAACATAGCATTCAGACGGGACAACGATTTGCTTGTCTTTGCAAACAAAGTTACCCCGCTTACGGGCCTGTCGAGACGATGAGTTACGCCGACAAATACATTTCCGGGTTTGTTGTATTTCTCTTTTATGTAGACTTTGAGAAGTTCAGAAAGAGGTTTGTCTCCGGTTTTGTCGCCCTGAACAATTTCAGAACAGGTCTTGTTTACTGCAATTACGTGATTGTCTTCGTAAAGTATTGTCATGTATAAAAATTTGAGGTGCAAAGTTAGGTGAAAATATGCCAAGACCCAATTGCAACTACTCTTTTTGCGGGATTGCTCATTTAGAAGCTTGGCAAAGTAATGATCGTTGCTAAGTCAGATTAGGAATGGCCTTGTCCGATGAGCCAAAAAACAAGTAAGGAAGCGGGGAAAATCGTCCTTGTTTGAAGCTTCCGACTAAAGGAGGAAGCGAGTTTGGATGATTTTCGCTTCCGAACGCCAGTTTTTTGAGCGAAGCGGGCATAGCCTTGAATTTTTTGCTTCCTTTTTGTTTCAAGGCAAAAAGGAAGTCGGGGTCACAGGGGCGGAAGCCCCTTATCAAAATCGTAAAGGCGTAATCCCTGATTTTTTGCGATAGCCTGAATATCGGCGAATTTTTTGTGCCGTTTACTCGGATGCAGCCTCACAAATCCGTATCTTTGCATAAATAATTTTGATTGAGAAACCTGCGATTCTACTGTCTGTTTTTCAATAGAATAGCTTTTGATTATTGCTCATTTCTTAATACTCATTTCTCGTTACTAATTACTAATCAATATGACATCTCAAGAACTTTTTGCAAACATCTGCCGTAAAAAATCATTTCTTTGTGTAGGACTGGATACAGACCTGAAAAAAATTCCGCAGCATCTGTTGAATGAAGAAGATCCGATCTTTGCTTTTAACAAGGCAATTATTGATGCAACGGCCGATCTTTGCGTTGCTTACAAACCGAATCTTGCTTTTTACGAAAGTCTTGGTGTGACAGGTTGGCAGGCGCTCGAGAAAACGGTCAACTATATTCGAGAAAACTATCCCGATCAGTTTCTGATTGCAGATGCAAAGCGCGGCGACATTGGAAATACGTCTGAAATGTATGCGCGTACGTTTTTCCAGCATTTTAACTTTGATTCGGTGACTGTGGCTCCGTATATGGGCGAAGATTCGGTCAAACCGTTTTTGGGTTACGAAGGTAAATGGGTTATTTTGCTTGCATTGACCTCAAACAAAGGATCGCACGATTTTCAGTTTACGCAGGATGAAGAAGGTGAGCGTCTTTTTGAAAAAGTGCTTCGTAAATCGCAGGAGTGGGGCAGTACAGATACATTGATGTACGTAGTAGGAGCAACACAGGGAAGCATGTTTGCCGATATCCGCAAAGTGGCACCCGAGCATTTTCTGCTGGTTCCCGGCGTGGGAGCACAGGGCGGCGATCTGAACGAGGTCTGCAAATACGGCTTGAACAGCAAATGCGGTCTGATAGTGAACTCTTCACGTCAGATATTGTACGCGTCCAAAGAGGCAGATTTTGCCGCGGCCGCCCGTCGTGAAGCCGAGAAAGTACAGGCCGACATGGAAGCCATTCTTCGTAGCAACAATCTGATCGGATAATTTATCTGTTTGCAGCCTTTTATGATTCTTCTGCTTTTTTATAACTGCCAAATTTGCAGTTGGCTTACCATTTGCAGATATTTGTAAGTAAGGAGAAATTTATTGTAAACGTAAAAATATAAAGCTATGATGATTTATGTGATTTTTGGTGTCTTTGCGCTCATAAGCTGGATAGTACAGAAAAGCCTTCAATCGAAATTCAAAAAGTATTCGCAGATTCCTATTCCTAATGGGTTAACCGGAAAGGATGTGGCAGAAAGAATGCTGCGCGAAAACGGAATTTATGATGTAAAGGTTATTTCTGTTGAAGGCGAACTGACCGACCATTATAATCCGGCCAATAAAACGGTGAACCTGAGCGAACCAGTGTTTATGAGCAACAGCGTTGCGGCAGCTGCCGTGGCAGCTCACGAATGCGGACACGCCGTGCAACATGCAACGGCTTATGCTCCCCTGAAAATGCGTTCGGCCTTGGTGCCTGTAGTGAGCTTTGCCTCCAATTGGGTGCAATGGGTGTTGCTTGGTGGTATTCTGTTGGTGCATGCCTTTCCGGCACTGTTGTTGTTCGGTATTGTTCTTTTTGCAATGACGACTCTGTTCAGCGTGATTACACTGCCGGTGGAAATTGACGCGAGTGCTCGTGCATTGGCATGGCTCAACCGTTCGGGAATTACCAACGTTTCGACTTACGAACCGGCTAAAGATGCTTTGAAGACGGCGGCTTATACTTATGTGGTCGCAGCCCTCAGCTCTCTGGCAACACTTTTCTATTACATAATGATCTTTATGGGCGGAAACCGTCGGGATTAATCATTGATTACTAAAGAATAGTAGCGGCGGTGCAAACAAATTGTTTGCACCGCCGCTTTTTTTGTTTTGTGGAAAAAGCCTTACATTTGAAGATTGTTGGGAATCTGTGCCTTTTTGCTCAAACTTGTATAAGTCCCATTTTTAGACTTAAAAACAAAAGCTAATGAATATTCATTTTGGGAAGCATAGCAATTTGATCTTTTTGATTATCGTGGTAGCATTAGCTCTTCTTTATAGTTCGTACTTAAATCATCAAACGGACGAGCGATATCAGCAACTGGAGCAATCAGGTTCTTTCACGCTTGGAAGTGTGTTGGAATATTCGCCATCACATATTAATGGCAACATTACACAGGCTGCTTTTCTGAAAATATCCTTTAATGTCAATGGTAAAAACCATGTCGAAGCATCTGATTATAATGTTCCTGCAGAGGATGGGCCTCTTGAAGGTGCGATGTTTATGGTAATTTATCTTCCACAAAATCCGGCAGTATGTGCAATGTTATTGGATTGTCCTGTAAAAAATGCAGCTGATTATACCGGCTATATCAAAGAGTTCAAAATGAATCGGCCACGATTAAATAGATGAACGATCATTCATCCGCATAGTTAGCACATCGTTGCATAGGATCATGCCCGACAGAAACGTACGTTGCCGGTGATGAATCGTGGAATTCAAGTTTTGAAATTTAGTCTGCATCTCAATGACTGAATTGAGTTAACAGGGGAAATATTTCGGTTTGTCTGGATGTGAAAGTCCTGACGGACTCTTGCCCTACGGTTAACGCCGATAAGGGGGCGGCGATTGCAAAAGATCATAACCAATTTTCCAAACAATAAACAAACTCAATCATGAAGAATTATATTGTAGTCCTTTTGTTTTTAGTTGTAGGCTGTAATCATATAGCTTCAGATGAAGATAAGTTTATTAAGGAAATAGCGGGCGAGGATTGCTCGAAGAACATTGCTCCCGTCAATAGTGATCTATTGGTCTTCTTGAAAATGTCTGACCATAAAATGATTCAAACTAATAAAGGTTATCTGTGTTGGTTGTATTATTCTAAATATAGAGTGCAATATGATACTTTTGAGAAATATATACGGGCGATTTTATCACAGAGGCTTGTGTTGGATCCAATAAATTTCTCAAAGGAAAATGTTATTTTTAATCTTGATAAAGATGTAGCCAAAACATACAGCGATAAGGGAATTTTGGCATTGCTAAATCAGTTCTGTAGAAAAGAGGAAAATAAGTATTTTTTTCAAGGGAGTTCATTATTATCTCTTGATAAAGTGCAAACCTTCTTGCTATATTGCTTTAATAGCTGTTATAAAATCTATCCAAGTGATGCTTTGGGTGGCTATTGGATCTATAAATGATCGGGATGACGGTGCTTCATGACCGTACTTTGATACAAGAAAGTATGAATTGCCGGTTTTCGTAGTGTTCTGTCTCCGTTGAATTTATTCCCTGCGGTCATGATTGTTGATTTAACGCAGATATCTAATTGCAACCCGTCCCCCCGTTCGTCGTAGCCTGTAAAGCAGATTGAGGTTCAACGTATGGCCTCTGGCTGGGTTTGGGTATTGTACCGGTGTATTACTATCGCTCACTTGGGAAATCGAAGGGAATTTTGCGACTCGAAGGCCGCAAGACCCATGGGTGCGGCGACCTCCGAGTCGCCGGGTATGCTAAAAGTTATAGTGCCGCGGAGCCGAAATAATTCAGTAAGTTTGCAAAAAATATTCCGCATGAAGATCCTGCTCGTTACTCCGCCACTTACCCAACTCAACACGCCGTATCCCGCCACCTGCCACTTGCAGGGATTTCTGCGTTCGCGTGGTATCGATGCCGGGCAAATGGATCTGAGTATCGCGCTGATCGAAAAACTCTTTACACAAGAGCAACTTCAACGGATTTTTCAACTCGATTTTTCAACGAAAAAGCTTTCGAAACACTCACGCAATCTGCTACAACAATCTGGTTTTTATATTCAAACCATTGAACCGGTAATGCGGTTTCTGAGTGGGCGGGACAGTAGTCTTGCGCAACGTTTCAGCGATCTTGATTTTTGGCCGCAAAGCAAACGTTTTCCTTCGGAAGACGATCTCGAATGGGCTTTCGGCGTCATTGGCAATCACGACAGGGCAACACACCTGTGTACGCTCTTCCTGAAAGATTTGTGCGACTTTATCAATCAAACCATTGATCCGAATTTTGAGCTGATTCGTTATGCGGAATCGCTTTGCCTGCGATTGCCAGAGTTTGCTCCTTTGCAACAAACTTTGCTACAGCCTCCGTCTTTTATCGACCAACTGATGTTGGATATCTTCGCGCAGAAGGTCAGAACGTGCAATCCCGAAATGGTGGGCTTTTGTGTTCCCTTTTCCGGGAAATCTGTATGCCGGCTTGCGCTGTGCACAGTGGCTGCGGAAGGAGTTCCCGTCGGTAAACATTGTGATGGGAGGTGGCTACGTCAATACCGAATTGCGCAGTATTACCGATCCGGCTATCTTTGATTATATCGATTACCTGACGTTCGACGATGGCGAATTGCCTTTGTTGCGCCTGATTGAGGGTGGGGAGTTGGTGCGGACGCTTTACCGCAATAGTGCCGGCGAAATCGTACGGGTAAACATGGAGAGCAAAGAGAATATTCCGTTTGCCGAAACGGCCGCTCCTGACTATGACGGGCTGCTCCAGAATAACTACATCAACCTGATAGAACTGACCAATCCCATGCATGCCTTGTGGAGCAACGGGCGCTGGAATAAAATGATGCTGGCGCACGGCTGTTACTGGGGCAAATGCGCTTTTTGTGACGGTTCGCTCGATTACATCCAACGTTTCGAGATGGCTCCTGTTGAACTTATCGTGGATAGGATGGAGGCGGTGATGCGGCAAACAGGCCAGTCAGGATTTCACTTTGTGGATGAGGCGGCGCCTCCGGCGTTGTTGCGAAAACTCAGCGAGGAAATTCTGCGTCGAAAACTGACGGTAAGCTACTGGACTAATGTTCGCTTCGAGAAGTCGTATACTCCGGAGCTCTGCTACCTGATGGCTAAGTCGGGTTGTATTGCCATTTCGGGCGGCTTGGAGGTAGCTTCGCCGCGCATCCTCAAGATGATAAATAAAGGCATTACCATAGAAACGGCCCGCGAAAGTATGAAAAATTTTGCCGAAGCCGGTATTATGACACATGCGTACCTGATGTATGGTTTCCCAACGGAAACAGCGCAGGAAACGCTTGATTCTCTTGAGGTGGTACGAGATTTGTTTGCCAACGGCTGGCTGCAATCGGCTTTTTGGCATCGCTACGCCATGACGGCTCACAGTCCTTCGGGTATTCATCCCGAAAGTGTTGGGGCAAAATATGTAGAAATTCCTGCCGGAACTTTTGCCAACAACGAAATTCCTTTTACAACACCGCACGAAATCGATCTTGATCTTTACGGTGAAGGGCTAAGTTTGGCAACCTACAACTACATGCAGGGGGCAGGTTACGATATGCCGGCGAAAAAATGGTTTACGCGTAAATAATATAATTGTTTGATATATAAGTTGTAATACGTGGCTAAATAAAAAGCCGGAATGAAGTTTTGAACCTCATTTCGGCTTTTTATTCCATTGAGAGAAGAGTTATTTCTTCTTCAGATCGTCAACAGTTTTTGTCTCTGTTTCGAGCTTATACGATGGAACGTGTTTGGCATGTTTGCCAGACTTTACTTTTTTGGGTTGTTTGTTTCCAGATGCTCCCATATTAAAACCTCCTATTTTATAAATAAAACATTGTATAATATGGAGTCGCGTTCGGTTATGAATCATAGCTGGACTGTGCTCCGTCGCAATTTAAAGCAAAAAATAAGCCATTGCAAAAAGTTGTAATATCGGCAGAAAAATGGCGTCATTATGACGCACTATTGTCAAATGGGCATACGTTTACCGGTACATGTCTGCTGATTTTTATTGTCGGAAAGCAGAGCATTTTATCTATTTTTGTGCGTTACTAAAATCGTCTTTCTTTATGGTATCTCAAACTGAATTCTCATTGCGTCCCAAATCCCGTGGGTTTCATCTGGTGACGGACGAAATTGTGCGGAATCTTCCTCCTTTGCCCGAAAACGGATTGTTGCATTTGTTTATTCAGCATACTTCGGCGGCGTTGACTATCAACGAAAATGCAGATCCCGATGTGCAGGTGGATATGGGGCGGATTTTCGATCGTTTGGTGAAAGAACGCGAACCGTACTACGAACATACTTTGGAAGGCGATGACGATATGCCTGCCCACGCTAAAACAACACTGGCGGGAGTAGGACTTACAATTCCTATCTCCCGCCAGCGGTTGAATATCGGTATTTGGCAGGGAATTTATCTCTGCGAATTTCGTAATCACGGCGGCGCGCGCCGGATTGTGGCTACGGTATTGAGCTGATTCCCTGAGTTTATTTTTTATCCAGTAGTCCGAACACGCTTTGCAGGACACTGGTTACACGGGCAGCCGGATTTTCACGAATTTTCATTTCCTCGTTGCCGACAGTGGTAAACAGTCCGTTAAGCGCCTGTTCCGTAACATAGCCGCTAAGGTTGGTGTTGACCGGAGCAAGGTTATAGGCGCTTCCCACCAGCGAGTTGGCTACTTTGTTATACGCTTTTGTTAATTTCGACCATGCATCTGTGGTTGACATGGTACCAACCAGATCTTTATTCAGTGACGCTTCAACTTTAGGCTGATAAGCGGCTGTGAGCTGGCTGGATGTGCTCTTTTTTAAATAGTTGGTTGCTCCGGTTTTGTCGCTGCCAAATAAAATAGACGTTGCGTCGGTAATGCTCATGCCTGTAATGGCATTCACAAAAATGGGTTTTGCCTCACCGGCAGCATCTTCGGCGGCACGGTTTAGTCGCAACACAACATCATCGAGAAGGCTTTGACCCCCGGGAATCAGTTTGATATTTTTCACCAAGGGATCAGCTTCTTTGGGAAGCAGAATCTTCAGCAACGAGTTCCCGAAATATCCGTTTTCTTTATTCAGCGAAAGAACGGCATTGGTAACTCCGGTTACAAGTGCTTCTTTCAGGCCGGAAGCAGTGCTGCTGTTTGAGGTTGCTGGCGTCGTAGCAGGAGCTGTAGCCGTTTTAGTGGTGGTTGTGCTTTTGCTTGTTGTACTGGTGGCTTTTGTTTTTGTAGTCGTCTTTGCAGTCGTGGTTTTTTTTGTGACTTTAGTAGTCGCTTCCGACTGGTAGAAAGGCATGCCCGCAATAAAAAGGCAAGTGATTGCAAAAGCAATCATTTTTTGGAATATGTTCATTCTGTTGTACATGTTTAAAAAGCAGGAGGAAAACAAATAGTGGTCCGGTTGCTTCGTGTTGGTGATTTTATTTCTCTTTATGAAGACAAAGATAAAAAAATATTTTGTCAGAATTGCGCTTTGAACTGATGGAAAGACATATTCTGGACATGTATTTTTCGTACAGCATGTTAAGAATACGTGGTAGCTGTTTTTTATTGAGTTTTTTGCGTAATTTTGCACGCCCGTTTCGGGAGTGTGGGTTAAATTGCTAAATGTAAGAAAACGAGAAAGATGGGTATCGAAAAAGGATTGTTTCAACGGACGGAATTATTGTTGGGTGATGATGTGATGGAGCGCATAGCCAACGCTCGGGTGATTATTTTTGGCATTGGCGGAGTAGGAAGTTGGTGTGCCGAGAGTCTGGTGCGTACCGGCATCAGGCATCTTGCCATTGTCGATTCCGACCGTGTTTGTATGACCAATATCAATCGGCAGTTGCATGCCACCACCAAAACAGTGGGCGCCGTAAAGACCGAAGTGTTGAAGCAGCGCCTCCTCGAAATCAATCCGAAAGCCGAAATTACAGCGATTCAACGTATTTACAACGAAGAAACATCCGATTCGTTCGATTTGGCATCGTATCATTTTGTGATTGACGCGATTGATAGTCTGGGAAGCAAAGCCCACCTTATCCGCACAGTTACCCGTACCAATGCGGTTCTTTTTTCTTCGATGGGAGCTTCGCTCAAATTGGATCCTACCCGTATTAAAGTGGCCGAATTCTGGAAAGTAAACGGCTGTCCTCTTGGATCGGCGCTCCGCAAAAAAATTCGTAAAGGCGAAAAACCAGCCAAAAAATTTCTCTGCGTTTATAGCGATGAACTGCTTCAAAACCGCGGGCAAAAAGCAACCTGCGGTACTGAAAAATGTCTTTGCCCCAAGGCAGAGGTTGGTCCCGGTGATCCCGAACTGGTAAATCACGAATGGTGCAGCATGAAAGCACAAATCAACGGAACGGCAGCACATATCACGGCTATCTTCGGTTTTACGCTGGCCGGACTGGTAGTTCAGGCTATTAACAGTCAGCAATATTCCGTAGACAGCGATCAGGGGAAAATTTAATTGTTGCTTATTTCAGGTTGTTGTAAGATAATGTTTTAAGTGGATTGTTGGTTGCTATTTGCCAATAATCTTTCAGTTGTTCATTGTTCAAATAAAAAAATAGCAGTACCTTTGTCGTCGCATTGGTTCGCTTGTCCGGGTTCCCGGCAGGTGATGAAAAGGGAATCAGGTGAAAGTCCTGAACAGACCCGCTACTGTAAATCCTATGCAACGTTTCGGCGCTACTTTAGCCACTGTTTCCGGTAAGCAGTAAACAGTACTCAGTGAACATCACTTACTACTCATTACTCATTACTAAAAACGGGAAGGCTGTCCGAAACGGGGATAAGTCAGGAGACCTGCCATGCAGTTCACAGTTTAGGCTTTCGAGGAAAGAGCTTACAACCAAATGAGAATCGGCATAGTTTCCATTTGATTTTTTGCACAACCGCGAAGCTGTTTGTAATTCAAGCAGTTTTTATGTTTTTACGTTCTCTTTGTATCCGTGCTTATTTACTTTGTGCCGGGATTAAATGTTTGGTAATAATGGCGTTGCTGATGTTTTGCAGTCCTCTTTTTGCCCAGCTTGATTCTGTTCAGCGCATCCGCGAAGTAGTGGTTACAGCTACTCCCATGCCTCATATCAGCCAGACGGTGAATCCCGTTCAGGTTTTCGATAAAAATACTATTCAGCAATTCAATGTACTTCAGCTTTCGGATGTGGTAAAACATTTTACCGGTGTTACGGTGAAGGATTACGGCGGAGTAGGCGGCTTAAAGACTGTTTCCATCAGAGGGTTGGGCGCTACGCACACCGGTGTGAGTTACGATGGTGTGATGATGGGCGATATCCAAAACGGACAGGTGGATTTGGGTCGCATGAATCTTTCGAATGTTGACGAAGTGGCGCTGGCCAATGGTGGCAATGCTGACTGTCTGCAAAGTGCCAGAGCTATGGCGGCAGGAGGTTTGCTAACGGTACAGAGTGCAAAACCGAAACTGGACAGCTTGCATCAGATGAGAGTCAATGCTTCGCTTACTGCCGGTTCTTTCGGTTTGTTGCATCCTGCTATAGTGCTTCAAAACAGACTTTCAGGAAAACTGCTTTCTTCAGTTATTGCTGATTATCAGTATACAAACGGGCGTTATCCTTTCGATTTTCAGAATGGGAATGTATTGGAGCATTACAAGCGAACCAATAGCGATGTAAAGACGTTTCATGGCGAAGCCAACCTTTATTATCAGCCGGCTGAGGGTCGTGAATGGACATTCAAAGGATATGCCTACACCAGCAATCGTGGTTTGCCCGGAGCGGTAATTCTCTATAATCCGTTTGCTACTGCCGGTCAGCGTTTGTGGGAAAATGATTATTTCATGCAATTGCAGTATAAGGTTGCCCTCTCTTCCACAACCCAATGGAAAACAAGCCTGAAAGCGGATTATTCGGATACCCGTTATGTGGATCCATATTTTCTGAACTCTACCGGCGGCCTTGATGATCGCTACTACCAACAGGAATATTACCTGACATCTTCTCTTTTCAAAAAAATATCAGACCGGCTGAATGCTTCAGCAGCACTGGATGCCCAGTTGAATCATCTGACCTCGAATATGACAGACTTCCCCGCTCCGACACGTTTTACCGGTTATGGACATGTCACCGGACGATATACTTCATCAACTTTTAAAGTAGAGGGCTCTTTGCTGGCTACAACTCTTACCGAACATGTTGAACAGGGAACTGCGGCCAATGGGCACAATCGCTTGTCTCCTCTGGTTTCTGTTGCATGGCTTCCTATGAAGGATGACCGGTTGCAATTACGCGGATTCTATAAAGAGACTTTCCGAATGCCGACGTTTAATGATCTTTATTACAGGAGCATTGGTAACAAGGACTTGAAACCCGAAACTGCCCGTCAGTGGAATGCCGGCATCTCGTATATGAAAAAAACACCGGATGGTTATCTGGCGTTGTCGCTCGACGGCTATTACAACCGGGTGGCGAATAAAATTATAGCGGTACCGGCTAAAAACCTGTTTGAGTGGTCGATGCTGAACCTCGGACTGGTAGAAACTACCGGCGCTGATGTGTCGGCGCGTGGCGGGTATAACTGTTCCCGCTCGTTGCACCTGACGATGGATGTGTCGTACACCTATCAACATGCCGTGGATAAAAGCAATCCGGCCAGTTCTTCGTACGGCCAGCTGATAGCTTATAGTCCGGAGCATTCGGGAGTGGCTACCGTCGGCGTACTTACTCCGTTAGTGAACGGTTCTGTCAATTGCATATTCTCTGGTTATCGCTACGATTTGAGCCATTCGGTGATCGACGGTTATGCCGAAACCAGTATAGCTCTCTGGCGTTCGTTTGTGTCCTCTCATTTTACGACAGACCTGAAGCTGGAAGTGCTTAATCTGACCGACGAACAGTATGTCGTCGTGAAAAATTATCCGATGCCCGGCCGTTCGTGGAGAGTGAGTGTCGGAGTGAAGTTCTGAAATTAGAAATCAATTAAATAAAAGTTTGTTATGAAACAATTTAAACTCTTCTTTTTCTTTTTGGCGGCAGCAGGTAGCGTGGTGCTGACTTCGTGTACAAAAGATGAAACAACGGTAGCTTCCAATGGCAGCGTGTACGTTTTGAACCAGGGTACAATGAACTACAACAACAGTACGGTAACCTCTTACAATATTGACAAGGCAACCTCTACTATCGATTGGTACAAAGCTCAAAACGGAGTCGGACTGGGTGATACAGGTAACGATATGGCAGTGTATGGCGGTAAAATCTACATTGTTGTAAATGTTTCGAGTGTGGTAACGGTAACCGACCTGAACGGGAAATTTCTGAAAACGATCAGCTTCCAAAATGGTAGCTCTGTCCGCCAGCCCCGTTGTATTGCTTTCAATAAAAACAAAGCGTATGTCTGTTCTTATGACGGAACGGTTGCCCGTATCGACACTACCAGCTTGAACATAGAAGCTTACGCAACTGCCGGTGCAAACCCAGACGGAATCTGCGTTGCAAATAATAACCTGTATGTCTCTAATTCCGGTGGTATGAACTATATGACAGGTAACTTTGCAACTACAGTGTCAGTTATTAATATCAGCTCATTTACCGAGACACAAAAGATTACTGTAAATATGAACCCATTTACCATTCATACTGGTGACGATGGAAATGTTTATGTTCTTTCGCATGGTAACTATAAGGATGTCGGGTCTGAGATACAAATGATTAATCCGCAAACTAATACAGTCGCCAAAACCTATGCCAACTCTTCTGCAGTTGATTTTGCGCTGAAAGGATCAAAAATTTATTTCTGTAACTACGGATCAAGTGATTCTGCTGTAAAGGTGATGGATGTTTCAACCGGTGCGATCACCAACTTTATTGCTGATGGCACTACTATTACGACGGTCAGTGGTATTGCCGTAAATCAGGCCAATGGCGATGTATACGTAGCTTGCGCAGCAGCTGATTACGTTTCTAACGGAACAGTTTATTGCTTCGACTCAACAGGGAAAAAGAAATTTTCGTTCACCAGCGGTGTTACTCCCTGGAAGATTGTATTTGTGAGATAAAACTTATTGCCGGAATCCACAGAAAACCGGCACAAAAATATTTGTTTAGTGTTGATGGGTTGTGTGTTGTGAAACAAACACTTATCGCCCGGACTTGTTCCGGTATAAATAGAAAAGGATGCCCAACCGGCATCCTTTTTTTATGGGACAAGCGACATCCCTGTCGCTTGATGTTTAGGCTCTCCAATGCTTCACTTTATTATGGACAATCCTTCATGAGCAAACTCTATGCTTTCAATAGCTATTTCATTCCCGTTTGATTTCATATCAGTAACGGTCATTTTAACCGGGAAAGCATTGGAGAGGCTCCAACTCATAGATGCATTTTGCGACTCATCGAGCAGGCTGATTATGACCTGGCTTCTCTTGAAGTTATTCATCTTTATGAGATTGTACTTGTCCCACAGGTTTTTATCACCTTTGAAAATGCCTTTCTTAAGGGTTACATTCAAGAATTTCAGAATGCCGGGCATCTTTGCTGTTGAATAAACACGACTACTTCCTCCCCGATATTCAATATCCTGCGTTTCGGCAGATAAACCGGTTACTTCCTGAAAAATGAATTCAGCATCATCCCATTGCACCTGGAAAGAAAATTTCACAAGTGGCCAGGTGCCCGCTGATTTTTCTCCGCTTTCTGTCATAATAGTAAGTTTTATATTTGTTTTTAGTTTGTTTCTGAGTTTGATTGTGTAACAACAGGATGGTAGTTTCTATTAAAAGCCATTGTTGATATTGATATTCTTGCATAAACCGTCAATATCAGGAAACAGGTACTCATAATTTATACCGAGACAATCTAATTTTTCAATAATTGAGATCTTCTCGTTAAATGGTATTTCAAAGTGATATATACTAGAAAAATGCATTACATCTTCTTCTAAACATTTAAATGATCCATTTAGTTTCCCATTTCTAAATTCTGAAATCATATAACTATGGATTGAAAACCATCCATGTTGTGCAATAATTCTTGGGTTATTGAATTTAGGACGGAAGATTTTAGTTGTATTTAAATTCAAAATGTCTATATCAATCTTTGGATTATAAAATACATCATTTGGTGCTCTATAAAAATAAAAATGTCCACTGTGATTATTATTGTCGATACAGGCAAACCAAAGAGCAACAAGTGGATTTGTAGACCAATCTAATAGTCGAGTTGTCATGCCGTGGTGTTGTGCTATCGCTAATAAGTCGAGATCGTTTATACTATCGTTTTTCAAGAAGCGAGCACCCCCTATTCTTAGTTCAGATAACATATTTTTTCTGTCTCTAATCTATTGATAGTGGGGTCTTGTCGGGCAATTTTAGGTAACAAGGGGTTGTTGCATGGTTGTCCACGAAATAGGTTTATTTTATCCTGAGATGGCTTTCCCAAACCAATAATTTCAGTCATGAATTTATCCCAATCTTGCCATTCAATTTCTTTCATCTATGATTTTGTATATTTTATCTATGTTTTTGTAAGAGCAGGCTACCTCCATACTGCATTTACTCTAAATTCCAGTCTGCGTTATTTAGCTCTTATATCTCAGCCATTTCCACATCTCTTTCCATGAGGGCTTTTTACCGTACATCAGGATGCCTGTGCGGTAGATCTTCCCGGCCAGCCAGGTGGTACCGATAAAAGTAATCACCAACAGACCTACGGATAGCAGCTTTTCCCATAAAGGAACGTCGAACGGCAGGCGCACCATCATTACAATGGGCGAGGTGAAGGGGATCAGCGAACACCAGAATGCCAACGGTCCGTCGGGGTTTTCGATGCTGTAGATGGCAGCATAAAAAGCAAACAGGATGGGGATGGTGATGGGCATCATAAACTGTTGCGTGTCGGTTTCGTTATCCACCGCCGAGCCGACGGCCGCAAACAGTGAGGCATAGAGCAAATACCCTCCCAGAAAATAGAAAATGAAGTATGAAACGATTTCTATCAGATTGATACCCTGTAAGCCCTGAAATACAGTCATCATTGCCTGTTGTGCTCCGCTGGTTGAGGCGCCTTGCAGTTGAGCTCCTGCCTGCAGGTTGCTAATGCTGGTGCCAAAGAGCGCAAAGCCTGCAATGTTGGAAATGATCAGCGTGAGTATTATCCAAAGCAGAAATTGTGTGAGCCCAACCAAAGCGATACCGATGATTTTGCCCATCATTAACTCAAAAGGTTTGACGGAAGATATAATCACCTCTACGATGCGGTTGGTCTTTTCTTCCACCACGCCCCGCATCACCTGCACTCCGTACATAAAAATAAACATGTAGATGAGGAACGTGGAGAGACCTCCGATAATGGTGGCAACAATGGACGAGGTCACTTTGGAGTTTCCCTTCTCGTCCAGCTTGATAGTGGCAACGTCGATTTTTGTACGCGCTTTTTCCACCATTTGCTTGATATTCGCCACGTGGTAAGCATCCAGTTTTTTATTCTCCACGTATTCGCTCAGTTGGCGCGAAACGGTGGATTCGAGCTCTATCCCCACCTGTTTTTCAGAATAGAGAGTGGCAGCCGTGGAATCTTTGATCAGGTCTCCTTTAATCAGTAGAACGGCATAGTAATCTTTCTTCAGTTGCGAGTTGCCAATGTTTTGCACCCGTTCCTTTACCGGCACAAACACGTATTGCTTGTCCGATTTCAGCACTTTGCCGTACTCGTTGGTAAAGTCGACAACGGCAATTTTTTTGCTTTCGTTGTCCTTGATGCCCGATAGCCACAGCGGAACCATGATAAGAGCCGCAAAGAGGAGCGGCGAAAGGAAAGTCATGATGATGAACGACTTCTTGGCAACACGGGTGGTGTATTCCCGGCGGATGATAATTCCTATTTTATTCATAATGAAATATTCTTTCGTTTAGTTTTTTTCTGTCACAACCTTAATGAAAATGTCGTTCATGCGGGGAAGTAATTCTTCGAAGGCCACAATAGAATGTGTTTCCATAATCGATTTAAGGCATTCGTTGGCTGATAATCCGGTAGATTGGATACGTAATTCGGTGTTCCGGTTCTTCTGTTCGCTGGCCAGAATCTCGAAAGGCAACCGGGCTGTGTCGGGCTGTTCCGTTCCGGCAATGGTAACCCTGTAGATGTGCGACCGGAATTGCTCCCTGATTTCATGTACGTTGCCCTGAAGCACTACCTGCGATTTGTTGATGAGGGAAATATTGTCGCAAAGTGCTTCCACCGATTCCATGTTGTGTGTGG
The DNA here is from genome assembly GCA_963678825.2 of uncultured Microbacter sp. GTDB lineage: Bacteria > Bacteroidota > Bacteroidia > Bacteroidales > Paludibacteraceae > Microbacter. Next base: position 10,704 of record CAXXPB010000042.1, on the reverse strand, counting down.
AGAAGATAATGGTGGCGCCTTTGTCGCGGAGAGCCAGCATCTCCCGTTTCAATAGATCGGCATTCACAGGGTCGAAACCGCTGAAAGGTTCGTCGAAGATCAATAGTTCCGGTTCGTGCAGCACCGTGGTGATGAATTGCACCTTTTGCTGCATACCTTTCGAGAGTTCTTCCACCTTTTTGTTCCACCATGCCTGTATCTCGAATTTCTCGAACCACATTTTCAGTCGGGCCATGGCATCGTGTTTTGAAAGGCCCTTTAGTTGAGCCAGATAAAGCGCCTGTTCGCCTACTTTCATCTTTTTGTAGAGACCTCTCTCCTCCGGGAGATAGCCGATACGGTTGATGTCGTCGGCGTGCAGGCGTTTCCCGTCAAGGAGAATCTCTCCACTGTCGGGTGCCGTGATGCAGTTGATGATACGAATCAGGGTGGTTTTGCCCGCACCGTTTGGTCCGAGTAGTCCGTAAACCGAATGTTGTTCAATGTTCATGCTCACTGCATCGAGCGCTTTGAACCCTGAGTACTCTTTGGTTACGTGGTGAATTTCCAGAAATGACATATTTGCAGGGAAAAGAGGTAAATGAATATCTTAACTTAAAAAATATACGAAAATATTGAACAAAGATAGGGGATTTACTTTTAGTAGCAAAGAAGCTTACCCATGCCGGTAAAAATTTGTAATTTTGGATTCAAATTTATTTTATGCAACTGACAGCGCTTTCGATACTCAATTATAAAAATCTGACACAAGCCGATTTGTCGTTTTCTTCCAAAATTAATTGCTTTATTGGTAACAATGGGATGGGAAAGACGAATCTGCTGGATGCTATTTACTATCTCTCGTTTTGCAAGAGCTTTACCAATCCGGTCGATATGCAAAATGTGAAGCACGATGCAGATTTTTTTGTCTTGCATGGGCATTATAGACGGGGCAACAGCGATGAGGCGGTCTATTGCGGATTGAAGCGCAGGCAGAAAAAACAATTCAAGCTCAATAAACAAGAGTACGAAAGGCTGTCGGATCACATCGGTTTTCTGCCTCTGGTGATTATTTCGCCTGCCGATGGCGCTCTTATCAGCGAGGGGAGCGACGAACGAAGAAGGTTTGTCGATAGCGTTATTTCGCAGTACAACAAGCGTTACCTGAATGAATTGATTCGTTACAATAAGGCTTTGCTGCAACGCAATACCCTATTGAAAGGTGATATGCACGACGAGATGGTGTATGATATCTGGGAAGAACAGCTGGCCGAAGCCGGGGTCTATGTTTTTGAAACACGGAAGGCTTTTGTTGATGAATTTATACCCATTTTTCAGTCGCGATTTAATTTTATAACGGATGAAAACGAGCGTGTCAGCATCCGTTACCAATCGCAGCTTGCGGAAAGAAACTTCAAAGAATCATTGCAACGTTCGCGGGAGCGTGACCGAATTCTTGGTTACACCACTGTAGGAACTCACAAGGATGATCTTGAAATGCTTTTAGGTGATTATCCCATCAAGAGGGTAGGGTCGCAGGGGCAAAACAAATCGTTTCTGGTTTCGCTCAAATTTGCCCAGTTCGATTTCCTGAAACGGGCTTCCGATCTTACTCCAATCTTGCTTCTCGATGATATATTCGATAAGCTCGATGCCAACAGGGTTTCTCGTATTCTTTCTCTTGTCTCCGGCGATTCTTTCGGACAAATATTTATCACTGACACTAATCGCGAGCATATCGACCATTTGTTGTCGGAAACAGGTTGTGAAGTGAAGTTTTTCTTCGTCGATAACGGGGACGTTACTACTCTTTAGAAACAGGAGTAACAAACCGGACCTTTTTTTAGTTTGTATACAATCATGATTTCGTGCGAACCCAATGAATGGTGTTTTATACTATTCATGCTGTACTCGTAACTGTAAAACACCGACAAAGCCTTACTGATATTCACTCCTGCAATAGCACCAAGTTGTCCGGGAGTCCGGTAGAAGGCTCCCACCTGAAATTTATCCGGTTCATCTTTCGTCGTTTTAAAATATGCCGTTGCATTGAATTCTGTCTGAATCATCCGGCTGTATTGGATGCCGCAAACTCCCACTCCAAAATCAACAGGATTTTCTGTGAAAGTTCTAAAAGCGCCGTATAAGAAATTGGTATTGACCAGTGCATTGTTCTTATTGAACAGAGATGCGAAATTTTGACTGGCAATCCCAATCCTTAATGACCGGCTGGCGAGTTCAGCCCCAATATCTGTGTTGAAATATGTCTCGGGTTGGAGATTGTTAAATGCTTCATTGTCGGAATTATTATCCAGAATAATTTTTGATGCGTCGTAGGATAGCCTCTGATAAACGCCGGCTACTCCCAGCTGTAGACGCCAGATTTCACTCAAAGTTGCTGCATAAGTATATGACAGGGATAAATTTGTGGTGGAGGTGTACCCGATTTGATCCTGGAAGATTTTTGCGCCAAACTGAGAATGCATCTCTTCGGAATAAAGATTGGCAGTGGCAATGAAAGTGGTGGGTGCTCCGTCAAACGTTACCCATTGTTTACGGCCAGCCATGCTGAATACGGCCGGATATTGCGTGTTGATATAAGCCGGGGTGATATAATAGGGGTTTTCCCAATAATGGTTCAGTCTGATATTAGACTGTGCCATACAGGATAGTGATATGAAACTGAACGAAATGAGTTGTAGGATTTTTTTCATAACAATGAAGCTTTGACCGGATCGTTAAGGCCTTGTAGAGGTATAATTCTATTGCATTGACAACGGAGCTATTGCTTCGCGACCACAATATAACCCTCTTTTATTTTTGTTTCAGTTGCATATTCGTAATAGACCATATAAAAATAAGTATCTCTTGCTACCGGTTTCCCTTTAAATTTGCCATCCCAACCGTCATAGCTCTCTTGAATTAGTAAACCGTTCCGATTATATATTTTAATGTGGAATTCTTTCAGAAAGACGTCATTAATGCCATCGCCATTGGGGGAGATGGTGTTTGGAATGACCGATGTATACAAGTGAGACACAATCACGCTGTCGCATCCGTCAATAGTTTTGAAAGTATCGGTATAGTCTCCGTTATCGGCATATATATGCCCGTTAATTTTATATGAATCTCCTTTGAACATGCGAAGAGTCTGCTCTTTGTAATAAACGGGTAACTCTTTTAATACCAATGTGGCAGCACTGTCACAACCTACCGCATTTGTAAGGTGTACAAGATAAGTTCCTGCGGCATTATAGGCAAATCCGGCAAACATATACGTATCGCCCCGGCAATAAGAAGCATTCGTTGTTGAGCTGGATGGTTCTCTGAGAGATAGTTCCAGGACGGCAGCACTATCGCATCCTACCGCATTCGTTAGATGAGCAACGTATGTTCCTGCAGCTGTATAATTGCCTCCGTTAAATTTATAGGTGTCTCCCCTGCATATTGATACTTTGGTTGTAGAGGTGGAAGGTTCTTTGACTGTCAGAATAAGAGTAGCTGCGCTGTCGCAACCGACACTGTTAGTTAGATGAACAGTGTAGCTGCCGGTGAGGTTATATGGCTTTCCGTTGAATGTGTATGACTCGCCCTTGCATATTGCAACCTTCGTGGTGGATGTGGTAGGCTCTTTGATTGATAGGATAAGTGTGGCGGTGCTATCGCATCCTGCTACATTGGGAATGTGGACGATATAAGTGCCGGCAGTACCATATTTTTTACCATTAAAGTTACAGCTGTCTCCCCTGCATATAGAGGTACGGGTCGTTGAAAAAGTGGGTTGGCTTACTTTTATTTTTATATCCGTAGTAGCACTGGTAGTTTCCGGAGAGCACTCTGTGGCAGCGGTTATTTTGCAGGAAAGGATATCATTGTTTGCTAATGAATTTGTAGAAAATGTATTACTATCTGTCCCTACAACTGTTCCATTGATTTTCCATTCGTATACAGGGCTGATTGTTTTTACCAGAGATGTCGCAGTGTAGGTCACACTATCGCCTTGGCATACAGATAATTTAGATGCATTGATGTTTAACCCGAGATTCGTAGCCACTAAAGCCTTTTCAAGATCCTCCGCGTTAAGTATGTAAGCGTATGCAAATGTTGTGGACTCGTTGGGTTTTAAGGTTCCAATCCTGAAAGCAACAGATATTGCCTTGTCTTCGTAAGAATTTGTTCCTTTTTGTGATAATTCATAATTCGTGCATGTCCAGATTTCTTTAGCGCTTCTATTGCTAAAGCCTCCTCTTGTTACCTTTGCTCTGGCATCCATGGATCCCAGCCCGAGGTATTCGCCACTACCATTTTGTGTGGTGGCTGATGCCAATACTTTTCCACATTCGTTAGGTGTTTGATAGACTATACTGTTGTAAGTAAAGTAGGAGTAACTGCTCCCCGGAGTGTTTACTCCCTGGTCCGGGTCTACATTTCGCATGTAATATATACTATCAATGGGAGATAACGTAGTGTTGGTGAGAGTGACTTTTGTGACAAAATAAATTGCACCAGAGGGGATGTATGTTTTGGCTCTAATAGCTAATCCGTTTATTGATCCTTGCCAGGTGGCAGATTGTTCCAGAGCTGTAGATTGAACATCAATGACACTACCCGGTATTTGGCTTAACGAGCAAATTAGATTGTTATTGTAATTGTAAGCTCCAATGGAAAGCCCAAATCCTTCTTCCGGTGTTCCCGGGAGAAAATAATCGCCGATATAATTTGTCCAGTTGTCTTTTGCCGGGTTGGCAACGAATCCTAATTGCCGGGTGCTACTGTTCATGCCACTTCCTCTTGGATGAAAGCCTGTAGGGGCGTCTATGGTTGAGGCAAAGTTGCCACAAGGGCCAATAGCAACTTCTACATAATCGCTTTGAATGAAGGCATTCCCGTTAAATAATTGAGTTTTGAATGAGTCTGCTGCAGAAATGTTATGAATGCAATATAGATTGAATATTAATACAACAAGGACTCTGACTGGATTCATACGTAAAAGATTTGATTATAATCGTATAGCTTGGTCTGCGTGTAATTTGCCAAGCTCAGTTGCTCTTGGTTAGCTTTTTCTTGTGTTTGAAAAGTATTTATATCCCGGTTATTATAAGCTTGGAAGATAACGTGTGTTAAATTTTAAACAATATAAAAACTTTTAAAAATACAGGTCAAAGTTAAATATATAATTCAGGTCAACAAATTTAATAGTTTTAAAAACAATCAAAATTAAATCAATATATGTTTTTTAATTTAAGTGTATCTTGCACAAATGGAGGCTGGTATATAATAGACATTATACCGGTTAATTCATTTCTTAATTTTCGCATTTGACCTCTCCCCTAACCCCTCTCCCGAAGAGAGTGGAAAATCTGCAAAATGAATTGAATTCTAACTATTTCACTGTCTTGCTCCTCCTCCCCTTGGGGGAGGAGGTTGGGAGGAGAGGTCTGCAATTGAGATTTATATACACTTAATCAATATAATGTCTATTACAGAAAAAAATAAAGAGACTGACTCATTTCTCATTCGAGGCAGTCTCTTTGTTTGTCCGGGTACTAAGCACCAATTTCTTATCTTGCCAACAAAAACTCGAATATAACACCGAAGTTGGTTGTTGACACCGGATACGTCTTTGATATCAGAGTGTTGCTCCTGTTGCGGTTAATATCAATAACATGTGTGACACTCTTCGTTCTTGTTGATGCGCAGAATAAGCATTAGTTCGTGGGTTCCGGAGGAACTGCGGCTGATTCCTCCCGCGTTATAGTTGTAGCTGTACGAGAGGAACAATGATTTATTGACGTTAAATCCAACAGTTGCTCCCATTTCATTGGGTGTACGGTAAAACAGTCCGGCCTGAAATAAGTCCTCCTGATCGATTGTCTTGAAATAGGCCATTCCGTTTAATTCCATTTGATAGAGATTCTTGTTCCTGATTCCGCAAATACCTCCCCCAAGATCTATCCGACTGTCTTCCGTGAAGTTTCTGTAAGTGGCGTAAATGAAATTTGAACTGGCAATATCCTGATTGTTCGTTCTGAACATTGAGAATATATTCTGTGTTGAAATGCCTATTCTTAACGATTTATTGGCTAATTCGGCTCCCAAATCGGCATTGTAATGATGCGAATTGGCCAGTTTCTCATAAAGCATTGGATCAACCTGATACTCAACCCTGATTTTGTCCATATCGTACCAGAGGCTCTGATATGAAGCTGCAACGCCAAGGTGCAGCCTCCAGTCCTCGTTGATGTTGACGGCGTAGGTGTATGATAACGATACTGATGAGGTGTTTGTGTAGCCTATTAAGTCCTGGTAAGCTTTTATGCCAAACTGGGTGTTGAGCTTGTCAAGAACTATTGTGCCGGTTGCCATATAAGTGGTGGGTGCTCCTGGAAAACCTAACCACTGCTTTCTTGTAGATAAGCTTAAAATGCCGAGATATTTGTTCGATAAGTATGCCGGATTGATGGAATATAAGTTGTCCCCAAAAGTCTGTCAGGCGAATGTTTGACTGAGCCTGTAACCGTGATGTTGTACTTATCAAAGTCAGGCTGATCATCAGGTATGCGATGATTGTTCTTTTATCTAACCACTGTGACATAGCCTTCTTTTGTTTTAGTTCCGTTCGCTGACATGTAATAGACAACATAAAAGTAAGTGTCCGGAGATACTAATTTTCCCTTGAAAGTCCCGTCCCAGCCATTGTCGCCTTCGTACATCAGTACGCCATTTCTGTTGTACACTTTTATGTGCCAGCCTTTCAGAAATATATCGTTATATCCGTCATTGTTGGGTGTAAACGTGTTCAGATCGGTGTCGTTAATAATCCATACCCGCTTGCTCGTTACAGATTTACAACCATACATGTCTGTTGTGTTAAGCAGAATGTCAAAATATCCGTCCTTGGTAATGTTGTAAGTGTGAGTTTGCTTCCAACCGCTTGTACTTGTACTGTCTCCAAAATTCCAGAAATAGTACAGTGCCGGGTGGTCATCACTCCACAGGTTGATGGTCGGGTCTTTCAGGGTTACGTTGTTTTTGTCGCTTATAATTGGATATTCATGTGTGGGATAATACGTTGCTGCGAAGGCAAGAGTATTGTAGCATCCGGCTGGCGTCGTGCCTTTTAGGCTGTAATCGCCGTCTCGTTTGATGACGAGCGTGTCCGATACAGAACCGTCATTCCATTTGAAAACATTAGCACCGTTGGCTTTAATCGTTATGGAGTCACCCTTGCAGAGTTTTGGTTCCGGTGCTATTGTTAGGGTCGGAATTGCTTCTACTATGATTGCTTTTGCGTAGGTGATGGTACACGATTTTCCCACCAGTGTTAATTGAACGGTATGTATGCCGGCAGACGAGAATTGATGTTGCGCTGTTTTGGTGGATGCCGTGGAACCATCTCCGAAATCCCATAAGTAACTATAATTTTCGGTGGCTTCATTGACGATCAAAGCGTCAAATTGATACGACTTTTTATTGCAATCGATTAATTTGTAGGATATTCCAAGGTCGGGGATGGATGATGAGCTAGAAGCCATTGCGCTGCATCCCCGGCTATCTTTGACAGTGACCGATATCAGTCCCCGATTTATCAGTACTGACCGAAGCTCCTGAAGCATCGGGTGATCCGCTCGACCAAATGAATTGATATGGTGGAATACCTCCGGTTGTTTTTGGTGGTGAATACCTGATATAGATGATGCTCTGAACAATTGTAGTCGTAAGCAGCGCTAATTGAAACATTAATCGGATCAGGCCGCATCACGGTAAATTGTTTGGCTAAGTTGCAATTGTTTGCGTCTGAAACGATCACGTTGTAATCTCCGGCCTGGATATTGGTAATGTCTTGCGTCGAAGCATTATTCGACCAGGCATAATTGTAAGGCGAGGTTCCGCCGGAGATGGTTAACGCGATGGCGCCGCTGTTGGCGTTTGAACAATCGAGCGCGTCAGTCACCAGGCCTGCAACCGATAATGGCTGCGGTTCCGTGATAATAAAGGTTTGATCGATGATACAGGGCGAACCGTCACTGATTTTTACCGAGTAGGTGCCGGGTTTCAGATTATTTCGCTCGTTTCCTGTTGTCGATCCGTCACCCCATACAACGGAGATAGGCTTGCCTTTGATATTCAACTTGATGCTTCCGTCGTTCGCTCCATGGCAGGATACGTTTTTAACAACCGGCACTATCGTGAATACGGGAGGCAGCGCAATGGTGACGGTGGTGTTTTTTTGACAGTTGTTAGCATCAGTGACCTGTAATAATATAATTACCGGCAGATAAATTATCCTGGTATGTGCCTGTTGCAAGATTACTCCATTCTGTTTTGTAAGGGGCGGTTCCGCCCGAAATAGTTAGTTTGATGGATGCATTATCGGCACCATAACAAGTAACCGGAGTTGTGGCGGCATCTATTACAATGTCCGAATTCTGGGTGAGTTCGGTCTCCAATGTGGTAATGCAACCATTTTGATCTGAAACGTTTAGCGTGTAATGACCGGCTTTAAGATCCGTAATGTTTTGGTTGTTGCTTGTATACCCGTCAGGTCCCGACCACAAATAGTTGTACCCAAATACTCCGGGAGAGGTCTCCACCTGAGTTCCGCCGGTAGCATTCACAGAGATGGCTCCGGTAGCAGAATCGTAACATAAAATATTTGTTTGACTTACAAGAGAGACTATTAATGCTGTTGGTTCTGTAATTTCATATTGTGCGTTTTTGGGTCCGCAATGGTTTTTGTCACTGACAGTCACTTCGTATTTTCCCGGAGATAAATTGGTTATGTCTTCGGAAGTAGCATAAGAAATTCCGTCTTTAGTCCAGACGAAAGAGTAGGGAAGAGTTCCGCCTTTGACAGAGATGGAAACAGATCCATTGTTAGCGCCATGGCAGGTAATGTCTTTTTTTGCTATCGGTAGAAATGATAATGTCATCCGGTTCTGTGATCGTGTAAGTGTTTGTAAACGGGAATCCTCCGGCATCGCTGACAACAATAGAATATGTTCCCGGTTTCAGGTTCGAGATGTTGGCCGTTGTGGCGGTAAATCCATCAGGACCGGTCCATGCAATGTTTTGCGGAGGATCAGTAGTAAAAGGAACACCTCCCGAAATTGTACAACTTATTGCTCCGTTATTGCTGCCATAACAGGTGCAGTGAGTGATATTGGCAACCACCTTGATGGATGGGTTGACTGTTACGATCACAGAGAACGGTGTCCCGGTACATGAACCGGATGTCGGCGTGACGGTATAAGTTGCCGTAGCCGGAGTAGTCCCCGTGTTGGTCAGTATTTGGCTGATTGTAGTCTGGGAAGCGGCTTGCGCTGAGGTGCCTGTGATTGCTCCCGAAGGCGAAATAACCGGAGTTGTCCACGTATAGGTGGTGCCTGCCGGAACTATATCCGGAGACTCATCTTTCGGAGAAACTATAAAGCTTGTTCCGCTGCAAATTAGTGGCGTTTTTGTCGCAATGACTGCTTTCGGGTTTACTGTAATCTGAGCCTGTTTTCGATACGAGATTTGAACATCCATCTATAGTGAATGTTATGGAGCAATAATAGTAAACGATTCCGGGGGCATTGGTGGAAGGCTTGTATTTACTGTCAGTCGCTCCCGGAATTGCCGTTCCGGAAGTGTTGTCGTTTGTCGTTGTGCTGTACCACTGGTAAACAGGAGTCCCTGCCCCGTCCTGATAAGAAACTGTGAGGTCTGCTGCTGTTTCGCCAATGCAATAGGTGGCTTGTTTAGGCTCATCCGTGAACGAAGCTTTCTTCTTTATGGTCACAACCGCTGTGTTGCTGGTCGCGTCACATCCCACTCCATCTTGTGTGATTTTTGCAATAATAATACGTGTTGCCGGTTCCTGCCGAAGGAGGCATGTATGTCGCATCGGTAGCACCGGAGATGCTGCTTCCGGAGGTGTTGTTGTCTGTTGTGTTGCTGTACCATTGGTAATGGAACGTGCCGACGCCCGTTCTTGGCTTCAACTTTCAAAGCTGTCGGAACTCCGGTTTGACACACCGTTTGCGGAGTGAAAGGCTGCGTGGTAATAGTAGGGTCGTCAACAACAATTACTTTTGCAACATTACTTGGCACAGAACCACAATTGTTGCCGGAAAGTTTTAATTCGACATAGTAGTATCTTATTCCTGCCGAAGTAAATGGATTCGGTGTGTAAGATGGGGTTGTTGCTCCCGCAATTGCAGTGCCGCCACTGTTTGATTCTGTGAAATTTTCATGCCATTGGTAAGATGCAGTGCCCGCTCCTCCTGTGTATGTTACAGCAAGAGGTATGCTTGTTCCTCCCACGCAAAGCTTTTGTTCAGCAATCGGTTGCAAGTCAATTGTTGGTATAGCATTCACGACCACTTTGGCTGTGTCAGATTTTAATGTTGAGCATCCCCCGAGGGTAAAACTATTTGACAGTAATAATATTTGGTGCCAACTTCACTAGTCGGGGGTGTATAACTGTCGGTCGTCGCAATGTCTATTGCAGTGAACCCTGTTTTAGCTTCATTAGAAGAAAACCATTGATAAACGGGAGTGCCAACCCCGTTTTTGTACTTGACGGTAAGAGGCGTTGCAACCCCGTTCAGACACACCTCGCTCGATTTTGGTTGTTCGTAAATCTCCGCAGCTTCATTCACGATGACGGTTGCTATATCGCTGAAGACATAGCAGCCGGCGCCATCCGGCTGAGTAACCAGGCAATAATAGTATAACGTA
>CAXXPB010000041.1:0-49453 GCA_963678825.2 uncultured Microbacter sp. | reverse complement strand
AAGGCTATGTCGGGCTTGAAGGATGCCATTTCGGCTGCAAGATGATCTTTGTCTCTTACATCTCCAATGATAGACTCAATGTCAAGATGCATCAATTCCCAATTGGAAGGTTGCGTGTTAGGGGGCAAAGCGTAACCTTTGACTGTGGCTCCCATTTGACTTAGCCAAAGAGCCAGCCAACTGCCTTTGAATCCGGTGTGGCCGGTTATAAATACACGTTTCCCAGCGAAGAGGCCGTCGAACAGATTTTCCATTACCATTTTATCCAAGGGGCTTTGTCTTGTTGAATTAGGCTTTCCAGTTGTACTTTATCGCGAAGGGTATCCATTGGCCTCCAGAAGCCATAATGTTTATAAGTATACAGCTGCTCATCCTTTGCCAGACCTTCCAATGGTTCTTTTTCAAAGATAGTGTTATCTCCTTCAATATAGTCAAGAACTTCAGGTTGGCAGACAAAGAACCCTCCGTTACTCCAGTTGCCATCGCCTCTTGGTTTTTCTTCGAAATTCAGAATGCGATTGTTTTCATCCAGTTTAAGCGCTCCATACCGACCTTCAGGTAAGACTGCGGTCATTGTGATTAAGCCCTTGTTCTTTTTGTGCGTTTCGATTAAAGCATTTATATCAATATCGGCTACGCCATCTCCATAGGTCAACAAAAAGGGCTGATCCCCAATGTATTTTTTTACTCTTTTAATGCGACCTCCTGTCATGGAATTAGCACCTGTGTCAACTAATGTCACCTTCCAGGGCTCTACTTGTTTTGAGTGAGTTTCTATCGTGTTCGATGCTAAATCGATTGTGATATCGGAATTGTGCAGGAAATAATTGGCGAAGAATTCTTTAATAACATACCCTTTGTAGCCCAATAATATAATGAATTCATTGAATCCGAAATGGGAATAGGTTTTCATGATATGCCATAAAATAGGCATGCCTCCTATTTCTACCATGGGTTTGGGCTTAATTTCGGTTTCTTCAGATAATCTGGAGCCTAATCCTCCTGCTAAGATAACTACTTTCATGAAATTTAAAGAGAGCCTTTGTTGTTGGTTACACAAATCTCTGCTAAATAAGGTGGTTTATCTAATGTCTAAATTTACAAGAATACAAAGATACAAAAGAAGTACTAGTCTACAACCAGATTTTTGTGTCTTGGAGAATGTGTCTTAATATGATTCTTCCAGAAGTCAAAATGCGCTTTTGAATTCCATGCATGGCAACCCATAGGAAGTTGATGATTAGAATATTTGTATGCTAACTGAGGGCGTACATCAAATGAGAAACCTAATGCTTCTTCCCATTTTGGAACTTTGAAGTTTTTATGACGTTTCACCATGTCCACACCCCAGAATACGTCTTCGTGAAACCGTGCACCCTTTTTTGAAAGATAATATGAAATCCTTTCTTCTTCTATTTCTGTTATTTTTATAAAAGAGTCAACTTTCCGTAATGAGAATCCTCCGTTTCCTACCTGATAATAGTTGTGTGTGCCTGTTTTAATTCTGGTCAGTCGTCCCAGGAAATTGAATACATGCAGCCCCATTTTGTAGTGTGAGTGTTCATATTTTTGAGATGGAATCCATGGAGCTCCAATGTAATCATAACCTTTCTCACACCATGCTATAAGATCATCTTCAAATATGTATGCGTCTAACTGATAGATTAGTATGTATTCGTAGCGCGAAAAGGCCTGATAGAATTCACTGCTTAGCATCAAATGGTTATACCCTGCAATGTTTTTGAAATACGGATCCGCAAAACGAATGATTTTAGTAGAGGCTTTGTTTGTTAGCAAAGGGTCGATTTCCAGAGAATCAGGTGCTACAAAGTAGATAGGATGTTTTCCCAGTATTTCATAGCATTTGTCGAGCACCAGTAATTCTGCTGGTGTTAGCGATGGTTTATACATCGGTATTATAACTGCGACTTTATTTTTCATTTTTCTGAAAATATATTCTGTTATGTTGCTAATTTCAGTTTAGTGTCATAACTGATATTTTGATCGTGATCGGTTATGGCACTTGTGATGATGTTGTGTCTGCTACTTTTCCTTAAACAAAAATTTTGGATAATCGTTGGTGTTCTGACATGTTTGAATCAGTAAATAGAGATTTAATCTCAATGCAATTTCCTTTTGGCAGATAAAGACGGGGTTGGGGGAATTTGTTATTGAAAACTCCTAAATCAAAGACGTGTAGAGCGAATATAACTTATCAGCGACTTTATCGTCTGTGAATTTGTCGGCGTGTATCAATCCTTTTGCAATCATTGTTTTGCGTTGCTCCTCGCTCGAGAGTACTTTGCCTAACTTGTCGGCAACGTCTTCTGCTTTGTTCGGATTGATATATAATGCCGCGTCTCCTCCTGTTTCTGCGAAACAGCTTCCTTCCGATGTTATGACTGGTGTTTGTGAACAGAGGGCTTCTAAAATCGGAATTCCGAATCCTTCAAATAAAGACGGGTAAATCATACATAATGCTGCATGATAAATTGCCGGTAAATCTTCTGTGGAAACGTTGTTTAGGACAACTATTTGTTGCTCAAGAGAATATTCGTTTGTTTTTTGAGTGATTTCGTCTGAATATTTTGTTTTACCTCCGATAATCACTAAAGGAATATCTATTCTCCCTTGGTGCAACGCGTCAAGAATAATGCCCTGATTCTTTCTCTTCTCAATAGCTCCGACTGTGACGATAAAGTCATTCGGAAGATTGTATTTCTTCTTTACAGCATCGACCTGCTCGTTCGAGACCGGTTGCCTGAAGATGTTATTACATCCTTGGTATACAATGTCAATCTTGGATTCGTCAGCTCCAAAGAATTCAATGACGTCGCTCTTTGTTTGTTCGCTGATAGCAATAATCCGGTCGGCCACTTTACAACTATAACGGTTTTTACGGGTAAAAATTGTTCTGTAGAAGGGGTCGTATAATTCAGGATAACGGACAAAAATTGCGTCGTGCATAGTGACGACCGATTTGGCGCCTGTTTTTTCTATGCCGACAGGTAATTCCTGACTTAATCCATGAAAAATGTGAAGGTGTTGATCTTTAATGTCTTTGCAAATGCCACGGCTTCTCCAAAGTGCCGGAATCTTCTTGTCTAGGAAACGATGTGGAAGTATAGTTTGGATTGACGAAGTATCGGGCACGAAAAGTTCTTCGCTGATGCGGGGCGTGAATAAAAGATACTGGTTGTCATTGTAGTACTGTGACATTAACCGAATGACGTCGCGACTGTAATTTCCTAATCCCCGACGATTGCAAAAAGCCCTTTTGGCATCGTATCCGATTATCATTTCTTTAGAAATTTATTGATGTAGGGTATCTGGGTTAACGGGAAATCACGGCGTGTCATGTACCAGACATATATGGCCAGTAAAATGGTTCGGAACAACAAGTTGAGCAGAATGTAATGCAGGTCGATATACCAGCCCAGAAAAAACAGCGAGAGTGCCAGCAGAGAGTATTTTCCGATAGTCTTTAGCTGGTAATTTATGGGGAAGTGTTTTTGACCGATAAAATATGAGACCAGCATTACCACAAAATAACACCCGAAAGCTGCCCATGCGGAACCCATATAGCTATATCTGGGAACGAGAAGTACATTGCCAACGACAATGATGATAGTACCAATCAGAGAAAACCAGGCTCCGTACATTGTTTTGTCCGTCAGTTTGTACCACACGGAGAGGTTGAAAAATATTCCCTGAAAAATGAAAGAGATCAAAACCAAAGGCACTACGCTTAATCCATTCCAATAGGTGTGCTTGATGATGAACTTGAAAACGTCAATATAGAGTGTCATTCCAAGGAAGATGAGCCATGAAAAAATCACGAAATATTTCATGGCTTCCGAATAGGCAGTCAGACTGTTCTCATCTTTTTTTTGAGCAAAAACAAATGGTTCGTAAGCATACCGGAATGCTTGAGTGAACATGAGCATTACCAGTGCAATTTTTGACGTGGCGCCATATATTCCCAATTCCGAAGCTCCTTTTGCGCCTGGTAAAAGGAAAGGGAACAGAATTTTGTCCAGTGTCTGGTTCATAATTCCGGCAACACCAAGTACCAGTAATGGAAGCGAATACCTAAGGATCTTGCGAAGAAGAGCCGTGTCGAGCCTGAATTTAACGGCAAAAATGTACGGAGCCAGAAATGCTGTCTGTATGGCTGTCGCGAGGATGTTGGATACAAATACGTAACCTACGCCATAATTCGGGTTGTAAAACCAGTCAATCGTGTGCGGAGCGTGTTTCATTAACCACGGACATGCAATCAGGAAGAAGAGGTTGAACGGGATGTTAAGTCCAATGAAGAGCAATTTGTATGCTGCAAATTTTATGGGACGTTTCAGGTAGCGCAGGTATGCAAAAGGAATAGAGGCAAAGGCATCCAGGGCGACTGATAATCCCAGCATCCATATATATTCGGGGTGATTATCGTAGTCGAGCCAGTGTCCTATTTGCGGCGCAAAGAGTACGCACCAAACTGCAAAGATGAGCGAAGTGATGCCAACGGCAATCATGGAGGAGCTGTAAACCAGATCGGGGTTATTCTCTTCTTTGTTGACAAAACGGAAGAACCCGGTTTCCATGCCGTAGGTCAGGATAACCAATAGTAAAGCCGTCCATGAATATAAATTGGTAACCACGCCGTAATCGGCCGAGCTTGCTAATACATACGTGTAAAGAGGTACCAGCAACCAGTTCAGGAATTTTCCCAAAATACTGCTGACTCCGTAAATGGCGGTGTCTTTCGCCAACGATTTCATCTGTTTTCCCGCCATGCTTTCTCTTTGAAACTATAGAGGTTGATTGATATGCTTAAAAAAGAAATGCCTGTTCGTCAGGACTTTTTCTCCCTAAATGTTTATACGCTAACGGGGTTACTTCGCGTCCACGTGGTGTGCGTTTCAGAAATCCCTCTTTAATAAGGAACGGTTCGTAAACCTCTTCCAGTGTGCCGGAATCTTCTCCCAATGCAGTTGCAATAGTGGATAAACCCACGGGGCCGCCCTGAAATTTATCTATTATTGTCAATAATATTTTGTTATCCACTTCATCCAGGCCATATTTGTCAATATTGAGTGCTTCAAGAGAGAAACAGGAAATCTGATGATCGATAGTGCCATTGCCTTTCACCTGAGCAAAGTCGCGGACTCTGCGCAGCAATGCATTGGCAATACGTGGCGTACCGCGACTGCGCGATGCAATCTCTCCGGCTGCCTCGTAGGTGCAGGGAACGTTCATGATTTTAGCCGAGCGTTGAATGATTCCGCATAGAATCTCTTCGTCGTAATATTCAAGGTGACAATTGATGCCGAAACGAGCGCGTAACGGACTGGTAAGTAGTCCGCTGCGGGTGGTGGCACCTACCAGTGTGAACGGATTGAGTGTTAGTTGGATGGAACGTGCGCTAGGCCCCTTGTCGATCATAATGTCGATGCGGTAATCCTCCATCGCCGAATATAGATATTCTTCTACAATCGGACTCAAACGGTGAATTTCGTCAATAAAAAGCACATCGTTCGGTTCGAGTGACGTCAACAATCCGGCCAGATCGCCCGGTTTGTCGAGCACCGGTCCTGAAGTTATTTTGAATCCGACGCCTAATTCGTTGGCAATGATATTGGAAAGCGTTGTTTTGCCCAAGCCGGGAGGGCCGTGAAGCAAAACGTGGTCGAGCGATTCGCCCCGCATGCGCGCTGCACTCACAAACACGGAAAGATTCTCAACGACTTTCGTTTGTCCGTTGAAATCCAGGAAGGAAAGGGGACGAAGAGCGTTTTCGTATTCTTTGTCTGTGTCTGAACGTGGTTGTTGGTCGCGAATGTCGAAAGATTCCATTGTTAAACTATCGGATAAAGTGGTGCAAAGGTAGCGATTTGTATTTAATGTGTTGCAATTTCGGGTGGTGAAGCTGCCTGTTTTAAGTAATCGATGACGGTTCTGAAGCTAAAAACCGGCAAAAAAACGTATCTTTACCTGTTCAAAAATCAAAGAATTTCTAATATCTAATACATCTATTTAAATGACTCGTTTTTCACAATCAGTCAGTGCGTTGCGTTCATCGGCCATTCGCGATCTGATGAGCCTGGCCACGCGTCCCGATATGATTTCTTTTGCAGGAGGAATGCCCGATAACGAGCTATTCCCTATTCATGAAGTACAGGAGATAGTCGACAATTTGTCGGTGAAAGAACAGCAGGTTGCCATGCAATATGGACCTACAACAGGTTATCCGCCATTGCTGGAAGCGCTTGGCGAGTGGCTTCGCAAGAAAGGCTTTCCGATGGATACCAATAAGCTGATTATTACTACCGGCTCATTACAGGCAATTAATATCTGGGCGAAGATGTTTATAGATCCGGGAGATGTGGTGTTGACCGAAAATCCGGCATTTATCGGGGCTTTGTCTGCATTTGGCTCTTACATGCCGACTATCCACGGTATTAACATGGATGGCCATGGCATTTTGATTGATCCGTTGAAAGAAGCATTGAAATTAGATCCCAAGTTCCTGTATATTACCCCGACGTTTCACAATCCTGCCGGTTTGACGTATAGCCCGGAACGGCGCAAAGAACTGCTGGAGGTAATGAATGCAACGGAAGTGCCTATTCTCGAAGACGATGCGTACGGCGAACTTTGGTTTGACGAAGAAGATAAACAGCATATTGTGCCGTTGAAAATCCAATCGGAAAAAGAACAACAAATTTGTTATACCGGCTCATTCTCCAAAATATTTGGTCCTGGTATGCGTCTCGGCTGGATGTTGGTCGGGGATGAATTTTACCGCAAGGCTGAACTCTGCAAACAGTGTATCGATGCCTGTTCACCAACATTTACGCAGGTGTTGGCTCACCGTTTTCTTGTTTCAGGGCAACTTGACAGTTATGTGGCAAGCGTTCGCAGTATTTACCATAAACGCTGCGAATATATGGTCGATGCCATTAAACGTTACTTCCCCGCAGAAGCTTCGTTTGTGGAACCTAAGGGTGGATTTTACATCTGGGTAAAATTGCCGGATGGAATTGCCGAAATGGAATTGCTCAAGGAGGTTATTGCCGAAGGAGCTGTTTTTGTTGTTGGCTCAACATTCGATCCTCAGGGAGCGTCAAACGGATATATCCGTGTTTCTTATTGCAATACGGCGGAAGATAAAATTGAGAAGGGAATCAAAATTATTGGAGATGTGATGAAAAAGATGATGAAATAATCTTTCAATCCATTGCAATCCAAGTTCTGATTATTGTTATTTAAGAAATTAATAGTACCTTTGCAACGTTTTTGCTGTTGGAATGTTTGTGCAACTTCACCGCAAAAGCAATTTAAGCATCTATCCAAAGACCCGTTTTTCAATGAGATATGTGTCTTTTGTGCTTAAATTCAAAGGGATAATAGTTTTACACGATATACTGCCGAGGCAGTGACCGGGAAACCCTTTTGAAGTCCTTTCAATAGGGTTTTTTTATTCTTCGGAGTGAAAGTGTTTGGTGTATAACCGGTTGTAATCCAGTGAAAAAATAATTATCTTTGCGACTAATGCACTATTCGGATAATTTATGATACAAAAGGAACAGATATATCAATTTGTTGAGGCATTTATCGCTGACACAGAGAATTTTATTGTTGATGTCAAAGTGAATGCCGAAAACAATATCGTGGTGGAGATTGACTCTGAAAAAGGCATCGATATTGATTATTGTGCTGAGTTGAGTCGTTTTGTAGAGTCACAACTTGACAGGGAAGTAGAAGATTACAATCTGGAAGTTGGTTCTGCAGGCCTAGGTTCTCCATTCAAGGTGTTGAAACAGTATCAGAAGAATATCGGCAACGAAGTAGAAGTGCTTACAAAAGCCGGTAAAAAAATCAGTGCAACATTAAAAGATGCAGCTGAAGAGACTTTTACAGTGACAGTTACGAAGCAGGTAAAGCCGGAAGGCGCCAAGCGAAAAATCACAGTAGAAGAAGACGAGGTTTATTCCTATAACGAAGTAAAATACACAAAATATCTAATAAGATTCAAATAGCTATGAGCAAAGTTGAACCTGTCAATTTAATTGACACCTTTTCCGAGTTTAAAGAGCTGAAGAATATTGATCGTCCTACGCTAATCAGTGTACTCGAAGAATCTTTCAAAGGCACTTTAGCTAAAATGTTCGGGTCGGATGAAAATTTTGATGTCATTATCAATCCAGATAAGGGCGACTTTGAAATTTGGCACAACCGGGAGGTAGTTGTTGACGATGAAGTGGAAAATCCTGTCAGCCAGATTTCGTTGACCGAAGCTAAAAAAATTGACGCGGATTACGAACTCGGTGAAGAAGTGACCGATGCTGTCGATTTTCTTGGGTTTGGTCGTCGTGCTATTTTGACTTTGCGTCAGACGCTGGCATCAAAAATTCTGGAACTTCAGAAAGATTATCTCTATAACAAATACAAAGATCGTATTGGTCAGATTGTTACAGGGGAAGTTTACCAAATGTGGAAAAAGGAAATTCTGCTTTTGGATGATGAAGGCAATGAATTGATTCTTCCTAAAACTGAACAAATTCCGGCAGACTTTTACCGTAAAGGCGATACAGTTCGCATGGTAGTTGTGAAGGTGGACAATCGTAATGGCAATCCGAAAATTATCGTTTCGCGTACCTCTCCATTGTTCCTGCAACGCTTGTTCGAACTGGAAGTTCCTGAAATTCACGATGGTTTGATTACTATTAAGAAAATTGCCCGTATCCCGGGAGAAAGAGCGAAAGTGGCAGTTGAAACTTACGATGAACGCATCGACCCGGTTGGGGCATGTGTCGGCGTAAAAGGTGCCCGTATTCACGGTATTGTCCGCGAGTTACGCAATGAAAATATTGATGTTATCAATTTCACGGCAAATGTTTCTTTGTTTATCGCAAGAGCATTGAGTCCGGCAAAGATATCTTCTATCCGTTTGGACGAAGAAAATAAAAAGGCAGATGTTTACCTCAAGCCGGAAGAAATTTCGATGGCTATTGGTAAAAGCGGGATGAACATTCGTTTAGCTTCTATGCTTACAGAATACACGATTGATGTTTATCGTGACATTGATGGAGAAGAAGACGAAGATATTTATCTGGATGAATTTACAGATGAAATAGAACAATGGGTAATTGATGTGCTTAAATCTATTGGCTGCGATACTGCTAAGAGTGTATTGGCAATTACTCGGGAAGAGTTGATCCAACGCACAGATCTTGAAGAGGAAACCATTGATGACGTGCTGAATATTATCAAAGCAGAATTTGAGGAATAACACGGTGTTTTCGGACAACAGGGGATGAAGTGTTCAGGGTTGTCTTCAGGTTTATCGGCTATCACTTTTGCTTATCTTTTCAAACACACTAAATATAAACTATGTCGAGTATCAGGTTAAATAAAGTAGTTAAGGATTTGAACGTAGGACTTTCGACTGCAGTCGATTTTTTGCGAAAAAAAGGTCATGCTATTGAGGAGAATCCCAACTTCAAGATTTCTGAAGATCAGTATACTATTCTTGTAAAAGAGTTCAGCAACGATAAAGACCTGAGAATTAAGTCAGAACGCGAAACTCAGATGCGTCAGGAAAAAGAAAAGGCTCAAACGATTACTGCTGCCGGTTACGAAGCTCCTGTGTCGAAAGATAAACCTAAAGTTGAACCAAAACCTGTGACGGAAGAGATCAAGGTGGTTGTGTCGGATGAAATACGTCCTCATATTACTACTGTGGGGAAAATTGATCTTGATGCGTTGGATAAAAAAGCTGCACCAGCCCCGGTAGCTCCGGCTCCTGAAAAGCAGCCTGACCCAAAGCCTGAGAAGCAGCCTGAACCAATACAGGAGACGATACCCGAGCCGGAACCAAAACCAGAACCCAAACCCGTTGTAGAACAGCAACCGGAAAAGATAGAAAAACCGTCTCCGGAACCTGTTGTTGCTCCGGAACCTGAATCTCCAAAAGCAGAGCCTGTGGTTGAAAAGGAAATTAAAGCAGAACAACCCGTTAATGTGTTTGAAAAAGAGATTGTTGTGAAAGTAGAAAAAGCATCCGAAGAGACTTCTGATTCTGAGGAAGGAAATAGTGTCAAAGAGAATGTAGAGCCGGCCTCTCGTAATGATAACGAAATTTTTCAGTTGAGACCAACTATCATCGAACAGAATATAAAGGTGGTTGATAAAATTGACCTTTCTGCTCTTAATCAACAGACGCGTCCGAAGAAAAAATCGAAAGAAGAAAAACGGAAAGAACGTGTGCAGCGAGAACAACAAAGTACACCTAATAATCAGCGTCCTGCTACTCCATCATCGACAACACCTGCCACTCAGCCTGGTTCTGCTACATCTGATCCGAGAAAAGAAAAACGGAAGCGTATCCACAAAGAGAAAGTGGATCTTTCAAAGCCGAATGTTCCACAGGGGAATAATCCAGCAAGACCGAATGATAACCGTCACAAAGGTCCGGGAAATATGCCCAAACGTCCTTTCAAACCAGAGGTGAACGAAGTGGATGTTCAAAAGCAAATTAAAGAAACCCTGGCTCGTCTGACAGAAAAGAAGATTAAGGGTTCAAAATATAGAAAAGAAAAACGCGATAACGTTTCGGCACGTCTGCAAGAGCGTGAAGAAAAGGAACGCGATAGCGAAAATATACTGAAGCTGACCGAGTTTGTGACGGTAGCTGAATTGGCAACCATGATGGATGTGCCTGTTACCAGAGTAATCGGTACATGTATGAATTTGGGCGTAATGGTATCTATTAACCAGCGTCTGGATGCGGAAACCATCAACATCGTTGCCGACGAATTTAATTACAAAACTGAATATGTGAGCTCGGAAGTGATCGACGCGATTGCTCAGGATCAGGAACAAGACAGAGTGGAAGACATGGAATCCCGTCCGCCTATTGTAACGGTGATGGGTCACGTTGACCACGGTAAAACATCGTTGCTCGATTACGTTCGTAAAGCAAATGTGATTGCTGGTGAAGCCGGTGGTATTACTCAGCACATCGGAGCTTATCACGTAACTCTGGAAAGCGGTCGTGAAATTACATTCCTCGATACTCCGGGTCACGAAGCATTTACCGCAATGCGTGCTCGTGGTGCTGCCGTTACCGATATTGCCATCATCATTGTTGCTGCCGACGATAGCGTGATGCCTCAGACTATAGAGGCAATCAACCACGCATCAGCAGCAAATGTTCCAATGGTGTTTGCTATCAATAAAATAGACAAACCGGGTGCAAACCCTGAAAAAATAAAAGAAGCGCTGGCTAATATGAACTACCTGGTGGAAGACTGGGGAGGCAAATACCAGTCGCAGGAAATTTCGGCCAAAAAAGGCGTAGGCATACACGAATTGCTTGAAAAAGTGTTGCTCGAAGCCGATATGCTTGAATTGAAGGCTAATCCGAACAAACGTGCCACTGGTTCTATCATCGAATCGTCTTTGGATAAAGGACGCGGATATGTGTCGACTGTTCTGATAAAAGACGGTACGCTCAATATTGGAGATGTGGTTTTGGCTGGCACCCATTTTGGCCGTGTAAAAGCAATGTTCAACGAACGTAATCAACGTGTAACAAGCGTTGGTCCTTCGGAACCGGTACTGATTCTTGGTCTCGATGGAGCTCCTCAGGCCGGCGATACATTCAACGTGATGCCGACAGAACAGGAAGCTCGCGACATTGCCAATAAACGTGAACAATTACAGCGTGAACAGGGTCTGCGTACCAGCCGTCACATTACGCTGGATGAAATCGGTCGCCGTATAGCTATCGGTAACTTCCAGGAATTGAATGTGATCGTGAAAGGTGACGTGGATGGTTCTATCGAAGCACTTTCTGACTCATTGATTAAGCTTTCTACCGAAGAAATTCAGGTAAATGTGATTCACAAAGCGGTGGGTCAGATTTCAGAATCGGATGTAATGCTTGCCGCAGCTTCAAATGCTATTATCGTCGGCTTCCAGGTTCGTCCTTCAATGGCCGCTCGTAAACTGGCCGAGAAGGAAGAAATCGATATCCGACTCTACTCGATTATCTACAATGCAATTGAAGAATTGAAGGCGGCTATGGAAGGTATGCTTTCTCCCGAAATTAAGGAAGAAGTGGTGGCCACCCTCGAGGTACAGGAAGTCTTCAAAATTACCAAAGTGGGTTCCGTTGCCGGATGTATCGTCCGTGAAGGTAAAATTAAACGCGGAACTAAAATACGCCTTATTCGTGATGGTATCGTGGTCTTTAGTGGTGAACTCGGCTCTTTGAAGCGTTTCAAAGACGATGTCAAAGAAGTTGGCAATGGCTATGAATGTGGTTTGAATTTAGCCAACTACAATGATATTAAAACAGGTGACCTTATCGAAGGCTACGAAGAAGTAGAAGTTAAGAAAACCCTCTGATTGTAACTAATGTAATTGCAGCATAAATAGACGGCTGCGGATGAAGACCTGAGTCGTTATCCGTGGCCGTTTTACTGTTATATCAATATTGTTTTATGTCGACACTGGATTGTTTTTTTCTTGTTTTGATGGGAGCCGGAATGATTTTTGGTTTTGTAAAAGGAGCTTTCCGTTTGCTGGCGACTCTGGCTGGAATTGTGCTGGGTATCTATTTTGCCCGTTTCTTTTACCAACCGGTTGCTTCGTTTCTTGAAATGTTTTTTCATCTATCTTCGAAGGTGGCATTGCCTCTGTCGTTCTTTGTCCTGTTTGTGGGAGTAGGGCTGGGTTTGTATTTGTTGGGGTGGATGATGACCAAGGTGTCGAAAGCAGTGGCGCTGTCGTGGCTCAATCGTTTGTGCGGTGGTGTTATTGGAGTGTTGCAGGTGGCCTTAGTGTTGGGTGTTTTGGTAAATTTATATTCGTCGGCGCATCATAAGGTGACCGGTAAAGAGGCCGAAAATGCTCCCGGATCGATGCTGTATCAGCCTTTGAAACAACTTCCGGATATGGTTCTTCCATACATGGATTTTGATAAATGGAATAAGCCTCCGACGGTTCGGAATGATGCAAACGATGCCGATGCTACGTCGTGAAAAAATGTTATTTTTCTGGGATTCCTTGCTAAAAATGAGTATCTTTGCCCTCGTTAAATTCAAACACAATAAACAATAAATACTATGGTAAGCTACAAAGAATTAGGATTAGTAAACACGAAAGAGTTGTTTAAGAAAGCTATCGAAGGTAAATATGCCATTCCTGCTTTCAACTTCAACAACATGGAACAAATGCAGGCAATTATTGCTGCTTGTGTTGAAACAAAATCGCCTGTGATTTTGCAGGTTTCGAGCGGTGCCCGTAAATATGCAAACCAGACCTTGTTGCGTTACATGGCTCAGGGAGCTGTTGAATATGCAAAAGAATTGGGTTATGCAATTCCTGTTGTATTGCACCTCGATCATGGCGATAGCTTTGAATTGTGTAAAGATTGTATCGATATGGGCTTCTCGTCTGTAATGATCGACGGTTCACACTTTTCATACGAAGAAAATATTGCTTTGACAAAGAAAGTGGTAGAATATGCTCATGCTCATGATGTAACTGTAGAAGGTGAATTAGGAGTGTTGGCAGGTGTTGAAGACGACGTGGTTGCCGAACATCACACTTATACTCAACCGGCAGAAGTGGTTGACTTTGTAACCCGTACGGGTGTTGACTCTTTGGCTATCTCAATCGGTACTTCTCACGGTGCTAACAAATTTACACCGGCACAATGTACCCGCGATGCAAACGGCATTTTGGTTCCTCCTCCTTTGCGTTTCGATATTCTTGAAGAAATCGAAAAACAGATTCCTGGATTTCCTATCGTATTGCACGGTTCTTCATCGGTTCCTCAGGAATATGTTGCAACCATCAACAAATTCGGTGGCGATTTGAAAGATTCTATTGGGATTCCTGAAGAACAATTGCGTCACGCAGCTTCTTCTGCTGTTTGCAAAATCAATATCGACTCAGACGGTCGTTTGGCTATGACAGCTGCAGTTCGTGAAGTGATGGCAACAAAACCAGGTGAATTTGATCCTCGTAAATACTTAGGCCCGGCTCGTGACGAGTTGAAAAAACTCTACATGCACAAAACACAAAACGTTTTGGGTAGCGCAGGTAAAGCGTAATTGATATTGACAATTTATTTATTTACGATTTTCAATTTGCTCAGAGGTTGAAACTCTTTTAGAAAGCAGCAGACGAGCAGAGATTATGCGTAAATGGTAAATGTTGAAATAGTAAATCTGAAGAAAAGCCGTCTCAACAGACGGCTTTTTTGTGCTTTCACTAACAAGAAATTATGCCTAATTTTGCATGCAAAACAGATCATGACCGCTATCCATCGTTTACATTCTGATTTTTTCAGAAGAGATGCTGTTACTGTGGCCCGGGAGTTGCTGGGGAGAACCATAGTGCGTCGCTTTGAAAACGGAGAGATGAAACGTTTTGTTATTGTGGAAACTGAAGCTTATCTGGGAGAGGACGATCTGGCCTGTCATGCAAGTAAAGGGCGTACACCACGTACCGAAGTGATGTATCACGAAGGGGGTAAAATTTATGTGTACTTGATTTATGGCATGTATTGGATGCTTAATTTCGTTACGGGTGACGCAGGCCATCCTCAGGCGGTGCTTATCAGAGGAGTCGATAAGGTAATTGGCTCAGGCAGGGTGGGGCGTTTGTTGCAACTCGATAAGTCGTTTTATGGCGAAGACTTAGGTGCCTCGAACCGATTGTGGGTGGAAGATACACCAGCGATAACCACTTTTTCTACAGCTCCACGTGTTGGGGTGGATTATGCCAAGGAGTGGAAAGAGATGAAATGGCGGTTTATTGCGAATAATTAATGTGCGATAATAATCCAAAATGTTCAATAACACGCGGAAATAGCCAGTGGAAAGTCTGAAATTTTGGAACTTTGAATTAATAAATTTATGGACAGTACAAGACAAGAAAAAATAGGAAGAATGTTGCAAAAAGAGCTGAGTAGTATGTTTCTTGGCATCGCACGCAACTACCCGGGAGTGATGATTACCGTTACCAATGTGCGGATTACCCCCGATTTGAGCATTGCAAAAGTGTATTTGAGTATTTTTCCCGGCGATAAGGCCGAATCAACGCTGGCGCTTATCAAGGAGCATGCCAAAACAATACGTTATGAATTGGGTGTAAAGATTCGTCATCAGATGCGTGTGGTGCCAGAACTGGCATTTTATCTGGATGATACACTCGATTATCTTGACAATATTGACAAGTTGCTGAAAAAGTAAGGGGCATCTTCAAATTTTCAAATCTTCACATTCTCAAATTTAGATTTCTGTGAATTTAGCATTTCATATTGCCCGTCGCTATCTGTTTGCCAAAAAATCGCACAACGCGATTAATATCATTTCCGGTATTTCGGCAGGAGGCGTTTGTGTGGGCACAATGGCAATGATTTGTGTGCTTTCGGTCTTTAATGGTTTTGAAGGCCTTATACAACAGCTTTTCAGCGCTTTTGATCCTGATTTGAAAATTGCATTAGTACAGGGAAAAGCCTTCGATACGCATACCAAAGAGTGGGATGCGGTGCGTCAGATCAAAGATATTGCTTTTTATGACGAAGTAGTGGAAGATAATGCCATGCTTCGGTATAAAGATAAACAATTGCCTGCAACCATCAAGGGGATTGGAAATCATTTTCAGGCCATGACAGCAATTGACAGTCTGCTTGTGTCGGGCAGTTTTGTGTTGAACGATGGTGTTTTTGAAAATGGCATTATGGGTGTGGGACTTGCCGGTGCTCTGGGTACCGGTTCTAAAGCACTTGATCCGGTTTTGGTGTATGTGCCTAAACGTTCGTCTACGATTAACCTGGTAAACCCGGGAAATAGCTTCAATAGCGATAAGATCTTTGTTTCAGGTGTTTTTGCTATCAAACAGGCTGCTTACGATGATAAATATTTTCTGGTGTCGCTGCCTTTTGCTCGTCGTATGTTTGATTATCCGGATAATGTTGCGACGTCGGTAAGTCTGAAGCTGAAGGCTGGAGTGGAGGCAGATGTTGTAAAGAAAGAGGTACGGGATATTCTTGGCGATAAGTTCTCCGTGTTGAACCGTTACGAACAGCAGAGCGACTATTTTCGTATTATGAAAATAGAAAAGTGGATGACTTACCTCATTTTATCCTTTATTCTGCTGATAGCAGTGTTTAATATTATCGGGTCATTGTCTATGTTGATTATTGACAAAGAGAATGATATTCAAACCTTGCGAAATTTGGGAGCCGATAATAGGTTGATACAACGGATTTTTCTGTTGGAGGGCTGGATGATTTCCGTGTGTGGTGCTTTACTGGGCGTTGCGCTTGGTGTTATGCTTTGCTTAGGCCAGTATTATCTTGGCTGGATCAAGCTGCAGGGATCAGGTTTTATTATCGACTCTTATCCGGTCGAAGTGGTGTGGTCGGACCTTGCTATCGTGCTTGTAACGGTAAGTGTGATGGGATTTTTGGCGGCACTTTATCCGGTACGTTATCTGAGGAAAAACTTGCTTGAAAAAGTGAGGTAACAAATTCAAAATATCTAATAAAAAAGGATGCCTGCAGAAGGCATCCTTTTTTATGTTTTAGAGCTTAATAGTATCTATTGCCTGTCGGATACGGCGCAGCGTTTCTTCTTTTCCGATAATGGTCGTCAGGTCGAAGATGTGTGGCCCTTTGGACTCTCCTACCAATGCAATGCGGAAAGCATTCATCACATCGCCGGTTTTGTATTCCTTGGCGGCAATCCATTCCATTACTTTGGCTTCGGTGTCCGCTTTGTCGGTAACAAAGTTGTCCAGAGTGGCAATGTAAGCAGATAGTTCGGTGAGTTGTTGCGCGGTAAACGGTTTCCATCGTTTTTGAACGGATTTTCCGTCGTAACTTGTCGGTGCAACAAAGAAATAAGAGGTCGTGTCCCACAATTCACTGATAAAATTGATGCGCTCGCGCATAAGGACGATTACGCTTATGATAGTTTCGTCAGTTGCTTCTACTCCTTTTTCTGCTAAAATTGTCTTGAATTTAGCTGCAAGTTCTTCAACCGATTTTAGTTGCAGGTACTGGTGGTTGAACCATTTTCCTTTTTCGAAATCGAATTTGGCACCGCTCTTGCTGCAACGTTCCATCGAAAATTCTTTGATCAACTCTTCCATTGAGAAAATTTCCTGATCGGAACCTGCATGCCAGCCCAGCAAAGAAAGGAAGTTGATGACAGCTTCGGGTTCGTAGCCTGTTTCGCGGTAACCGCTCGAAATGTCACCTGTTTTCGGATCTTTCCACTCCAATGGAAATACGGGGAATCCAAGACGATCTCCGTCGCGTTTGCTGAGTTTGCCGTTGCCATCGGGTTTGAGCAATAGAGGTAGATGGGCGAATTGCGGCATGGTATCTTCCCAACCAAGTGCACGGTAAAGCAATACGTGCAGTGGAGCCGAAGGCAGCCATTCTTCGCCACGGATCACGTGCGAAATCTCCATCAGGTGGTCGTCAACTACGTTGGCAAGGTGGTAAGTTGGCAGGTTGTCGGCCGATTTGAAGAACACTTTGTCATCCAGAATAGAAGAGTTAATTGTCACTTCGCCGCGAATCAGATCTTGTACATGCACTTCTTCGTTCGGTTCAATTTTAATGCGGACAACATATTGTTTACCTGTATCAATGCGACTTTGAACTTCTTCTGCTGATAAAGTCAGCGAATTTTGCATCATGCCGCGGGTGGAGGCGTCGTATTGGAAATTCTTGATTTCGTTGCGCTTGGCATCCAGCTCTTCGGGAGTGTCGAATGCAATATAAGCCTTGCCGTCGTTCAGTAACTGATCAACATACTTACGGTAAATGTCTTTGCGTTCGCTTTGACGATAAGGTGCGTGCGGGCCTCCCTGTTGCACACCTTCATCGATTTTGATGCCCAGCCAGGCCAGCGATTCTTCGATATAAGCTTCCGCTCCGGGAACGAAACGGTTGGAGTCAGTATCTTCGATGCGGAGAATCATGTCTCCACCGTTTTGTTTGGCAAAAAGGTAGTTGTATAACGCGGTGCGTACGCCTCCGATGTGGAGCGGGCCGGTAGG
This sequence comes from uncultured Microbacter sp., assembly GCA_963678825.2. Lineage (GTDB taxonomy): Bacteria > Bacteroidota > Bacteroidia > Bacteroidales > Paludibacteraceae > Microbacter. The sequence continues at coordinate 31,363 of CAXXPB010000041.1, read as the reverse complement.
ACTTGGTGCAAAACGAACTCTTACTTTCATTTGTATAATGTTTTTTTATGTGATTGATTGTGTAATTATCTGTTTTATATTGTTTTAATTGTTTATTCTACGGCTCAAAACAGACTTGCAAAGATAACAAAAAGGGTTGACCTTTTGTATATCATTCGCTAATTTGCCCGTGTGTGTGCAAACAACGCCTTGAAAGTGCTGTTTACCTGATAATCATGTCTATTTTGCTTAATATAATGCGGCGAAAAATGTACCTTTGCATGACGATTTTCAAACAGCCGCCGGGCTGATCTTGTTGGATAAACATTCTTCTTATTTGTCCTAAGTTATGAATCATTTACTGTATGTATTGTTGACAAATGCTTTGTCGGCATCCTGTCTGATTTTTGCTATCGTCTTTATCACCCTTCCGTTGCCACAAAATGAGGGTTTAAAGAGCTATCGCATCTCTTTGCGTATTTTGTTTGTTGCTTATGCGGCTTCCGCTCTTCTTGCGGTTGTAGATAAAGTGATGGTGAATGTATTGTCAATGATACTTCTTTCCATGTGCTCTTTTCTTATCTTGCTGTTTTCCATTGCATTGATCAATTTATTGCATCCTGAACGAATCACCCGGAAGTTTATTTTCTTACATCTTTCGCCTCTTGTATTCCTTAATCTTATCTATTGGATCGGAGCGATAAAGTTTGGCAATCCGATACTTGGAAGTTTATCTATGGTGAAGGATAATCTGACTCATCCTCAGATTTTAATCCGGATTGCCACCTGGCTGATGTGTGTGACGCAGCTAATCTATTTTGGACGCTCTTTTCAGAAGGAAGTTACATTGTATAATTCCCGCCTGGATGAATATTTCTCTGAAAATATTAAGTTGCATTTGCCATGGGTTCGTATTTGTTATGATGGAGCTCTGTTGCTTGGTGGATACGCGTTGGTAATAAGTTTGGTTAATTCGCCGGTTGCGTTGATGACTTTCTTTTCTGTGCTTTCCGTTTTCTTTGTTGTGTTTGGTGTATGTTATATCCAATATCCCCGCACTTATGTACAGATTGAACAGGTGTTTTATCCTTTGACGCCGGAAATAAGTCAGGCTCCCAAGCAACGACATTCCTGGGGAAAGCTAAAAAAGCAGGTATTGGAGCAGAAATATTATTTGACACCGGGTGTTAGTGTCGATGAAATGGCGCAGTTTCTGCAAATGGGCAGGACAACATTGTCGGGGTTAATAAATAAAGAAGAAGGGGTAAACTTCAACGCATGGGTAGGGTCGTTGCGAATAGAAGAAGCAATGCGTATTTTTCGCGAAAACCCTCAGTTTTCCATAGCTCAGGTTTCGGAAATGGTAGGCTACAGTGAACCGTCAAATTTTAGCCGTCAATTTAAAACTATAACCGGCGTTTCTCCTTCCGAATGGTACCGACAGAAACAGCAACCTGTGTAAATCAGAATGCTACTGTTCGATAATGAAATCCTGTTTTTTTTGTGTTTTTATGCAAACTTATCAATTTTGACGGTTGTTTTGTATGAATTGATAAATGAGCATATGTGCAAAAGGCGTACTTTTGTCGTTGAAAATTGAACGAATATTTCAAGGAGACATTAGAACTAGATGTCTTTTGTGAAATTGAAATTTTTGAATCTAAAGAGAAAAATGAAGTGTATGGCCAACCTCAGAAGTTAATTCTGAAGGTTGGTCTTTTTTTATGAGAAGTTCTGATCAATACAGATTAGGGTCTTAGTAAATTTATTCGCCATGATTCTTGGAGTGGAAACGGATTTGTTGCAAAATGTAGACACATTCTCTTATATGGTTATGCTTCGGTTCTAAATTAAGCGGATACGTCATGAGCTAAATATAGCTTAATGGATAGATGCGGGAAAACAAAAAGAGTTGACTCTGTAAAGAATCAACTCTTTTCTGCTATAGCGTTTGCTGTATTGTTTAGATGGATAATATGTGCAGAACCTGCATGAGATCTGAATTGACAGGTTTTTCGTCTTTAATCGCTTTGACGAAAGGCACGTAAACGATTTCATTATTTACAATTCCGATCATTACATTTCGCTGGTCGGCTAACAGAGCATCTACTGCCGCAGTACCCATGCGACTGGCAAGAATACGGTCGTTAGCAGTAGGAGAACCACCACGTTGGATGTGCCCGAGAATTGTTACCCGGCAATCAAATTCCGGATGAGCTTTCTGAAGTTTTTCGGCCACGCCCATAGCACCACCGGTGATGTCGCTTTCGGCAACCAGTACGATACTACTGTTTTTTGATTTGCGGAAGCCCTGTTCAATTAGCTGGGTCAGCTGGTCGGTGCTGGTGGTAATTTCCGGGATGATTGCAGCTTCCGCACCAGAAGCGATTGCCCCGTGGAGAGCCAGAAATCCGGCATCACGTCCCATTACTTCGATAAAGAACAGACGTTCGTGTGAGCTGGCCGTGTCGCGAATCTTATCGACAGCTTCCACGATGGTGTTCAAAGCTGTGTCATACCCGATAGTGTAGTCAGTGCCGTACAAGTCGTTGTCGATGGTGCCGGGAATTCCCACGATGGGAATTTCGTTGTAAATTTGTCCGAAGATACGGGCGCCGGTAAAGGTACCATCCCCACCGATCACTATCAAAGCATCAATTTCTTCACGTTTCAGTGTTTCGTAAGCGGTCTGCATTCCTTCGTCGGTTTTGAATTCCATGCTTCGCGCCGACTTGATGATGGTGCCTCCCTGTTGGATAATGTTACTTACATCCTGGGTCTGGAACTCTTTTATCTCTCCTGAAATAAGACCTTTATAACCGCGATAAATCGCTTTTACACGAATGCCATGATAGATGGCTTTACGAGTTACTGCTCTGAGTGCAGCATTCATGCCAGGGGCATCGCCTCCCGAGGTAAGTACCCCGATACATTTTAGTTGATACATGACCGTTTTGATTTAATCGTTTGTTATACTTGCAATCTTTTCTAATTCTATGGCAACTTCTTCCATCAGCCATTTGGGTGTGGAGGTGGCTCCACAGATTCCTACTGTGGTTACGCCCTTTAATAAAGACGGAGTGATATCTTCAGGGGTGGATATTAGATGTGAGTTGGGGTTAACAGCTTTGCATTCGTCAAACAGAGCTTTGCCGTTTGAACTTTTTTTGCCGCTCACGAAAAAGACTATATCGTGTCGTACGGCAAAGGTACGAATATTTGGAATACGATTTGATACCTGACGGCAAATTGTATCGTAAAATTCAAACGAAACGGACGGGTTAATTTTCTTTTTGATAGTTTCTACCAGTTTGTTGAACCCTTCGATTGATTTTGTGGTTTGAGAGAAAAGGCAAATGTTTTTATTCAAATCCACACGATCAAGATCTTCAATGTGTTCCACTACAATGGCGCTGTTTTCTGTTTGTCCAACCAAACCGTTTACTTCCGCATGGCCAATCTTTCCGTAAATTACAATTTGCCAATCCTCCTTGGGATGAGTTTTGTACGCATTTTTAATGCGTTGTTGCAACTTAAGCACTACAGGGCAAGTGGCATCAATCACCTGAATGTTATTGGCTTTTGCAGCCATGTACGTAGTTGGAGGTTCGCCATGTGCGCGAAAAAGAATACGGGCATTCTTTAGTTTGGAAAATTCTTCGTGCTCAATAGTTCTTAAGCCCCTTCTACTCAGGCGTTCTACTTCGCTTCCATTGTGTACTATATCTCCCAGGCAAAACAGGGAGTCATCTTTGTCCAGTTCCTGTTCGGCTTTGGTAATGGCATTGACAACCCCAAAGCAAAATCCGGATCCGGAATCCATTTCTATTTTTATCATTGTAAAATTTCCGTTAGGTGAATAAACAGGAGTCGATAGCAGTATCCGTTTTGTTGTTGTTGAGAAACCGGATTCCCCTCTCTAACAGTATCTCCTGGCGGTTTGCAACGTGCCTTTCGGTACGCTAAGCTTGTGCAAAATTAACACACAACGTCCAAAAATGAGCATACACATCATCATTTTATTCATTATCTTTGCGTAGCTTTTTAATATTTTGTAAAATCAGTCAGTGTGTTGATACTGACGGTTCAAACAATAAATCATTCATTATGCTTACAATAAAGAATTTACATGCCAATATAAACGGGAAAGAGATTTTGAGAGGAATTAATCTGCAAGTTAACGAAGGAGAGGTTCATGCTATCATGGGGCCGAATGGTTCGGGCAAAAGCACCTTGTCTGCGGTACTTACAGGTAATCCATTGTTTACAGTTACCGAAGGAGAAGTGATTTTTAACGGGAAGAACCTATTGGAACTGGCTCCGGAGGATCGTTCACGCGAAGGAATCTTTCTTAGTTTTCAGTATCCGGTCGAAATTCCGGGTGTCAGCATGACTAATTTCATGCGTTCGGCTATCAATGAGCATCGCAAATACAAAGGAATGGATCCTATCTCGGCTTCTGATTTTCTTAAACTGATGCGCGAGAAGAAAGAGTTCGTGGAATTGGATAGCAAACTGGCCAATCGTTCGGTAAATGAAGGTTTCTCGGGCGGGGAAAAGAAACGAAACGAAATTTTCCAGATGGCAATGCTTGATCCGAAACTCTCTATTCTGGATGAAACCGATAGTGGTCTCGATATTGACGCCCTTCGCATTGTGGCCAGTGGCGTAAATAAGCTGAAAACCGATCATAACGCTTGCATCGTGATTACTCACTATCAGCGTTTACTCGATTACATCAAACCTGATATTGTGCACGTTTTGTACAAAGGGCAGATTGTGAAAACAGCTGGTCCGGAACTGGCGCTTGAGCTCGAAGACAGAGGTTACGACTGGATCAAGCAGGAAGTTGATGCTCAGTAGTCATTGACAATTTAACCATTGACAATTTACGATTAAGTCGGTTTTGCGAATCGAACCTTATTGATAAATTGTCGAGTTTCTAAATTTTCAAATTGAACTTATGTCGATAGAACAATCTTATATAGAACTATACAAGGAACACCATGCCGACCTTAAAAAGCCTTGCGCCGATGTGTTGAATGCCGGTCGTGATGAAGCTTTTAACTGTTTTGAGAGCCTGGGGTTTCCAACCACCCGCAACGAAGATTATTTGTATACTGATTTGGGTAAATCCTTTTCGGTCGATTACGGTTTGAATCTGAATCGTCTGTATATCCCGGTAGCGTTTCGTTGCGATGTTCCAAGTATCAATGGCTACCTTTATTATGTAGTCAACGATAGCTTTTACGCAACCCAGCAACAGCCCGAGTTGCCCGAAGGCGTTATTATCTGCGGACTGAATGAAGCTGCTCAAAAATATCCCGAACTGGTAGCTAAATATTACAATCGTCAGGCCGCAAAGGCAAAAACGGCTACAATGGCGTTTAATGAAGCTTTTGTTCAGGATGGCTTTTTTATGTACGTGCCGAAAGGTGTGGTATTGCCCAAGCCGGTTCAGCTGGTGGATATTATGCGTGCCGATGTTGACTTTATGGCCAACAGCCGCAATCTAGTCATCATTGAAGAGGGAGCAAAGGCTCAATTGCTTGAATGTGCTCACACGCAGGATCCGGTGCAATTTCTTTGCAATCGTGTTACCGAAGTCTTCGTGGGCGAAAATGCTTCTTTCGAATATTATTCGTTGGAAAATACGCATAACAAGACGACCAATATCAGCTCGTTGATGGTAAAACAGGAAGCTTCGTCGAATGTGTTGATTAATGCGGTTACACTTCACAATGGATTAACCCGCAACAATGTGCAGGTAGATCTGGATGGCGAAAATGCCGAAGTGATGCTTTGCGGTATGGCTATCGGAGATAAAAATCAGCAGGTAGATAATTTTACGCTGATTAATCACAATACACCACATTGTCGTAGTCACGAGTTGTTCAAATATGTGCTGGACGACTCAGCTGTCGGAGCTTTTGCCGGAAAGATTTATGTTGCTCCGGGCGCACAGAAAACGGAAGCGTTGATGACCAATAAGAACTTGTGTGCGACGCCTACCGCCAAAATGAAGGCCAAACCACAACTGGAGATTTATGCCGACGATGTGAAATGTTCACATGGTGCAACGGTAGGACAATTGGATGAAGCCGCGCTCTTCTACATGCGTTCGCGGGGTATTTCGGTAAAAGAGGCCAAATTGTTGCTTAAGTTTGCTTTCGCTGCCGATGTGATTGAAAATATTCGCATCGATGCTTTGAAAGACCGGATTCACTTGCTGGTTGAAAAACGATTCAGGGGTGAGCTTTCCAAATGCGCCGGTTGCGTAATTTGTCAATGAGATAATTTCAGATAACCCTTATAAAAAAAGCCCGTGATTAAAGGACATAATCCTGTAATCACGGGCTTTTTTTGTTCCAATCAAAGAGAAATTTGTTAGATCTCAATCCGGCAAATGAATCTTGGAATTTGAAATCTTGAAATCAAATTATCTGAATATGGCTTGTCGTCGTTCGTAAGATGTAACCGCAAATATAATGGCGGCAGCGATTGTACAACTGACAACCGGTAAAATCCACCATCCTAATCCGTCCAGGACTGCTAAAAAAACGTGGAATGCCCTGTAATAATTGCCTGTAAAGATTACTACCAGAGTGCTGATAATTGCAAATATCCAGACTAGTCCGGGAGTACGTTGTTTTTCAGGCAAGCGGTGTATGACCTTATTGGAAAATCCTTTGTCGGCAATCTCTTGTTTGTGCCCGGCAAAAAACTGTTGCAATTGTTTATCGTTCATGTTCGTCATTTTTTTGTTCTTGTTATTGCAAATGATGTGCCAGTTTGGTTTTGCCGGCAGAAACATACGATTTGAGAGTTCCCAGTGGGCATTTCATTACTTTTGCGGCCTGGGAGTGGCTCATTCCTTCCATATAGCAGAGAAGGATGGCCGTTCGTTCTTCCTGACGCAATTTACGCAAAGCATCGTACAAATCACTCTTTTCTGCAGAAAAATCGTTGTCGACCGAATGCCATCGATCCACTTCGTCGAGCGAAGTCTCATTTTGTCTTCTTTGGGCCCGTACCGAATCGTAAAACACGTTGTAAGCAATGCGAAACAACCAGGTGGAAAAACCCGAAAGACCCTGAAACGACTTCAGTTGTAAATATGCCTTGATAAATGTTTCCTGCGCCAGATCGTCGCTCAGAGATGAATCGCCCATCGTCAGGTTCAGAAAGAACCGACGAATAGGCGATTGATATTTTCTGACAAGCGGGTCGAAGGCATCTTTGTTACCCAGTAACGTAACCTGCATGATCCACTTCAGGTCATCTGCATTACTCATCTTTAGCCGAGTTCGCTTTGTCTTTCTTCTCTATAAAGTAACTGATCAGGTAGGCGAGACCAATAAAGAATGGGATTAGGCCGAAAGCCCAAGGAGTATGTTCTCCCATCATATAAAAGGCTCCAATAGTAATTCCAAGCCCGCTGCCCATCCATATCATTCCTTTTAATAAATGGCTTTTAGGCTCTTGTTCAGGACGACGGAAGAAACTTTCCGGAAGATCTTTGCCGGCATCTAACGCTTTCTCGTACAACTGAATCATGCGTAGCTCTTTTATGCGTTTGTTGCGTAATACGAAGAAAACAATCAGAATAGCTGTTAAAAAGGCCATCATTGGGACTAAAATAGCCACTAACCGATTCAGAATTTCACTTGTATTGTTAGAGTCGGAATCATTCTTTTCGCGTTCATAAATCTGCTCCGATGCCAATTTTTGTTCTTGAACAGAGTCAACTGCCTGAGCGTGTGTTGTTGCCTGATAAATACTGTCTTTGTTTGCGATGTCAGCATTGACTTTTGCCCCTGTAGAAGCATCCAGACTGAAAATTGCGAATAAAGCAAATAGTAATAAAAATCCAAGTTTTTTCATAGTTGTAATCTTTTGTAAGTGGAACATTTACTCATTAGACGTAACTCAATGTCAGTTTGGATGAGTGTCGGTGATTTTTTTTGAAAATAATTTTATTGACCGTTTGAATTCGGTATGACAAAGATACATCTTCTTTGTTGTGTTAAGATATGTTGATGAAGTTATATTTTTTCTTTTTCGAATTTCACCCCAATGAGAGGCTTCTGATGTTGAGTTTTCTTAGTTTTTGAATCAACGTCTTTCAAAATCCTTATTCCCTCTCATTGGGACGAGTAAATAAAGAGGTAGGGGCGGTTTTAGAGGCGGAAAGGAGAATGCAATAAGTGATCTGAACGACAATGTTCAATAAAAGTGTGCTGTTTTTGTGCGTTGTAATAGCTTTGATGAAAATGAAGTAGTGTTACGAATAAGGGGTGGCGGTTTTTGAGAAAAATTAATAATAAATGGTGTAGTTTTAGTGAATTAATGTATTTTTCATGCGGATATTATTCTTGTAAATATAAAATATTATTCCTTACTTTGTCTGAATAAAGTAAAGAATAATATAGTGTTTTAATTTCAAAGATAAGCCTTATGATTGACCTGATATGGTTTATTGTAAGATGGCTTTATGGTGAATTTTATAACAATGCGATGAGCAAAAGTGCGCAAACAATCTTTCTCTTCATTACCATTTTCTTGGGATGTATATGTTGTGAATCTTGTCATCAATCGGAAAAAAAATGCAAATAGTACCGATTCTCTTTTGAATCAAATAGAAGATTCGATCTCTATTAACCCATTTGCGAGCAAGAATAAATTGAAGAAATTACTGCCGGCAGCAAAGGATAGTCTTCAGTTTTACAAGATATATTCGCTGTATGTAAGATCATATCTCGCTGCGAACTCCTACGATACGGCCATGCAGATGAATAAAAAAATCATTTCGTATTGTTCCCGACAAGAAAAAAGCTCCCCTGATGTGAACGAATTGATTACAGAGGCAAACAATGCCAATGGTATTTATTATACTGAAAAATGTTTTCTGGATTCGGCTCTCTATTATTATAAAAACGCATTGCGGTTTGCAACGAAAAAGATAGACAGTCGATACATCGACATTGCAATTAACATGGCAGACATGTATACCCGTAAAGGTGACTATATAAATGGGATCGGGTATTTTCGTAGGGCTCTCGAGACTACTGATTCTCTTGGGTTGATTCAGAAAATGGGATTTCCAATTTATTTAGGGCTTGGACAAGCTTATTATTCGGGATTACGTGATTTTCGTCTATCAGAAAAATATTTTGATCTTGCTTGGCTTTATTACCCACAACGAACATTGAACGAGCAGTTTGTTTATTGTAACAACAGGGCAAATTCCTATTATTACCAGCAAAAATATAAACAGGCTTTGCTTTGGTTTTTGAAAGCAAAGGCATTGGTTCCGCCAGCTAAATATCAGTTTTTTGCAAATCTCTGCTATGCGAATTTGAGTGATATTTATCTGAAATTGGGGCGCTTCGATTCTGCACAGAATTATCTGGATAGAAGCATGAAGTTTTTTGCATCAGCAAAAGGAACTACCATTTACTATTACCTTACCACAGTTAAGGCTTCGCTTGCAATGAAACAAGGAAGAGTTGCCGAGGCACATTCTCTGCTTGAGGCAGATCCAACAACAAAACTTATAGAACCTGAAATTGCGGGTCTTCGTAATCAGTGTTGGCAGGACTATTATGTGAAAATCAGAGACTATAAGAATGCATACAACAGTCTTTTGCAGAATACCCGCATGAATGATTCAATCCGAAATGAGAAAGTGTCAAACCGGATTGCAGAGATAGATCTTCGTTACAAACAGGATACAGCTGTAATAAAGCGGGAATTATTGTTGGCACAGCAATCCGGCCAGATTAGTTCTTTGCGCATGGCTAACTATTTCTGGGCACTGCTGGTCTTCGTAATAATCGCCGGAGGCTTTCTTCTTTATCATTCGCTGCAAAGAAAAAGAGCCATTCAACGGATGATGCATCAAGAACAGACTGCCCAATTGAGATTACAAAACATTCGCAACCGTATATCACCTCACCTGATGTTCAATGTGTTGAACCGGGAGATGAGCTCTGGGAATGGGCAAGACAATCAACATTTGTTTGATTTGGTCAAACTTTTGCGTAAGAGTCTTGAATTTACAGAGCAGACACTTATCTCGCTGAGTGATGAACTGGATTTCGTAAGAACCTATATTGATTTGGAAAAAACGAAGTTGGGTGACGACTTTGAATGGAGTTTGAAGGTGGATGAAACTGTAGATACTGCCAATGTGAAACTGCCGGCAATGATGATACAAATTCCAGTAGAAAATGCACTGAAGCATGGATTGGCAAATAAGTCCGGCAGCAAAAGGCTTTCTGTTGCGATATCAAATAAAAATGAAGGCGTTCAGATTTTTGTGACCGATAATGGGCATGGATTTCATCCTACAGCACAAAGTGATACAAAAGGTACGGGTACCGGCCTGACTGTGTTGTATCAGACACTACAGTTACTCAACCTAAAGAATAAGAGTCAAATTGTATTTGCAATCAGGAATATAGCTGATCCGGAACAAACTGGAACGGTGGCTGATATTTATATACCCAATAATTACCACGTTTAATTGTTTATGAGTTACACCACTGTTATTGTAGATGATGAGCCTGTTTGTATAGCTAACCTGTGTTACTCACTTCGGGAAATCAAAGATATTGAGTTAATAGGAACAGAAAATAACCCAAAGTTAGGCGCAACTTTGATTCTGGAGAAGAGACCCGATCTTCTTTTTCTTGACGTTGAAATGCCTCAGATGAGTGGGCTGGAACTACTGCAAAGTATCCAGCATAAGATTGACTGGCCATTGCATGTGGTGTTTTATACAGCTTACGACAAATACCTTTTGGGCGCATTACGAGCTTCGGCTTTTGATTATCTTCTAAAGCCTTTTCAACCGGAAGAGTTAATGACGGTGATGAATCGTTATTTCAAGCATGTAAAACAAGAGCACAGCCAGCCGGAACTAGAACAACAGCTATCAACGGTTTTTCCTCCTGATAAAGCCTTTATGGTAGCTACATTGACGGGTTTTCAATTGTTGAAGGCGGACCAGATTGGTTATTTTGAATATCAAAAACCTGTCAAATGCTGGAAGGTGAATCTTGCTGACGGCAGAAGTTTTGACCTGAAACGTACTACCACAGCAGAGGATATCCTTCACTTTTCAAATCTTTTTTTTCAAATCAGCCAGTATCAGGTTGTCAACATAAATTACCTGTCGGGAATTAACGATAGGGAATGTATGCTGTATCCTCCATTTGACCAACAGATACAACTGAAGATTTCCCGTAAATTTCTCAAAGAATTACAACAAAAGATGAATATTTTGTGATTGTTGAGCCTTCTGGATTGTAACTGTACCTAATTCTATCGACATGTTTTTCTTGTAGGTTTCAGAGATTAGGACGCTATTTAGTAGGTGTTTAAGTAATTCCTGATCTTGACTGAACATGTTGTGTCTTTCAGTTGACTGCCTCTTTCTCTCATTTTATTTAACCTCGAATTTTGACCGCATATCAATGCTGAATGCATCATATCTCCATTTTATCTCTTCTTTTCTCGTTTGAACTCAAAGCTGGTTTGATGGTTGAAAATGCCTTTTTTAATTTTGTATATCTTTTTTAAGATGACGCGTCAGTTGACTTACGGCTTATTTATTTCTAAATTTTTTTCACCCTATTTTGTTATTGCGTTGTAATGTCGTATTAACGTTCGGTATTTGCAAAAATATAGTAATTTGTTTGATTTTCTATAAAGGTAGATGGGTTTGGGTTGGCGGTGTAGAATAATTATCTAGAGAGAAGAGTAAAAATGAGAATTTGCAGTAAGATCTTAATCTTACTGCAAATGTCTGTAAATGTCTGAGTATTGATTTGTTATTTAGAGTAAAACGATCTTTGGTTAGGTCATCATTAGAGTATCCTCCGGAGGGAGGAGCTCTGGTGATGTTTGAATCTGAAAGTTTTGTGCATAAGTAAGTTGTTTTAATATAAGAAAAAATTGTGTCCATAAACTGAACATAAATAGATATTTAATCAGAACGGTTGATATGCTCAACCTAAGATTGCAGATAGTAGTCTTGCTATGTATAAGTAGATGATGTTGAAAGCTTAGCAAACCACAAGGTTTCCACATAGAAATCAAAGGTTAAAAGTCGAAATTAGCGGTGCTAATGTTCCTCTGGATGTTTCCTTCGTTAATCATACTTGAGTCGATCGCATCAAAGTGGATAGATTATAATTTGTGATCAACAACCCTTAAATACTGAAAGTGTTAGATGAATGAGATTATGTATTCGTTTTTGTGATATTTAATAGGAAAGTATGTTGAAAAATATTTGTAGTTTAAAATAATACGATGAAGTGATGAAGAATGTTTTTTTATTTGTTGTGGTAATTTTAATGACGATTCCATTAAATGCACAAGAATTATGTCCAGTTTGTCATGGTAGAAAAGTGAGTTCGGCAAAAATATATCCACCAACGTATGGTCGGGGGCGTGACATAATGCAAGGAAATTGTCCTTATTGCGATGATATCTATATTCATTCTCATAAAACCTGTCCTTATTGTAAAGGAACTGGATCTGTGCAAAATAGTACACCTAGTCATGATTATAGCAATGTTTTTAATAATCAAAATATTGATTACAATGCATATGTGTATTGTGGAATAGCTCTCGCAAGTGTGGTTATCTTTTCAGACGAAATATATATGTATCCTGTAGTTTCTGCTTATAGACATGCACAAGGTGACCAAATCACTGAAGATGGATTTGGATGGGCTTTTGGGTTTAGGCATACGTTTGCATTTTCTGCTTTAGAATATGGTGCAAGTTGTTTAAAGTCAAAGACAAATTATAGTTATGGGTACTCAGAAGAATCAGAAAGATGGGGAGCTCACCTGAACTTTGTGCATCAAATATTTTACTATAAAACACCAGACTGGTTAAAATTATATATTGGCCCTTCGATAAACTATGTTTGTGATTTTGGCTATGGAGGTATAATAGGTGCAGAGGCGAGGCTTCTTGATCGACTCAAATTTGATATTCGATATGAAAGAACTACTCAGACAAATCAATTCCAAGCAGGATTAATTTTTACTTATCAAAAGTGATATTTGACAGTAATAATGTTTCTGTCATCCAATCATAAAAAAAATAGTCGTAGCGCTATAAAGGTTTGGACTTTGATTCGTGATATCATCTGGTGGTGAATGATATAAAAGGAAGATGTTATGAAGAAATTATTTGTTTTGTCACTTTTTGTGACTTTGTGCTTATGTACTTCAGCTCAACAAATATTCCGATTTGCGGATAAAGACGGAAGAACTGCAAATGTAGCGTTTTCGGGCGCAAATTTATTTGTTGAACAAGGAGGTGTTGTGAAAATATTCAGCCTTGTATCCACTTATAACGTGTACAACTGGGTGTCAACCGATGGTTGTAGAGTAATTTTTTCGGTAGATATGTCTGAAATGAATCTGAAGGTTGAAGGAACAAATTATCTATTTCAAATGCAAGCCACACCCCCAACTAACAGCTATCAACCATATAACGGACAGGGAAGTTACCAACAGTCAACCCCGTCAACGCCAATAAAGCGGAGATGCGGATATTGCAATGGTACAGGGAGAATTGATTCGTATGTGGCAACATATGGAAATACAGAACAAAAATGGTGTTCAGAATGCGGCAAGTATATGTCGCCCGGGCATTGTCATGGATGTAAGATTTGTCCGTCATGTGGAGGAAAAGGCTATACAGAGTCATATAGCTATTAAGGATGTTTTTTACACGAAAGGATAATGTCTATTCCAGATATGAAAAAATATAAACTAACTATTCTCGAATATTCTAAGGTTGAATACCGATGGAATAGTTTGGATCCTAATGTTAAAGGACTGATAGTTTCCATAAGAGAATTTAATCCTACTGATGGACAATTATTTTCGAGTGGCTACTCTCAAACTTACGCATCATCTGGATCAAAAGTATTTAATAGATGGTAGGAGGCGCAGGAGACCTATATTTATATATCCGTTCTTATGATGTAAATTATTTTTATTCAGCTGATACTCACAAGGTACAGTAGATGATAGATGCCGAACGTACAACAGTGGAATGGAGTGATAGACATTATTTATGACAATAATGCAACCGCTTTCCTTTTGAACTCTGTCGGCGTAATTCCTTCTCGTTTTGAAAATACGCGGGTGAAGTATGATTTCTCGTTGTAGCCCAGTTCAAAGCCTATTTCGGAAATGGTTTTGTCGGAGCTGACAATTAATTGCTTGGCTTCTATTAATTTTCTGTCTTCGATGATTTCGGACACACTTTTATCGAATACCGAGCGACATATTAGGTTAAGATTACGTGCTGAGGTGTTGAGCTGATCTGCATAAAACTGTACGCTTTCAGCTTGTTTGTAATTGGTTTCGACCAGCTTGAGAAATTTGTCGAAAGTAGAAATGTAACTGTTACTGGCCGTTTTTGACTCTGCTATTTGTAGCGTGTGATCGGAATCTATTTGGATCAATAGTGCAAGTAAAAGATGTTTTATTACCGGATAGCGGGGAGGATTGGCCGAGAAATCCTCATAAATAAGTGCGCATAAGGTGTCAAGTCGGTTATGACAGGTATGCTGAGAAAGGGAGTAATGGATAGTGTCTGCAAAATTGGAATAGAAATGGAAACTGCTTTGTGGAGCAAATTCGTTTTGATATTGTATAAGCCAGCCGCGGGTTTGCAGGTCGGGCATAAACTGATGGATTTTTCCTTTCGAAACGTAGATGATAGCAGGCGACTGAATTGTCTGTTTTCTGAAATCAATAAAATGTTCGGGCGTGCCATCCAGTAAAACGATCAGTTCTTCGTATTCGTGCCGGTGTGGAGCCGGAGGATCTTTTACTATTTCACCGATGGTTGCGGCATCAAGCTTATATATCAGGAATGGTTTTTCCATGAGGATATAGTAAAATCCGGCACCTTATCCAGATGCCGGATTTATGTTCATAACAAAACTGTCTTTAATTGTTCCGAATGTTCTTTCGTGTTTACTTTTTCTATAACATCAGTAATTACGCCTTGTTCGTCAATAACGAATGTGGTGCGGACAATGCCCATGTATTTGCGGCCATACATGCTTTTTTCTGCCCATACACCAAATGCAGAAGCCAGTTCTTTTTCTGTATCTGCTAAAAGCGTAAAGTTCAGACTGTATTTGGCAATGAATTTTTGATGCGATGATGGGCTGTCAGGGCTTACACCCACGATTTGATAGCCTTTTTTTGCCCAGTCATCCAAACCGCTGTTCAAACTGCATGCTTCGGCTGTGCATCCCGAAGTATTGTCTTTTGGATAAAAATATAAGATGGTCTTTTTCCCAATCAATGAACTCGTATTGAATGGTTCTCCGTTTTGATCCTGTAAATTTACAACAGGCAATTTATCTCCTTTTTGTAACATAATAGTAGCATTTAAAATTAAAAAAAATAACCGTTCCGGATTTTGCCGAAACGGTTACAAATATACTATATCGGAAACAGGTTTTACAACAATAATTAAGCAAAAATGTCGGGTGGGTTGGTTAGAAATACCAGTCGCGTTGATTGTCACAACTCCCGCAAATAGAGCTGGTCTTGTTCGGAATGCGGTATTCCAGCATAAACTCATGCGTTCCGGATTGGTTAGAGTTTAGCTTGAAATCATAGTCGTATGAATAGCCAACCCTGAAATTACTTGTGATATTTACGCCTAAAAGTAACGATAATTGTTTGGTTGTTCGGTAACTAAGCCCAACATCAAAAAGTTCGCGTGGGCCATCCGAAAGGCCGGTGGGACGTTTAAAGCGTATCATTGAGTTAGCTTCAAGAACGGTCAGGTTGTTCCTGTTTACAATTTCCGAGCCAAGACAGAAATTAAAATAGTCAGAGTTGGTGTTTTTGTAGATGGCGTATAAGTAGCGGTGATTCGTGTTTTGAAATAAATCGCTGTTTTTTGAAATGGCAAAAAGGTGCGTGGTCGATAATCCAAATATGAAGCTTTTGGTTTGGATTTCAATCCCGAAGTTGGCATCTGGTTTGTAAGTCGTCAGATCTGAATAAACCAGTGTCGGGTCGGTAGTATCCGTCGGATCATATTTGGATCCGTTTATAGTCCGGGCAAAGAGTCCGGCTGAAAGCCCCATGGAAATGGACCACGAATCAAGATCTTCGTTGGGCGACATACGGTACGCGTAAGTAATCGTGGGATTGAGTACGTTGGTTAACCCAATATTATCATTAATGACAGAAATGCCAAAAGCAGAACGCAGATCGTGAATATATTCCGAAGCCTGAACGTTAATGACCGTTGGAGCCCCGCTAATGCCTGTCCATTGATGGCGAACATTGCTGAAAAGGTATAAGTATTCCGTTTTGGCAATAGAAGCCGGATTGTAATTGGCTCTGTTGTTCCAATGAGTAGTCATGCTAATATCAGCCTGCGCGAACGCAGAACTGCTATAAAGCACAGCCATAAGGGAAATTGACGTAACGAGTAATAATCTCTTCATGTTCTCTTATCGGATTAATGTGATGTATCCTTTTATTGTTTGTCTCTGATTATTGTAATCAGTATAATGAATAATATAAAAATAAGTATCCGGCTCCACTCTGCGTCCTTTGTAGGAGCCATCCCAACCTATGCTTTCCTTTGTTCCTGAATAAAGTAAAATACCGTAACGATCATAAATGTCCATTTCGTAATTAGGCATAAAGTAATCGTTGTGTTCGTCTCCATTTGGCGTAAATACATTCGGAACAAATGGTTCTAAAAGAATTGATGTTGTTCCCGAATTGGTGCAGCCATAGACGGTGTCACTGTCTTTGATCGCTATTGTATAAAGAGCTGACGGTAGATTCTGGCTATAGTAGTGCGTTACTATATTTCCCGTCGATACACCGGTGTTGTCTCCAAAAGTCCAGTCGTACAATATGTTATCTTCCTGGTTGATAGAGCAAGTGACTAAGTTCCTCTTAGAATTGATGGTGCTTGGTGAGACTGTGAAACTTATCAAAGGTAACACTTTTTCTTTTATATTGTACGAACAGGTTCGCGAACAGCCCCACTTGTCAGTGACTGTGGCGGTATAAGTGCCAGCTTGGTTGATGATTACGCTGTCAGCTGACGTTCCATTGCTCCATTGAAACGTTAACGGGGCTTTTGCAATACTGGCCTGTTTGTTCGTGTTTAAATACCAACCGGAGGCGTATAATTTTGTGCTATCGCCCGTACAAAACCAGTTGTGTCCCTGAATTGAATCCATCCATTCGCTTTCGTCAGTAATGGTGACGTAATGTTTGTTTGACCAACAATTATAATCTGAACTATATCCTTTTGCCCAATATGTTCCGGCTTTTAATCCTGCTTTTACGCTGATGGTATCCAATACCGCAGCAGTCGAATCGATGCTCCATTTATAAGCCCATGCTCCGGTAGCGATGAGTTTTCCTGTCGAACTTCCGATACAGATCGAGTCTTGATCTGCTTTAAGACCGACCAGGTCGGTGTTTATTGATTCAACATCTTTGATTGTATCAACCGAACAGGTAGACGGCGGATTGTAGACCGTAAGTTTTACCGGATGATGCCCCGAAGTGGTATAATGATGTATGTGTGTGCCGGAAATTGTATCGTTAGTGCCATCTCCATAATCCCAAAGATATGTGAGTTTTCCCCGGTTTGTTGTTGATTGATTTTTAAACTCGACATTGTTATCGGTACACGAGCCAATCATTTTTGCTGTAAAAGAAGCAGTCGGTTTGTATTTCAGGATAGTTGTGGAAAGAGTGCTTACGCAGCCTGTGGCAGAACGCATAGTGCATTCATATATAACACTGTCTTTCCCAATCATCGGAACGGCAAGTGTGGAAAGAGTAGTGTCCGTGTTTGCTATTTTGTTCGTGTTTTCATCACGCCATCTGTAACTTTCAAATCCGGTCGGAGCTGTTAGCCTTGCCGTGTCGGAAGATCCACAAAAGTCGGTGGATATCTTCATAGGCTGATAATCGGCTACAAAATAGGCATAACCGTAATGATACCTTCCCGTACAATCTGCAGACATGAATTCAATGGTGATTGTTTGTCCCTTATAAGCTGAAAGATCGGCGCCTACCGTAGTCCAGTCTCTCCATTTTATAGGATCGGTTGATCCGGACGGAGTATACGTTTGAAATCCCTTTACCGTACCGCTGGTAGAATAAACATCATAGTTAGTGCAGGTGTTTATTTTATTGCCGGCATTGTCGTACAAGTTGAGTCGGAATCTTGGTTCGAACTCGGTAACGTTATCGTGTTGAGATGAATATTGTAAAACACAGGCGAACTTCATAATTAAAAGTGAATTAGAAGAATCAACTTTTATGGTATATTGCAAACTCTGCTCCCAGCATCTGGGGTTGCTGTCCCCTGATTTTATTGCATCTCCCAAGCGAGCAGAATATTTATACCCTTTAGGTACTTTTTTCAGTGCATTTCCTGTGTTTGCGTCGTAAGCCGTAGTGTCGGATACGATAACCTGACGTCTTGAAGTGGGCAGTGTTACTAATATTTTGGATGTGTTGATGGAGGAGACGGCTGTACTGTAGTGCCATGTATATCCTGTCCATCCGGTAAAGCTTCCGTTCTCAAATCCCAGGTTAATCAGATTAGGACTTGCACCGAATAAACTTAACGAGATAATTGTTAAGCTGATTATAAGTCCAATTATGAGTTTGTGCCGTTTGTTCATAATGTTGGGAATCTTTGTTTCAATAAAAGCAGATTGCCTTTGAATAGAGAATCTGCCCGCGTAACAAGGTTAATATTTAAATCCAACAGGTTGGTGTTGTTGTAACTGTAAAGAGGGCACGTTTACAGTTTGCTTATCCGTTTATCTATTAAATTTCACCAAAGGGTTGTATTTTTTTTTGTAGGTGTGTAAAAGTGAAATATTATTATCGGACTAACATTACAAAACCTTTGGCTGTGCGTTGTAGGTTTTGATAGTCAACGTAATGTAATATGTAAAAATAGGTGTCAGGATCGACCTTCATCCCTTTGTATGTCCCGTCCCAGCCTTCACTGTCCTTGTTTCCCTTGTATAACAATATGCCTTGCCGGTCAAATATTTCAAGGTCATAATTTGGCATGAAGTAATCATTGTGTGAATCTCCATTGGGAGTAAACACATTTGGAATAAAAGGTTCAATGATGATGCTTTGACTTGCACGGCTTCTACATCCATAGATATTGTTGATGGCCGTAAGCATAATATCGTACTTTCCTATTCCGCTATTTCCTGAATAAGAATGTGTAAACAAGACTCCCTTTTCGGTAGTTTTATCCCCCATGTCCCAAGTGTAAGTCATATCGTCGCTTTCTGGTGCGATGGAACAGATGACCTGATTGTGTTTGGTGTTTATAATTGAGGGTTCAGTGCTGAATGATGTTGTCGGAAGTGGTATCTCTTTTACATCATCAGTCCAAAGAAGCTGACAACCTCTCTTGTTGGTTGCAATGACCTCATATTTGCCGGGTTTACTTATTGTGATAGACGGGGAGTTCGACTTTTGTGAATCCCATACATAGCTTATTCCATCGCCAGATGCAACCAACGTGGTGCTGTCGCCTGTGCAGAAGAAAGGATCTCCACATACATCTAAATTCCAGGTTGGTTCTTCCGTAATTTTGAGTGGTATTCTTGTATTACAGGCATCGTTTTTTGCGTAGCCAATTAGTTCAATTGTTCCTCCGGGGCTTCCTACTAATAGTGAGTCCTGGGAGCCTGTTGTTGAACCATCTATCTGGGTCCATTTGTAATGATCGGCGCCATAACCCTTTAGTGTCGTTATCTGGTTCGGACAATAGGTGGTGTTTCCTTTAATGCCGATTAATGGCGGATAAAAAATTTCAATCGTAGTGTCTTTGGATGCCGTGCAGGTAGAGGGATAGCTGGTTACTTTGAGGTTTACCGTTTGCATGCCGGATGTGGAAAAAGTGTAGGTTGTGTCAGTCGCAGCCGCAGTCTTTCCATCTCCAAAATCCCATTGATATGCAATGGTGGTTGATGTATCGGTAGGATGTAGCGCATCGGCTACCGAATTGTTTGTGAATTTGACAGTGTTAGTTTGGTTTGTGCAGCCGGTTGTTGTGAATTTGAAATCGGCAATTGGCTGTATTCTTTTTATGGTGGTGGATAAGCTGTCGTTGCATCCGGCTTCGGTTGTGAAAATACAGCTGTATATCTCTCCCTCTTTGGCGTTGGGGACTTTGCATTCATAGTTTGACCCGATGATATTTCCATCGTGTTTCCATGTGTAAGACTTAAATCCATCCGGAGCGGTCAACGCAGCATCGTCGTTTTCGCCGCAAAATTTGGTGGTTATGTATAACGGTTGTGCATCTACCACAATATAGGCATAGCCGAAATGTCCTCCGGGAGTACAGTCCATCGTGGTGAATTTAATCGTGATGTCTTGCCCTTCCATCTCTTTTAGGTTGGCAGAGACAGTTTTCCAGTCTCTCCATACAACAGGTTGTCCGTCCGGTGAAGTTGAACTTTGGGTTTTATCCAGGCTTAAGGCTGTTTCATCAAATGAGCTGCATAGTTTGGGTATAGAGTTGCCCTTTTTGTCAAGTAAGTCTATGGTAAAACGAGGTTGTTCTGATTCAGCATGAGGTACACTTTTTGAATATCCAACTTCAAGAACGACAGCAAATTTGATGGTTAGTAATTTGTTAGAAGGAGAAACTTTGAGGGTATATTCGAGACTTTGATCGCGGCCATTAATGTTATTTACATAACTGTC
Organism: uncultured Microbacter sp.; assembly: GCA_963678825.2. Classification (GTDB taxonomy): domain Bacteria; phylum Bacteroidota; class Bacteroidia; order Bacteroidales; family Paludibacteraceae; genus Microbacter. The sequence continues at coordinate 10,592 of CAXXPB010000041.1, read as the reverse complement.
TTTGTACGATCCTAATCGGGCGCTGTGTTTGTAGCCGTCAGGTATGGTCTTTAGTTTGTATCCGGTGCAATTGTCATATTCATTTGGGGTGCTCATCAGAACAATGCGAGGGTCGCTGGGAAGAGTAACTTGAACCGGTGATGTGTTTTCAACTGGTTTTGAGGTGGTGTAAATCCATGTTTTACCTGTCCAACCCGTAAATCCGTTTTCAAAACCAATATTTTTTAAATTTGGATTCGTAGCTGATAGAAAACAGTAAATGGATAAGAATAAAAAAAGAATGCTTCTCTTTGTCGATCTTGGCAGAATCATGAACCGTGCATATGAATAAGGGCACAAAGTTAGGTTTTTTGTTAGAATCGACAAATCAGCGGAGAAATATCTTTTTAATTATCCGTTAAATGATACTCATTTAACCAGCATGACGCAGCCTTTTTTGACTTGAGCAATGTTGTTGGTATCAGTATATCGTAAGAGATAGAAATAAGCATCGGGGTTCAATTTTGCGCCTTTATAAGTGCCGTTCCATCCCTGGTTACCATTGTACAGGAGAATGCCGTTGCGATCGTAGATCTGAAGGTCGTAATCAGGCATAAATTTGTCGTTGTGCCCGTCGTTATTCGGAGTGAAGACATTAGGCACTTTCAAATCAAGCACTATGTTTTTTGTTAACGAATTGCTACAGCCATATTGATCAACCGCATTCAGAGTAATGGTATAACCTACGCCGGAATTTGCAACGTCGTATTTGTGTGTAAATGTCGGGTTGTTGGTAACTGTGCCATCCCCAAGTTGCCATTCATAATTAATCTCTTCTTTGGTGGCAATGTCGCCTGATATAACCGGATTTCGCAGGTCTAATTTATCTGGTGATAGTCTGAAGTTAACTTCCGGTAATGGAATTTTGGAAACATGCATGGAAGATTGAGCCTTGCATCCGTTTTTATTGGTTCCTGTGACAATATACGTACCTTCTGTATTGATTGAAATTGTTTGTGATGTACTGCCGTTATTCCATTGATAAGCTGTTGCTCCGGATGCCGTAAGAGTGGTGTTTGTGTTCGCGCAAAACAAAGAATCTCCGGTGATGGCAGGTTTCCACTCGGTATCTTGTGTTACTTCGGTAGAAACGACATCTGATTTACATCCTTCGTTTGTTATTCCGGTGACAGAGTAAGTTCCTGCTGTAGAAATATTTATTGATTGTGATGTTTCGTCTGTATTCCAGCTGTAAGTGTCTGCTCCTTTTGCTGTTAGAATGGTGGAGTGCCCATGACACAATATTTTTAATCCGGAAATAGAAACTGTTGGTGATAATTTTTCTTTAACTTTTACGAATGCCGTGTCTCTGGATCCATTTTCTTTCCATCCTATAACAAAGAAAGATCCGCTTTTGGATATGCGAATTGCTTGAGATGTCTCTCCTGTACTCCAATGATATCGAACCCTGCCGCTGGCGGTTAACGTGGTGTGTTGTCCGTGACAGAACGAAGGGTCGCCGTTAATGGAGAGAGGAGCTGATGATGTATCGTCGATCTCTATACTTTGACTGCTTCTGCACCCGGAAGGTGATGATACAATTTCCAAAGTTACGCGGTGCGTTCCGTATGAGGTGTATGTATGTGTGGGATTTTGTTCTGTTGATGAGGTCCCGTCTCCAAAGTTCCATGTAAGATCAGAGATCGTGCCATTGCTTGTGGTGGAAGTGTTAGTAAATCTGTACATTCTTTTTTGTGCATCGAGTAACGAATATTTGAAGGATGCATTAGGTGTTGTTCTGATAATCGAGGCGGAAAGCTCAACTGGACAACCCATCACAGAGTTGAACGAACAGTTGTACTGATTCCCGAGTGTGGCATTGTTCACCGTGAGAATTCTTCCTTTGATATTTCCTGGTGTCCATACGTAATCGGAAAACCCTTCCGGTGCTTCAAGGCGGGCGTCGGTGTCGTCCTTGCAGTAATTGACGGATATCTGCATCGGGTGGCATTCAGCCACGAAATAGGCATAACCAAAATGCCCTTGTTTGGTGCAATCTTCAGAGGTGAAAGTGAGGGTTACTTTCTTGCCGTAAAATGGCATGAGATTTGCGGCAGCTGTTGTCCAGTCTCGCCAGACAATCATTGTGACATTGTCAGAGTCGCGTGAAAATCCGTCAGGGTAATAGTTCTGGAACCCGGGGATGTGTTCAGCGGCGTTTACGTCATACTGGCTGCAAGACGATATGATATTCCCGTCCTGATCTTCCAGCGTAATTTTAAAACGAGGTTGTTCATCATCCATGTGATCATGCATAGGATCCTGTAAGACAACGGCAAATTTCCAAATGAAAAGAGCATTCGTGGAATCTACGGTCAGTGTATATGATAAGCTTTCGGATAAACAACCATTGACAGCGTCTCCAAGGCGTGCGGAATGTTTGTATCCGGCTGGAACAATTTTTAGTTTGCCTCCTGTATTGCTGTCGTATGCTGTAGTGTCTGACATGATCGTATGTCGTCCCGGCTCAATCCCGGTTGCCGGATTGAGAATTTCTGTGTAGAAATGGAGCCAGGTCTTACCTGTCCAGTTAGTGAAATCTCCTCTCTCAAAACTAAGATTGTCGCAATTGCTAGTTTTTGCGAACATATTTTGATTCAGAAAACACAACAGAACAATAGTAATGAAACAAATGAATTTGCTCATCTATATAGAGTTAAGTTACAGCCTTACAGTTAGTTAATTGTAGTGTACGGTTCTTGTAAGAGTGTATGATTCCTACAAGACCAAACACGGCTCAAAACAGGGAGCGGCAAAACGCTCTCGTTCAGAGTTGGTGTAAAGTCCTCTTTAGATTGAAATTGATCTGGAAGTGGTTGTGAACATGCACAACTTTGTCAGATCGACAGAGAAAGAACATCCGATTATTCAGGATGTCATTGTTGATGAAAGAAAAAGATCAATCGGAGATATGGTATCCGAAATTCCGTAATTTAGTTTCACGGTTTCTCCAGTCTTTTTCTACTTTGATAAAAAGTTCAAGATATACTTGCTTGCCAAAAAAAGCTTCGATATCTTTTCTGGCCTCCATGCCTACTTTGCGAAGAGATTTCCCCTGATGTCCAATCAGAATTCCCTTTTGCGAGTCTCTTTCAGCATAAATGACAGCGTTGATACGAATTATTTTGGATTCCTCTTTAAATTGTTCAACTACGACTTCGACAGAGTAAGGAATTTCTTTGTCGTAGTTTAGAAGTATTTTCTCTCGGATTATTTCTGTTACAAAAAAGCGCTCCGGCTTGTCCGTTAAAGCGTCTTTATCAAAAAACGGAGGCGAATCTGGCAATAATTCTTTGATGCGTTTTAACAACGGATCAATGTTGAACTTCTGTGTGGCAGAAATCGGAATTACTTCTGCTTCAGGTAAAATTGTATGCCAGCTATCAACAATTTCAACAAGTTTTGTTTCGTCTATTAAGTCGATTTTGTTGACGATCAGAATGATTTTATAATCGCCTGCATGCTGCTTTACCATCTCGATAAAATCAGCATTTTTTTCGCTCGAGTCAATTACGTCTGTGACGTAAAGCAATATATCTGCATCCGTCAATGCCGACTGTGAAAAGCCCAGCATCGATTTCTGTAGTTTGTAGTGCGGTTTTAAAACACCCGGGGTGTCAGAATAGATAATTTGAAAATCATCTCCGTTTACAATTCCCATTATGCGATGGCGGGTAGTCTGTGCTTTGGAGGTAATGATTGAAATTCTTTCGCCCACCAACGCGTTCATTAATGTTGATTTGCCTACGTTGGGGTTACCTACAATATTTACAAAGCCTGCTTTATGCATAATTTTTTGGAATCAAATAACGGTTTTATCCACTACTTTTTTGAAAAAAGGAAATGGGTTGCAAATATAGTGTCTTTTTGATGAAATCAAAATGTTGTACAGTTAAGTGTTAAAATGGTGAATGAAATATAAAGCATTGATTATTAATAGGTGTGCGTGTTTGTGATGTGGTTGTAATTAATCATAATATACAAAATGTTGTTTTTATTTGCTATGTACGTCTTTTTATTCACATATAATATTAAAAATACGCCTATTTTTTTATTTCAGCTATTATTTGTTGATTTTTTTGAAAATAGAATAAGCTTTTGTAGTGGGAGAATTGAATGTGTAATTTTCATAAATACAATATATGACAATATATATATTAATAAAAAACGAGCCAAAATAAACAATAATTATAGATGTTTCTTTGGTTCTAAATAAAGCTATAATTAATCTTTTGAAAACATTGCCGTTGATTTTGTAATGGAAGGTTATTAAGTAAGAATGGAGCTTGCCGACTCCAACCTTGAACCGGGATATGTTCGCGATAATGTCGTGTGTCGGCTTTATTAAATATTTTTTGTGTGCTGAGATAAAGCTGAGTAGTGATGTCTGTCTCTTCTTAGTATTGAAAAGCTTGTTGGGGATGTAATTGTGTCAAAAAGCAAAGTCAAAATATCAAAAAAAAGAGTTCGGGCTGCAACTTAATTTTTACTTTTGTACCTTTGTCAATATTGCGTTACCTTTTTTGATTATGAAATTGTACTTTGTCCCGAAATGTCTGCTGCTTTTCTGTTGCATGGGTGTTACGTCCGTCCTGTTTGCCTCGATAAACAGACAAGCCCTTGTTTCCAGAAATAATCCGGTTGTTCATTCGTTCGATTCGCTTTCTTCGCTCTCGGTGGGGAATGGTAATTTTGCCTTTACGGCCGATGCTTCCGGACTTCAGACCTTCCCCGAGTTTTATAAAAATGGAGTTCCACTGGGCACTCAGTCGCAGTGGGGCTGGCATAGTTTCCCTAATCCGAATAATTACCGCTTTGAAGAGACACTGAAAAATTATAATTTCCACGGTTGGAATGAACCATATTCGACCGAATTTAAGGAAGGTCGTCAGCAGGAAGCTTCCGAATGGTTTCGCGAGAATCCACATCGTCTCCATTTGGGGGTGGTGGGATTAGAATTGCAAAATTCTCAAGGTCAAAAAGCAATTGTATCTGATTTTACGAATGTCAATCAAACTCTCGATTTGTGGACGGGTGAATTGCGTAGCTCCTATTCATTGTTTGGTAAGCCCGTTGAGGTGAAAACTGTTTGCCATCCGGCTGAAGATATGATTGCCGTATCGGTAACCTCGTCCCTTATTCAGTCTGCTAATCTCAAATTTAATCTCCGTTTTCCTTATCCATCGGGCAAACATACTGATGACGCATGCGACTGGTCGCGCCCCGAAGCCTACTCAACATCAATTGTGGAGGCCGGAGACGGGTATGCCGTGATTTGCTGCAAGCTGGATGCAACCACGTATTATGTAACGCTTCACTGGCGGGGTGATGCGTCGTTGAGAGAAACTCAAAGTCATTACTACGTTTTAGCCCCTGAGAATACAGATAAATTCTCATTTTCGTGTGCGTTCACGAAAGAGCGACCGCAATTGACCTTGACAGATTTCGAACAAACACAGAACGCTTCAGTTGAGCATTGGGAAAAATTTTGGACGAAAGGTGCAGCTGTCGATTTTTCGCAATGTAAAGACGCCCGGGCAAAGGAGATGGAACGTCGCGTTGTGTTATCTCAATACCTGATGGCGATTCAGTGTGCCGGCAATGTGCCTCCGCAGGAAACCGGTTTGACATATAACAGTTGGTTCGGAAAATTTCATCTCGAAATGCACTGGTGGCACGCCGTCCATTTTGCTCTTTGGAATCGTATCGATTTGTTGGAGAAGAGTATGGATTGGTACAACGTGGCGTATGATAATGCCAAAAAAATTGCCGAACGTCAGGGTTTCAAAGGAATTCGATGGATGAAAATGACTGACCCTTCCGCCATAGAGGCTCCATCCAAAGTGGGCTCTTTCCTTATTTGGCAGCAACCGCATTTTATCTACATGGCAGAACTGATTTACCGCGATCATCCCTCGAAAGCAATAATTGATAAATACAAAAAACTGGTTTTTGAGACGGCTGATTTTATGGCTTCGTTTGCTACTTACGATAAAGAAAAGAACCGTTATGTTCTCAAAGGCGCCATTCCGGCACAGGAAACCCTGCGTGCGGCCGAAACCACCAATTCTCCTTTTGAACTGGCTTACTGGCATTATGCTCTGAGCGTGGCTCAACAGTGGAGAGTGCGCGCCGGTTTGCCCGAAAAGAAAGAGTGGAACAAAATATTGAAACTGCTATCGCCTTTGGCACAGAAAGATGGTTTGTATCTGGCCGCAGAAACGGCTCCCGAGACCTATCACGACATCCGGTTTACTTCAGACCATATGGCCGTGCTGGGTGCGTTGGGTATTTTCCCGCAGAGCCGCCTGGTCAACCCGACTGTAATGAAAAGCACGTTGGATTGGGTGTGGAAAAACTGGAACTGGGATACAACCTGGGGATGGGATTATCCGATGACTGCCATGGATGCCGCTCGTTTGGGAGATGGAGAAAAGGCTGTAGGTGCATTGTTGATGCCCAAACAGACGAATACGTATCTTGTGAGCGGGCACAATTACAAAGATGAACGTTTGCGCATTTATCTCCCCGGAAACGGTGGCTTGTTAACGGCCGTTGCCATGATGTGTGCCGGTTGGGATGGTAGTAAAGGCAATAATCCGGGCTTCCCGAAAGACGGCAACTGGAACGTTTTGTGGGAAGGTTTGAAAAAGATGCCGTAATCTATTCTGGAAATATTGTATTCCACTGTTTTGGGTTCATGCAAAATATTACGAACAAATCTATGGGGCAATTTTTTAGATTAAACACAATTGCATTCGTACTGGTATTTGCTTTTACATCAGCGTCTTTTTCCCAAACGACCGTCTGGCCTGCAGTGAAAGCCGAAGCCAAACCCTGGGCACGCTGGTGGTGGTTGGGCAGTGCCGTCGATAAGGCGAACCTTACCTACAACATGTCGGAGTATGCCGACAAAGGGATGGGAGGATTGGAGATTACCCCGATCTATGGCGTGCAGGGCAACGATACCCATAACATCAGCTATCTCTCGCCCAAATGGATGGAGATGTTGAGCCACACCGAAAACGAGGCGACCCGTCTGGGAATGAAAATCGATATGAATACCGGTACCGGCTGGCCGTTCGGTAGTCCGGAAGTGACGTTGGAAGATGCAGCATGCAAAGTTGTTTTTCAGGATTATACACTTAAGGCAGGCCAGACGTTGAAGGAGCCAGTTACGGTAAACGATACAAAACAGCAGGGCGTGGCAAAGCTGTCGCGATTGATGGCATTTTCCGCTGACGGAAAGAGACTCGATTTGACAAATAAGTTTGATAAAGAAGGAAAGCTTCAATGGAAGGCTCCTGCGGGAGAATGGCATCTGGTAGCGGTTTTTGTCGGTAAAACTTTGCAAAAAGTGAAGCGAGCCGCGCCGGGAGGCGAAGGTTGGGTGATGAACCATTTTTCCAAACAGGCAGTAACCAACTATCTCGGACGCTTCGATCGGGCATTTGCTCAGAATCATACAGCCTATCCTCACTCCTTTTTCAACGACTCCTACGAGGTGTTTAACGCCGATTGGACTCCCGATCTGTTTGAACAGTTTCAGCTTCGTCGCGGGTATAAACTCGAAGAGTACCTGCCGGAGTTCAGAGGCCAGGGAAATGCGGATGTTATTGCACGTGTAGTGTCCGACTACCGCGAAACGCTGTCCGATCTGTTGCAGGAAAATTTCACCAAGACATGGACCGATTGGGCGCACTCGCACGGTAGCACCACCCGCAATCAGGCTCACGGTTCGCCGGGTAACCTGATCGATCTCTACGCAACGGTCGATATTCCCGAATGTGAATCGTTTGGTATCTCCGATTTTCATATCAAGGGATTGCGTGTAGATTCCATCCGGAAAACGAACGATTCGGATATCTCCATGCTCAAATATGCCTCTTCGGCAGCACATATTTCGGGCAAACCGTTGATCTCATCCGAAACGTTTACCTGGTTGACCGACCATTTTCGCACTTCGCTTTCGCAGTGCAAACCCGATCTCGACCTGTTCTTTGTTGCGGGTGTCAATCACGTTTATTTTCATGGGACAACCTATTCTCCCAAAGAGGCGGCCTGGCCGGGATGGAAATTCTATGCTTCGGTCGACATGTCGCCCACCAATACCATTTGGCGCGATGCTGCTCCTTTGTTCAGCTATATCGCCCGCTGTCAATCGTTTTTGCAGGAGGGAAAACCCGATAACGACTTTTTGGTGTACCTTCCCATTTACGACATGCGGAAAGCCGATCTGAAAAAACCGTACCAGGCATTCACCATTCATGAAATGGCCGAAAAGGCGCCGAAATTTATCGAAGCTATCCATGCCATTATTAAAAGCGGGTACGATGTCGACTATATTTCCGATCAGTTTGTGCGGAGTACAACGGTTTGCCAAAGGAAACTGCATACGGTCGGAGGTGCGGACTACAATGCTATTCTTCTGCCGGATGTGAAGACCATTCCCCACGATGTGATGGTTCATCTCTTGTCGCTTGCCAAAGCGGGTGCGACAGTTGTCTTTGTGGGTGGTTATCCGCAGGATGTTCCGGGGATGGGTAATCTTGAAAGTCGTCAGAAAAAAATGAAAGAGAGTTTGGATCTGTTAGAAAGAACGCAATACATGCAGCAACCTTTCATTTATAATTTGGGAAAAGGCAAAATTGCTATTGCTCATGATTATTTATCTGCTGTAGCGATTCTGGAGGCGATGGACATCCCTAAAGAAAATATGCGCACCGATTTTGGCCCTCTCCTGTATTCGCAGGTCAAACGAGACCGGTTATCACTATTTTATCTCTTCGTTGCAGAATAAAGGCGTTGATGGTTGGGTGCCTCTGGCAGTGAAAGCCGAATCGGCTATGCTGTTCGATCCGATAAGCGGCAATTCAGGCAAAGCCAAAGTGCGTCAACATGATGGGAAAACGGAAGTCTATCTGCAATTGCAATCGGGCGAATCGGTGATTCTGAAAACATTTGACAAACAAAATGCGGATGTAGTTGCATGGCAATACACAGAGCCGCAGGCTACACCACTCACGGTCTCGAAAGGTTGGACACTGCAATTTACCGAAAGTGATCCGGCTATTCCCGGAACTTTCGCCATCGATACGCTGGGTTCGTGGACGATGTTGAACGAATCGAATGCGAAAATCAATAAAGGAACTGCCTGTTACAGTGCCGAATTTGAATTGCCGGCAACTGCTGCTGCCGATTGGCAGTTGAATCTGGGCGACGTGCGCGAGAGTGCGCGTGTTCGCATCAACGGACAGGATGCCGGAACTCTTTGGGCCGTGCCTTTTGTGGCGAATGTCGGCAAACTGGTTCATCCGGGTAAGAACAAACTGGAAGTGGAAGTTACCAATCTTCCGGCCAACCGCATCGCCGATTACGACCGTCGGGGAGTGAACTGGCGGATTTTTAATGAAATCAACATGGTGAATCTGTTTTACAAGCCGGTAACTTATGCCGACTGGGGAACCGTTCCTTCCGGCCTACTCGGCCCTGTAACGTTGACGCCGTTGAAAGCAAAGAAATTCTGAATAGAAGATTTGGAAATTTGAGAATGTGAAAATGTATTTGGTGGAAACAGATTGCAATTGTACATCGTAAATATCTCAATTGAAAGTCATTGATAATGATAAGAAAAGCAATATATATCGCGCTGCTGTTTTGCCTGTCAGTGTCAGTGAATGCTACTGACGGTCTTTGGCACGAAAAAGAACGAACGTTGCGTTACACACCAGATGGTGACGATTTTGTGATTGTCAACGGAAAGGTAAAGTACAACCGTGCGTTGTACGGAACCAATACCGCATTTCGTGCAGAAACAGGCGATGTCCCCGAATTTGCTTTTTACCTGCCGGGGATGGGAGGCAATCTCCATTTTGGACTGGTGGTGGACGGAGAAACCAAATGGCTGAACGATGCACAGTTTGTGGAAGCTCGCTACCGTGCAGGATCCCGGCTCTACACCCTCAAAGATCCGTTGCTGGGTAGCGGTGAACTGCATCTTACGGCTTTGGCAATGGCCGATGCCGAGGGGTTTGTGTTAAAAGGTGAGCTGAAAAATTGCTATAAAAAGGTCGAACTATTGGCGGTTTTTGGTGGAGTCACGGCAAGCGCTTTTCGCGTGAAGGCGATCTGGGTGTCGATGCGGCCGACTGTTTTGATCTGAAACCGGAATATTGCACCGGTAATAAATTCCTGTTTGGCAAGAACGATTTTCAACTGACGCTTCCTCCGACGAAAAAGATTGCGACGATAACGCTGACCGGAATATTTCCGGAGTCATCAGTCATTAAAGTCGTCAACCCGGCGGTCGTTTTGTCTCCGTTTGCCCAATGGAACAGTTCGGTGGTAAACGATCAGCCCGTGGTAATGGCGCGATTTGCAGCCAATCAACATACTCCCTTTTATGTGGCTATCGTTAAGGATAACAAAGATAACTCTTTGTCTTATAAAAAGCTTGAATCCAGGTTTGTGCAGGCTGAAGCTGCGCGTCAGCAATTGGCTTCGCGTATCAAAATAACCACTCCCGATCCTTTTATCAATACTCTGGGCGGAAC
>CAXXPB010000040.1:0-99445 GCA_963678825.2 uncultured Microbacter sp. | reverse complement strand
TGTCCGTTGCTTAAAGAAGATGTTGTATAAGTATTGGATGCCTGATTCTGTACGCTGATTCCATCCACTCTGAAATTGTACATATTGCCGCCACTGGCCGTAAAAGTGACCGGTGTTCCGGCACAGAAGGTATTGTCTGCATCAGAACTGGTTAATGAAGGTGCTGGTATTGCGAGCACCATATTAGTAATTTCAGAGCTGGTAGCCGAACATCCCGCTGCGTTTGTTACAACAACATCTACCATTTGTCCGTTGGTAAGAGAAGAAGTTGTGTATGTATTTGAAGTTCCATTTTGAACCGTAGTTCCATTTACTCTGAAATTGTAATTCGTTCCACCACCGGCCGTAAAAGTGACGGACGTTCCTGCACAGAAAGTATTGTCAGCATCGCTGCTGGTCAAGGTAGGAGACGGAATTGCATTTACGGTGAAAGTGGATGAGCTTGTAACAGAATTTCCATTTACCGTTACCACAATATTGCCAGTACCGCTTGCACCGGCAGGCAATAATACGGTTAGCTGACCACTATTCACAAAAGTGACAGGTGTTGCCAGAGTTCCATTGATGGTAACAGATGTACTACCTGCTACAAAGTTTGTCCCGTTAATTGTGATTGTAACTCCGCTTCCTGCACAAGCGCTGGTGGGTGTGAAGCTTGTTATCGTTGGCGGAGAATTGGTGATAATGATTTTATAATCTTCGAATTCTCCGTCAATACCAGTTGCACAAGGGGTGGTATAGCCATTGTATTTTGATGAGACTCTCATTCGGGTAGCACCAATGGTTGCTCCGGGAGGTACGGTTATAGTTAACGGACAAAGACTGCTGATACCACTGGTTACATTCGTTGCCGTCCCCAAATCATATTCTTCGCCCATTCCGCCGGGAGTCCCGGGAATAGTGTTGAAAACGCCATCCTGATTCCAGTCGATCCATATTTTTTGACTGTTGATGTAATTACCAGCTGTGTTTACATATACGCTTAAATTATAAGCAGCGCCTAATGATACAGTCGTCGATTGTGAGGATGTATAATCGGTATAACCATTGGCTCCAGACGAATTATCTATTGTGTTAAAAACCACTCTCGTAATGCCATCGCCCCAAAAATAGGTTGCAGATGGAGTGCAATAAACCAGCGGAGTAGTAACAGTAGATGCGGATCTCACAATGTTGTAACAATTGCCGGTTGTATTATATTCGTATACTGTGAAAGTATAACTTGTATTTGAAGTAAGGCCGGTGACATTTACACTTGTCCCATTGTCTCGGTAAACGACAAAATTTCCGGCTCCGGTTGTACTGCCCGAGCCGAACACTGCATTGGCTGTATAGGCTAATCCTGAAAAAGGATCTACCGCTGTAGTGGCCGTTAATCTTGCAACAACAATCACGCTATTACCGCTACCTCGTGTCCAGTTTGCTGTTAGTGATGTTCCTGTGGTGTTGTTAGTAAAAGCCCCGATAGTTGCTTGGTTGGAAGGCGGAATACAATTTGTAGTAATACCGGATGATGCTCCCGGAATTAGATAACATTTATCGGATGAGTTGTATTCATATACTGTAAAAGTATAAGAAGTTGCCCCCGAAAGGCCTGAAACGTTGGCCGATGTTCCTGTCCCGGCATAAACAACGTAATTTCCAGCCCCTGTAGTGTTTCCTGAACCAAAGAATAAATTTGCGGTGTAGGATGTCCCACTTATAGGATTGACCGCCGTTGTACTTGTTAGTCGGGCTACTACTATAACACCTCCGGTGCCACTACCCCTACTCCAGTTGACAGTAAGTGACGTGGCTGCAATGTTTGTGAAGGCTTCCATTGTTGCCTGTATTGTGGGAGGAATGCACGGAGTCATAACAGATGCGGATGATCCCGGTATGTCATAGCATGGTCCTGCGGAGTTATATTCGTAAACAGTGAATGTATAGCTCGTTGAAGCTGCAAGATCTGTTATGTCAACGCTGGTGCCTGAGCCCTTATAAACAACAAAATTACCGCTCCCGGTTGTCGATCCGGAACCAAAGGAGTTATTCGCAGTATATGAAGTACCACTATTTGGAGCAACGGCCGGAGTGCCGGTTAGCCGTGCTACAACGATAACGCCTCCATTTCCGTTCCCTCTTGTCCAGTTTACGGTGAGAGAAGTGCCGGTGGTGTTATTGGTAAAGGTGCCAATTGTAGCCTGATTGGAAGGTTGAATGCACGGGGTTGTAACTGTTGAGGCAGAACCGGGAAAAGTATAGCATGGCCCCGTGTTGTTAAATTCGTAAACTGTAAATTCGTAAGATGCTGAACTGGTTAAGCCTGTTATATTGACAGATGAACCTGCACCTGAATAAACCACATAGTTGCCGGTGCCGGTTGTTTGACCTGAACCAAATACGGAATTTGCCGCATATGTCATTCCACTTGTCGGATCAATGCCTGGTGTGCCCGATATGCGGGCAACAACAATCACCCGGTTACCGTTTCCTCTTGACCAGTTTGCTGTGAGGGATGTTCCTGTTGTATTGTTGGTATATGTTCCTATAGAAGCTTGATTGGCAGGAGCTGTACATGTTGTGGTTGCAGAATCGGAAGACCCTGGGGTAAGATAGCAGTTGTTTGTAGTGTTGAATTCGTAAACAGTAAAAGTGTAATCGGTAACAGAAGAGAGATTGTTGACTGTAACATTATTGCCTGTGCCGTTATATACCACATAGTTACCAGGTCCGGTAATGTTTCTCGATCCAAAATTTGTATTTGCCGTATACGATGTACCATTGATAGGATCAGCTGGCGTGGTGGAGGTTAAGCGAGCAACTACCAGTATGCGGGTTCCATCTCCCCTTGTCCAGTTGACTGTAGCGCTATTATTGCCAACAGAAGTGAAAGAACCAATGATTGCTTGTGTTGCCGGAGTTATACATATAGGTTTAAGGGCAATTAGAATAGCTCCGTTGCGGGAATAGTTTGAGATTGTAGCTGTGCCGTTTCCTGTATTCCCGGCATTGCTCTTAAGTGCCCATGCGGCACCCACCGAAATATTATTGTTGTCGTTATCATACAATTCAGTTAGATTTCCCGGAGAGTTTGTGTGCCAGCCAAAATAGTTGTCAGGACTATTACCAACCATTCCAAACATTATAATGGCATCATTGGGAGTCGTCGTTGTAATGCCAGTTGCAGTAATGTTATTATCTTGATCGACAACTATTGTTTCCGGATCAACATCGAAAGGTCCTCCTGCTGTACCGTCAGCTTTATAGCCACCGGTTACATCAACGCCTGAAAATGCTACTATAGAACCGACTGCGTCGTTTGTCCCTGCGCCTAAAGCGAATGTGAAGTTTGCACCTTCTGTTCCGTCTACGATTCGGTATAAAACAGATCCGCGTCTTTTCGTTGTTCCCTCTAAGTCAGCGCCGGCAATTAGCGTCCATCCGGTAAGAGTAGGGTCTTGCGTGTCATTGCCATTTTTTGAGATATTTACGATCATTATATCCCCAGCAACAACTCCTGTCGGTTTTGCAATGGTAAGGGAAGCGTTAATGGTGGTTGCTGTGGTTGCGGTACCCCGTTGTGCAATTACCGCAAGGAGGATGTTGGTGGAAAAGAAAAACAATATTGTGGTAAGCACAACAATCTTACGGGTGAGTCCTCTTTCTTTGTGTGATTTTGGAGGAGTTGTCTGTGATGTCCCTATATGCGCAAGAAGGATATGGGTAAAAGTAGACTTCATGTGCTAATAATTTTCTCTTTAGATTTTTAGAAGACAGACTTCCCGTAACGATTGCCGGCTGAGAGTGAGAAACAAGCAGTGCATCGGTTTTTGCACTGAAAATAATTTCAATCAAAATCCATCCTTTTTATTCATTGACTTGTTTACCTGTCTGGAATAAGCAGAATTGGATTCTAATAGCCTTGTTCTCAATTTTTTATTTTGCCTGAAAGATGCACTGATGTCGTTGCTTTAGCTATTAAAAGCATGAATTTTGTGTTGATGTACTTTTCGTCTTTGATTATTTTTCTATCTGAATGCGTTCTGTCTGAAAAATGGTGCATCCTGTGATTATTGTCAGGTATCTTTTATCTATGTATCGATTCAGCAATATTGCTGGTGAATCAATGGTTCTCTTACTTGATCTTGTTTGTTTTGTACTCCAAATTTAATCCATAAAATAACATATTATTTTCATTTTAGTTGGTAAATGGTTATTTTTATTATATTTTATTATAAAAACAACCGAATTGTATGTATTGTAATGGAATTAAATTAGTTAAAGCGTTTATTGTTAATCACAATGGGAGTTTTATTTCCAAAAAACGTAAGTGTTGTATTTTAGATTGTCTTTAATTAATAATCTAATATATAGATTTATGAAGTGTGTGTATAATCAATATAAGGCATGTTCCGTGCTAATCGAGAATATATCTTTATTTTTTGTTTTTTTTGATAGTGAATTTAATTAAAATTATACAAAATAAAAATGCTTTCTTTTGTCTCGTTGAGTATGAGAGAAGTGAAATTGTATAGCACAACAGGAGGCTCCTCTTTTCCCAAAGAGAAGCGCTCCCTCACTTCCGCAGATCATTTTGTTGATTAAAATTCTACTTGCATTGTTCGAAGAAATTGGCCGGAAGTGTAGACGGATCAAGCTGTTCTCCCGCTTTGAATTTATTTGGGTCGAAAGCTCCCGGTGTTTCTTTGTCTGAGCTGTAACTTAACACCTTAATCTCTGTTCGACGATTAAGCTGATGATCTGCTTCGCTGCACCAAACGCCGTTATCACAACGGTTTAACAGTTGGTGTTCTCCATAACCTTTTGCTGTTATTCGATTTTGGTTAATGCCTTTTGATACAATATACTCAACAGTCGATTTTGCACGCTTGTCAGACAGTGTATCGTTGTAACTGTAGGACCCGCGGCAGTCGGTATGGGCGCTGAGTTCTATGTTGATTGGGTAAATTTTCATGATGGTCACCAGACTGTCCAGAATCGGGCGTGCATCGGCGCGGATATTCCATTTGTCAAAATTGTAATGAATATCTTCCAGTTTCCATTTCATGCCAATGGCAAACTTATCCAGCAATAAATTGCGTGGTGCCGGCTGAACCATTGTGGCTTTCGACGGGTTAACCACCTGCATTGCAAGACAGTCGCAGTTGCAGTTTTGCTTCACTCCTTCGATGGCGTAATTGCACGGGTTGGCAACAGCCTTCACGATAATATCGGACGGATGTTTGACTTCCATGCTGTACTTGCCGTTAGCATCTGTTTTCAGAACATATACTTTCCGTTCTTTGGGATCGAAAACAAACACCGATACGTCGCTGATTGGCTGGAGTGTCCTTTTGTCTTTTACGTAGCCTTCGATCAGAGAAGAATAGATTTTCTTTTCGTAGTTGAATCCGAAAATATTATCGTTGCCACCGATACGATCGGAGGTGAAAAATCCTGTTGAGGCGCTCGCTCCCTGTGTCCATCCGAAATCGTCGGTGTTGCTGTTGATGGGATAACTCAGGTGTTCCGAGTTGTCTTTCCCGGCAAACAGATCTTTCATCGGGATGCGGTAAATATCCAAGCCTCCCAGACCGGGACGGCCATCACTGCTGTAGTAAAGGTAGCCGTCATCGGTAATTGACGGGAATACTTCGTTGCCGGCAGTGTTAATCACATCCAGTTTTTGAGGTTCGCCCCACGATTGAGAGCTGTCATTTCTTTTGCTAACGTACAGGTCGTAGCCACCTTTGCCGTTCGGCATATCACTACTGAATACCAACAGCGTTCCTTCCGGATTCACGGCAGGATGCATTGCTGAATACTGATTGGAATCACCAAATGGCAGCGCCGTGATGTTGGTTATCTTTTTACCATCGTACGATCCCTGCATCAGACGAATACGGTTGATTTTATTCGCATCGGAACGATCATAGTTGGCCGAGAAATAGATAGTATTGTTCTTGTCGATGGAAACTCCGCCTGCATTGTAAGGCACATTGTCCAGCCCTTCTACAAGAGAACCAACAAATGAGCTTCCCTGTAGATAATTGCGTGGAAAAGCCACGGATAAAGCGGGCGAAGAAGCCTTTGTGTCGGCTCCTTCATAGATGCCCGCTATCCTCTTCTCTTTAGATTTGGTTGGTATTGCTGAAAGGTCAGCAATTTGTTTGCCGGTTAAAGACGATACCGGCTGAGTGCTCAATGTGTTCTTATCTACCTGCCACAGGCGCGAATAATTCACTCCGTCCCAGTCGAAAGCTCTCGTTTTGGACGCGTAAGGACGGTTGCTGCTGAATAATAATGTGTTGCTATAGAGTAGGGGTGCGAATTCCCTGTAGGCTGTGTTCATATCAGGGAGACTCATTTGCCAGTCGGCGGAGTCTTTTTCCATTTCTGCCAGTTTGCCGGCATCCATGAAAGCTTCTGCTTTTTGTGCGAATCCGGGAATGCCTTTGAGCCATTCTCCTGCTTTCTTATATTGGTTGGTGCGGGCCGAAATCTCAGCCAGACGGATGCGATCCGTATTGGAAAGAGAACTGCCGCTTTTTTCGAGCAGATGGTTGTATGCTTTTTCACATTTGTCGTACGATCTGGTTTGCCAGTAACAGTCAGCAAGTTTTGTCCAGTATACCGGTGTTAAAACATCTCCTTTGGCAATACTCTTTTCGTAATAACCGGCAGCCAAAACATATTTTTTTGCCATATAAGCCGCATCACCCTGCCGGATATCGGCAGTAACGTTCATACCGCTCTGGGCAAACAAGGTAAAACTACCCATCGCCAGCAAAAGTAATAATGATGTCAATATGCGGTTGGATATTTGGGTAATAGTTTTCATAATAGTGCTAATTATCTGGTTTATAAACTTGGCCTGTATTACTGAGCGTCCATCTCTTGCATGATGAATTATGATGGAATGAGCCGGTTAATAGTATCTGGGAGATTGAGCTTCTTTGCTGACTCCACCCAGTTCCAATCTCAGCATAATTTCATGGGTTCCTTTGTTGTAACTTTTCAGATTGGAAATCGTATAGTCGTATGAGTATCCGATACGCAGTTGCGGAAGTACCTGAAATTCCACCATCCCCACGAAAGCATCACCTGTCCGGTAACTGACTCCCACGCCCAGTATATCGTGAAACCATCCGTTGAGGTTAAAATCATATTGAACTGTAGCGCCTTTTACGGCCTTGATCAAAACGGAGGGTTTGAGTTTGACGACCTGCGAAAGCGTAAAGAGATAACCGCCGGTGATAAAATAGTGGTTGTTGGCTCCGAAACTCTTTTGGTTCAACTGGTTTTCGGCTTCTATTTTTGTGTGCAACAAGGCAGGAACAGAAAGACCGACATACCATTTTTCGGTGGCAAATAACATCCCGAATCCGGCAGTGGGCAACCAGCCATTCACATCGTTTTGCAACAGAGGATCCGTGTTGTCCAGCGGATTTGTTTCAGAAAGGTTTGCCCTGTAATTCAAAAGACCTCCGCTTACACCCAAAGAAAGAAATGCGTTGTCGAAAGGAATGCGGTGCGAATAGAAAGCCTGTACGCCGGTGGTTTTTTCAATACCCAGCTGGTCGTTGTAAACTTGCAGGCCAATGCCTTCATTGCTGCCATCAATACGTCTGTCCCATGTGATGGATCCGGTTCTGGGTGCTCCGGTAATGCCTATCCACTGAGCCCGATACAGGGCTGTTATGTTGTCAACGGCGCGATTACCTGCATAAGCCGGGTTAATATGGATCATATTGAACATGTATTGCGAATACATCGGCTCTTGTTGACCCTTCAGGGTGCCGCAAAGCAGCAGCAAACCCGTGGTAAGAATCAATGATAATTTGGAAGTCAGAGTATGTGACATTGTCGTAAATTTTAATAGTTATTCTTGCATGTCTCTGCTGTTTCTATAGTTAACGTTTCCGATCGGTATCGTGGAGCGCTTTCGTATGATGAAAGACTACTCCACGTTACCGGTCTTGCTGTTAACGTCTCAAAGTGATGTAATGTGCATATTTGTGTACTTCATTTGTTTCCGTGTTGCGGGTTACAATGATGTAGTAATATGTTCCGCTTGGCAGGTTCTGACCCAATAGATGTCCGCTGCCCTTACCGTCCCAGTCGTTCTGGTAATCATTGCTCTGGTAAACCTTACTGCCCCAGCGGTTGAATATTTCCATGGAGAGAGTGATTCGCGATGAGTGAATGATTGTGAACTTGTCATTGTGACCATCCTGGTTGGGAGTAAACGCATCCGGTATGATCAGGATTTCTGGCATCCACGTTCTTGTCGGCCTCGGGAATGTTCCTTCCGGGTTCGATGGGTCATCGGACAAGATATTGGAGATGGCTCCGGTAGTCTTGGACGATCCGTCAAGCATTGCCTGATTGTAAACATATCCAAAGAACCTGTTCAAAGTGGTGTGCACTTCAATGGTGATCGAATCTTTACTGTTAGGTGCCACTGTACTGCCATCGAGCAATACGTTGGTGTGAGCAACTCCGTCAAAGAGCCCGTTTGCTTTAAGCTTGCCGGTTGCCGTAATGCCAACCACCCGGAATTCCATCGGACTTGTAATTACCCTGCTCAGATCATCGGTAATGTGTATCGATGTGATTGAGTCTGTGGTCAGTTTGTTGGTCACCGATATGGTGTATTTCCAGTTAACAGTGCCATCGCCGTTATCTATAGGTTGGGTCGATCGCTTGTTGAAGAGCATCATATCTGTAAATGGTCTCACCGTAATGGTTACCGTTGCAGTCGATGTCAGACCGTTGCTTGCCGCAATCGTATAGGTGAACGAGTCAGAGCCGGTGTATCCGGTTGTCGGAGTGTAAACAATCTTGTCGTCAGTCGGATCATTCGGGGTTCCGCCGTTATTTACCGTTACCGTTCCGTGAGCAGCACTTGTGGCAGTGATTGCAGTGGTGGACGGTCCATCCGGGCCAAAGCCGTCATTCGCCAGTACGTTGATTGTTGTACCGGTATTCTGAATCATCGTCACATTGTCATTGACTGCAACAGGAGGATCGGAAATAGAGGCGACTGTAATTGTCAACGTGCCGGAGGCTGTGCCACCCTTTCCATCGCTGATGTTGTAGGTGATAACCGGAACCGAACCGTTGTAGTTAGCCGTCGGCGTAAAGGTGTAGCTGCCGTTGGTGTTGATAATGATTGTACCAATGCCTGCTATTGTAGCGGTTGTTCCGGCACTATAAGCTGTACCTCCGATTGTAAATCCTGTCACTGTAAGCGGATCGCCATCCACGTCGGTGTCGTTGGTCAATACGTTATCGGTCAATGGTGTGTCTTCCGGTGTGCTCTTCACATCTGCATTGGCAACAGGATTGTCATTAGCTGCCGTTACCGTAATGTCGAGTGTGGAAGAGATAACAGCCGACCCGTCAGTTGCACGGTAGAAAACTGTCGGTACTTTCCCGTTGAAATTCAACGCCGGTGTGAATGTGAATGCTCCATTGGTAGCAGCCACGAGAGTACCCGTTGAAGAAACGTTGACAGAAGCCGGAGTAGTGTAGACTGTTTCGCCTACAACTATGTTGGCTACAGAAAGCGGATCACCATCCACGTCGGAGTCATTCGTCAATACGTTGCCGCTTACCGGTGTATCTTCCGGTGTGGTGTACGCGTCTGGCTTAGCTACCGGTGCATCATTGACAGCCGTTACCGTGATAATCAGTTTGGCAGAAGCCGTTCCGCCTGCTCCGTCGCTTATCATGTAGGTGACTGCCGGAACTGTACCGTTGTAATTCAATGTCGGTACGAAGGTGAATGCACCATTTGCATTGAGAGTCAGCGTTCCTTCTGCCGAAGTGGCTGTTCCCGGCGAATAAGTGGTGCCGTTCCATACAAAGCCAGTTACCGTAAGAACATTTAATACGTCCGGATCGGTGTCGTTTGCGAGAACATTACCTGTAGCTGTTACATCTTCAGAAGTTGATACATTATCATCAACTGCTGTCGGAGGGACATTGCCGTAGATAACCGTGATTGCATATTCGCAAACTGCCTTGTTGCCTGATTTATCAGTTGCTGTCCATTTAATATTGGTAACACCTACGTTGAGTATTGCATTGTCAAGAGTTGTTCCTGAACCGGTTGTTGCACCTGTCATGTCGTATGTCAACGAGGCAAGGACATCATTGTCGGTTGCAGTAGCATCCCATGCAGTACCTTTAATGATATAGGTATGGATTCCACTCTGAGTTGTGAAGCTGACATCCTGTCCTGTGAAACATTTTGTAAACAGCGGATTTTGATTATCCATAACAGTTATTGTTTGGCTGCACGAGGTGGTATTGCCACATTCGTCGGCAGCCGTCCAGGTTACAGTTGTTGTTCCTATCGGATATTGACCGCTGGCATTCATCGTGTGATTGAAATCGTTGCTGTACTTTACCTGACCACAATTATCAGTTATTGCCGGTGCTGCAATGATAACAGTTGCAAAGTCCTTATCCACATCGACAAATACGGTTTGAGATGGAGGACAAACAAGTGCCGGAGCGGTAGTATCCTGAACCTTAATAACCTGTGTCTTCGATGCACTGTTGCTACAAGCATCGGTAGCTGTCCATGTACGTGTCAATATGTAGGTACTCGGGCAAACGCCATCGGTACGTACTTCCTTGTAAGTCACTACAGGAGCTGCATCGCAATTGTCGGTGGCGGTAAGTATTGCAGCCTCAGGAACAGCATTGCACTCTACGGTAACATCAGCAGGAGCTTCGCTCAAAACCGGAGCGGTAGTATCCTGAACCTTAATCACCTGTGTCTTCGATGCATTGTTACCACAAGCGTCGGTAGCTGTCCATGTCCGTGTCAATATGTAGGTACTCGGACAAACGCCGTCGGTACGGACTTCGTTGAATATAACCGGAATAGATGCGCTATTGTAATCAGTTGCTGTCAGCGTTGCAGCTACAGGAACAGCATTGCATTCTACGGTAATATTGGCAGGAGCTTCACTTAATACCGGAGCCGAGGTATCAATCACCTTAATCACTTGGGTTTTTGAAGAGTGATTTCCACAGGCATCAGTAGCCGTCCATGTGCGAGTTAATGTATAAGTGTTAGGGCAAGCGCCATCGGTTCTTTCTTCCTTAAATGTTACGATAGGATTAGCATCGCAATTGTCGCTGGCTGTTAATGTTGCAGCGGTTGGAACTGCGTCGCTTTCTACAGTTGCATCAGCAGGAGCTTCGCTCAAAACTGGAGCGGTAGTATCCTGAACCTTAATCACCTGTGTCTTCGATGCATTGTTACCACAAGCGTCGGTAGCTGTCCATGTCCGTGTCAATATGTAGGTACTCGGGCAAACGCCATCGGTACGTACTTCCTTGTAAGTCACTACTGGAGCCGCATCGCAATTATCGGTGGCTGTCAGCGTTGCAGCTACAGGCACAGCATTGCATTCTACGGTAACATCAGCAGGAGCTTCGCTCAAAACCGGAGCGGTAGTATCCTGAACCTTAATCACCTGTGTCTTCGATGCATTGTTACCACAAGCGTCGGTAGCTGTCCATGTCCGTGTCAATATGTAGGTACTCGGGCAAACGCCATCGGTACGTACTTCCTTGTAAGTCACTGTCGGAGCCGCATCGCAATTATCGGTTGCTGTCAGCGTTGCAGCTACAGGAACAGCATTGCATTCTACGGTAACGTCGGCAGGAGCTTCGCTCAAAACCGGAGCAGTAGTATCCTGAACCTTCATCACCTGTGTCTTTGATGCACTGTTGCTACATGCGTCGGTAGCTGTCCATGTCCGGGTCAATATGTAGGTACTCGGGCAAACGCCGTCGGTACGTACTTCCTTGTAAGTAACTACTGGCGCCGCATCGCAATTATCGGTAGCTGTCAGCGTTGCAGCTACAGGAACAGCATTGCACTCAACGGTAATATTGGCAGGAGCTTCGCTCAAAACCGGAGCGGTAGTATCCTGAACCTTGATTACCTGTGTCTTCGATGCACTGTTACCACAAGCGTCGGTAGCTGTCCATGTCCGTGTCAATATGTAGGTACTCGGGCAAACGCCGTCGGTACGCACTTCCTTGTAAGTCACTACCGGAGCCGCGTCGCAATTATCGGTTGCTGTCAGCGTTGCAGCTACAGGAACAGCATTGCACTCTACGGTAACATCGGCAGGAGCTTCGCTCAAAACCGGAGCAGTAGTATCCTGAACCTTGATCACCTGTGTCTTTGAAGAGCTGTTGCCACAAGCGTCGGTAGCTGTCCATGTCCGGGTCAATATGTAGGTACTCGGGCAGTTTCCATCGGTACGAACTTCCTTGTAAGTCACTACCGGAGCTGCATCACAATTATCGGTGGCTGTCAGTGTCGCAGCTACAGGCACAGCGTTGCACTCTACGGTAACATCGGCAGGAGCTTCGCTCAATGTCGGAGCGGTAGTATCCTGAACCTTCATCACCTGAGTCTTTGATGCACTGTTGCCACATGCGTCGGTAGCTGTCCATGTCCGGGTCAATATGTAGGTACTCGGGCAAACGCCGTCGGTACGTACTTCCTTGTAAGTAACCACGGGAGCCGCATCGCAATTATCGGTGGCTGTAAGCGTTGCAGCTACAGGAACAGCATTGCATTCTACGGTAACATCGGCAGGAGCTTCGCTCAAAACCGGAGCAGTAGTATCCTGAACCTTGATCACCTGTGTCTTTGAAGAGCTGTTGCCACAAGCGTCGGTAGCTGTCCATGTGCGGGTCAGAGTGTATGTACTTGGGCAAACACCTTCTGTACGTGCTTCGTTGAATATAACCGGAATAGATGCGCTATTATAATCAGTTGCTGTCAGTGTTGCAGCCATAGGAATAGCATTGCACTCTACGGTAACATCAGCAGGAGCTTCACTTAAAACAGGAGCCGTGGTATCAATCACCTTAATCACTTGTGTCTTTGATGAGTGATTTTCACAGGCATCAGTGGCTGTCCATGTGCGAGTTAATGTATACGTATTAAGACAAGCGCCATCGGTTCTTTCTTCCTTAAATGTTACGATAGGATTAGGATCGCAATTGTCGCTTGCTGTTAATGTTGCAGCGGTTGGTACTGCGTCGCTTTCTACAGTTGCATCAGCAGGAGCTTCGCTCAAAACTGGAGCGGTCGTATCCTGAACCTTAATTACCTGTGTCTTTGAAGAACTGTTACCGCAAGCGTCGGTAGCTGTCCATGTCCGGGTCAGGGTGTAGGTACTCGGGCAAACGCCGTCGGTACGTACTTCACTGAATGAGACAGGTAAAATTCCTTCACAATTATCACTAGCTGTGATTGTTGGTGCTTGTGGAATTGCATTGCATTCAACGGTGATATCTGAAGGTGTTGTACCTATTATCGGTTTGGTAGTATCCACGATGGTGAATGTAGCGCTGGAGGTCTTACTGTTGTTGCAGGCATCGGTAGCAGTGAAGATCACGGTTACATGTTTGCTATTGCCGCAGTCTGCCACCCAGTTTGCAGGTGCAAAGTCGTTCGACCAGATGATGCTTCCACCACAGAGGTCACTTGCAGTAGCTCCTGCATGATTTGTCAACCATGTATTGAAATCGGTCGTATTTCCTGCCCCGTCACATTCTACGCTCTTGCTTTGAGCAGCAGCGGTGATGTCAGGTTTGGTGGTATCCACGATGGTAAAGGTGGCACTGGAGGTATTGCTGTTGTTGCAAGCATCGGTAGCAGTGAAGATCACGGTTACATGTTTGCTCATGCCGCAGTCGGCCACCCAGTTTGCAGGTGCAAAGTCGTTCGACCATGTGATGCTTCCACCACAGAGGTCACTTGCGGTAGCTCCTGCATGATTTGCCAACCATGTATTGAAGTCAGCCGTATTTCCTGCCCCGTCACATTCTATGCTCTTGTTTTGAGCAGCAGCGGTGATGTCAGGTTTGGTGGTATCCACGATGGTGAATGTAGCACTGGAGGTATTGCTGTTGTTACAAGCATCGGTAGCAGTGAAGATCACGGTTACATGTTTGCTCATGCCGCAGTCGGCCACCCAGTTTGCAGGTGCAAAGTCGTTCGACCAGGTGATGCTTCCACCACAGAGGTCACTGGCGGTAGCCTTACCGTTGGCTGCCAACCATGTATTGAAGTCAGCCGTATTTCCTGCCCCGTCACATTCTACGCTCTTGCTTTGAGCAGCAGCGGTGATGTCAGGTTTGGTGGTATCCACGATGGTGAATGTAGCGCTGGAGGTATTGCTGTTGTTACAAGCATCGGTAGCTGTGAAGATCACGGTTACATGTTTGCTCATGCCGCAGTCGGCCACCCAGTTTGCAGGTGCAAAGTC
Organism: uncultured Microbacter sp.; assembly: GCA_963678825.2. Lineage (GTDB taxonomy): Bacteria > Bacteroidota > Bacteroidia > Bacteroidales > Paludibacteraceae > Microbacter. The sequence goes on along the minus strand of CAXXPB010000040.1, from coordinate 85,145 downwards.
GTTCGACCACGTGATGTTCCCACCACAGAGGTCACTTGCAGTAGCCTTACCGTTGGCTGCCAACCATGTATTGAAGTCAGCCGTATTTCCTGCCCCGTCACATTCAACGCTCTTGCTTTGAGCAGCAGCGGTGATGTCGGGTTTGGTAGTATCCACGATGGTGAATGTAGCGCTGGAGGTATTGCTGTTGTTGCAAGCATCGGTAGCAGTGAAGATCACGGTTACATGTTTGCTCATGCCGCAGTCGGCCACCCAGTTTGCAGGTGCAAAGTCGTTCGACCAGGTGATGCTTCCACCACATAGGTCACTTGCGGTAGCCTTACCGTTGGCTGCCAACCATGTATTAAAGTCAGCCGTATTTCCTGCACCGTCACATTCTACGCTCTTGCTTTGAGCAGCAGCGGTGATGTCAGGTTTGGTAGTATCCACGATGGTGAATGTAGCACTGGAGGTATTGCTGTTGTTGCAAGCATCGGTAGCTGTGAATATCACGGTTACATGTTTGCTATTGCCGCAGTCGGCCACCCAGTTTGCAGGTGCAAAGTCGTTCGACCAGGTGATGCTTCCACCACATAGGTCACTTGCGGTAGCCTTACCGTTGGCTGCCAACCATGTATTAAAGTCAGCCGTATTTCCTGTACCGTCACATTCTACGCTCTTGCTTTGAGCAGCAGCGGTGATGTCGGGTTTGGTAGTATCCACGATGGTGAATGTAGCGCTGGAGGTATTGCTGTTGTTGCAAGCATCGGTAGCTGTGAATATCACGGTTACATGTTTGCTCATACCGCAGTCGGCCACCCAGTTTGCAGGTGCAAAGTCGTTCGACCAGGTGATGCTTCCACCACATAGGTCACTTGCGGTAGTCTTACCGTTGGCTGCCAACCATGTATTAAAGTCAGCCGTATTTCCTGTACCGTCACATTCAACGCTCTTGCTTTGAGCAGCAGCGGTGATGTCGGGTTTGGTAGTATCCACGATGGTGAATGTAGCGCTGGAGGTATTGCTGTTGTTGCAAGCATCGGTAGCTGTGAATATCACGGTTACATGTTTGCTCATACCGCAGTCGGCCACCCAGTTTGCAGGTGCAAAGTCGTTCGACCAGGTGATGCTTCCACCACATAGGTCACTTGCGGTAGCCTTACCGTTGGCTGCCAACCATGTATTAAAGTCAGCCGTATTTCCTGCACCGTCACATTCTACGCTCTTGCTTTGAGCAGCAGCGGTGATGTCGGGTTTGGTAGTATCCACGATGGTGAATGTAGCGCTGGAGGTATTGCTGTTGTTGCAAGCATCGGTAGCTGTGAATATCACGGTTACATGTTTGCTCATACCGCAGTCGGCCACCCAGTTTGCAGGTGCAAAGTCGTTCGACCAGGTGATGCTTCCACCACATAGGTCACTTGCGGTAGCCTTACCGTTGGCTGCCAACCATGTATTAAAGTCAGCCGTATTTCCTGTACCGTCACATTCTACGCTCTTGCTTTGAGCAGCAGCGGTGATGTCAGGTTTGGTAGTATCCACGATGGTGAATGTAGCACTGGAGGTATTGCTGTTGTTGCAAGCATCGGTAGCTGTGAATATCACGGTTACGTGTTTGCTATTGCCGCAGTCGGCCACCCAGTTTGCAGGTTGGCAAAGTCGTTCGACCAGGTGATGCTTCCACCACATAGGTCACTTGCGGTAGCCTTACCGTTGGCTGCCAACCATGTATTAAAGTCAGCCGTATTTCCTGTACCGTCACATTCAACGCTCTTGCTTTGAGCAGCAGCGGTGATGTCGGGTTTGGTAGTATCCACGATGGTGAATGTAGCGCTGGAGGTATTGCTGTTGTTGCAAGCATCGGTAGCTGTGAATATCACGGTTACGTGTTTGCTATTGCCGCAGTCGGCCACCCAGTTTGCAGGTGCAAAGTCGTTCGACCAGGTGATGCTTCCACCACATAGGTCACTTGCGGTAGCCTTACCGTTGGCTGCCAACCATGTATTAAAGTCAGCCGTATTTCCTGTACCGTCACATTCAACGCTCTTGCTTTGAGCAGCAGCGGTGATGTCGGGTTTGGTAGTATCCACGATGGTGAATGTAGCGCTGGAGGTATTGCTGTTGTTGCAAGCATCGGTAGCTGTGAATATCACGGTTACGTGTTTGCTATTGCCGCAGTCGGCCACCCAGTTTGCCGTTGCAAAGTCGTTCGACCAGGTGATGTTTCCACCACATAGGTCACTTGCAGTAGCTCCTGCATGATTTGCCAACCATGTATTGAAGTCAGCCGTATTTCCTGCCCCGTCACATTCTACGCTCTTGCTTTGAGCAGCAGCGGTGATGTCAGGTTTGGTAGTATCCACGATGGTGAATGTAGCGCTGGAGGTATTGCTGTTGTTGCAAGCATCGGTAGCTGTGAATATCACGGTTACGTGTTTGCTATTGCCGCAGTCGGCCACCCAGTTTGCCGTAAGGCTACTGCAAAGTCGTTCGACCAGGTGATGTTTCCACCACATAGGTCACTTGCAGTAGCTCCTGCATGATTTGCCAACCATGTATTGAAGTCAGCCGTATTTCCTGCCCCGTCACATTCTACGCTCTTGCTTTGAGCAGCAGCGGTGATGTCGGGTTTGGTGGTATCCACGATGGTGAATGTAGCGCTGGAGGTATTGCTGTTGTTGCAAGCATCGGTAGCTGTGAATATCACGGTTACGTGTTTGCTCATTCCACAGTCTGCTACCCAGTTTGCAGGTGCAAAGTCGTTCGACCAGGTGATGCTTCCACCACAGAGGTCACTGGCGGTAGCCTTACCGTTGGCTGCCAACCATGTATTGAAGTCAGCCGTATTTCCTGCCCCGTCACATTCTACGCTCTTGCTTTGAGCAGCAGCGGTGATGTCAGGTTTGGTGGTATCCACGATGGTGAATGTAGCGCTGGAGGTATTGCTGTTGTTACAAGCATCGGTAGCTGTGAAGATCACGGTTACATGTTTGCTCATGCCGCAGTCGGCCACCCAGTTTGCAGGTGCAAAGTCGTTCGACCACGTGATGTTCCCACCACAGAGGTCACTTGCAGTAGCCTTACCGTTGGCTGCCAACCATGTATTGAAGTCAGCCGTATTTCCTGCCCCGTCACATTCAACGCTCTTGCTTTGAGCAGCAGCGGTGATGTCGGGTTTGGTAGTATCCACGATGGTGAATGTAGCGCTGGAGGTATTGCTGTTGTTGCAAGCATCGGTAGCAGTGAAGATCACGGTTACATGTTTGCTCATGCCGCAGTCGGCCACCCAGTTTGCAGGTGCAAAGTCGTTCGACCATGTGATGCTTCCACCACAGAGGTCACTTGCAGTAGCTCCTGCATGATTTGCCAACCATGTATTAAAGTCAGCCGTATTTCCTGCACCGTCACATTCTACGCTCTTGCTTTGAGCAGCAGCGGTGATGTCAGGTTTGGTAGTATCCACGATGGTGAATGTAGCACTGGAGGTATTGCTGTTGTTGCAAGCATCGGTAGCTGTGAATATCACGGTTACATGTTTGCTATTGCCGCAGTCGGCCACCCAGTTTGCAGGTGCAAAGTCGTTCGACCAGGTGATGCTTCCACCACATAGGTCACTTGCGGTAGCCTTACCGTTGGCTGCCAACCATGTATTAAAGTCAGCCGTATTTCCTGTACCGTCACATTCTACGCTCTTGCTTTGAGCAGCAGCGGTGATGTCGGGTTTGGTAGTATCCACGATGGTGAATGTAGCGCTGGAGGTATTGCTGTTGTTGCAAGCATCGGTAGCTGTGAATATCACGGTTACATGTTTGCTCATACCGCAGTCGGCCACCCAGTTTGCAGGTGCAAAGTCGTTCGACCAGGTGATGCTTCCACCACATAGGTCACTTGCGGTAGTCTTACCGTTGGCTGCCAACCATGTATTAAAGTCAGCCGTATTTCCTGTACCGTCACATTCAACGCTCTTGCTTTGAGCAGCAGCGGTGATGTCGGGTTTGGTAGTATCCACGATGGTGAATGTAGCGCTGGAGGTATTGCTGTTGTTGCAAGCATCGGTAGCTGTGAATATCACGGTTACATGTTTGCTCATACCGCAGTCGGCCACCCAGTTTGCAGGTGCAAAGTCGTTCGACCAGGTGATGCTTCCACCACATAGGTCACTTGCGGTAGCCTTACCGTTGGCTGCCAACCATGTATTAAAGTCAGCCGTATTTCCTGCACCGTCACATTCTACGCTCTTGCTTTGAGCAGCAGCGGTGATGTCAGGTTTGGTAGTATCCACGATGGTGAATGTAGCACTGGAGGTATTGCTGTTGTTGCAAGCATCGGTAGCTGTGAATATCACGGTTACATGTTTGCTATTGCCGCAGTCGGCCACCCAGTTTGCAGGTGCAAAGTCGTTCGACCAGGTGATGCTTCCACCACATAGGTCACTTGCGGTAGCCTTACCGTTGGCTGCCAACCATGTATTAAAGTCAGCCGTATTTCCTGTACCGTCACATTCAACGCTCTTGCTTTGAGCAGCAGCGGTGATGTCGGGTTTGGTAGTATCCACGATGGTGAATGTAGCGCTGGAGGTATTGCTGTTGTTGCAAGCATCGGTAGCTGTGAATATCACGGTTACGTGTTTGCTATTGCCGCAGTCGGCCACCCAGTTTGCCGTTGCAAAGTCGTTCGACCAGGTGATGCTTCCACCACATAGGTCACTTGCGGTAGCCTTACCGTTGGCTGCCAACCATGTATTAAAGTCAGCCGTATTTCCTGCACCGTCACATTCTACGCTCTTGCTTTGAGCAGCAGCGGTGATGTCAGGTTTGGTAGTATCCACGATGGTGAATGTAGCGCTGGAGGTATTGCTGTTGTTGCAAGCATCGGTAGCTGTGAATATCACGGTTACGTGTTTGCTATTGCCGCAGTCGGCCACCCAGTTTGCCGTTGCAAAGTCGTTCGACCAGGTGATGTTTCCACCACATAGGTCACTTGCAGTAGCTCCTGCATGATTTGCCAACCATGTATTGAAGTCAGCCGTATTTCCTGCCCCGTCACATTCTACGCTCTTGCTTTGAGCAGCAGCGGTGATGTCAGGTTTGGTAGTATCCACGATGGTGAATGTAGCGCTGGAGGTATTGCTGTTGTTGCAAGCATCGGTAGCTGTGAATATCACGGTTACGTGTTTGCTATTGCCGCAGTCGGCCACCCAGTTTGCCGTTGCAAAGTCGTTCGACCAGGTGATGTTTCCACCACATAGGTCACTTGCAGTAGCTCCTGCATGATTTGCCAACCATGTATTGAAGTCAGCCGTATTTCCTGCCCCGTCACATTCTACGCTCTTGCTTTGAGCAGCAGCGGTGATGTCGGGTTTGGTGGTATCCACGATGGTGAATGTAGCGCTGGAGGTATTGCTGTTGTTGCAAGCATCGGTAGCTGTGAATATCACGGTTACGTGTTTGCTCATTCCACAGTCTGCTACCCAGTTTGCAGGTGCAAAGTCGTTCGACCAGGTGATGCTTCCACCACAGAGGTCACTTGCAGTAGCTCCTGCATGATTTGTCAACCATGTATTGAAGTCAGCCGTATTTCCTGCCCCGTCACATTCGACGCTCTTGTTCTGAGCTGCAGCGGTGATGTCGGGTTTGGTAGTATCCACGATGGTGAATGTAGCGCTGGAGGTATTGCTGTTGTTGCAAGCATCGGTAGCCGTGAAGATCACGGTTACATGTTTGCTCATGCCACAGTCGGCCACCCAGTTGCCTGCTACATAGTCATTCGACCAGGTGATGCTTCCACCACAGAGGTCACTTGCAGTAGCTCCTGCATGATTTGCCAACCATGTATTAAAGTCAGCCGTATTTCCTGCCCCGTCACATTCTACGCTCTTGCTTTGAGCAGCAGCGGTGATGTCGGGTTTGGTAGTATCAATAACATTGATGCTTTTCTGGCATGTCGATTGACAGTTGTGAGAATCTGTTACTGTCAATGTTAAAGTGTAAGATACATTGCAGTTTGTTCCCGCAAGTACGGTTACGGTTTGTGTGTTTGTTGCCCCTGATATAGTGCCGTTTCCCGTAATAGTCCAACTGTAGGTCTGCATTCCATTAGGAGCAGAATAAGTATTGGATGAAGCAGGACATACAGTTTCATTATCTGCACTGATAGAGCATGAAGGTGATGCGTAATTGGTTAATACGACATCATCTGTTGAAGGGGTACAGGTATTATTACTGATAGTCCAACGTAATGTTGCACTGCTTCCTGCCGGCACTCCGGTCACTGTTGAAGTGGGAGAAGTGGAAGTTGTAATTGTAGCTGTACCATTTATAACGCTCCATGATCCAGATCCCGATGCCGGAGTGTTTCCTGCAAGGGTAAAACTGCTGTTGTTGCAGTTAGTCTGATCCGGGCCTGCATTGGCTTGTGTCGGAGTTGCGTAAACTGTGACTGTAAGAGGTGCTCTGTTCGGGCTTATGCATGATCCTGATGGTCCTTCGGCTACGTAGTATGTAGTTGTTCCGGGGGATGTCGTTAATGGGGTTAGGCTTGTTGTCGGAGTTCCACCTGTTTGAGCTGTATAATAATAAAGTTGATATCCGACAGTGGAAGGCGTTGCTGTTAATGGTGTGGCAGCATCGCTCTGGCAATAACTTACCGGTGAGGTGGTCGGTACACTCGTAACACTCGTAACGCTTATTGTGAAGTCAAATATGCAGGCATTTGTTCCCGGAGGTATGGCCTTGTAATGAATACTGCCAACGGTTGCTGGGAATGGATTGCTTATCGTGTATTCCACGGTCTGATCGGCACTATAAAAGCGTGAGCCGGGAGGAAAACTGCCCGAAACAGCCGTAATCGGAATTGTGTTATCGGTTAAATTGCAAAATGCAATATCCTTAGTGGTTGATGTGCCCTGACAATGAGCAGCCACGTAAGCATCCCGATCTAAAATTATTGAAAGGGGTGTTGTTATGGGTTCTCCAATGCAACCTCCGGAAGTTTCGTATCCCTGAATGAACTTTCCGTTTGAAAGTGTAGCTCCTGAAGTGGATCCTACTCCGGTTACGTTTCCATCAATGGTAATGGTTGGTGCACAAGAGGTGTTGCTTAAAATATAGCAGTCTGTAGTTGCTGTGAGCTTATAGCTCAGTTCTGCTAATAGTGTGTTAGGATCAGTTGGTTTTGGTAGATTACCAATATTCCATACCAATGATCCGGTAGCTCCCAGAGTGGGATCAAACGCAATTGAGTTGATGGCAGGCGAGAAATAGACATTGTTGGAGACGCCTGCTAATGAGGTAGCTGTGTATGGCATTGGAATAACCACTTGTGCATTGTTAACGCCTTCAGTTCCCTTGTTGTAAATGGAAATTTTATAAACTACTTCCTGACCGGGGACAACAGTTGGCGTGGTTCCCGGAGCTGCGCCATTGATGCTTACAACAGCATTTAATGCCTGTACATCCGGAATGTAGGCATCAACCGCCATGGCGATACAGAAAATGATATAAGTATCCTGAGTAGAACCATATTGGAACTTTGTTGATGTCTGATTATTAGTGATTACAGAATTATTCGAGTTCGGGATATTGAACATGTGAATATCTACGCCGGTATTGTTTGTGATGTTGGGATTACGGGGATTGCCTCCTGTATTGATAGAAGAGTTAAAGAAATTATTGGTTGAATTGCTGGCATCACTTAAAGTAACCCAAGATGCAGTTTGCAATTGTTGAATTTTAAAATAATCTCCGGAAATATCCAGATCGCCTTCTCCGGCTGCTATACCTAATTTAAGGTTAACATTCCCGTTTTGAACAGTTTGAAAACCTGACACTGGGAGTTCATTACTGGCTGTTCCACCCACAACGTAAGCATGTCCGTCAAAGATAGTTACATCTCTCCATTTCATCTTTGAATTTTCATAAACAACAACCATTGTCCATCCCCCATACAGCCCGGTTCCTCCGCCATCTCCTTCTTTCAGAGCCATATCTGCCACGGTGTAAGTTCCCAGCCCGTGTTGCTGTACGTAATCAGTTACCTCTGCATAAGCAGAGTACATGTATCCATAAGCAGATGTTGGGTAATAAATATCATTAGCATTGGCCGTTACGGTAGTATAAGCCGTTTCGCCCGGACCTTTAAATGAAATCACATGTTTATCATAATTCTTTGTAATATTTACATCGGGATAATATAAACCTGAAACATTGGTCACGGCATATGCGTTATTATCTACACTTGCATTTTTCCCATTTCTGTTAAATTTGCTCACCTTTAATGCAATACCTCCGCTTTCATTAAAAATTACATATGGAGTTGAAAGAACTGCGGTTGAAGCATCTATAGATGATGTTGTGAGTGAACTTGCAGTTCCTCCATTCACTGAAACTGTTAAATTTGGATTGTTATTATTATAAGCATAGACAAATACTACCGTATTACCAATGCTACCTGATGGAGTAAAAGTATATGTAAGTGTTTTATTATTGTTGCTGCCACTACTTACGATAGTTAATGAGTAATTGCTGTAGGTTATCGCATTCCCATTTCTGACAGTCTGATCTGAATTAACAGATTGTGAAACTGTTCCAGGAACTGATTTGGTGACTGAAAAAGTATTCGGACTTGTTCCATCATCAGTTCTGCCGGTCCAATACAAACCTGCATAGATGATGTTAGAACACGAAGGAATCGCCCCATTTTCAGTAGAAAAAGTCAGATTAGCAGACGACGAATTAAATGTAGAAGGGTCACCATCTACATCAACGTACACCATATTGTTGTTGCCGTTTTGTGAATTACGATCTGTTATTGATGGATCAAGTGTAAGATTGGTATTTCCAATCATGGTGAAATCACCCTTGATATTATATATATTCTTTGTGGGAGTATATGAAGATGTTCGTTGCGTGAACGCTTTTAGCACTTGCGCAGATGTGTATTGCGACAGGCCTGCTAATATAACAATTACCAGAAAAATAGTTCTGGCCGGAATTGTTGATTTATTGGTGGTGTAAAATGTTTTCATACGATAATAATTTTAATTTTTAATAGTCGTATGAAACTCTATGTTGCCGTATTCTGTTTTGCGTTCATTTATAAGCAACATGTTCGTTTCATAATAAATACGTTTGAAAATTATGAGGGAATAGACACCTTATAAATGACAGTAATTCCGGTGTTGGGCACAAATAGATTCTGTATGTCGCTTGCTGTAGTGGTGAATTCACTTATGAAAAGAACGTATTTCAGTTTTGTGAATCCGTTGAGGGTAGATAGATCTATTGAGAAATTTAGATCAGATGGACTTTTTAGTTTCACCATAATGATTTCAATTTCTGCAAATGCAGCACTCGTGTCAGTCAATTTTGAAACATTGGCGGCATCAATAATGACACGAACCGGCTGAGATTCTCCGCTTACTCTTACATTCTCACCTATATAAATGGTGGGCAATGGTGCCGTCATGAGGTTTTGGATGTGAATTCCTTCCGCAACTATTGCATTATCGCCCGAAGATGACATGTTATTCAGCATCTGAGTCGCTTCTTGAACTTGTTGCGCGTATAAGCAGAACGGGATAAAAAAGGTAATAAGAGTGAGGAGTCCAATGATTTTCTTAAATCCATTTTTGTTTGAATTATGGGATATGGATTCAAATCTGTCCTGGAGTAGAGTAGTCTTTTCCATAATGTATGTTTTTAATTTCTATCGAACAATGAAATGCAGTAGAATTTTGTCAATCAACACAGAGTTGTAGTTCACCCTAAGAGGTGATTTGCCACAATACAAGGTTTCACTTCAAAGGTAAATGTTGACAATACTATTAAAAATGGTAAAACGACATAAATCGAGCTACGTAAAAAATGCAGTTCATCCAGGGTGAATTAAAAATATTAAATGAAGAAGTTATTGAGAGGTGGTCTTTTTTTTAGTTGTTTATATGTTTAAAAAACAACAAGTTGACATTTGTAAATGGGAGGGAGAGTCTGTGGTGGATTGTGTTTTGGTTAAAGAGAAATGCGGGGATGGAGGATTTAGGTTAATTACAGGTCGTTTGGTTTTGATTATGTGGCTTTGAGACAGTTGTTTATATTCTTTTGTTTTGTGTTTTTGGTTGCTACAAAGAGTTATGATAATGTTAAATGTGTGTTAAATAGCTACTGTTTGTTGTTATTCTAAAAAGGGTATTTAATGAAATGTATAATTTGCATATTTATTAATCGTCAGAAATAAAGCTATATATGAATTTTTTTGATTGATTTCATTTGCTTTATCATGAAAAATGACAAAAAATGAGTATTATAAAATTAATTAATATAATGGAAAAATGATTTATTTCTTTGTTTGAGTATGTATATTTGCATACGAGATAAGTGGAAAGACTTGTTTTTAAATGAGTTAATCCTCAATGTGCAGAGATGAAAATCGTATAAAAGTTTTCGTATAGTTACATATCGAATATTGGGTGCATAGATAGCCAATAGCGTTGTAAATCTGAGGAATATATATATACGGTACATCAGGATTGAAAAGAATGGTAGGTTCTTCAGATTTCCTGGTGTTATAGTTGTCTCTCTAAATTAAGATGATAAACAGAGTTATTATAGATAAGACATTAGTAGTTATAAGAAAAACTAAAGAGAGAAAATTATTCTACTTGCATTGAAATTGGTCTTTAAATCAGATTTTTTGAACATACACGAATGCGTGTTACCTGAAGCCAAAATCCATCTGCTGCTCTCGGAGTCGACTATGCCGAGGGTTGAATGCAGAATGAGAAATTAAACCAAAGAGAAAAATATCAATCTGTTGAGATGCGCTCAACACAACTGGAGATTTATGTCTAAGTCTAGGATTTGTATAGTCGATGATCAAGCCATTTTTCGTGCCGGAATTAAGCAGGCGCTGGCTTTGATGAAAGAAAAGTTTGAATATATTGAACTTGTGAACTGTACTCAACTACTAACAACAGCTGGATCGTTTGCATCCGGATATCGTTATTATGAATCTGGAATTTACAGATAGCTGTATCAGTATAACAGAACAACTGATTAAAACCAACCCGGGTATTAAGATTTTACTATTCGCAGATCATGCTAATGATGAATTGCTTATCAAATTAATTGATAATGGACTGTTTGGTTGTTTGCTGCGTACAGTAGAACCTTACGAGTTAAAGCTTGCGATTGAAATGGCGCTGACGAATCAGTGCTATTTTTCTCCCCAGCTGATTAATCGGATCTTGATGCATCGCATTGTACCTAATAAAAATGGGAGTAAAAAGAATCAACATGATCCTACCCTGACTGGCAGAGAACTTGAAATTATTCGACTGCTTTGCAAGGGTCTTGATCAACAGGAGATTGCTGGAAAATTATTTATCAGTCCTCGCACTGTTGATGCCCATAAGGCGAATATAATGTCGAAGTTGGAGGTAAAGAATACTACGGGAATTATATTACATGCGATTAAAAATCATGTTATAAGAATGGAGGAGTTGGTATGAATTGAATCTTACGCTATCCGGAATAGTGCTCCGGTTTCTAGTTAACACTAAAAAGAAATAGCCCAAACAGTTTTAGAAACTGCGCGGGCTATTTTCATTATATCGAAGTCGTCGTTGCCTTTTTGTAGATTATAATGGATCACCGGCAAAAGTTGAGAGCGGAATTTAAACAAAAAAAAGGACTAAATCGTATTTTAGTCCTTTGGTGGAGTATAGCGGACTCGAACCGCTCACCTCGACACTGCCAGTGTCGCGCTCTAGCCAGATGAGCTAATACCCCATTGCTTTTTTAGCGGCACAAAGATACTGTTTTAATCCAAATAAAATGCTACTTTTGTGAAAATTTTTAATATGTATATCTATAATACAACATTTTGCCTGGAAGATAGCGCTTTAGATGATTGGAAGAGCTGGCTTGACGAACAGTATATCCCGATGATGACTGTCGATGGCGCATTTTCTGATGTTCGCATCTTTCGTGTATTAACTGAAAATGCTGGCGACTCTTTTTCTATATCGGTGCAATTCTCCGTCGAAGCTTTGGTTAATGTACAACGCTGGCAAAAAGAAAAAGAACAGCAGCTGGCTTTGGATATTACGCGTCGTTTCGGAACTAAGGTGCTTTATTTTTCAACAGTACTGGAGGTTTTGGCATGATCTCAGTTGCCGATGAACGGATTATTATGGGTATCGACCCTGGTACTACTGTGATGGGTTACAGCATGCTTCGGGTTGTGAATAATCGCCCCTCACTATTGGTGATGGGGGTGATTGATTTGCGCAAAATAGCTGATCATTATGCACGCTTGCACCGTATCTTCGAACGAACTCTTTCGCTGATTGATGAATTTCATCCTACAGAATTGGCAATCGAAGCGCCTTTCTTTGGTAAAAATGTGCAATCAATGCTCAAACTCGGAAGAGGGCAGGGGGTTGCAATGGCAGCAGCGCTTCACCGGAATGTAGAGATTACCGAATATGCTCCTTTGAAAATAAAAATGGCAATAACCGGCAGCGGAAAAGCCTCAAAGGAACAGGTGGCCGAAATGTTGCGCCGAATCCTGAATATCCCCGCCGAAGACATGCAATCGCGACTCGATGCTACTGATGCTTTGGGTGCAGCTCTTTGCCATTTCTATCAGACTAACCGTCCTGTGACTGATAAAAAGTATCGTGGATGGAAAGATTTTGTGGAGAAGAACAACGATAAAGTAGTGCGATAATGGTTAATGGTCAATGATGAATGATTAATGTCGCCCTTTGACCCGAATAACTGGAACTTTTGAACTAACAGATCACTATATTTGTGAGTCGTTTCTAAAAATATTGATCAATGAACCTGAATTTTGAGGAAAGCAAAAAGAAAGTTTGGCTGAAAATCGCCTTGTTTTTGCTGGCCATTGCTTTGATCGTGGAGTTTTTCCCGCGTCAGAACCGCTTTAATTATACTTTCAGTGTGGGGAAACCCTGGCACTACGAACTGATTACCGCAGCATTCGACTTCCCTGTTTATAAAGATCCTAAATTGCTTAAAATAGAACAGGATAGTGTTTTGCGTCAGTATACTCCCTATTTTCGTTTTAATGCTTCATTGTTTGCAACTAAAATGGCGGAAATGGATCGTTCCGGCTCATTGGTTCTGTCGATGGCGACACCTTACCGTCTGTATATTCATAAACAGTTTGAATATGTGTATGATAAGGGGATCATGCGGACTGACGATTACGAAAAAATACGAAAGCAAAATGTGCAGGCTATTGCTGTGGTAAAAAACAATGTGGCAACCACGGTTCCACTTGCCGAGGTATTTACGGTGAAGACGGCATATGAATATATCCTGTCGCATGCAACTGCCGGTGTAAGCAGCCGTGCTTTGCAATCGTGCAATCTGAATGCTTACCTTACTGACAACCTTGTTTACGATGCTTCGGTGTCGGAACAGGTAAAATCAGATCTGCTCAGGACGATATCGCAAACTGAAGGTATCGTACAGACTGGTGAGCGTATTATCGACAAGGGAGACATCGTTACCGAATCGTCATACCGTGTACTCACCTCCCTGCAAACTGCGATGACCAAGGTTCAGGGAGAAACAACCCAGTCGTGGATTGTTTACTCGGCGAGATTCTGATTGTTACTGGTCTTATGACGCTTCTTTTCCTGTACATATTTTTATTCCGGCGACGTGAAATTTTTGCCCGATTTAAAAATATGCTGTTCATCGTTATGATGATAGCGTTGATTGTGGGATGTGCCTTTGCTGTTATTTCATTTACAAATTTTAGTATTTACCTGGTGCCTTTTGCTTTGTTGCCGGTAATGATTTGCACGTTCTTCGATTCGCGTTCGGCTTTGTTTGCGCATATTATCACCATTCTCATGGTGTCGTTTGTGGTGCGTTCGTCTCAATTCGAATTTGTGGTGCTGCAAATTGCCGTGGGAATGACCGTCATCACTAGTCTCCGCGACCTGACGCAGCGTTCGCAACTGGTGCAAACGGCCGGACTTATTTTTATTACCTACAGCGTGGGTTACCTGGGTATTTCTTTGGTGCAGGATCACAGTTTTTGATAAAATATTGTGGGTGCGATTCCTTTTGTTCGGGATCAATGCTCTGTTGCTTCTGTTTGCCTATGCTTTTATTTACGTGGTGGAAAAATCCTTCGGCTTCCTGTCTAATGTTACCCTTATAGAGCTTTCCAATATCAACAGTCCGCTGATGGTGCGGTTTTCGGAGCAGGCGCCCGGTACCTTTCAGCATTCGTTGCAGGTATCCAATCTTGCCACCGAAGCGGCACAAAAGATTAATGCTAATACCTTGTTGGTACGTACCGGAGCTTTGTATCACGATATAGGAAAAATGGCAGCACCATCTTATTTTACGGAAAATCAGGTAGGAGGCGTTAATCCGCTTGAATCATTGCCCGATGAAGCGGCAGCCAAAATTGTGATTAACCACGTAACCGAAGGAGTGAAAATAGCAACAAAAAACAATCTGCCTCGTCAAATCATTCAATTTATACGAATGCATCACGGGCAGGGGAAAGTGCGCTATTTCTATCAACGGTTTTGTACCCAGTTTCCGGCTGTCACACCCAACGATGAAGCTTTTACCTATCCGGGTCCCAATCCGCGCACCAAAGAAACAGCTCTGTTGATGATGGCCGATGCTGTAGAAGCTGCGTCCCGTAGCCTGACTGAATATACAGAAGAGAGCATATCTTGTCTGGTCGAAAAGATCATTCAGACCCAGATAGCCGAAGGCGCTTTCCGGGATGCCCCCATCACCTTGCGTGATATTGAAACGGTAAAAGCTGTTTTCAAAGACAAACTCCGCAATATCTACCACAGCCGGATTGTGTACCCGGTTGCACCGCAGCAGAAACCATAAAAGCGGATTCCTATTTATTATATAGCGAAACGGACGCTGAATTTTATTTCAGCGTCCGTTTTAGGTGTTGGGTAATGCACAATAGTCACTTCTCCCTGCTATACGTATATAATATATGTCCTTTCTCATTTATAAAGTAGACGCGGAAATTATGAGCATCCACGGAGCATAAGGTGAAACCTGTGGCCTTTTTCCAGTATTTGGAGTAAAACCACGGGGTGATGGTGCGCCCTTTCCAGGTACTGGCACCTATTATATAGTCAATGCCATCCTTTTGTTGGTGCTGAAAATTGTGAACATGTCCCGAAAAATAGATGTCCACCTTATACTTCTTCAATAAAGGATTGATCTGATCGTCCAGTTCTGTACCGATACCGGTAAACAATCCGGAGTGGATAATAGGGTGGTGTCCGATTACCACTTTCCATGTTTCGTGCGATGATGCCAAAACGCTGTCTGCCCAGTGTAACTGCCGTTGCGGGTTTTGCCGGGCTGCATCTGCGTGTCCTCCTTTTTTTATATAGTCGGTTTGAAAGGGATTCGTATCAAGAATCACGAAACGGATCGATGTGCCATTGTCGGTCTTCTTTACAAAGGTAAAGTAGCGGGAAGGCATGATCCAGTGCGGATGTGTTTTCCCGTATTCGATCTGACATTGGGGATTGCCAGTATAGTCGTGATTGCCCAAAGCTAGATACCAATTCATATCCTTTATATATCCCGTTTTGAAAAACTCCTCAAAATTTGATTTCCACCCCGGATCTGTTGCCGTCATAGCAGCTCCGCTATGAAAATTGTCTCCTCCTGAAATAATATAGCGCGGATTTACCTTCGGAGCCAGCAAATTCATCTGCTCTGCGACCTGTTTTTTTGTTCCGGGACCGTTCACAGAGCCGAAATCTGTTATAAAATAGAAGTTGTAATCCCTGTTGGAGGGTAGGGGACGGTGACTTTGATGTACAAATAATCCCCCGATCCAACATCCGAAAAGGATAATCAGGATCAAAAGCGTAGGGAAAAGGAGTATTTTTGTTCTGGTTGTTCTCATATAGTAGGTATGTTTTAGAAAAAATGAAGTGCAAAAGTACAATTTATTTGCACCTTTATGTCCATTATTAGATAATAATCGCTGTTTTTTGCGGTTTTCTTTCCTTGTTTTGAGTAAAAACTGAGGTAGAAATGAGCTGAAATTTCCCGTAGAGATAAAAATACGGCTAAATACGACAGAATTTTCACCGACAGATGACGCGCGTTGTTTAGGAGTCCGTAAACGATTAAAAAATAGTTTGTTTGAGGCTTTTTTGCGAAAAAAATAGCCTTAAAAAAGCTCTTGAAAGAAGTCGAAAATGTCTTTTTAACCCACTTTGTGATAGTCTTTTAGGGTCAAAATTGCTGGTATGTCAATTTTAAAATGTTGAAATACAGTGTTGTAAAACAAAAATGAACTTTTTGTTGCAAAAATGTTGCGGAGTGTTTGGTAATACCGAAAAAAGGGCGTTACTTTGCATCCGCTTTGAGAGACAAACACGGTGGTGTTTACGAGTCTTAAAGCTGAAAAGTTTTTAAAAAAAAAGTTACTGAAAAGTTTGGTAGTTCAAAATAAAGCAGTACCTTTGCAGTCCCTTTCGCTTCTGAAAAGAGCGGGGGTCAAAACAAGCGATCTTTGAATATAACTGAAACAACAAAATGTAGTATAAGGAAAGGTTAGTGTGAGAGCTAACCGTCAATTTACTTAAATTACACCTTTAATAAAATAAGGGAAGTCATCTTGAGAAGAACACGATAATAGCCAGTGATGGTTTTTATCACAAGGAACAAAACAGATTTTTACAATGAAGAGTTTGATCCTGGCTCAGGATGAACGCTAGCGACAGGCCTAACACATGCAAGTCGAGGGGCAGCACAAGGTAGCAATACTGAGGTGGCGACCGGCGCACGGGTGCGTAACGCGTATGCAACCTACCTATAATTGGGGGATAGCCTTCCGAAAGGAAGATTAACACCGCATAAGACAATAGCTTCGCATGGAGTAGTTGTTAAATATTTATAGATTATAGATGGGCATGCGTCTGATTAGATAGTTGGTAGGGTAACGGCCTACCAAGTCTACGATCAGTAGGGGTTCTGAGAGGAAGGTCCCCCACACCGGAACTGAGACACGGTCCGGACTCCTACGGGAGGCAGCAGTGAGGAATATTGGTCAATGGGCGAGAGCCTGAACCAGCCAAGTCGCGTGAAGGAAGACGGCCCTACGGGTTGTAAACTTCTTTTATAGGGGAATAAAAAAGAGTACGTGTACTCTATTGTAGGTACCCTACGAATAAGGATCGGCTAACTCCGTGCCAGCAGCCGCGGTAATACGGAGGATCCAAGCGTTATCCGGATTTATTGGGTTTAAAGGGTGCGTAGGCGGACTGTTAAGTCAGTGGTGAAAGGTTGACGCTCAACGTTAACATTGCCATTGAAACTGGTAGTCTTGAGTGCAAATGAGGCAGGCGGAATGTGTTGTGTAGCGGTGAAATGCATAGATATGACACAGAACACCAATTGCGAAGGCAGCTTGCTGGAATGTAACTGACGCTGAGGCACGAAAGCGTGGGGATCAAACAGGATTAGATACCCTGGTAGTCCACGCAGTAAACGATGATTACTAGCTGTTAGCGATAGAATGTTAGTGGCTAAGCGAAAGCGATAAGTAATCCACCTGGGGAGTACGTTCGCAAGAATGAACTCAAAGGAATTGACGGGGGCCCGCACAAGCGGAGGAACATGTGGTTTAATTCGATGATACGCGAGGAACCTTACCCGGGCTTGAAATGCATCTGACGAACTTGGAAACAGGTTTTCTAGCAATAGCAGATGTGTAGGTGCTGCATGGTTGTCGTCAGCTCGTGCCGTGAGGTGTCGGCTTAAGTGCCATAACGAGCGCAACCCTTGTCATTAGTTACTAACAGGTTAAGCTGAGGACTCTAATGAGACTGCCATCGTAAGATGCGAGGAAGGTGGGGATGACGTCAAATCAGCACGGCCCTTACGTCCGGGGCGACACACGTGTTACAATGGAGGGTACAGAGGGTCGCTACCTAGTGATAGGATGCTAATCTCGAAAGCCTTTCGTAGTTCGGATTGGAGTCTGCAACTCGACTCCATGAAGCCGGATTCGCTAGTAATCGCGCATCAGCCATGGCGCGGTGAATACGTTCCCGGGCCTTGTACACACCGCCCGTCAAGCCATGGGAGTTGGGGGTGCCTAAAGATTGTGACCGTAAGGAGCGATTTAGGGCAAAACCAGTGACTGGGGCTAAGTCGTAACAAGGTAGCCGTACCGGAAGGTGTGGCTGGAACACCTCCTTTCTGGAGAGATGACGACGTAAGGCAAGTAAGTTACATACAGGTTAGTTATACATTAAACTTACCTTTACTACATTTGTTATATATACAGACGATAGAACAAAGATGACAGAACAAAGACAAACAAATAAGTCTTTACTCTTTATTCTTTGCTCTTTGATCTGGAAAAAGTAGAGCCTATAAAAAAAAGGCGAGAAAAGAAAGCCAGTCCTATAGCTCAGTTGGTTAGAGCGCTACACTGATAATGTAGAGGTCGGCAGTTCAACTCTGCCTGGGACTACAAAAAAAGAAAAGCAAGTGAGAAAGTGAGACGGAGAGCAAGTGAGTTCACCTCACCACCTGACCACCTGACTGACTCACCTACTAAAAACGGGGGATTAGCTCAGCTGGCTAGAGCATCTGCCTTGCACGCAGAGGGTCAACGGTTCGAATCCGTTATTCTCCACAGACAAGACACCATCACAAGCGAGTGATGATAATAAGAAACAAACATATTGACAAGAAACTTCAGGTCCACAGGGGATCAGAAAGTGATAATCAGAGCGGTTATCAAATGAAAAGCGGTTCAACCCCGCAAAGTTTCACCCGTGATAAAGCGGTTAATTAATAATTAAACATTAATAATTAATCCTTATCAAGAAGGTCTTTGACATATTGGAAAAGTAGAGAGATAACGAGTAAAGTTAAATTAAATAAAAGGTAGCGATACTATAATAATTTAAGAGCGCTGGTTAATTGGCAACAATTAGCCGCACGAGAAGAAAAGTAAGTAAGAGCGCAGGGTGGATGCCTTGGCTCTCGGAGGCGATGAAGGACGTGATAAGCTGCGATAAGCTACGGGGAGGTGCAAATGACCTTTGATCCGTAGATTTCCGAATGGGGCAACCCAATACCGTGAAGCGGTATTACTTTCCAAAAGGAAGGTGCGAACGCAGGGAACTGAAACATCTAAGTACCTGTAGGAGAAGAAAACAAAAGTGATTCCCTAAGTAGTGGCGAGCGAACGGGGAACAGCCCAAACCAACATTGTTTCGGCATTGTTGGGGTTGTAGGACCACGATATATGATTGTAAAAGGAACAGGAAGCGTAATGGAACTTTGTACCAAAGAGGGTGATAGTCCCGTACTGGTAATGTTTACAATTGTTAGTGGTATCCTGAGTAGCGCGGGACACGAGAAATCCTGTGTGAATCTGCCGGGACCATCCGGTAAGGCTAAATACTCCCGAGAGACCGATAGTGAACAAGTACTGTGAAGGAAAGGTGAAAAGCACCTCGAATAGAGGAGTGAAAAAGAACCTGAAACCGTGCGCTTACAAGCGGTCGGAGCATCATTTATGGTGTGACGGCGTGCCTATTGCATAATGAACCTACGAGTTACTTTCACCGGCAAGGTTAAGCCCTTCAGGGGCGAAGCCGAAGCGAAAGCGAGTCTGAATAGGGCGAATTAGTCGGTGGGAGTAGACGCGAAACCAAGTGATCTACCCATGAGCAGGTTGAAGTTCCGGTAACACGGAATGGAGGACCGAACCGGTAAGCGTTGAAAAGCTTTCGGATGACTTGTGGGTAGGGGTGAAAGGCTAATCAAACTTGGAGATAGCTCGTACTCCCCGAAATGCCTTTAGGGGCAGCGTTGAGATAGTTTATAAGAGGTAGAGCGACTGATTGGATGCGAGGGTTTCACCGCCTATCAAGTCCTGATAAACTCCGAATGCTTATAAATGGTTCTCGGCAGTGAGGGCATGGGTGCTAAGGTCCATGTCCGAAAGGAGAAGAATCCAGACCATCAGCTAAGGTCCCCAAATTAATGCTAAGTTGAACTAACGAAGTCAGACTGCAGAGACAGCTAGGATGTTGGCTTGGAAGCAGCCATTCATTTAAAGAGTGCGTAACAGCTCACTAGTCGAGCGGTCAGGCATGGATAATAATCGGGCATAAGCATTATACCGAAGCTATGGATTCAATAAGAATGGTAGGGGAGCATTCCTGTACAGCGTCGAAGGTTCTTCGTAAGGAGGATTGGAGCGGCAGGAAAAGCAGATGTAGGTATGAGTAACGATAAGGAGGGCGAGAAACCCTCCCGCCGGAAGACTGAGGGTTCCTGATCAACGCTAATCGGATCAGGGTCAGTCGGGACCTAAGGTATACCCCTTGAGGGGGGAAGTCGATGGAAGAACCGGTTAATATTCCGGTACTACCTTATAGAGTGAAGTGGGGACGAAGAAGTGAAAGTCCTGCCAACTGACGGAATAGTTGGTTAAAGGGTGTAGGCGTTGATCTTTGTAGGCAAATCCGCAGAGAGAGTCGAACCTGACAGTACAGAGAGCCCTCGGGTGATCTGATAAGGACCTAATCAGGCTTCCAAGAAAATCCGCTAGCGTTAATCTATAAGGTACCCGTACTCTAAACGGACACACGTGGTCAAGTAGAAAATACTAAGGCGCTCGAGTGAATCACAGCTAAGGAACTAGGCAAAATAGCCCCGTAACTTCGGGAGAAGGGGCGCCAGCAGCAATGTTGGCCGCAGAAAATTGGCCCAGGCGACTGTTTAACAAAAACAAAGGGCTTTGCAAAATCGAAAGATGAAGTATAAGGCCTGACACCTGCCCGGTGCTGGAAGGTTAAGAGGAGAAGTCATCGCAAGAGAAGCTTTGAATTGAAGCCCCAGTAAACGGCGGCCGTAACTATAACGGTCCTAAGGTAGCGAAATTCCTTGTCGGGTAAGTTCCGACCTGCACGAATGGTGTAACGATCTGGGCACTGTCTCAGCTGTGAGCTCGGTGAAATTGTAGTATCGGTGAAGATGCCGATTACCCGCAACGGGACGGAAAGACCCCGTGAACCTTTACTGCAACTTTACATTGAATTTGGGTACTTAATGTGTAGGATAGGCCGGAGACTGTGAAGCAGGCGCGCTAGCGCAGGTGGAGTCAACCTTGAAATACGGCCCTTTAATTATTTGAATTCTAACTCCCGGATGGGAGGACACTGTATGGTGGGTAGTTTGACTGGGGTGGTCGCCTCCAAAAGAGTAACGGAGGCTCCCAAAGGTGCGCTCATGGCGATTGGTAACCGCCAGCAGAGTGTAATGGTATAAGCGCGCTTGACTGAGAGACCGACAAGTCGATCAGGTAGGAAACTAGGGCATAGTGATCCGGTGGTTCCGCATGGAAGGGCCATCGCTCAAAGGATAAAAGGTACTCCGGGGATAACAGGCTGATCATTCCCAAGAGCTCAAATCGACGGAATGGTTTGGCACCTCGATGTCGGCTCGTCACATCCCGGGGCTGGAGAAGGTCCCAAGGGTTGGGCTGTTCGCCCATTAAAGTGGCACGCGAGCTGGGTTCAGAACGTCGTGAGACAGTTCGGTCCCTATCTGTTGTGGGCGTAAGAAATTTGAGAAGATCTGACACTAGTACGAGAGGACCGTGTTGGACGAACCTACGGTTTACCGGTTGTTCCGCCAGGGGCACCGCCGGGTATCCGCGTTCGGATAGGATAAGCGCTGAAAGCATCTAAGCGCGAAACCAACTTCAAGATGAGATTTCTTCTAAGGGCCGTTGAAGACGACAACGTTGATAGGCTGTAGGTGTAAAGGCAGTAATGTCAAAGCCGAGCAGTACTAATCGCCCGAAACTTTTCTTCTCCTCAAACTCTTATTTATTATAGTAATGCTATCCAATTTAGCATACAAGTTAGCTCTCTTTCCAATAAGTCAACAATACACAGTTGAAGAAACCTGAAACTGAAAACTTTTAGGTGGCTATAGCGCTGGGGTTCCACCTCTTCCCATTCCGAACAGAGAAGTTAAGCCCAACTACGCCGATGGTACTGCACACAATGTGGGAGAGTAGGTAGCCGCCACTTTTGAACGCCCCGATACGATAAGTATCGGGGCGTTTTTTGTTTATAGACTCTATTCTTCCTCTTGAAAGTATAATTATAAATGCAGGGTACAATGTTTAAACAGAATATATACATGCTGTTTTAAACCTTTTCGTTGTTTTATAATCATATTTTTTATGGTGTATCGATCCTTATCTTTAACAAATTCGTAATGTAATTATTTAAAGGATGGTAGTACGCTGTCATTGAAAAGTTTTACATTTGTCGCATCTTTTCAGCATAACAATCGAAATATTATAAACACACCACAGAAATGAAGCAACATGATAATTCATCATTCGTTTGTCTTTTTTTATCATTCTTGATTATCGGGTCTTTTCTCTCTTGTCAGAGTCATAAGGCGGATAAAGAAAAAA
This sequence comes from uncultured Microbacter sp., assembly GCA_963678825.2. Classification (GTDB taxonomy): domain Bacteria; phylum Bacteroidota; class Bacteroidia; order Bacteroidales; family Paludibacteraceae; genus Microbacter. Next base: position 62,657 of record CAXXPB010000040.1, on the reverse strand, counting down.
AAAGGCCCCTCAAAATATAACGTAGTTCAAATAACAAGGGGTGATGCAACTGTGTACACAAACTTTGCAACGCAAATTGAGAGTGAAAACACCGTTGATATTTATTCTCGTGCGAATGGTTACATCGAACGCATCTATGTTAAGGAAGGGGACAACGTAAGAAAGGGAAGCCCAATTTTGAAAATCAGTGATGCAGACTACCGTCAGACGGTGAATTCGACGAGAGCTGTCTATGATAATGCGCAATTGGAGGTAAAAAAGCTTCAGCCTTTGGTGGATAAAGGGATTATTAGTTCGTATCAGTTGCAGACAGCACAGAGCAACCTTCGGGCGGCAAAAGCTGCATATGAGAACGCGAGAATTAATTTGGGGTATACCGTGATAAAAAGTCCGGTTTCAGGGGTTGTGGGGCGAATAGTGCTGAAGCCCGGAAGTCTTGTGACGGCAGGATTGGCAGACCCAATAACAACCGTGGCCAGTAGTGGCGATGTTTTTGCGTACTTTTCTTTTGATGAAAAGAAGTTACTTCAGTTATGTGATAGCACGCCGGGAACATTGAAGCAGAAAGTGGCAAAACTACTGCCTGTAGAACTTATTTTAGCAAACGGTCAAAAATACGAATTTAAAGGAAAATTGCAATTGGGAAGTAGTATTGTGGATCAAACTACCGGATCGTTGCAGATGAAAGCCGTCTTTCCCAATCCTCAGGCTTTGCTGCATACAGGAACCAGCGGAACAATAAGCGTTCCCACTCTCTACAAAAATGTAATTTTAGTACCACAAAAGGCAACTTACGAAATTCAGGATAAAAAAATGGTCTTTGTCGTCGATCCACAAGGAGTTATCCGTGCAACTAACATTACGGTGTTAAATGCAACTTCCGATATGTACGTTGTGAAAGATGGCGTAAATGTCGGCGACAAAATTGTGGTCGATGGTCTTAATCGTTTGAAAGACGGCGACAAAATTATTCCTGTATCAGGGAAAGATAGAGCCAAAGGGAGCAAAAGAGCCGTGGTTACTAAAAATGAGGAATAATGGTACAAAAATTTCTAAGTCGTCCGGTACTTTCTACCGTAATCTCTATTCTTATTTGCATTCTGGGAATTTTGGGCTATATCAATTTGCCTGTTGAACAATTTCCAAATATTGCGCCGCCTATGGTTCGCGTAAGTGCCAGTTTCCCGGGTGCAAATGCACAAACGGTTTTGAGAAGCGTGGGTAACACCATTGGAAGAACAGATTAATGGAGTAGAAGGGATGACCTATATGGTCTCCAATGCGACAAATAATGGTAGTGCTAGTATAAGCGTTTATTTTGAATTAGGGACAGATCCCAACATGGCACAGGTAAACGTCCAAAATCGTGTGTCGGCAGCATTGAGTCAGTTGCCTACTACTGTGACTCAAAATGGTGTTTCTACCCGCAAAATGATGAATAACCAACTTTTGGTTGCATCTCTGTACAGCAATAATCCCAAATTCGATCAGACTTTCCTGCAGAATTATGCTCGTATTAATATCGCTCCTGAGTTGGAACGGGTGAATGGGGTGGGGCAGGTCAATATTTTCGGCTCGCGCAACTATTCGATGCGTATCTGGCTTGATCCTGTAAAAATGGCTTCTTATAAACTGATGCCGAGTGATGTAATCAGTTCGGTTCAGGAACAGAATGTTGAAGCTGCTCCCGGACAATTGGGATTGAACGGTAATCAACAATTTCAATATACGCTAACTTATAAGGGAAAATTTACAGAAGTTCCTGATTATGAAAATATTGTTATTAAGGCAAATGACGACGGGCGAATATTGAAGCTGAAAGACGTTGCCCGGGTTGAGTTGGGAGGATACGATTATACCGTCGATACGAAAGTAAACGGGAAAGAGGGCGTTGGTATGTCGGTTTATCAGATGGCCGGTTCTAATGCCCGTGACGTGGTAGATGCTCTAAAGACAAAATTGGAGACCTTGTCAAAACGTTTCCCTCCCGGAGTGAAATATGCCATTCCCAACGATGCCAATAAATTTTTGGAAGCATCTATTCATAAGGTCAAGCGAACATTTATAGAAGCCTTTATTCTGGTATTTTTTGTTGTTTTCTTATTTCTTCAGAACTGGAGATCGACTCTTATTCCAGGTATTTCGGCATTAGTGGCCATTATCGGTACGTTCTTTGTCCTCAATTTACTTGGCTTTTCGCTGAATTTACTAACCCTGTTTGCTTTGGTTTTGGCAATCGGAATTGTGGTGGATGATGCTATTGTGGTGGTCGAAGCGGTTCATGCGAAAATGGACCATGACGAGTCTTTGTCTACCGTGCAGGCTACATCCAAAGCCATGGATGAAATATGGAGAGCAATTATTTCGATTACCCTGGTGATGGCTTCCGTATTTATTCCGGTAAGTTTTATGTCGGGGCCGGCAGGAACTTTCTATCGCCAGTTCGGACTTACGCTGGCTGTCGCAATTACGCTGTCGGCGATCAATGCGTTGACGTTGAGTCCTGTGCTTTGTACTTTTTTTATTAAACGGTCTTCATCAGAAGAAGGAAAAAAGAGCTTTATTTCCAGTTTACATGCTAACTTCAATATTGCTTTTGATGCCACGGTTTATAAATACAAACAATCTTTGGGGCTTTTTACAAAGCATCGTTGGATCCCAGTTGCCATGATAGTAACGTTTGCGTTGGGATCCTATTTGCTGATAAAAATAACGCCAACTGCATTTGTGCCCAACGAAGACCAGGGGATGATTAGCGCAGATGTTACTTTGCCGCCGGGCGCCTCGCTCGAGCGCACAAAAAATGTGATGAAACAAATTGACGGCACGATGACTTCCATTGATTTGTTTGCTGCGCGCATGAGTATTGCCGGGCAAAGTATGTTGAGCGGAACAAACGGCAGTTCACACGGAATGATGACCTGTTCGCTGGTGCCCTGGGAGCAACGGGGTGATACTTCTACTACGGATGTCATTGAAATGCTCAACAAAAAAACGGGAAGAATAAAGGAGGGGAAGATCATATTCTACGCTCCGCCTCCTATTCGCGGATTTGGATCTTCGGATGGATTTGAGGTACAGGTAGAGGACAAAACAGGTGGCGATATTACCAAATTTTATCAGGTGGTAAAAGATTTTATGAGTAATCTTTCTGCTCGTCCTGAAATAGATTTTGTTAATTCTTCATTTAATGTGAATTTCCCGCAGTATCAATTTGATATACAGGTTGATAAGTGTAAAATGGAGAGTGTGGCTATTAATGACGTATTTCAGGCTCTTCAGGCTTATTACGGAGGTATGATGGTCTCAGATTTCAATCGTTACACTAAATATTGCAGGGTTGTAATGCAAGCAGCGCCTGAAGACAGAACGGATCTGAATTCTCTTAGCAAAGTAATGGTTCGGAATAAGTTGGGGGAAATGGTGCCGATCACAACTCTTATTAATTTTTCAAGAGTGTATCGACCGGAAACCATTACCCGCTACGATTTGTTTACGGCGGCTACTGTGCAGGGTAAGCAAAAAAAAGGTTTTAGTTCTGGCGATGCCATTGCTGCTGTTCAGGAAGAGGCTTCTAAATTACCTGTCGGTTATGAGATAGAGTTTTCGGGCATGTCGCGCGAAGAGATTAAATCGGGTAGCCAGGCAATCTATATCTTTGCTCTTTGCTTCCTGTTTGTTTATTTTGTGCTGTGTGCTCAATACGAGAGTTACATGTTGCCTTTGTCAGTGATGTTGTCACTCACGATCGGTGTGTTTGGCGTATTTATGTTCATCAATATTTTTGGCATAACCAACAATATTTACGTGCAGGTGTCGCTTATTATGCTGATCGGCCTCTTGGGCAAAAATGGTATTTTGATCGTCGAATTTGCCCGACAGCGGCGGGATCACGGAATGGGGATAATAGAAGCGGCGATCGAAGGTGCCACAGCTCGTCTTCGCCCTATTTTGATGACTTCGTTTGCTTTTATCTTTGGAATGATGCCGCTGATTCTGGAAACCGGAGCCGGCAGATCAGGAAATAATTCTATTGGAGTAGCTGCTGCCGGTGGTATGCTCATCGGTACTGTTTTTGGAATTTTCGTAATTCCTACCATGTACATAATTTTCGAGAATCTGGATGAAAAGATTCGGAGAAAAAAATGGCGTAATTAAAAAAAGAGGAGCCGCAATGAGATTAGTTTCAATTGATGTAAGATGAAGAAAAAGAAATTATATAGCGTATTCGTTCTCTCTGGAATGATTGCAGTCTGTGCTTGTTCGGTGCAAAAATACAACAGTCCCGGAATGGCAGGCTACAAAACGTTGTTTCGGGATTCGATAAATGGCGACACAGCTAAAAGTTGCGCAGAAATAGCCTGGAAAGACTTTTATGACGATCCGTATTTGCAAAAGCTGATAACAGAAGCCCTCGATAGCAATCTGAACATTCGAATGGCAATTGTAAAATTGAATCAGGCTGCACAGTCTGTAAATCAAAGCAATGCTGCTTTTCTTCCAACACTCAATGCCGGGTTCAGTGGCACTCTGTCCGATAATTCGAAATATGGGAATGCAATGCCTGCCGCACATCCGCCATTTACCGATTTGAAATTGTCGTTATCGTCCAGTTGGGAGATCGATGTGTGGAATAAGCTTTCGAGTGCGAAAAAGGCACAACAGGCGCTTTATCTTCAGCAACAATCTACAGTCAATGCCGTGAGGACACAAATTGTGGCTAACATTGCATCGGCCTATTATCAGCTTATTACGCTGGATAAGCAAAGAGAAATAACGAAAAGAAATATCGATAGTTATGCTAAGTATCTGGAAACGGTTAAGAGTTTGAAGAAGTCTGCACAAGCCACGGAGGTCGCGGTATTACAGGCGAAAGCCCAATTGGCTACCGCAAAAGCATATTTACCTCAGATTGAAGCTTCGATAGTAAGCTATGAAAATTATCTTTGTACGCTTTTGGGCAAAGCTTCTGCGTCTGTAGACCGTTCATCTCAGATAGATTTGACGGCTTTCCATACAGAAGCACAGACGGTAGGGCTTTCGGTACAACTGTTGAGTAACAGGCCGGATGTAAAGGTGGCTGAACTTGCTTTGCGAGCAGCTCATGAACAGTTTAATGTAGCCAGATCTGCCATGTATCCACAATTTGTATTATCAGGAGTAGTCGGTTCTGATTCCAAAGGTATTGTAAACTGGTTTAATTTACCAGGCTCTTTGTTCTGGAATGCAGTTGCTGGCCTTACGCAACCTGTTTTGAATGGGAGAACACTGAAAACACAGAAAGAGATTGCTCGTTTACAAAAAGAGTTGGTTTTACTGAACTTTAGACAGAGTTTACTGACAGCAGGAGCTGAAGTGTCAAATGCACTTGCATCGATCCGCTTCAGCTCTCAGCAGGCCGGATTTCAGAAAGAGCAGGTGGATGCATTGAAAAAAGCGTATGAATATTCGCAAGAACTATTGGTAAACGGATATGCAACCTATCTGGAAGTATTGTCGGCACAAAACAGCGTACTGTCGAGCGAACTGGCTCTTTATAACACTTACAATACGATAGTTCAACAAAAAATTACTTTATACAGAGCATTAGGCGGAGGATGGCGATAATTAAACCGGATAGTCGATTATAGTGCAATTTTTTTAAAGGTAAAACGAATAAAGAAGATGTCTTTCCGGATGTCTTCTTTTTTTGTTTTAAAGCTCCTGATCTCATGAAAGGGTTAACTGTAATATAATTTTTAAGTTTAAGGCTTGTATTTTGAGTTTTGTTATAAAATGTGGGAGGTGTTGATAGTGATATTGCGTTATGAAAAATTAACCATAACAGAAGGGAAGGTTGTAATGCTACTCTTATTGTGCGAATCTAAATTTAGATATTCGATGAAACACCCTAATAATCGAAATAATAGGGTGTGTCTTTCTGTTTTATTTTTAATAATTGGATAGTGATGTGTCTATTTTTAGAAGTCTATGTGCGAATTTTATGAACATTTTTTCAGGATATTATCTTGCGAATTATATATCTTTGCTTTTGCGCAGGGAAAATAAATACTTCTTCGAATATTTAATTAGTGTTGAATTGTTTTCTTGAGCCTGAACGAATATAAGAAATTCTATTCAATGAGATTTGGACATATATTTTTATTTGTAACCTTGTTTTACTGTACCATAACTGCTGCAGACACAAAATTTTATAGCATAAACTCAATCTACGGCATTTCATTGAGAGAAACCTCTTCTATCAGTAGCGACAAGAATGGATTTGTTTGGGCATCAGCTAAAACAGGGATATTGAGACTGACAGAGGATGATTGTCGCCTCTACAAACTCCCATATGATATTGCATTTATTTCGTCAAGACTGCTGTATTCTAACAATGTCCTGTATGTTTGTGCAAATGACGGGCAAATGTTCTATTACAATGCGGTGAAAGATAAGTTTGTGCCATTTGTCAATCTAAGTAAACTGCTTAATGATAAATTTTTAGTCGTAAATGATATTCAGGCTGATGATAAAGGCACATTTTGGATTGCAACAAAATTTGGTGGGCTTTACCGATATTACAAGCAAAAGATATCTTTAATTGGAAAGCCGCGGGTTGATATAAGGGGATTTGCTTGGTATGATAAACGACATTTGATTGTTGGATATTTAGATAATGTAAGTTTACTGGATACAGAGACTGGAACTAATAAGCCTTTAGTTAAACTGGGTAACCCGAATATTTTAGCTAAATTGTATTTTGACAAGGCGCAAAATAAACTTTGGATTGGAACTGTGTCAAGTGGTTTATATGAATATGACTTCAAGAAACGGGCACTTTCTCAGTTTAATGCTAATGCGTTTCCGCACCAACCAGTCTTGGCGATAACCGCCAATTCGGATTCCACGTTGCTCGTTGGTGTTGATGGACAAGGTATCTGGAAAATAGACAGAAAGAAAGCGGATAGAATACTGGATATTTACAAAGAAGATAGTGATAATGCGTTCTCTCTTCATGGGGATGGTGTGTACGATATCTTTTGCGATCGGAATAATCGCGTGTGGACTGCAACATATAGTGGTGGAATTTCTTTCTTTGATCAAACGCCATCGCTTATCACTCAGGTTTCACATTCGGTGAATAACGCGAACTCTTTGTGTAATAATTTCATCAACAAAATAATTGAAGATTCAAGAGGCAATATTTGGCTTGCTACCAACAATGGAATTTCGAAGTGGGATGTTCGTTCTAGCCGTTGGACAACCTTTTATCATAACGAGCGGAAACAAGCACAGGTTTTTCTGGCATTATGCGAGGATAATAAAGGGAACATTTGGGCAGGTACATATGCTTCGGGAGTCTATGTTTTGGACGGAACCTCGGGACGTGAAATAGCTCATTATGGTCAAAACACAGTAAAATCTCCATTTGTCAATAATTTTATTCACGATATTTATAAGGATTCTGATGGAGACCTTTGGATCGGAGGGTCAGGAGGGAATATTGCCTGTTATATTGTAAAAGAAAATCGCTTTCGCATTTATCAGGAACAGCCAGTGTCTGCGTTTGTGGAATATAAGCGAGGTACGTTGTTGCTAGCATGTTCCTACGGGTTATGTTCTTTGGATAAGAAAACCGGAGTTGAAACAATCTTAAAACAGGGATTCTTAGCACAGGGAATGACCATCTCAAATGGAGAGGCTTGGGTAGCAACTCGGGGGGATGGATTGATAAGATTCAATTTGGTGACAAAGAAAATTGGAAAAATCACAACAACATCGGGCTTGCCTTCTAATTTCATTAATGGGATAATGAAAATTGGAGATTGTTTTTGGATAGGAACTGAATCAGGACTATGTAAATTTAATCCTAAAAATTATAGTGCAACTACCTATTCATCCCATTTGTCGTTAAGTAGGGCTTCTTATAATATTAATGCACAATGTCAACTCAGGAACGGAAGCCTGATTTGGGGAACTAATAATGGAGCTGTGATGTTTAGTCCTGCCGCGATCAAAAATGTCGTGTCAAAAGCCAGCTTATATTTACAAGACCTTACTATTTCCGGGATTTCGATAAAGGATAACCCTGACTCTAAATTGAAGTGTCCTTTGGATAGTTTAACCGAAATCAAGTTAAATTATAGTCAGAATACATTTTCGCTTGAGTTGTTAGCCCTGGGGCAGAATACTTCGGATTCGAAATATTCATATCAGTTAGAGGGCTTTGATAAAACATGGAGTCAGCCCAATAGCCAAAAAATAATAACCTATACCAATTTGCCTAGTGGAAGGTATGTTTTGAATATCCGATTGTATGACAATTCAATGGATCACATAATTACAGAACGGTCGATAAATATACGTATTATTCCTCCGGTATGGGCACGATGGTGGTTTGTAATGCTGATGCTTTTGATTGTAATAGGCGTAATATACATATTGTCAAAATACTATATTGAGCATATTAAAAAATTACACGTAGAAGAAAAGGTCCAATTCTTTGCTAATACAGCTCATGAGATTCGTACTACGCTTACGTTGATAAAAGCACCTATAGAGGAACTGAATAAAGATGTTACGATTTCGGAGACCGGAAAGTATTATCTTCGATTAGCGACCGGACAATCAAAACGGTTATCCAGAGTTGTTACTCAAATAATGGATTTTCAAAAACTTGATGTGGGGAAAGAGCACCTGTTACTTTGCGATGTTGATATTGTGAATATGATTCAATTTCAGAAAATGATGTTCGAGTCGTATGCACAATCAAAAAACATTGAACTTATTTTCAATACGAATGTGGCGGCGTATAATTCAGGAGTTGATGAAATAATAATGGAGAAGGTGCTTGGAAATCTCATTTCAAACGCGATTAAATATTCACACCCCAAAAGCCGGGTAACCCTGAATTTATGTTGCACGCCGGAGAACTGGACGCTAGACGTTATTGACCAAGGTATCGGTATAAGTGAGAAGGCTCAGCAGAATCTGTTTAATGAATTTTACAGAGGAGACAACGCGATTAATGCAAAAGTCATTGGTTCTGGCATCGGTTTAATGATTACCCAGAAATATGTGTTGTTGCATGGTGGAGAGATAAGATGTTCCAGTCAGGAAAATGTTGGATCTTGCTTTAAAATCATCATCCCGTATAAAGATGTAGTAACTGAATGTCAGGGAATGAAGATAACTTCAAATCAACAGGATACTGATTTTTCTATAGCATCTCCCGATTTGCCAATTTTAAATCAAGTTTCGGAAAATCACCTCAAGAGAATGAAGTTGCTTATTGTTGAAGACAATAGTGATCTTAGGAATTTTCTTCTTTTTGCTCTCGGAAATGAGTTTGAAGTACAAGCCGCTGACAATGGAGAGATTGCTTGGGAAATGATTCAAAAAGAGATACCCGATCTGGTCGTTTCAGATATTATGATGCCTGTTATGGATGGCTTTGAATTATGCTCATTAATTAAATCAACATTTCAGACGTCTCATGTCCCGGTAATTTTACTGACAGCGCTATCGGAGCAAGCGGATCAACTTCACGGGTTGGGCTTAGGAGCTGACGATTACCTGACAAAACCATTTGATGTGCCCATTTTGCAGCAACGTATAAAGTCCATAGTGCAAAACCGGATACATGTCAGGGAAAAAGCCTTGAGAATGATAGACGGCGATGGCGGTGAAGAACAGATTTTTGAAAACAAAAATAATGATCAGTTTGTAAAAAAGGCCTTGTCGGTTGTACGGGCGAATCTTGAAAAAACGGAATTTGGGAAAGATGAGTTTGCGTCAGCGATGAATGTGAGTGCATCATTGTTGTATAAAAAATTGAAGACATTAACCGATCAATCACCGAACGAATTCATTAAGTGCATTAGGTTGAACTATGCTATAGAGCTTCTGAAATCCAGGAAGTATTCAATTACGGAAGTGAGTGAACTTACCGGGTTTGCCAGTGCCGGATATTTTAGTACTGTTTTTAAGAAACATTTTGGAAAATCACCCACAGATATATTAGACGGATAAAATCTTTTAAGAATATCATTGAAAGATGTCCTTCTGTTTCTGTTTGTTGTTTGTAATTGATTGAAAAATAGATATGATATGTAGCCTGTAGAGGATGGGGTGTGCATGTTGGAATAGTATTCGATATAGGCTTTTATCTAAAATTGAAATATAAATATCCAAATTTGTATGTTTAATATAATTTAAAATGCCATTTTTGCATCCTACATAATAAATGAATGTTTAGTTTTTGTTTTCACTTTTTGGGAATTGTGATTTTGGGGCTATGAACTTTTACATTAATTCAATTTTCCCTGTATTTAAATTGAACCATATAAATCGGGAATTGAGTTTTTTGTTTTGATGACAATGCAAAATTCATGTATGATTAAGATAGATAGCATATATAGATGATTATTTATCAGGAGTTGTTAACCAAAATTAAATTGAAAAGCATGGCGTACAATGACAGTTAAGATGTAGCCTTAGCTTGATAGCTAAAGCTATAAAAGCAAGTAGAACCAGTTTATAATACCATCTCCTTAAGTGGTATAGTTATTAACCTATTTAATTTCTAATGCAATGAAGAAAAATTGTGAGATTTCATCACTTAGTTTCTTTCTAAAGTTTAGAACGAAATTGTTCCTGAAAAAATTTTGGATTTTAATGATGTTATCCGTGAGCATATGCGCGTATGCTCAGAACAAACACGTAATCAAAGGTGTCGTTACCGACTCAAAACAAGAGCCTTTGATTGGAGCCGCCGTTATTGTCAAAGGCAATACTTCACAAGGAACTGTGACAGATGTAAATGGTCAATTCACCCTTTCTGTTTCAGATCAAAATCAAACTCTTATTGTTTCGTATATTGGGATGATGCAACAGGAAGTTGCGATTAACTCAAAAAGTCAAAGCCTGAAGATCGTTTTAATGGACGATAGAAAGCAATTGGATGAAGTTGTTGTTGTTGGTTATGGTACTTCTAAAAAAAGCGACATCTCAGGTTCTGTAGTTTCCGTGAATAGAGATGAAATGTTGAAAAGAGTCCCGACAAATATCGTTCAAGGTATGAAGGGGCTGGCTGCTGGTGTTGTAGTTTCAGCACAAGATGGTTCTCCTGATGCAAACAGTTCTATTCAAATTCGTGGTGTCGCCACTATTAATGGTGATTCCAAGCCGTTGTATGTAATTGATGGAGTTGTTGTTGGTAAAGATGCCAACTTCCTTAACCCGAGTGATGTAGAAAGCATGGAGATTTTGAAAGATGCTTCTGCAACTGCTATCTACGGTTCTGCTGGTGCCAATGGTGTTGTTATGATTACAACCAAACATGGCTCTGTAGGTTCTGCTCACATTACTTTTACAGCGGACTACGGTATTCAAAATCTGGCTAAAAAGTTAGATGTAGGTGATGCCGACCAGTATGCAAGAAATATTCGCCAGGCTCGTGTGAACGATGGGAGTAATCTTGTAAATCAAATTTTTGCTGCTCAGTATGATGGCAAAAGAAAGACCATCGACTGGCAAAAAGAAATGACACGTCCTGCCCTCAGACAACAATATACTCTTTCTGCGCAGGGAGGTACAGAAAAAACCCAGCAATACTTCTCCTTGAGCTATTTGAATCATGACGGTATTGTTATTAATTCAAATGCTAAACGTTTAACCGGACGTGCTAGTACCGTAACTAAAGTAGCAGATTTCCTTGAAATTGGTGGCGATATCAATTTTATTCATAGCGAATCTTATGGTAACAATGCAGGTATTGGTAACAATGGTAACCTATCTTCTATTCGTGACTGGGCATTCTTATGTCCCACGATGGATTATATTGATCCTACAACTGGTGCCTATGTAAGCCCGAATGTAAAAAATGCAAATGGAACTTATGGCACACCAATGCAGGGGACAAGTGTGTACGATGGTAATTTGGGCAATAATATTGTTGCTGAGCAGATGGAACAAACAGGTAAAACAAAGCGTAACCAGACAATTATTAGTGCTTATGCCAATATTAAATTGGCAAAAGGGTTGACATTTAAAACTGTAGGATCATATAATTTTTCTGCAAATAACTGGTATAACTTCTGGGGTAATAAAAAACGTTACATGCCTGATGGTGTAACACAGGTTACATTGGTTAACTATGATACAAAATATAATCTGGGTATCAACAACAGTAACTATAATACAACTCAGATTGAAAGTTATTTGACTTACAACTGGAAGAATGCTATTCATAATTTGACTCTTATGGCTGGTAATTCTGTAAGCAAAGAATTCGGTAACTGGAGTAATGCTGCGGGTAATGATTTCCCAGGCGATAACATCCGTTCTATCTCTTTGACTAATCTTGCTACAGCAAGAACTGGTGATGGGGCTTATAATTTGGACGTTCATAATCTATCTTACTTTGGTCGTATGCAATATAGCTTGAAGGATCGTTATATTTTAACCGGTACGATTCGTCGGGATGGTTCTTCCAGATTTGGACCAGATAACACATGGGGAACTTTCCCTTCGGCAGCTGCTGCATGGCGTATTTCGGAAGAAGATTTCATGAAAAACTTCCCAACTATCAGCAACCTTAAACTTCGCTTGGGATGGGGACAAACCGGAAATGCAGGTAATATGAATAGTGATTTGGCCACACCTGCATTAACATCATCTAATATTATGTATAATTTTTATCCCCAAAACGGAGTATTAGGTGCCGGATCTTCTTCGAAAAGTACAGCTGTTGGAACAGCTAAGACATTAGTTGATCCTAAGTTGAAGTGGGAAACGAATGAACAAAAGAATATCGGTATTGACCTTGGATTATTAAATAATAATTTGAATATAACGGTGGATTATTTTACCCGTGATTCTAAAGATTTGTTGAATTATTTGAATATCCGTCCATCTTCAGGTTACGATAAAGTATATACAAACTTGGGTGGAATTAGCAATAAAGGAATCGAATTCAGCATTAATTATAAGAAACAATTGAATAAAGATTGGAATATTGGTGCTACGGTAACGGGCTCAAGCATTAAAAACAAAATTAAAAATCTTGGGAATGATATATTCTTTGAAAACGTTAATGCATCAGGAGATGGTTCTAACCAGGGTGCAATAGGTGCACCTTCCGGAACACACTGGAACAACCACTCTATTATGCGTGACGGATATGCCGTAGGTTCATTCTATGGTTACAAGGTAGATCATATCTACAAAAATCAGGCAGAAATTGATGCCGATGATGCAAAAGCTAAAGCTGCCGGACACTCAGCCGGATACAACAATGGTTCAGCTACTGTCCCCGGTGATTATAAATTTAAAGATTTGAATGGTGATGGGTTCCTTGATGAAAAGGATATGACAATTTTGGGTAATGGATTCCCAAAACTTAACTATGGTTTGACCATCAACGCTTCGTATAAGAATTTTGATATGATGGTATACGGTTACGGAGTTTCCGGTGCACAAATCTATTCTTATTCTGCTATGACTTTAACAAACATGTTCCCGAGTGATAACGGTACTACACCGAATATTTTGAATGAAGTTGCTAAAAATGCGTGGACTTCTACAAACACGAATGGTGCATATACAAGATTGTCATTCCTTGATAAGAACTATAACATGCGCGGTTCTGATGCATGGCTTAAAGATGGCGAATTACTTCAAAATTGGAACAATTCAATTGGGTTATAGTTTCGATAAGAAAGTGTTGAAGGCTCTTCATCTTCAGAGTATGCGTGTTAGCGCTTCTGTTCAAAACGTACTTTGCATCTCTTCCTATAACAAATATGGTGATCCGGAAGCCGGACAAGGTAGCGTTCTCTATACAGGGTTAGACACAGGCCGTTATCCTATGCCACGTGTTTATTCTTTAGGTTTGAATGTTCAATTCTAAGTGTTTTACATAAATACAATAAGCGTTATGAAAAAAATTTCAAAAATATTATATTTCACCCTTATTGGTGCTTTATTCCTTATTGGAATGAACTCCTGTGATAGTAAGGACTTTTTAAAGATAGATCAGACTACTATTTTGGCTGCTGATCAAATGTTTAAAACAGTGGATAATGCTAAGGGAGGACTTGTTGGTTGTTACACAATGATGTTACCTGATGCAACTGACGGAGACTGGGGTATCAAACCGAACTTGTTTATCGGTGGCCACCCGACTATGGATACACAGGCAACAGGTTGGGATAAAGACTGGAACCAACAGAAATGGACTGCAGGTAATCCTGAGTTATTGTCAGGTTGGAAACATGCTTACAACGCAATTACTCGTTGTAACGATTTTCTTGCCGGTCTTGCAAAGTCAGATCCAAATACTATTACGCCTGCTTTAAAAAAGTCTTTGGATGGTCAGGCACGTGGTATTCGTGCGTTCTTTTACATGTGGCTGGCAAAGGCGTTTGGTCGCGTACCTATGTTGGCTACCGGTGAAGACTACATTAACACACCGGCAAAAGCCCGTGCAAAAGATTATAATGAAATGTGGACTTTCATTATTGACGACTTGAAAGTTGCCGCTGATGAACTTGACTGGGATCCAATGGATGGTCAATATGGCCGTATTACCAAAGGTTTTGCTCTTTCATTCCTTGGAGAAGCATACATGTGGAAAGCATATAAAGTTCCTACTGAAGCTACAGCAAACTATGCATTAGCAGCTACAGCATTAAAACAAGTAATTGATAGTAAAAAATACGAATTGAATAGATCATTCACTACGTTGTTTGATCCGGGAGCTGTTTGGACAAAAGAGTGTATTTGGGAAGAAGTTCTTGACGAAGGCTCACAATGGAACCAATGGTCTAACCTGTCACAGGCTCATAACTGGATGGTACAGTTTACAGCCTGTCCTGCTCTTGGTGGATGGGGCACATTGTATCTCTCTTGGGAATGGTGGAGTTGTTATGAATCGGGGGACAAACGTCGTGAGGCATCTGCTGTAACAGCCCCTGTTGCTAACATCGATCCGGCCTTTAAATCAACAACCAACTACGGTTACCATCCTTATTTGCAACAAAGCCTTGACCCTGGTGATCATTTGAATACTCATTATCATTATAACATGAATGGAGAAGCTGCTCCTTCAGTTTGGACTAATAAATACTGGCGCTCAACCCGCTCAAATTACGTGGCTCCATGGGGTGCTCAACAGATTTATTACAAACGTTATGCAAATGTATTGTTAGACTATGCAGAATGCTTATTCCGTGTGAATCCAAATGATGCAGCAGCTTGGGACATCGTTAAACAAATTCGTGATCGCGCATGGGGTAACTTGGAAGTCGGTCATGCAGATGAGTTGACATCTACATATCTTCCTTATTATAATCAGCTTGCTACGTTCTTTAAAGCACCTGCTTTGACCAGTTATCCACTTGCATTTAATACTGCTGCAGCTACTGTGCCTGATGCTCAGACATATTATACCCAGTTAAAATCTCAAAAAAACTTTTCATCTCCGGTATGGTTAGTAGCCTTAGGCGAAGAACGTCGTAGAGAATTTAATGCAGAATGGTGTCTTGCTCCGGATTTAATTCGTTCAGGGTATATTGAAGATCACATTACTCACAATTATCCTAAAGGGGTAGGTCATCAAAACAGCGATCCATTGGTATGGGATGATTATCATACATATCGTGACTTTGATTTTGATCTCAAGAAAATGGATATGCCAATTCCAACTGACGAGTTGATGAAGAACCCATTGTGTGACCAAAATGCTGCTTATAAATAATCGAAAATATTTATAGAACGTTTTTAGGAAACAGTAATGTTTACTTGATACTTTAATGGAAAGGAAAGATAGCCGTGACAAAGGTTTGGAATGGCTACTCTTTCCTTTCTTTTAATTTGATATTTTGATATTCCGTTTTTAAACTTGGTATAAAGAGAAAAATAATCGAACTCGTCTTGACTTTTCTTTGACAAAGCATTTTATTCTCAATTTTTATCTTCTGACCCCTCCTAACCTTCCACAAATGGGAGGAATTCGTCCGTAAAATGAGGAATTTTTGTGCAATGCACAAAGTTACAGCCCCATTTTGGGGAATCGAAGATAAGCGAAGCTAATGGGGGTCAAAAAATAAAAAGTCAAGATGACTTCATATAATACAACCATCAGGTTATATTATTATGCAACTTAAAGATAACGGGTATGTATGAAAAGGGACTTGGAATACATGCTCATGTGATAAGAAAAAATTGGATGTGTCTGTTTTGATTCGTGTTGCCTACTATTAAGTGGAACAGGAGATTGATCTTCAATCTCTGATAAAGAAGAAACAGGACATGTAGATTCTAAAGAAGAATAAACCTTTTGCAATATCTTGACAGGTTATTGATGTGAAAAGTTGATGTGTGAAAATTCATAATTTATGTCCAAGATATAGGTATTAGTTAGCAACTAAGACTGTAGTTTAATTAGAAAGGTTTTTAGAAAAGACCACTGCGGGAGGCAGGGGTCTTTTTATTCTTTTGTTGAAAGAATGAAGCAACGTGCCAATAATATTTGATGGTGCGTTTTTATATACCTTTGAAAAACAACAATAAACAATGAAAAAGATTGGGGTTCTTATTTTTTTTACATCCTTGATGTTCGGGATAATGTATGGACAGCAGAACAAAGTGACTACTAATTCAAGACAAGAAGTTAAAGATTCCAGAGGGAAAATGACACCATGGTCTAAAGGTGCCTGGAAAACAGGTAAGTATCGTAATGTGTTTAAGGATGCCGGTTATAAGCAGGCAGATATTGATGCCAAATTGGCAAAGGCATATCATGATGTGTTTGAAGGCTCAAATAAAGTCTATTTTGAGGTGGGTGATTCTATGGCCTATGTTTCTGATGTTAAGAATCATGATGCGCGGACAGAAGGCCTCTCGTATGGTATGATGGTGGCCGTGCAACTGAATAAAAAAGATGTTTTCGATCGGATATGGAGATGGACTACCAAATATCTGCAACATCATGGCGGTCCTCGCGATGCTTACTTCGCCTGGAGTGTAGAACCCAAGTCGTTGAAACATAACTCTGAAGGGTCGGCTTCCGACGGTGAACTCTATTTCATTACCGACCTGTTGTTCGCCTCGAACCGTTGGGGTAATGATACCGGCATCAATTACTATGCCGAGGCCCGCAAGATTCTCGATGCCATGTGGAAAAAAGATGGAACGGGAGGCGTAAAAAATATTATGAATGTAGAGCATAAGCTAATTACGTTTACCCCGGATAATTTTGGCTATAAGTCAACCGATCCGTCCTATAATTTGCCTGCTTTTATGGAAGTATGGGCTGCATATGCTAAAGACGGACATGAACAGTTTTATCGCGACTGTGCCGATTCCGCCCGGATTTACCTTCGTAAGGCATGTCATCCGGTTACCGGGTTGAATGCCGATTATACCGAATTCGACGGTAAAGTGCGTACTTCACGATGGATGCCGGCTGCATTCCGTTACGACTCGTGGAGGGTGCCAATGAATATTGCGATGGATTATTCGTGGTATGCAAAAGATAAAGCATGGCAGCAGGACTATGCAAAACGTATTCAGGATTTCTTATATAAAGAAGGCGTAGATACGTTTGTCGATCAGTATAATATGGATGGAACCCGTCCTGAGTTTATCTTGCAGGCCGGAGGATTTAAAAAATTACGTCACTCCATCGGTTTCGTGGCTACCGCGGCAACAACAGCCATTATGGGTACTCAGCCCAAGAGCTCTCTGTTTGTAGATGCTCTGTGGAATGCCAAGCTCGAACCGTATGAAGATGGATACTTCGATCCTTACTATGACGGCTTGATGTATTTGTTCAGTCTGATGCATCTGAGCGGTAAATACCAAATTATCACGCCTAAGTCAGGACGCTGATTTGTCTGATTTGCAATAGTAAGTCGATTATCAAACCTTAATATATCATGAAAATATTCCAGTTTGTTTTAGCCGGTATCTGCCTGCTGTCCTTTACAGCAAAGGCTCAGGAAATAGTTCCTCTGTATAAAGATGCGATTCCCAACTCCAAAGTCGCAGCATCGACAGTTCCTGCGGAGAGTTTTGGGAATGGCATGTATCGAAACGTGACCAAACCGACACTTGAAGTTTATTTGCCCGAAAAGGAGAAAGCAACCGGAACCGCGGTTGTTATTTGCCCGGGCGGAGGTTATAGCGTGATTGTATATAATGGCGAAGGTATAATGACCGCCAAAGAATTTGCGAAAAACGGGGTGGCCGCTTTCGTTCTCAAATACCGTTTGCCCGATGATGCCATAATGAACGATAAAACTATCGGCCCATTGCAAGGATGCGCAACAAGCCATCAAGGTAGTACGCGAAAATGCAGCTCAATGGGGTGTCAATCCGAATAAGATCGGGATTATTGGCTTTTCTGCCGGTGGCCATTTGGCATCGACCGCAGCGACTCATTTCAAGAAAGCTTTGATTGAAAATGCGAATAATACCAGTCTGCGTCCCCGATTTTCAGGTGGTTGTCTATCCGGTAATCTCTATGCAGCAAAAATTGACGCATCGCGACTCCCGTACGCAGTTGCTGGGCGCCAATCCTACACAAGAAACGGTCGATCTGTTTTCTAACGAGTTGCAGGTAGACGAAACCACACCGCCGGCCTACATTACTCATGCAGCAGATGACAAAACAGTGGATGTGGATAACAGCATTGGCTACTTTGAAGCATTGCGTCATCACAACGTGCCGGTTGAGATGCACATTTACCCCAAAGGCGGTCATGGGTTTATTTTCAGACATCAGGGATGGATGGACCCACTTCTTAAATGGATCGAAAGTACAACCTCATCTACTGCAAAATGAAATTGAAACGGATAAACATTTCGCGAATGTTGTTGCTAACCACAGCATTCGTATTTTACGTTGCAGTCTATGCGCAGCAGGCCAGAGGAATTCCTGTCGAAGTAGTCTCTCCTCAGGTAAATCCGGACAACACTGTTGTTTTTCGATTCATTGCACCAAAGGCAAAAGAGGTGAAACTAAGTGCCCAGTTTGAAAGGTCTGCCGTGCCAATGACCAAAGACTCCTTGGGCGTATGGAGTGTAACACGCGGTCCGGTGAAGCCCGATATGTATCCTTATTGTTTTATCGTAGATGGCGTTTCGGTCGCCGATCCGGTGAATCAGGTGATATTTCCAAACGAAGGATTTAAAAATAGTATTGTGGAAATAACTGGAAACACTCCGTTGATTCACACGGTGCAAAATGTCCCTCATGGCACGCTTTCCTATCGCTACTATTATTCAAAAGAGTTGGGCACAAGACCGGTTGTGATTTACACACCGCCCGGATACGAAAATGATTCGAGAAAAAACTATCCGGTGCTGTATTTATTGCATGGATCTTCCGATACGGAGGAAACCTGGACAAAGGTAGGCCGCGCCAATATTATTCTCGATAACCTGATTGCTCAAAAGAAAGCGGCACCCATGATTGTTGTTATGCCTTATGGCAGAGCCTATCCGGTCATTAGCAAATCGGCAGGGAGTTTGCGAACCTGGGAAAATCTGCAAGAGTTTAAGAAGGACTTTTTAGGGAACTTGATGCCTTTTGTAGAAAGTAACTATCGTATTAAGAAAGAGAAAGACAGCCGCGCTATTGCCGGATTTTCGGGCGGTGGTGGCGAAACGTTGTATCTGGGTTTGAATAATCAAAACCTCTTCAGTTATGTTTGCGGTTTTGCTCCGGGTATGATAAATGCAGAATTTGACCGCAACAACGCTGTTCCTTTTGCCGATCCTCAGTTGACGAACAAAAATATCAAGCTATTGTGGTTTGGTGTGGGAAAAGAGGATATCACGTTCAGGGTTGTGACGGAATACATGAAAGTTCTCGATCAAAAAGGAATTCGATATGAATATTTTTCTTCGGAAGGCGGTCATACCTGGATGAACTGTAAACTGTTCTTATCCACAATTATGCCAAAACTATTCAAATAAGGACGAGTTCACTAAACTAATACGTATGAAACAATTTGCAAAACTTATCTTTCTGTTTTTGGCATTGGCCATTTCGGTTGGTGTGAAATGTCAGCCGCCACGCGGTCCGATGGCCTTCTCGCCCAGGATCAATGCCGATAAAACGGTCACTTTTCAATATTACTCGCCTACGGCTACTGACGTCAAACTTAGTGCTCAATGCGAGAAAGCACCTGTGAGCTTGACTAAAAATGCTTCCGGTATGTGGAGCGTAACGATCGGTCCGGTAAAACCGGATATTTACCCATACAATTTCGTCGTGGATGGCATCTCGGTTATGGATCCGGCAAATGAATATTTCTTCCCGAACGAACGCTTCAAAGGAAGCTTGCTTGATGTTCCGGGCGATTCGCCCCTCATTCATTCTATGCAGAATGTGCCTCACGGAACCGTAACCTACGAATATTATCCTTCGGCAGAAGGAACGACAGGTTCGTTGGTTGTGTATACTCCACCGGGTTACGAGAAGAATACAACAAAGAAATATCCTGTTTTTTATCTTATCAGTGGTACAACCGATACCGAAGAGACATTCGTCAAAGTGGGTCGTGCGAATTTGATTTTGGATAATCTTATTGCTCAGGGTAAAGCAAATTCCATGATATTGGTAATGCCTAATGGGAATGTAGCTGCTCAGGTAGCCGACCAAAAAGGAGGTTTGAAACCCGGAGACCCCAAGGGACGCGAGAGCGCCGAGGCTGTTGTTCGCTCCAAACAGTTTGAAGATGATTTGATGAAGAACATCATTCCCTATGTTGAAAAGAACTACCGTGTAGTTGCCAATAGCCAAAATCGTGCTATCGGAGGCTTTTCGCGTGGCGGAGGTCAAACGCTTCGGGCTGCATTTGGAAACATGGATAAATTCTCGTACGTGTGTGCTTACAGCTCCTACCTGACTCCCCAGGAAATCGAATCGAGTTATAAACATTTGGTTGATAATCCTGAACGAACGAATAAAATGTATAAGCTGCTTTGGGTAAGCGTGGGGAATGAGGACTTTTTGTACAAACAAACGGTGGAGTATATGGACTACCTCAAATCGAAGAAGATTAATTTCAAAAATCTCATTACCACTGGTGGCCATACCTGGATGAACGTAAAGAATTATCTGGCTGCAACAGCTCCATTACTTTTTAAATAAGCACTACGATGAATAAGATACAATTATTAGTTGCCATCCTGTTTCTTGCATTTTCGGCGCAAGCGCAGCGAAATCCTGTTGTCGTTTCACCCGAAGTGCATCCAAATCATAGCGTTACTTTCCGGTTTTCGGCAAAAAATGCCAAACAGGTTTTGTTGGAAGCTCAATTTCTCAAGGATAAACAGCCGATGCAAAAGGATGCTTCCGGCGTTTGGAGTATTACGGTCGATCCGGTGAAACCCGATATTTATCCCTATTGTTTCTGGGTTGACGATACGCAGGTTACCGATCCGAATAATACCGTCGTATTTGCCAACGAGCGTTTCAAATATAGTTTGGTGGATATTCCCGGCGATATACCATTGATTCATTCGCTTCAGAATGTTCCTCATGGAAAGATCAGTTACCGGTACTACAATTCCAAAACGTTGGGAACAACCCGCCCGCTGGTGGTTTACACCCCTCCGGGATTCAATGTAAACGGAAAAACAAAATATCCGGTTCTCTATCTCATTCATGGCGGTTCGGATACCGAAGAAACCTGGACAAAAGTGGGAAAAGCCAATCTGATTGCCGATAATCTGATTGCTCAGGGCAAAGCCAAACCAATGATTATTGTGATGCCGTATGGCAATGTACGTCCCAAATCGATGCCCGAGTTTACTCCGGATGTGATGAACGATGTAATTCCTTTTGTGGAGGCTAACTATCCGGTGCTGACCGATAGTCAAAACAGAGCCATTGCTGGTTTTTCGGTTGGCGGCGGACAAACGTTGAATATTGGTCTGACGAATACCGACAAGTTTGCGTACGTATGCGCGTATGCCCCTTACCCGGAAACAGAAGAGTTCCGGAAGAATTTTGCCAATTACGCTCCCGATGCCGAAAAGATGAACAAGCAACTGAAGCTTTTTACCCTCAGCGTGGGCACAGAAGATTTTCTGTTCGAAAGTGTCAAAAAGAACATTGCGATGTTTACAGAAAAGGGTTTGAAGCCTGTAGCTTATATTGTTGATGGCGGCCATACGTGGATGAACTGCAAACAATATTTGGCGACGACATTACCGCAGTTGTTTAAATAACAATTAGGCATTCGTAATTTGCTAATGTGTTATCTGAAATTAAACCATTTCTGTTTTTTTTAATCTAAACTAGTCTATAGTGTAATATATTTTATTTGTTTTCATGAAAAAGCTTATCTTATTTGTTGTTGTATCACTGATACTTAGCTGCTCGGCATTTGCTCAAAATGCCGTATCGCCGGCTCCGTTAGGGTTTGATATTGTTCAGACAAATATCCCCCACGGAAAGATTGACACCGTTAGTTACAAATCAAAAACAGTAGGAACCGTTCGTAAGGCTCTGATTTATACTCCTCCGGGATATTCTAAAGATAAAAAATACCCGGTTCTTTATTTATTGCATGGTATTGGTGGAGATGAAAAAGAGTGGTTCCGCGAAGGACAGCCGCAAGTAATTCTCGATAATTTATATGCGGCCAAGAAGGTAGAGCCGATGATTGTGGTTTTGCCTAATGGACGCGCCATGAAAGACGACAGGGCTATCGGAAATATTTATGACGGAGTAAAGGTTCAGGCTTTTGCTACCTTCGAGCAGGACTTGTTGAAAGACTTGATTCCCTATGTTGAAAAAAATTATCCGGCTATTAAAGACAGTCAGCATCGCGCTATTGCAGGGTTGTCGATGGGTGGCGGTCAGTCATTGAACTTTGGCCTTGGCAACTTGGATAAATTTGGCTGGGTAGGCGGTTTCTCATCGGCTCCCAACACCAAAATGCCCAAAGATATTTTACCGAATCCCGAATTGGCCAAACAAAAACTCCAGTTGCTCTGGATTTCGTGCGGCGATAAAGACGGTTTGATAACCAACAGCAAACGCACTCATGATTATTTGGTAGCCAACAATGTTCCTCACATCTATTATGTCGATCATGGTTATCATGATTTCAAAGTATGGAAGAATAGCTTGTACATGTTTTCTCAGTTGCTGTTCAAACCAGTTGATAAATCGTCATTCGATAAGATAAATAATGTCGGTCGTCCGGCAGAGAGCAATATCCGTTCGGCTCAATATCCTCAGATTTTGCCCGACGGTCGTGCTGTAGTTCGCATCAAGGCTCCCGAAGCGCAAAAAGTACAGCTCGATCTGGGTAAAAAATACGACATGGTGAAGGGTGCCGATGGTGTGTGGGAAGCTACAACCGATTCGTTGAGTGAAGGTTTTCATTATTACACAATTATTGTAGACGGTGTCAGTGTGTGCGATCCTGCGAGTGAAACTTTTTATGGCATGAGCCGTCAGGCCAGCGGGATAGAAGTTCCTTTCAAGGGCGATCGTTATTACGAACAACTCAATGTTCCGCATGGTGATATCCGTATCAAACGCTATTACTCGGAAGTTACCAATTCATGGCGTAATTTCTACATGTATACTCCTCCGGGATACGATCAGAATACAAGTGAAAAATATCCGGTGCTTTACATCATGCACGGCGGTGGCGAAGATCAACGAGGCTGGGCTACTCAGGGAAAGACAGATTTGATAATTGATAATCTGATTGCAGAAAAGAAAGCTGTTCCGATGGTCGTTGTAATGCCCGATGGAAATCTCCCTGCAGGTAATTTTGGCGAAGAGGGATTGAAGCTTTTTGAAAAAGAGATGAAACAAAGCGTTATTCCTTTTGTCGAAAAAAATTACAGAGTAAAAACCGATGCTCAATCGCGTGCTCTTGCCGGGTTGTCGATGGGTGGCATTCAAACGCTCTACATGGGATTGTTTAATACCGACATGTTCGCATATCTGGGCGTTTTCAGTTCCGGTTGGATTCAAAACATGTTCAATGACGTTGCAAACAGACAGTATGAATATTTGCAAAACAACGTAGATAAAGTGAATGCAAACCTGAAAAAGCTCTGGCTTTCGCAGGGTGGAAAAGAGGATATTGCATGGCAAAATTGCCAGATTATGCGTGGCAAACTGGATGCAATGAAAATCAAATATGTCTATAGCGAATATCCCGGTGGACATACCTGGCCTGTTTGGAGAAACAATATCTACAATTTTGCTCAAGTGTTGTTCAAATAAACCCTTCCTAATCTATGCTACCATTTAGAAAAACATCCGTTATCCTTGCCTGTTTTCTGGGCACCTTTGCGGCATTCGGACAAAATAAGCCGGTGAGCAAACCTTCTCAGACAACTATTTGTAACCCGATGAACCTTAGCTACCGGTTTTGTCTGGATGCACCATCCCGGCGTGAAGCGGCGGATCCTACCATGGTTACCTTCAAAAATGAATATTATCTGTTCGCCTCTAAATCGGGTGGATATTTCCATTCGAAAGATTTGATTCATTGGGATTTGATAACAACCAAAGATCTTCCCATCGAAGATTATGCTCCGACTGCAGTTGTGATGAGGGATACGCTTTATTTTATGGCTTCCAAGAATGATGCTCCGCTTACCATTTATAAAACAGTCGATCCGAAATCAGGGAAATGGCAAATTGCTAACGCTGCATTTCCGATCGGCATGACCGACCCGGATCTTTTCGTGGATGATGACGGCCGACTCTATTTCTATTACGGTTGTTCCGATAAAAATCCGATCTATGCCGTAGAACTCGATAACAAAACATTGAATCCGATCGGAACTCCGGTTGCTTTGTTTAACAGTAATAAAAAAGAGCATGGCTGGGAACGTTTCGGCGATTACAATGAAAAAGACGATAGCCCCTGGGTGGAAGGAGCGTGGATGACTAAACACAACGGGAAGTATTATTTGCAATATGCCGTTCCTGGTACACAGTTCAAAAGCTATTGCGATGGCGTTTATGTTTCCGACAAACCACTGGGACCGTTCACAGTCGCAGCCCATAATCCGGTTTCGGCCAAACCCGAGGGTTTTGTTGCCGCCGCCGGCCACAGCAGTACGTTTCAGGATGTTTATGGCAACTATTGGCATATATCCACCATGACGATCTCTCAAAAGCATATGTTTGAACGTCGCTTGGGCTTGTTTCCTACGTTTTTCGATAATGATGGGGTGATGTATGTTTACACTGGCTTTGGAGATTTTCCGTATAAAGTGCCCAACAAGAAGATAAGTAGTCCCGAAGAGTTATTCCCGAAATGGATGCTCCTTTCCTACAACAAACCGATTGCTGCTTCTTCCGAGTTACAGGGACACCCGGCACGGTATGCAGCCGACGAAGAGATTCGTACCTTCTGGAGTGCAAAAACAGGGAATAAAGGAGAATGGATTGCTATGGATTTGCAAAAGCTGAGTACAATCAATGCCGTACAGATCAATTTTGCCGAAAACAATACCAAAACGATGGGTCGTAAACCAGGTATTTACTATCAGTATCTGCTCGAATATTCTACCGATGGTACGAACTGGAAGCCGCTGGCGGATAAAACCAAAAATATGACGGATGTTCCCCACGATTATATCGAGTTGAAAATGCCGGTGAAGGCGCGTTATCTGCGACTGACCAACTATCACATGGCCGACGGCACGTTTGCTCTGGCAGGTTTGCGCGTGTTTGGAAATGCAGGCGGAAAAACTCCGATAGCACCCGATAAGGTTGATGCCGTGCGCAGCCAGATCGACCGCTGCGTAGTGAAAATGAGCTGGCCATCCAAACCGGATGTTGTAGGCTACAATGTCAGATACGGAACACAGAAAGATAAATTGTATAGTAACTATCAAATTCTGGGAAAGAACTCTGTTACAATCGGTAATTTGAACAGTAAGCAGAAATACTATTTTGTTGTCGATGCGTTCAACGAAAATGGCATTACAAAAGGGGAGAAAGTGATAGAGCAGGAATAAAATTCACCCCTATAATTATCCGAATTTAGAACAAAAATGTGGATAATTAGAAATGACAAACAGGATCTTCATCGAACTTTGTATTGTAAAGTGCCGATGTTGTCCTGTTTCCTTTTAATTGCCCCTAACATTCGGGCATTGAATGGATCTCGCTATAGCTGAATTTGCAGGGAAACCCTGTGATGTAATTACCCTTTTGTTCTAACCATGAAAATTGAGATGATGAAGATTGTATCGGGTTTCTTGATATTGTTCTTCCTTTCTGTGAATTTATGTGCCGAAAATGGTCATGCGCTTTGGCTGCGGAATCAAAGCTCCTCACCCGTTCGTGTGATGTGTGGCAAGAAATCGCCAGTAATAGACGTTGCAAAACAAGAGTTGCTGAGCGGCTGGCAGGGACAACCCGGAGCATCGGTAAAACTTATAGTAAAACAAGATAAACAGGTAAAAGGAGATGGATATAAACTGACTCAGGAAGGAGTTCAGGCAAATACCGATTTTGGTATTTTGTATGGCGTGTATGATCTGTTGCGCCGCCAGCAAACGGGAGAAAAGATGGATCCCGGAATCTTTAATCCGTCTTATGAGCGTCGAGTTTTGAATCACTGGGATAATCAGAACGGAACAATTGAACGAGGATATGCCGGACGTTCTATTTTTTGGAGAAACACTAAAGATTCATTGAATGTTACGGAGACCGATAAAAAGCTCTGGAGAGAATATGCCCGCGCAGATGCATCAGTCGGCATCAACGGTGCTGTGCTCAACAATGTGAACGCCAATGCGGATATTCTGACGAATGACTATTTGAAGCGTGTTAAGGCAATTGCCGATGAGTTGCGCCCTTATGGAGTGAAGGTCTATTTATCGGCTAAGTTTTCAGCACCCTCTCAGGTTGGAGGCTTAAAAACCTGCGATCCTTTAGATCCGTCCGTAATAAAGTGGTGGCAGTCCAAAGTGAAGGAGATATATGCAATGATTCCTGATTTTGGCGGCTTTTTGGTGAAAGCCAATAGTGAAGGCCAGCCGGGTCCTCAGGATTACAAGCGAACTCATGCCGATGGAGCAAATATGATGGCGGATGCGCTGAAACCTTATGGAGGAATTGTGATGTGGCGGGCATTTGTCTACAGTGCATCCGATAATGATCGTGCAAAGCAGGCTTATGAAGAATTTTTGCCCTTGGATGGACAATTTCGCGATAACGTAATTATTCAGGTGAAGAACGGTCCTGTTGACTTTCAGCCCCGTGAACCGTTTAGCCCGTTGTTCGGTGCAATGAAAAAGACCTCGCTGATGCCTGAGGTTCAGATTACACAGGAATATTTGGGACATTCCATTCATTTGGTCTTTCTCTCCACCATGTGGGAGGAATTTCTGAAAAGCGATACATATCAGGAAGGCGAGGGGAGTACAGTTGCCCGTTGTACGGATGGAAGCCTCTTTCCTCAAAAACATACAGCCATTGCAGGAGTTGCCAATGTGGGGTTGGACGTAAACTGGTGCGGACATCAGTTTGCTCAGTCCAATTGGTACGCTTTCGGACGATTGGCGTGGAACAACAAACTTACCAGCGATCAAATTGCTGATGAATGGCTTAAGCTTACTTTCAAGCGAAATGCAGCTGAAATTACAGATTGGCAGGATAATTTTCTGAAACCGGTAAAGCAGATGATGCTCGACAGTCGGGAAGCTGCCGTGAATTATATGATGCCACTTGGGTTGCACCATATTATGTCTGCCAATGAACACTACGGTCCCGGTCCGTGGTGGGCTCCAAAAAGAATACGAAAAGACTGGACTCCACCATACTTTCATCAGGCGGATACTGTTGGAATAGGATTTAACAGAACTCATGGAGGAAGTGATGCTGTTAGCCAGTATCACGAACCTTTGCATACTTTGTTCGACAATGTTCAGACTTGTCCGGACGAGGATTTGTTGTGGTTTCATCATGTGCCCTGGAGTTTTAAGATGAAGAGCGGTCGTTCTTTGTGGAACGAATTGTGTTATCGCTACGACAAAGGTCTGCATCAGGTGCGTGAGTTCCAAAAGATTTGGGATAAGGAGCAATCTTATGTCGACTCGGAACGATTTACTCAGGTTCAGCATAAACTCAGGAGCCAGAGCCAGAATGCTCAATTGTGGAAAGACGCTTGTCTGCTTTATTTTCAGCAGTTCAGTAAAAAGCCGATCCCGTATGAAATAGAGCGTCCGGTAAATAATCTGGAATATTTGATACGCAATGATACAGCACGCCATCAAAACTACGCACAGTAAAGAGACATAAATTCACACAGTAAGAGGTGTTATTTTTCGTAGATGTGTTGTAATAATGGAGATTTATATGTTATTAAACGAAAATAAGATCATGAAAAAAATGAA
The DNA here is from genome assembly GCA_963678825.2 of uncultured Microbacter sp. Taxonomy (GTDB): domain Bacteria; phylum Bacteroidota; class Bacteroidia; order Bacteroidales; family Paludibacteraceae; genus Microbacter. The sequence continues at coordinate 34,268 of CAXXPB010000040.1, read as the reverse complement.
ATTCTTTCTATTCTTCGGGTTGTTTTTATTAAGCATAAATGGTTTTGCAAAAGATCCGAATTTCTATGTTTTCCTTTGTTTTGGACAGTCAAACATGGAGGGAAATGCCCGCATTGAAGCTCAGGACACAATTGTTGATAGCCGTTTTCAGGTGTTGGAAGCTACCGACTGTGCTAATTTGGGACGTGCCAAAGGTAAATGGTATCCGGCAGTTCCTCCTTTGTGCCGCTGTAAAACAGGACTCACCCCGGCTGATTACTTTGGGCGGACCTTGGTCGCTAATCTTCCTGAAAAGGTTAAGATTGGAATTATCAATGTAGCGATAGGAGGCTGCAAAATTGAATTATTTGACAAGGATAATTATCAGTCGTATTTGGCAACAGCTCCCCAATGGATGCTCAATATGGTAAAAGATTATGACGGGAATCCTTATGGACGTTTGGTTGAGATGGCAAAACTGGCTCAAAAAGATGGAGTTATTAAAGGGATTTTGATACATCAGGGAGAGTCGAATACCAACGATACTCTTTGGACTAAAAAAGTGAAGCTCGTTTATGATAACCTGATGAAAGATCTGAAACTTAAGCCTAAAAAAGTTCCTTTGTTGGCTGGTGAATTAGTGAGTGCGGATCAGGGTGGTGCTTGTGCAAGCATGAATGCCATTATTGGGACATTGCCTAAGGTGATTCCTAATTCATACGTCATATCTTCAACCGGATGTCCGGCAGCTAAAGACCATCTTCATTTTTTGGCCGAAGGTTACCGTACATTAGGCAAAAGATATGCTATCCAAATGCTTTCACTACTAGGGTATCCTGTTGCTGATATAAAATAAAAAAGACTATTTCCGACTCATTGTAATAATCTAACGCTTAACGTAATATACGCGTAATGAAAAATAACAGTATGAAAGTTTTTGCGCTAATTTCAATGCTTTTCATAGGTGCAATGCACTTGTGCGCTCAAAATGAATTAATGCTGCAGGCTTCCGATTTGCAGGACAGGGTACTTCAGGACAAAGGATTTACAAGTGAAGCCGGAATAGCAGGGACACCCTATGTTAACGAGACGAATATAGAAGGTTCGTTTTTCCTTTCAAATAAGACTGTAATAAAATCACTCACCCGGTTGAACTGCTATTATGGTAATTTTGAATTTGTAAGCAAAGGAAAAATTCATTTGGTAAATTCGGCTGGTATTGATAGCGTAAAGCTTGACGGGTCTGTTTATGTTTATAGAAGCTTCGGTGGGGAAGGTAAAAATCAACCGAAAGCCCTAAAGGTAATCGACCGCAAGGGAGTGACCGGTATTTATGAATTCAGGCAGGTGGAATTTAAGCCGGAAGTGAAGGCCGGTGGTTTTATTGATCCAAAACCAGCATGCTTTGAATGGGTCGACCCAGTCTATTTGTTAGAGGTAAAAGATAAAATCGTTGTGCTGAAAAATGTGAAAAGCATAACGGATCTGTTTCCAAAAAATGAAGAGGCGATTAAGAAATATATAAAGGAGAATCGTATCAATATTAATAAACCGGACAAGTTAAAACGTCTTTTGGACTATATCAGTCAGCTTTGATAGAACAAATAATTCAAACATAATTCACATTCCAATGCGCAATTTATTTTGCTCTCTTGCAGGGCTATTGCTTTTGTCTTCATTCTCTTGCTTGCAAGCACAATCCAGTTCGGATAAGTCAAATTTTCAACAGGTAAACACGTATGTTAATCCGGTGTTGCCCGGTGACCATCCGGATCCAACACTCTTAAAAGTGGGTGACGATTTTTATCATTGCGGATCGACATTTCACTTTAACCCTTACATGCCCATTTATCATTCCAAGGATTTGGTTCACTGGGAAGTAATCGGAAGAGTATTGCCGCCGTCCAAAGCCGGTTGGGTAACAGACCGTCCTTCTTCCGGTATCTGGCAGGGAGCAATTACTTATTTTTATGGCACTTACTGGATTTATTTTTCAGCCGGTGGTCAATGGTTTTGCAAAGCCGATTCTCCAACCGGGCCATGGTCAGCTCCAGTACAGGTACAAACCAATCCGGAAACCGGACCTTTAGGATACGACAACTCTATCTTTGTTGATGATGACGGAACTCCGTATATGGTAATTAAAAACGGACAGAAAACAAACCGCATACAAGCGCTCGGAAGGGATGGACAGCTAACCGCCAAGGTTATTGACCTTGACTGGATTAACGGGAAGCTCCAATACAGCTGGGCAGAAGGTCCTGTAATGTGCAAACGCAACGGTTATTATTTTTACTTCCCCGCGGGTGATGTTTCCGGCGGTCAATATGTACTGAGATCAAAAGAACTGACTGCCGATTCGACGAAATGGGAACGTTTGGGAGAATTTTTCAAACCTATTTCCGATCCTAATGTCGGTTTCCGTCGCCCCAACCACATGTCGGCACCCTATCAACTGGCAGATGGTACTTGGTGGTGTATTGCTCAAAGTTACGAGAAATATGATAATGATGACTGGTCGGGAACCGGCCGTCAGACCTCTCTCTATCCGGTTATCTGGGAAGGAGATCGCCCCTGGGGGTTGGCCCCTACCACTCAACCTATTGCGAAACCTAAATTGCCACAATCAGGAATTCTGTGGAGAAGCGCGCAAAGTGATAATTTTGAGGCTGGCGTTTTAAGCAATAACTGGCACTTCCTTACAAAGAAAGCGGCCGCAAACTATTCGCTTTCGGCAAGAAAAGGATGGGCAAGATTAACACCGGATTCTACCCGTACTCATTTGGTGCAAAAAGAGACAGATCATTACTATACAGTGGTAACCAAGGTGGATCTGAAAGCAATTAATGCTGCGTCAAAGGCCGGTATCTACCTTACCAGTGGTAATCAAAAAGAAATTGTCAGACTCTATACCGGATTTGATAACGGGAAGAAAATTATCCTGAACTTCAATGCTGAAACACGTAGTATTGACAACCGATTCGGTAACATTGTGTGGTTGAAACTGGTGCGTTTTGAACACAATTTGACCGCATATTGCAGTGGTGACGGGCGTAACTGGATCTCACTCGGAACTCCCGTTAGCGCCGTTCAGCTGGATAAGGTGCAGCCAAATTATAACTCCTGGGTGGGAACTAGCGTCGGGTTGTTCGCGGAAGGAAAACCGGCCGATTTCGACTTCTTCATTTGTAAAGATGGTTATTCTTCTATGCCGGCTATCGGATATAGCAATTATTACGGTGTAGAAAAACAGGTTAAAGGGAATTATAAATGTGTGACTAATACCTCGGTTGACGGAGGATGGTTTATGATATCCGGTGTCGAGCTGGAAAAAGGAACTGTAAAAGCCGTTCAACTGGAGGCAACTTCACAAGCAAAAGGCATGATTGAAATTTGGCTTGATGACCTGACAACCGGAACGTTGATTGCAAAAATACCGGTCAATGTTACAGGTGCAGCAGACTGGAAAACTTTTTCTGTACCGGTGAAACCTGTTTCGGGCCACCATGATGTGTTTGTGAAATTCCCGAAAGGAAGCAAGGGTGACCTGTTTATAAAGTCAATACAGTTTGCCAAATAGGATGTCCTATTTCAGACAAAAAATCATTACCATATGAAATACGTTTCTTTGATTGCAGCTGCATTTTTGTTTAGTGCTCAATTCATATCAGCACAACAACCGAGCCCGATAAAAACAGACAAAGGTCTGGTTCAGGGTATTTATGAAAACGGACTGACGGTTTACAAAGGAATTCCCTTTGCAGCGCCTCCTATCGGAGATCTTCGCTGGAAAGCTCCTCAGCCTGCAAAAAGCTGGGAAGGTGTAAAACAAGCGGATAAATTTGCTCCGGCTCCTTTTCAGGGAGGAAATACTCCCTCCTGGAAGAGCGAAGATTGTTTGTATCTGAATGTCTGGACTCCTGCAAAATCGGCAGGTGACAAAATTCCGGTACTTGTATGGATTTACGGAGGCGGATTTAGTTTCGGTTCTACTTCAGAACCGGGTTATTCCGGCGAAAAACTGGCACAAAAAGGAGTTGTTTTGGTTAGCATAGCCTACCGTGTTGGTCAGCTTGGGTTTATAGCTCATCCCGAATTGAGTGCCGAAAGTCCTGATCACGTTTCGGGCAACTATGGTTTACTCGATCAGATAGCTGCATTGCAATGGGTTAAGAAAAATATTGCAGCCTTTGGAGGTGACCCAAACAAGGTTACTATTTTTGGAGAGTCTGCCGGTGCTATATCAGTTAGCATGCTTTGTGCATCGCCTAAGGCAAAAGGTCTTTTTCAGGGAGCGATATCTCAAAGCGGAGGCTCTTTCGGACCTACGCGTTTGGTCTCTTTCCCGGGCGAAAACATGCAAACGCTTAAGCAGGCAGAAGCCGAAGGCGAGAATTATATGAAGAAAGCCGGCGTGACATCTCTTGCCGAACTGCGGAAAATTGAAGCAGACAAACTTCCTATGGGATTCGGAATGCCCGGTGGCTGGCCGATTGTGGACGGTTTTGTAATTCCCGACGACCAGTATAAATTGTACGAAGCCGGCAAATACAACGATGTTCCGGTGCTTATTGGCTACAACTCTGATGAGGGAGCCAGTTTCTCGCGCGAAAGAAAACCCGAAGATTATTTTGCAGGAGTAAAAGCCCGTTATGGTAAGTTTGCCGACGACCTTATAAAAGCTTATCCGGCAGCTGAGAATTCGGTGCCTAAAACAGCCCGCGACCTTGCCCGTGATGCTGCCTTTGGCTGGCATACCTGGAGTTGGGCTCGTCTTCAGACAAAAACGGGTAAATCAAAAGCCTTCTTGTACTATTTCGATCAACATCCCGATTATCCGAAGGAGTCACCGCAGTATGGCTTCGGATCGCCTCATGGACAGGATGTAGCATACGTATTTATGCACCTTGACCCCTCTAATCCTCAAACTACAAAATCGGATCTTGCAATATCGGAAGCCATGGGGACTTATTGGACAAACTTTGCAAAATATGGAACACCAAATGGCAATGGAAGTGTTGAATGGCCCGCATTTAACGAAGAAAAACCGTCTGTCATGTACTTGCAACAAACACCTCACGTTGGACCAGTGCCTGGTCTGGAGTCACTCAAAGTGTTGGACAACTATTTCAAATGGAGAAGAAGTTCGGAGGGTGCAGCCTGGGCAAAATAGTTCTGAAACATGAAAAAACTAATTTATATCGCGGCGTTTGTTTTCTGTACTTTTCAAAGCACAAATGCCCAAAGCAACAATTCGGTTAAACCAGACTCTTTATACAAAGATTTCAAGACCGAATTTATGTGGGAAGCAAAGGTGAAGATTAGCGGCATGATGAATGTCGGCGAAAGTAAAAGAGGAGTGCGGAGAGTGATTCCTATAACAGGAGGCACTTTCAGCGGTCCGAAAATTAAAGGGGTGGTTTTGCCCGGAGGAGAAGACTGGCAGTTGGTTCGTCCTGATGGCGATACCGAACTGAATGCCCGTTACTTCATGAAAACGGACGATGGATACACTTTTCAGGTTCTTAATCAAGCCTTGATTCATGTCGATGCTGCTACCAAAGCATTTTACTGTAAATCGGTTTTGGATTTCGAAGTGCCCGAGAAAAGTCCGTATAGTTATCTGAATCATGCTATATTTCTGGGAACATTAAGAATGCCGGCATTAAAGCCCGGCGAAGAACCGTATGTAATAATTGGGGTTTATAAGGTTTTGTGAAAATTGTTGAGGTAGGCATGTTCTGTTTCGAATAGAAGTCCCTTGGTTTTTTGCATAAACGGTGCGATTTTTTTATTGAATCTTTGTCCCGCACTTTGTCTGTGGGCAAGGGATATAGTATTTAAATTAGGTAACAGTCGTGATGACTTTAGTAATATTGAAATAACCATCTAATATCTATAAAATGAAACTTTTTTTTGTGTCATGTAAAGATGAGCGCTACAATTTTTACAGACAAAGTTTTTTAATTCTCTTGTTAGTGCTGATCGGTTTCAATCCCCAAAGTTTTTTGGTAAAGGCTGAAAAACAGAAGTTGCCGATTTATTTCAATACTTCTTATTCATTTAAAGAACGGGCCACCGATCTTGTTTCCCGAATGACTTTGGAAGAAAAGCAGAGTCAGTTGGGAAATACCATGCCTCCGATTCCTCGTTTAGGTGTCAAAAAATATGATGTTTGGGGAGAAGCTCTCCACGGTGTTGCCGGTCGGAACGACAATAGCGGGATGACCTCCACATCTTTCCCTAACAGTGTTGCCGTGGGATGTACCTGGGATCCTGAGCTGATTAAACGGGAAACAAACGTTATTGGTAATGAGGCCAGAGGATTTAACCACAACTATATTTTCACTCTCACATACTGGTCGCCCGTGGTGGAACCTACCCGCGATCCACGCTGGGGACGCACCGGAGAAACATTTGGCGAAGATCCATTTTTGATTTCGCAAATAAGCAGCGGATTTATCCGTGGTTTGATGGGAGACGATCCGAAGTATTTGAAAGCTGTTCCTTGCGGCAAACACTTCTTTGCCAACAATACGGAGTTTAATAGACATACGGGAAGCGCCAATATGGATGACCGCGATATGCGCGAATTCTATTTGTATCCTTACAAATCATTGATAGAGAAGGATAAACTTTCGGCAATTATGACAGCGTATAGTGCAGTGAATGGTGTTCCTATGTCGTCCAGTAAATTCCTTGTCGATTCGATTGCACGCAAAACCTACGGATTGGATGGATATGTAACCGGCGACTGTGATGCGGTGGCTGATATTCTGAACGGTCATCATTATGCAAAATCGAAAGCTGAGGCAGCCGCCATGGCTTTAAAAACTGGTGTTGATTCCGATTGTGGCGGTATATACCAGTCCAGTGCCCTGGAGGCACTAAAGCAGGGACTGATTACCGAAACCGACATGGACAAGGCGCTGATTAATCTTTTTGCCATCAGAATGAAATTGGGCGAATTCGATCCTCAGAACATTGTTCCGTTTGCAGGCATTAACCCCAATATTATCAACGATCCTTCCCATAACGACCTCGCTTTGGAAGTCGCCACTAAAACTCCTGTATTGCTCAAAAATAATGTTTTAGCAAAGACCGGGAAAAAGGCATTGCCGCTCAATGCATCAACTATCAAACGCATTGCGGTGCTCGGTCCGCAGGCCGATAAGGTGGAGTTAGGTGATTATTCGGGTGAAATTGAGGGCAAATACAAAGTAAGTCCGCTTGAGGGTATTAAAAGATACCTTGCAGACAACAACTATACCGCTGAAGTGGTTTCTAAAGCAGGGGGAAACACTGAAAAGCGTACCGATTTCTTTATGATATCCGGATTCTCTACCGTCACTAAAAATAATACTGTAAAACAGTTTGATGCAACCAAATTCGATGCTTCTGCCCCCGGTTTAATAGCAACCGAACGATTTGGCAGCAAATCGATCAAAGGAATAAAAGACGGCGATTGGACAGCTTATAATAACGTGGATATAACCGATGTAGATTCTATTCGTCTGAATATGAATGTATCTGCCGAAGGCGGAACGATCGAAATTCGTGTTAATTCGGTTACCGGTAATATTCTGGCATCGCAAAAAATTGCCGCAACTCCTCAGACAAACGGAGGATTCATGGGCTTTGGCGGAAGACCCAAAAATATTCCTGTAAAAATCAATACGCTTGGTATCACCGGCTCACAAACTCTTGTTTTGGTTTATCACGAAGCAGAAGTGCCCGCTACCGATAAAGAAACGCTTGATATGGCAGCTTCTGCCGATGTGACTTTGGTGTTTGTTGGCACCGATCAGACAACCGGGCGCGAAGAATCCGATCGTTTCTCCATTAATTTGCCGGGTAATCAGAACGAGCTGATTAAGGCTATTTCATCTGTCAACCCGAATACAATCGTGGTGATTCAGGGTATGGGCATGGTAGAAGCCGAACAGTTCAAAAACAATCCCAACATTGCCGGTATGATTTTTACCGGATACAATGGTCAGAATCAGGGTGCTGCTATGGCTAAAGTATTGTTTGGTGAAGTAAATCCTGGCGGCAAAACGAGCGTTACCTGGTACAAATCATTGAACGATTTGCCCGACTTCAACGATTATACATTGCGTGGCGGTACCGGTAAAAACGGTCGTACTTACATGTATTTCGACAAGGATGTTACCTATGAATTCGGATACGGACTCTCCTATACCACTTTTGCTTACAGCAATTTTGGAATCAGCAAAAACGCCATTACTCCCAACGATAAAATTACCATTACTGCCGATGTTAAAAACACAGGCGATGTGGATGGAGACGAAGTTGTTCAGGTGTATGTAAAAACTCCGGAAAGTGCAGCTGCGCTCCAAAGACCGATAAAACGCCTGAAAGGATTTAAGAGAGTGACCATTCCGAGAGGACAAACACAAACCGTTTCGATAGATATCGATTGTGCCGACCTCTGGTTCTGGGATGCCGCTAACAAACGGATTATGTTCGATAAGGGAAAATATGTCTTTGAAATCGGAGCCTCTTCCAGAGATATTAAAGGCGAAGTTTCGGCGAACATGAACGGCACATACAAATCGGTTTTATCTACGGTAGTAGCCGAAGGCGACAAAATTGTTTTACGTCCGGGCAATACTTTGCAAACCAGCGTGACGGCATCCATGTCGGATGATAGCTTCTGCGACCTTGGCAAAGCTCAGATAACCTACAAAAGTAATAACCCTGCGGTTGCCAGTGTTGACAATGCCGGCAAAGTGACGGCTAAGAGTGCAGGAGTCGCATCGATCATCGCTTCTGTAACAGTGGACGGAACCATCGTTTCCAATAGCTATCCGGTAAAAGTTATGCCTGATCTTACACCCAAATCGATCAAAATCAACGGGAAAGAAATTCAGGGCTTTAGTAAAGATGAGAAGGCATATAGTTATTTTCTGAAAAAGAACGCGAAACTGCCGGTAGTCAAAGCAACGGCTTTGGACAATAGCATTTCAGTGGATATCGAACAGGCTAAAGAGATTCCGGGCACTGCAATTGTTAAGTTTATCGACAACAATACGTTTGAAGCCAACACATATTATTTTAACTTTGATGCTGCTTCGGAAAGCGATGATTTCAATGCTGCTTCCGCCGGGAAACAATGGCAGTGGATCAGAGAAAATAGTGCGAATTACAGCTTTACCAAAGTTCCGGGTTCGCTCACTATTACTACCGAAAAAGGCGATATCTCCGAAGGCAGCAATGATGCAAAGAATGTTCTCCTGCAAAGTGCAAACAACGACTGGGTGGCCGAAACAAAGCTGGTAGGTTCGAGAGTTCCGTCTCAGCCCGAAAACGCAGGCCTTGTTGCTTACCAGGATGATAGTAACTTTGTGAAATTAATGCTTCGTGCGGTAACCAAGACTTCGCGTCAGGGACGTGGTTCCGGAGTACAAGCCGGCACCATCGATCTAGTGGTAGAAGAGAATGGTATTGCAAAGTCGGCGGCTTCGTTCAACCTCAGACAAGAGATTACGGGCAGCAACTCTTTGGTTTTGAAACTGGAAAAGAACGGTGGTGCTTATACCGCTTATTATTCGCTGGATGGAACAAAATTCGAGAAACTTGGCACAGCAAAAAGCTTCCTCAAAAACATCAAAGTGGGCTTGATAGCATGTGATGGAGTAATTATCCAAAGTATGAAAAATACATTCTGGTTTGATCCCGATACGACCAAACCGGCAACTCCGTTTGATGTTTCGTTCGACTATTTCCACATCACCAATAGCGGACGAAAATAACACGATAAAGGAATAAGCTGAAGACTTGTGTCTTTGGTTGGCAAACGGCTTTTGCAGAGATGCTTAAGTAGTAAGTATATTTACATGAAACGATCTTGTTCTGTCAGGATCGTTTCATGTGCATTTAAATAAGAAAACAATATTCACATGAAGAACATAAAGATAATTACCGTTTTACTGGCTTTGGCCGGTATGGTTTGCACCGGAGCATTTGCACAGAATGCAAAAATAGTTTCTCCCAATCAAAAGGTTAGCGTCGAACTCTGTAGCCGCCAGAATGCGGATGCCGGGAGCTGGTATCTGAAGGTTTCGTACCAAAATGGAGTAAAACAGACAGACGTCATTCCGCAAATCAATCTCGGTCTTTTGCGTAGCGATCAGGATTTTTCCAAAGCGCTGAAATTGATCAGGATAGGCAAACCTGTTTCGATTCATGATGATTATACGGTTTTGCATGGCAAACGTGCGCATTGCACTAATCAGGCAAACGAATTGACGGTTGCTTTTGAAACGCCTTCCAAAGCAAAGCTGAACCTGATAATGAGAGCTTATAACGATGGCGTGGCTTTCCGTTACGAATTTCCCGAAAAATCAGGTTCGTTTGTGGTAAAAGACGAACTTACAGCGTATTCCATACCGGATAGTACGAAACGATGGTTGGAAAAATTCAATCCGGCCAATGAAGGGCTTTACTCGTCGATGGTAGATGGAAAAGTGCAGCAGGACTGGGGTTATCCGGCTCTGTTCAATACACCTGACAAATCGTGCTGGTACCTGATTCACGAAGCTGATCTCGACCGGAATTACTGCGGGTCGAAGCTATCCAATGCCGGAACCAGTACCGAATATAAAATTACTTTTCCCGATCAATGGAACGGACGCGGGAAAGGCGAATCGCAACCGACCGTTACCTTGCCATGGAAATCACCCTGGCGTGTGATTGTGGTAGGTAGCCTAGCAGATATTGTAGAGTCAACTTTGATAGACGATGTTTGTCCTCCTTCGGTCGTAGCTAAAACCGATTGGATCAAACCTGGAATTGCTTCGTGGAACTACTGGTCGGACAACCATGGCACGAAGGACTACAAAACGGTGTGTGAGTTTGCGGATTTGGCGGCAGAAATGGGTTGGCCTTATACTTTACTCGATTGGGAATGGGATGCCATGGGCAATGGTGGAAAGCTGGAAGATGCCCTTAAATACATCAAATCCAAAGGGCTTAAACCGCTGATGTGGTACAATTCAGGAGGAGATCATACCTGGGTGTCGGCTACGCCAAAAGATCGGATGCTGACCCACGAAAACCGCGTGGAAGAGTTTACCAAACTGAAGAATCTGGGGGTAGCAGGGGTGAAGATCGACTTTTTTGAAAGCGAAAAGCAGGACATGATTAAGTACTATCTCGATATTCTGGATGATGCGGCCAAGTTTGGAATGATGGTTTATTTCCACGGTTGTTTGGTACCGCGCGGCTGGGCTCGCACCTATCCACACCTGATGACATACGAAGGCGTGCGCGGTGCCGAATGGTACAACAACGGGCCCGAATTTACCACGACAGCCCCCGAGCATAATACAGTGTTGCCATTCACCCGTAACGTGGTTGGTGCAATGGATTATACGCCGGTAACGTTTACCAATTCACAGTTTCCTCATACTACTTCTTACGGACATGAACTGGCGTTGAGCGTTGTCTTTGAATCAGGAATAGAGCACTTTGCCGACAGACCCGAAGGATATTATTCGTTGCCGGATGCTGCCCGCACATTCCTGAAAGAGGTGCCGAATACGTGGGACAATACCAAATTGCTTGACGGTTATCCCGGCAAATATATCATCCTTGCCCGTCAGAAAGGCAACGACTGGTACATCGGAGGCATCAGTGCTGAGAATATGCGCGAAAAGAGAACGAAACTGGAATTCGGTTTCCTTCCTGAAGGAGTGAAATATAAGCTGACGCTGATTGCAGATGGCAAACACGATAAAGAATTTTCTACGCAATATCTGGTGGTAGATAAATCATCATCGGTAGATATCAAGATGCTCCGGAGAGGAGGATTTGTTGCCAGTCTGAGACCTTTGCTTTGAGGCGAATAAATAGATAATTAATTACATATTCATGGAAACAGCAATGTTTAAAATTTTTGGGAAAGGCATTTGTGTATCTGCTTTTCTGTTGTTGTCTGCAACATCCTGGGGCCAACAGTTGCCCTATCAAAATCCGAACCTGAGTTCCGAAGCGCGAGCCAAAGACCTTATTTCGCGATTGACGCTTACCGAAAAAGCGACGTTGATGTGTGATCAGTCGGATGCGATTCCCCGTTTGGGAATTAAGAAATTCAACTGGTGGAGCGAAGCACTTCATGGGTATGCCAACAACGATAGTGTTACCGTTTTTCCTGAACCAGTGGGTATGGCAGCTTCGTTCGACGATAAGCTGTTGTACCGTATTTACAATGCTATTTCCGATGAGGGTCGTGCCAAATACAATTTGTGGTTGCAACGGGGCAACGAGAACAAGCGCTTCCTCAGTCTTTCGGTATGGACCCCGAATGTCAACATTTTCCGCGATCCGCGCTGGGGGCGCGGGCAGGAAACTTACGGTGAAGATCCGTACCTTACTTCGCGAATGGGCGTGCAGGTGGTGAAGGGTTTGCAAGGGTCAGCCGATGCAAAATACCGTAAGTTGCTGGCTTGTGCCAAACACTATGCCGTGCACTCCGGACCGGAATGGAGCCGTCATGAACTCAATTTGAACAATGTAAACCCACGCGAACTGTACGAAACCTATCTGCCGGCATTCAAAGCTTTGGTGCAGGATGCCGATGTGCGTCAGGTGATGTGTGCTTACCAGCGTCTGGACGATGAACCTTGTTGTGGAAACACCCGTCTTTTGCAACGTATCCTTCGCGATGAGTGGGGATATAAGTACATGGTAGTTTCCGATTGTGGTGCCGTAACCGACTTTTTTACAAGTCACAAAGTGTCGTCGGATGCCGTTCATGCTGCTTCGAAGGCCGTTTTGGCAGGAACCGACGTGGAGTGTGTATGGGAAAACTATCCTTTCAAAGACCTGCCTGCAGCTGTCGACAAAGGCTTGATTAAAGAAACCGATATTAACAAAAGCCTGCTTCGTGTACTGACAGGTCGTTTTGATTTGGGCGATTTCGACGATAACTCCATTGTTCCATGGGCTCAGATACCTGCATCGGTGCTGAACAATCAGGAACATCGCCAACTGGCGCTGGACATGGCTCGTGAAGCAATGACGCTGCTTCAAAATAAAAAGAGCCTGTTGCCGTTGTCGAAAATGGGAAAGCAGATTGCCGTAATAGGTCCGAACGCAAATGACAAACCGATGCTTTGGGGTAACTACAATGGAACACCAGTGCATACCATTTCTATCCTTGACGGAATTAAAACAAAGATTTCGGAAAAGAAAATAGTTTATGACAAAGGCTGTGACCTTGTTGAAGATAAAGTAACACAAAGCTATTTCGATCAGCTCTCGTCCGGTAATAAAAAAGGGTTTAAGGTGACCTACTGGAACAATATCGACCGTAGCGGCGATCCTGTTACTGCCGTACAAATCTCCAACCCTATAAAAATGACGACTGCCGGTCAGCACGAGTTTGCGTCAGGCGTAAAACTGGAAGGATTTTCTGGTCTTTTCGAAGCTGAATTTACACCAAAAGTATCGGAAGAACTCGTATTTAAAGGAGGTGCAACCGGCGATTACGAATTGATCGTAAACGGTCAGTCTCTTCAAAAATATAGCAACTGGCGGACGTTGCCTTCCCGCATTCCGTTTAAGGTAGAAGCCGGCAAAACATACAAGATCGAAATCAGATATGCACAGAAAAACAACTGGCAGGCAAACATTGAACTTGATTTCGGCAAAGAACTCAATGTGGATTATACCAAGCTGATTGATAAATTGAAAGGTGTTGAAACGGTGGTATTTGTCGGTGGTTTGTCCGGAAGTCTTGAAGGTGAAGAAATGCCGGTGTCGTATCCGGGCTTCAAAGGAGGTGACCGCACCAATATAGATCTTCCGGCTGTTCAGCGGAATTGTCTGAAAGCATTGAAAGAAGCCGGAAAAAAAGTAATTTTTGTCAATTGTTCGGGTTCCGCCATTGCGTTGACTCCCGAAACCGAATCGTGCGATGCCATTCTTCAGGCATGGTATCCCGGCGAATCAGGAGGACAGGCTGTTGCCGATGTGCTTTTCGGAGATTACAATCCTTCGGGAAAGCTACCGATCACCTTCTACAAAAGTTCCGATCAGTTGAAAGACTTTGAAGATTATTCGATGAAAGGACGCACTTACCGTTATATGACTGATGCTCTCTTTCCTTTTGGTTACGGATTGAACTATACCAAGTTTGCTATCGGCAACGCTACCCTCGACAAAAATACGCTGAGTGCGAATGAGGATGTAAAAGTGACGATCCCGGTTTCTAATACAGGTAAACGTCAGGGGACGGAAATCGTGCAGGTGTATGTCCGTAAGGTGAACGATGTGGACGGTCCGCTCAAAACATTGAAAGGATTCCAGCGCGTTAGTCTTAATGCAGGACAAAAAACAAATGTCACTATAGATTTGCCTGCCTCTTCCTTTGAGTTTTATGACTGGAGCCAGCGTAAGATGATGGTTACTCCGGGCGAATATGAAATTTTCTATGGCAATAGCTCGGATGCGAAAGATCTGAAAAAAGCCACGATTGTTATTCGATAAATACAATAATCAAAATACCAATGTCACACTTGAAATTAATCTTAGTATCGTTGTTCCTCTGTTTTGCGGGGGCAATTACGACTGCATTCGGGCAAGATCCCTTGCAGTTGCGCTCGGGGATTGACTATCCTGCCGAAATTGAAAACCCCGAATGTCTGGGAATCAACAAGGAACCATACCACGCTACCCTGATGCCTTATGCCAATTTGCAGGAAGCGCTGGCGGCTAATCGTCTTGCTTCATCGCAATGCCGCAGTTTGAATGGAAACTGGAAATTTAACTGGGTGCCAACTCCCGACAAACGTCCGAAAGATTTTTACAAAACCGATTTTGATGTTTCGGGCTGGAAAGACATTCCTGTTCCTTCCAACTGGGAAGTTCACGGATACGGTACTCCTTTTTACCGCAACTTCGGCTATACCATCAAAAAAGACTTCCCACGAGTAATGAGCGAACCGGATAAATGGTACACATCATACAAAGAGCGTAACCCGGTAGGAAGCTATCGTCGGGATTTCGAGGTGCCTGCCGAATGGGATGGCCGCCGTATTTTTATCACCTTCAACGGGGTGGATTGTGCCTTCTTTATCTGGGTCAATGGCGAAAAGGTGGGCTACAGCGTCAATAGCCGTAATGCTGCCGATTTCGACCTGACCAAATATGTAAAACCGGGCAAAAATACGCTGGCAGTAGAGGTTTATCAGTATAGTTCGGGCACCTGGCTTGAAGATCAGGATATGTTTCGCTTGCACGGAATTTTCCGCGATGTGACACTTTGGAGTGCGCCTCAGGTACACATCCGCGACTTCTTTGTAAAACAGGATCTCGATAAGGATTATAAAAATGCTACTGTCGAGGTTTTGGCAAAACTGAAGAACTACGGTGACAAGGCCGGAAAACCACAGACATTTACAGCAACACTGTATGACAAGGAAGGAAACGTTATTGCCAAAGGAAATGCCGTGGGGAAAGCCCTTGCATCCAAGCAGGAAGAACAATTGACGGTAAAATTTACGGTAGATAATCCTGCCAAATGGACTGCCGAAACTCCTAATCTCTACACGATGGTGCTAGGCAGTTCGGAAGGAGAAATTCTTTCGTCCAGAGTGGGTTTCCGCAAGCTTGAAATCAAAGGGAGAGTATTTACGGTGAATGGTGTGCCAATCAAACTGAAAGGCGTGAACCGTCACGAACACTGGTCTGATGTGGGACATGCCGTTACCGAAGAGCAAATGATCCGCGACCTCGAAGTGATCAAACAGGGCAATTGCAATCATGTGCGTACTAGCCATTATTCAGACAATCCTCGTTGGTATGAATTGTGCGACGAATGGGGAATCTGGTTGGTGGCCGAAGCCAATTGCGAAAGCCATGGATACGATGGCCGGTTCGATGAAGAACCGACAATGAAAGCAGCCATTATTGATCGTAACGTAGCCAATGTGGAAAACTTCAAAAACCATCCGTCGGTAATCATCTGGTCGCTCGGAAATGAATGTGGCCGGGTCGGTTCCAATTTCGTTGCAGCCTTGAATACGGTAAAAAGTCTTGATCCTTCGCGTTTTGTGCATTACGAACGTTTTGGAACAGGTAAAAACAATCCGGCCGATTTTGATGGCAGAATGTACGGTACCGCTGCCGATTATGTCGATATGGTGAAAAACTGGGGTTTGACGAAACCTTTGTATATCTGCGAATTTGTTCACGCCATGTTCAACTCAATGGGTTCTCTTGACGAATATTCCAAGGCATTTGATGAGAATCCCGAAATTCTGGGTGGCGCAATCTGGGAGTTTCAGGATCAGGCATTGTGGAACAAACGTGATCCCAAGCATCCGATATTAGCTTACGGCGGTGGTTTTGGTGAAGCGCCTAACGACCACTACTTCATTCACAAAGGAGTCGTGTCATATGATCGTTCGACCGAAGGACCCAAAGTGAAACCGCATTATCCGGAAATGAAAAAAGCCTTCCAGTGGATCGATACAGAACTGAGCGATGCCTCCACGGGAGAGATTCGTATAAAAAACAAATACCAGTTTATCTCGTTGAATGGATTTGATGCGACCTGGAGTTTGACCGAAAATGGACAGGAAATAGACAATGGTCAGATAAAAATGAGACATAGCTGGAGCAAAGGGGTATTTCAGGCAATGATTCCATACAAAATAGAACATCCGAAAGCCGGAGCGGAATATTTTCTTCGCATCTCTTACAAACAAAAAGAACAAACACTTTGGGCAGACAAAGGCTTTGAAGTAGCTTCGGCTCAATTTAAGCTACCGGTCAATACGCTTCCGGCAGTAGATGCAAAAGCTACACAACCTGTGAAACTTGTTCAAAACAAAGATATTGCAACGATTTCGGGTAATGGCTTTTCTGTCGTGTTTGATAAGAAAACGGGCTTTATGAGCCAGCTTGCTAAAAATGGAACTGACCTGCTGGCTACCGATGGCGCACCCAAATTGCACTTCTGGCGCGCGGCTCACCGTACCGATGATGACTGGGCATTCCGTCAATGGGAGAAATTCGGTGTGAATGCACTTCAGTACTCTTTGGTCGATTTCAAAGCGGAAGTAGTGGATAACGCATCTGTCAAGGTCACTGCTACTGTTAAGGCTGAAGGTAAAGAAGGGTTCGGGGCTTATCATACGGCAACTTACCTCATCACAGGCGACGGTAAGGTGAAAGTAGACAATAAAATTGAGTTTACGGGCTTGCGTATCAATCTGGCAGAAATCGGGGTACGTATGTTACTGGATAAGAAACTCGATCGCATGACTTACTTTGGTCGTGGTCCGCAGGAGAACTATGCTGACCGTAAAAGCGCTGCCGATGTTGGTCTGTACGAATTGGCCGTGAACAATCAGTACGAATACGAAAAACCGATGGAGCAAGGCAATCACGAGGAAGTAAGATGGGCCGAACTGAAAGGTGCCGGAATGCCGGGCTTATTGGTGCAAGCCGACGAAAACCTGATGCAGGTGGCTGCATTGCCCTATACCGATGAGCAGATGAATCCGGTGGAATACAAAATTGATCTTCCGGCAAGTTCGGCAACCGTATTTCGAATTTCAACCAAAACGATGGGTGTGGGCTCGAACAGTTGTGGCCCAAAACCCCTGGATAAATATTTGATCTGGTCGGATAATACACACTTTAGCTATAGCCTTCAATTGAAATAAAAGAATCCGTTTTTGAAAAAGATATGAGTAAAATACACAATACCATCATTGCTATTTCGGTAGCTTTGACGTCGATAACAGCCGCAAAGGCCGACAATCCCATTATTCAAACCAATTACACCGCCGATCCGGCGCCAATGGTGTATGATGGAACAGTTTATCTTTACACATCTCACGATGAGGATAAAACGATTCGTAACTTTTTTACGATGAACGACTGGAAATGTTATTCTTCGAAAGATATGGTCAACTGGACCGATCGGGGGACTATTTTTTCGTATAAAGGGTTCAGTTGGTCGCGCGGTGATGCATGGGCAGGACAGTGCATTCCCCGCAATGGCAAGTTCTATTATTATGTTCCGGTCAACATGAAAAATGGAGGTAATGCGATTGGGGTAGCTGTGGCCGATAGTCCTACCGGCCCTTTCAAAGATGCCATCGGCGCACCTTTGCTGATCGGGTACGGTTACATCGACCCGACGGTCTATATCGACGACGACGGTCAGGCCTATCTTTATTGGGGAAATCCCAATTTGTGGCATGTGAAGTTGAATGAAGACATGATCTCTTATGACCAGAAATTGGGCATTGTAAAAGAAGACCTGAAAGATGAGAATTTCGGGTATCGTGCCAAGAAAATTGATAACCGCACGGCTGCCTACGAGGAAGGCCCCTGGTTTTTCAAACGTAACGCGAAATATTACATGCTTTATCCGGCAGGTGGCGTACCCGAGCATTTGGCCTATTCTACCAGTAATGGGCCTACCGGTCCGTGGGTATACGGTGATACTATCATGCACGTGATTAAAAATCACGGAGCATTTACCAACCATCCGGGATATATCGAATTCAAGGGAAAATCGTATCTCTTTTATCATGATGGAGGTTTGCCCGGTGGTGGCGGATTCAAACGTTCGGTATGTATTGAACCGTTCAATTTCAATGCCGACGGTTCCATTCCTTTGATTACACCAACAAGCAAGGGTGTTGTTGAGAGTGCAGTCAATCTTGATCCGTATCAAAGGACAGAAGCCGAAACTATTGCCTGGTCCGAAGGCCTGAAAACAGCGCAAGATCAGCAAGCCGGAGTGTATGTTACCGAAATTAGCAACGGCGACTATATCAAAGTGCGCAGCGTTGATTTTGGTAAAGGAGCAAAGACTTTTCTGGCAAGTGTTGCTGCAAAAGCATCAGTAGGAGCTATCGAAATCCGCATCGACAGTAAAGATGGTAAATTGCTCGGTACTTTATCTGTAAAAACTACCGGTGATGATTTAAGCTGGAAAACGCAGTCGTGCAAGGTGAATGCTGTGAAGGGAGTTCACGATATTTTCTTTGTATTCAAAGGTGGCGACGGAAATCTATTCAATTTCAACTGGTGGAAATTTACCAAATAGAAATTATATCTATTAGGTACATATAAATCTTAATTTCAGACCTCTCCTCCCAATCTCCTCCCCCGAGAGGAGGAGTAGGGTAGTGAAATATTTAGAACTTGATTCGTTTTGCAGATTTTCCCCCTCTCTTTGGAAGAGGGGTCAGGGGAGAGGTCGTTGAATGCAAGACGTTGTCTGTTAATGTACTAATTCCCTAATTGATATAGTTTACCAAATGATAATTACAAAAATCAATTATATGAATTCGCAAATTCGTTTTTTCTTTCTGCTTGTTTTGTCTGTTTTCGGGATGACTCAATCTCTTAAAGCCGATTATCCCATAGCGTCTCATCGTTATCTGGCAGATCCGGGCGCCCTGGTTTATAATGGCAGAGTATATCTTTATTGTTCCAACGACGATGATAATCCTGCCGGTGAAAAAAGCAGTTATCAGATGCACTCCATTGTCTGTATTTCGAGTAGCGACCTGAAAAACTGGACTGATCATGGTATCGTATTTCAGGTGCCACGCGATGCAGCATGGGCTCCCAAAAGCTGGGCTCCATCACCTGCAACCCGCGATGGGAAAATATTCCTTTATTTCGGCAATGGCGGCAATGGTATCGGAGTTGCTGAGGCCAATAATCCATTAGGACCTTTCAAGGATCCGATTGGTAAAGCGTTGGTTAGTTCTGAAACTCCGGGTGTGATGCCGGCCAGAAATATGTGGCTTTTCGATCCGATGACCTTTATCGATGACGACGGTCAGGCTTATATGTATTTCGGGGGAAATGGCGATAATAATGTTCGCGTTATCAAGCTGAACAAAGACATGGTCAGTGTAGATGGCCCGGCTATTCCACTGACAGCCCAAAATTTCTTTGAAGCTTCTTGGATGCACAAGGAAAATGGTATTTACTATTTTTCATACTCTTCAAATCCCAGAGCTGAAATGAGAATCGACTATATGAAAAGCACCAGTCCTACTTCAGGGTTTACTTACGGAGGAGTTATCTCAAAACAACCGCCGCTCAATGATAATAACAACCATCAGGCAATTTTCAAATTTAATGGTGTATGGTATGAGGCGTATCACAATCGTATCGTAGCGAAGCAGGCCAATATTCCTCCGACCTACAAGCGAAATATTTGCCTGGACTCGTTCAGCCACAATCCCGATGGAACCATTAATGTGATGGTCAATACCGTGGATGGCGTAAAACAACAAGCTTATCTCAATCCGTTTGAACGTACCGAAGCAGAAACCTTTAATGCACAGAGCGGTATTAAAACGGAAGTTTGCAAGGCGGGCGGAATGAATGTTGGTCAAATCGATAACGGTGATTTTATCAAAGTGCGTGGCGTTAATTTCGGAAAAGGAGCATCATCGTTTCAGGCAAGCGTTGCAGCAACATCCGGTGGCAGCATAGAAATCCGTTTGGATGGTAAGAATGGACAACTGGTGGGCACTTTACCTGTTGCCAATACCGGTGGCGAGCAAAGCTGGAAAACTCTTACCTGTAAGATTAAAGCCGTTAAAGGCATTCATGATTTGTTCTTTGTATTCAAAGGAAAGAAAGAGAATGCATTTAATTTCGACTGGTGGCAATTTGCTGCTAAGTAAATTATTAACCTGATAGTCTAGATAAATAGATACGATGAAAAAACTTATTGCAATTGGACTTTTTTTAGCGTTTTTCTGTGGCGTCCCCAAGGCCGAGAACCCGATTATGCAGACACATTTCGGTCCAGATCCGGCTCCTATGGTTTATAATGGGACGGTGTATGCCTATGTGGGTGACGATATTCCGGGTACCGATTTTTACTATATGACCAAATGGCGTGTACTTTCCAGCACCGACATGGTGAACTGGACCGACCATGGTTCTCCTATTTCGCTCGAATCGTTCAAATGGGCGCGCGACCGTGCCTGGGCTGCTCAGTGTATAGAACGTAACGGTAAATTCTACTGGTATATCTGTGCTCAAAGCACCAAAAACGATATGGCAATCGGCGTGGCGGTTTCCGACAGCCCAACCGGTCCGTTTAAGGATGCAATTGGCAAGCCGTTGATTATGAACGGTAGCTGGTCGAATATCGACCCAACCGTATGGATCGACGACGATGGTCAGGCTTATCTTTACTGGGGAAACGGAAGTTTGTTTTACGTGAAACTGAACAAAGATATGATCTCTTATTCCGGAGATATTGTAACTGTTCCGGTTACAGTTGAATCTTTCGGAGGTACCAGAGGCAACAAAAGTGTGGAAAATCCAAACAAAGACATGTATGTGGAAGGTCCCTGGTTCTACAAACGCAACAATCTCTATTACATGATGTATGCCGGAATGGGCAAAGGTGGCGAATGTCTTTCTTATTCTACCAGCAATGGTCCAACCGGCCCATGGAAATATCAGGGCAAGATCATGGAAAACCAAAAGTTGAACAGCTTTACCAATCATGGTGGAATTATCGACTATAAGGGAAATTCCTACTTGTTCTATCATAGCGGCTTGCTGCCCAACGGTGGAAGCTATGGTCGTGCAGCCTGCGTGGAACAGTTTACCTACAATCCCGATGGTACCATTCCTGCCGTTACGGCAACGAAAGAAGGCCCCAAACCGGTCGGCTTTATCGATCCGTACAAACGTCAGGAAGCTGAAACAATGGCCTGGTCGGAAAAATGTACTATCTCTCAAAACGATAAGCTTGGAGTTTACGTGTCGGGTACCCGCTTGAAAGGTTACATTAAAGTTCGTGAGGTGAACTTTGGAGAACAGTCGCCAAAATCCTTTATTGCGTCTTTAGCAGCCGGAGTTGATGGTGGTATCTTGGAAGCTCGTCTCGATAGTGTGGGTGGCTCCATCGTAGCATCTGTGAATCTTCCACGCACAGGTGGCTGGGACAAATTTGTCAGCTTTACCTCTAACCTCAGTAACGGGGTAACCGGCACGCACGATGTCTATTTTTACTTTAATGGACAGAACATTACCGCCGGACGCGAATTGTTTAATTTCGACTGGTGGAAATTCAACCAGAAATAAGAATCAATTTATAGAGATGACCATGAAGCTAAAAATAATCTTATTAACCGTCCTGCTTCCATCAATTTGTTTTGCTCAGGCAGTGAAAAGTTTCAAGCAAGATAAAAAGGGAGTGATTGTTTCTTTGAATGAAGGTACGCTAACTCTTTGTCCGTTGACCGAAAACAGTGTGCGGGTGCAGTTTTACAAGGGAGCAAAAGACAACTTGCAAGAGCTTGTGTTTACATCTAATGTTTCCACACCTGCTTTTAAAGTGCAGGAATCGGTTTCTGCGGTGGAAGTGAAAGTTGCTAAAATAAGTGTTGCTGTCGATAAGCAATCGGGTAGGTTGTCGTTTTTTGATGCTACCGGTAAGCCTTTGGTGAATGAATCGGCTGGTTCCCGCAAGTTAGAGCCCGGCACTATTCAGGGCGAGCCCTGCTTTATGGCCGAACAAACATTTGACTCTCCTGCCAATGAAGCAATATTTGGTTTGGGCCAGTTTCAGGACGGGCATTACAACCTGCGGGGAGTTGCACGTCGTTTGACTCAGGTCAATACCCAAATCGCGATTCCGTTTATCTATTCCAGCCGGGGCTACGGCTTGTTGTGGCATCAGTACGGTCTCACCGATTTTAATCCTGCCGATAATGCCATTGCCTTGAACAAACAGGAGCAGGCAACTGCAGGAAACCAGGAAGCGGAAGTAACCACAACCGCAGGTACTCAAAAAGTATCTCAAAACCAATCGCTTTATAACGGAAAATTCAGTGTTCCTCAGAATGGAGAATACTCACTATTCCTTGACCTTGGCGATATGGGAAACCGCCATTTTGTTGCCATCGACGGCAAACCGGTCGTCGATCAGAGTAATATGTGGCTACCACCTACTGTGGGTGCATTGGTGCAGCTGACTGCCGGAGAGCATCAGGTGCAGGTATTGTGTAAATCCGACAACAACCCACATCTATCCTGGAAGGCGCAGTCAAATACTACAACTTTCCGTTCGCCTGTTGCCAAATCGTTGGATTATGTGGTGTTTTCCGGATCGGCTGACGATGTCATAGCAGCTTATCGCACCCTTTCGGGCAATGCTCCTTTATTTCCCAAATGGGCTTACGGCTTCTGGCAATGTCGCGAACGCTACTCATCAGGCAAACAATTAGTAGAAACGATAGAAGAGTTTCGGAAACGCAATTTACCGGTGGATGTGATTGTGCAGGACTGGCAATATTGGGGCAATAATGGTTGGGGAGTGCCAAAATTCGATGAGAAGAATTATCCGAATCCAAAAGAATTTATCGGAAAGTTGCATGATTTGAATGCTCACTTCAATATTTCAATCTGGTCGAATCCCGATAAAAACTCAGATATAGGGAAAGAGTTTGTGTCTAAAGATCGCTTTATCCCTAATACTAAATGGCTCGACTATTTTAATCCCGAAACCAGAAAAGACTATTGGAATGTTCTGAAAATAAATATGTTCGATAATGGCGTGGATTCGTGGTGGATGGATGCTGTTGAGCCTGAAAACGATGCCTTGAAAGGCGAAAAAACCACCTTTGGACTTGGAGACTTCTACCGTCTCACCTATCCCTATTTTGTAAGTAAATCAGTATATGAAGGCCAGCGCGCAACTTCCGACCAAAAGCGGGTGTGCATCCTGACCCGGTCGGCTTATTTGGGACAGCAACGCTACGGTATCATCAACTGGTCGGGTGATATTGGCGGAACCTGGGACACTTTTAAACGTCAGATTGTGGCAGGATTGAATTATTCCGTCACCGGATTCCCTTACTGGACAACCGATATCGGAGGTTTTTTCCGTCCGGGGCGTTCGCAATATACCGACGAAAAGTATCAGGAACTATTGACTCGTTGGTTCCAATGGGGTGTCTTTAATCCGGTTTTCCGCATACACGGCTACATGACCGAGACAGAACCGTGGAAATACGGGCAAGCGGTGGAGGATAACATGCGCAAAGCATTGGATCTGCGTTATAGCCTGATGCCGTATATTTATTCCGAAGCATGGCAAATTACCAAAAACGGTTCTACGCTGATGCGTCCGCTGGTGATGGATTTTAGTAACGATGCTGCTGCTTTGAAGTATCCGTACGAATACATGTTTGGAAAATCGTTGCTGGTAGCGCCTGTTACTGAAGCCGGAGCGAAGGAGTGGAAGACCTATCTTCCCAAAGCCGCTGCATGGTACGATTTCCGGACTGGAGAGAAACTGACAGGAGGCAAGGAAACGGTCAGCCCGGTTAGTCTGGATATGATTCCTGTTTACGTGAAAGCAGGAACCATTTTACCCATCGGCCCTAAAGTTCAGTATGCATCCGAGAAAAAGTGGGATGACCTTGAAATTAGAGTTTATCCGGGAGCGAACGGCAGTTTTACCATGTACGAAGATGAAAACGACACCTACAATTACGAAAAAGGGTCATTTTCAACCATTCGCTTTGTGTGGAATGACAAAGCCGGAACGCTCTCCATTGAAAATCGCAAAGGTTCTTATCCTGATATGCTGACAAACCGTCGTTTCCGCATCGTTTTGGTGAATGGTAGCAGTCAGATGGCAAATAAACAAATAGAATATACCGGTAAACCGATTTCAGTCAAAATGCAATGATTTTATAAACTATAAGTCTGGCTTTTTAACTCAACTCTTATTTGTTGGGATAAAAACAAGGCATTTACAAGCTTAAAGAACTAGAGTTCCTCTTAAAAGCAAGGGTTGGTTTAGCATTAATCAACCCTTGCTTTTGATTCTTTCATACACATCCTCATAATTGGATGAGTTCTCCATCTGATATGATAAAGCTACACGTAGCAATTATTTCGACTTGTTCTAATTGGATTATAATCAGATATTTATTTGTGACTTTTCTCAATCTCCACTAGGTGAGATGTGATATGCGAATGACATGAAGTCAACATGTTTATGCGGCTTCAATTCTGGAAAATCAATAGCAGATAGCGGAATTTTAGATTTGAGGTATTGAAAAAGAAGTGTAAATTTGTGCAGAGAGATAAGGAATTTATTCAAGATGTGAGGATTCAAGATGATCTGCGAAAAGGAGATCAGAAGACTCAATTTTTTTCTATCTTTTTCTGAAACTAAGTAACAGAAAGGGGATATAGCAGGGGAATCTAAAATGAAAGTTCAGGGCGAGTTCCATATGTAAGTTTTATCTGACAATTAGAAAAACAATTGTTTGCTAATGAAATACCGGTTAATTACATTTTTGCTTTGGCTATATGCCTGTCAGCTTTACGCTACCAATCTACGATTTTATAATATAAACGAAACATTTGGTGTATCAATGCTAAATGTGGCATCGGTATGTAAAGACGGTCAGGGTTTTGTCTGGGCTTCTTCCAGAAGCGGAGTCATTCGTTTGGCCGGTAATAGCTACAAGATGTATAGTCTTCCCTTTGAAACTCATAATGCGATAGTCGTAAAACTGTTTTATCATAATTCGGAAATTCTGGCATACTCAAATAACGGACAACTATTTCGTTATAATGCCGTAAGAGACAGGTTTGATCGGTTTTATACCATTCGGGAGTTTAATATTGGTGTTGTCAATGCACTGGCAGATAAAAAGGGGAATTGCTGGATTGCGACGGATGCCGGATTATACCGCTATTCAAATAATGCTGTGCGTAGGATGAATCACGTATGTTTTAGATATATTGCGTGGTATAACGATTCGCAAATAATAGCGGCAACAGACAAGAACCTCTGTTTTGTAGATGTTAACACGATGAAGATAAGACCCGTGTACGCATTTGATAAAAAGCTGCCGATAACTGTTACCAAGTTGTTTTATGAGAAAATTCAGCGCAAATTATGGATCGGTACTTCTGCCAATGGACTTCTTTACTATGATTTTAAGTCGGCTACACTTACTAAATCGGCTATAATAGGTTTCCCGAAGCAGTCGGTTTTAGCAATAGAAGAGAATATTGATTCTTCTGTATTAGTAGGTGTTGATGGTCATGGAGTGTGGAAGCTCGACATGGCTCACGACAAGTTGTTGGATGTCTATATGGAGAATATAGATAAGCCATATTCTTTGCAGGGAAATGGAGTATATGATATTTACTGTGACCGGTCGACCGGCCGCATTTGGGTTTGTACTGTTTCGGGAGGCGTTTCGTATTGCGAGCAAAATCCTTCATCAACTGTTTATATTACACATCAGTTGAATAATAGTAATTCTTTGTGTAACAATCATGTCAACAGGGTTATTGAAGATAAAAAAGGAAATCTTTGGATAGCGACCGATAATGGTATAAGTAACTGGGATCACAGAACAGATAAATGGCGTACGTTTTATAGCAATAAGCCGGGACAAGCAATTGTATTTCTGTCAATCTGTGAAGATAATGAGGGGCAGATTTGGTGTGGAACATATTCTTCCGGAATATATGTTATCGACAGGGAAACCGGGCAGGAGAAAAAGCACTATACGTCAGGCAACAGTTCTGTAACAGATTATGTGTTTGATATTTTCAAGGACAGCAGCGGTGATATTTGGATGGGAGGAAATTTGGGCGGTATATCATGTTATTTGCATGACAAGAAGAATTTTCGTCAGTATCCCAATTTGAGTGCATACGCTTTTTCCGAACTATCTCCGGGAGTGATGGCTATCGGTTGGGCAAATGGTCTTGCTTTATTGAATAAGCAAACCGGAGAAGCAAAAACTTTCAATGGAAAGAGCCCTTGTCAGGATGTGCTGATCCGGAAAAATCAGATATGGTTCGGTTCAAACGGAAATGGTTTACAGAGCTTTGATTTAAAGAAAGGAGAGTTTCAAAACGTCTCATTTTATCAATCAAAGTTGCCTTCGGGCTTTGTAAACAGTCTGATGGATGCCGATCGCTATTTATACCTTGGAACAGAAAACGGGTTGTACAGATTTATTCCGAATATCAACGGGAACAATGTTCCTTTGCTGGTTGTGCCTAATATGACATTTAATCGCAGAGCGCATTGTAAATTGCGAAATGGCTATTTGGTCTGGGGTACAAATCAGGGCATTGTGATTGTGAACCCGGAATTGTTGAAGACAAAACCGTTGCAGGGCAAAATTTTCATTCAGGATATTGTGGTGTCGGGAACTTCTATTCGCGATAATCATGTTTTCGATTTGAAAACTCCTGTCAATGAGTTAAATGAAATCTCTTTGTCGTACGCGCACAATAATTTGACGATGGATTTGTTACCCTTGGAAAATACAACTGCGGGGACAAAATTTTCGTGGATGATGGAAGGTGTAGACACCCGGCCTACGCCTTTATCAGATAATCCCAAACTGAATTATACCAATATCCCTGTTGGAAAATACGTGCTGTCCATAAAAATGTATGACAGTTCTTTTTCCCAATTAGTCGCTGAACGGAAATTTATTGTGAGAGTCACTCCTCCCTTTTGGGGTACCTGGTGGTTTCGTTTGATACTATTTGCCTTGGTTGTGGGAGTGTTGTATATGCCGGTTATTCTATAATATAGGATGAGCAAGAAGTTATAAAAAAATAGGAGAACCCTGAAATGAAGTATTTTCTAATTGCAATGCTTGCAATCACCGCAATGTTTTCCTGCCTTGGGGAAAACTATATCCTGAATCCGGGATTTGAAGAGCTCAGCGCGGGAAAACTTCCTGTGAATTGGGGGATCGGCATCGGGACAGGACGGGAAATCATAAAGGAAAAACGGTTTCAATGTATTGAAGCTCTGCACGAAAGCCAGCCATGCAAAAACAAAATATCCGTGTCGCAGACGATTCCGCACCCTGCCCTCCGGAGCTTATAAATTGAGCGGCAGAATCAAAGGAAATGTCGTCAAAGCGGTCGCGGTGGCGCGTTTCACGAAAGGCGTCGAGCCGCCCGTGCTGGTGTTCACAATCACCCGTGATCAGATGCAGGCATCCGCCGACGGCTGGTTTTCCTTCACAAAACAGCTGAACGTGCCGGACGGCAACAAAGACCTCGTTCTGACCATAGAACCCTCTGCAGAAAAAGAAGGCGAAGTTCTCTTCCTGAACGGATTCAGTCTGGAGAACGATACGATCGCGCCTTCCTCCTCTGCGGCCCCCGAAGGCGCCGTCCTGGCAAAAACATCTTCCGTTCCGGTGATGAAAGGGACGCTTGTCGCGCATCCGGCGGCGGCATCGCAGGTTAAATGGCCCGTTTACAACGTCGGCGGAAAAGATTTCTGGCAGGTTCTGCGGGAAGTCTGGCGCGAAATGCCCGAACTGAAAGACGAAGCGTTTGTCAAAAACGCCGCTATTGCCTGTCAAACATGTTTTATTACAACCGCGGCGATCTGCGCGGCGATCTGCGTAAAACGAAGATCAAGGAATTCGAGGTCTACTGCGGCGGAAAGAATGTGGCGAAGGATCTCACGATTGACTTTTCCTCCGCAGAAAAGGACACCGTATTCTATGATATAGGAAAGATTCAGGGACGGCAATTTGAACACCTTTGGCTACATCATAGGCAACAGCGCCGAATTCAGAAGACGGCACACCGGCGTTCCGGTCCAGATTGTCGTTTCGAATCTCTCCGCTCCGGTGGAAAAGATCCGTTTTGTCACGGATGTTCACGGCTGCGCCCCAATGGCGTCGGTTGAAGCGCTGGACGAAGCCGGAAATCTGCAGAATGCCTCCTATGAAAGAAGTTCCAACGACGGAGAATGGACTCTGACCTTTCTGCGTCCGATCCATGGCAAGTCCTTTGTCATCCGCGCTAAAACGGCTCCTTCTTTCTTCACGATCAATACGATCCCCGCGAAATACAAAGAAATCTTCAAAAAAGTTCATTTCTGACCCATGCTTTCTTCTTCCGCGGAAGTATTGCGGACTGAATCCAGAAAATGTCAACATTGAGTCCATCCAGAAAATACATGAGGAGTATCCTGAAACATTTGTCGGACAGATTCTTGGCGAACCCGCCGCCAATTATTTTCAGAAACGCAACCAGCCCGCCCGATTTCGCGACGACCTGACGGAACAGGGCTACTATGTTCCGACCTATGACCGCGAACCGTTACGATGCGGAAGCAGGGTTGAGAACACATGTAAAACGGTATTTCGATTTCTTCGGCAACCTTGGCGCCATGCCTGGCGGACTCATGACGGCTCCGTATTTCTATGAATGGGAACACCGATTGTCTTTAGCGAGTCATGGACCGAACCTCCGACGGCAAATAACCGTTCGCTTGTCACGATCAACCGCAGCGGATCCGACAGTACGGCAAACCCTGGGGTTTTTATATAACTTCCTTTGCATTGGGAGCGACCGCGTGGAGTGGACGAACAGAGGATGAATCCATTAAACTTAGCACGGCGAAATTCAAATGCGGTCAAGCTATTGACTTCGGCTTGGCCCCGTCCGTTTCAAGCGGCTCCAGTATCTCGCTTATTATGCAAATGTAAACTATACGCTGTTTGAAACAGATCATCTCGGCATGTCCGCGCAGGACAAGGAGACCGGCAAATGGTCCCCTTACGGAAAACGGCAAGGCAACCAAGGACATGCACGACTGGTCCGCAAAGCCTGAAGGGAAACGCGGCGATCTTTATGCTCCCATCCTTCTTCTTGCAGACTACTACCACGGTAACTGGGACTGGAAACGCGGGCCCTGTCTGGAATGTCTGGTACATGCAGCCGTTCCAGGATGGCGACTACATGTTCCAGCATGTCAACCGCACGTTCGACCTTTATATCGACCGCAGCGCCGACAAAGCCTCTCAGCTTGAAAAAGGATGGGCGCTTGCAAATTCCAAACTCGGCGACATATACGACATATTCTTTTCGCCAATCCGCCGTCCGGAACTATTACCATGCCGGAACTCGGTAAATATCCCGTCGTCTTCATGATTGGCGACATTCGCTACAGCAAGGCGCTGTCTGACAATCTTAAAAAGTATGTCGAACTTGGCGGCACGCTCATTATCAACGCCGCGCAGGACAAGGAATTCTTCGCAGATCCGGCGTTTTCAGGCGTGAAGGCTTCAGCCGAATGGTGTCAGGACGGCGAGATGAAAATCCGCAAGTTGGATGAGGTCAAGGGCGAGATTATTGCGAAATCCGACAGCGGCATTCCTCTGATCGTCAGAAACGCCTACGGGAAAGAAACGTCATCTTCATGACGCCTTATTACCTTCTCAATATGAGTAATAAAAAGCAGCCGCTCGCGCTGATTCCCGCCTTTTTGGAAAAGATCCAGTCCGAAAGTCTGCCCGGTTCAGGTTTCAGAAAACATACATTTCCTCTTCAACAAGATGTCCGGCAAACAGTGGAAACTGGTCCTTTTCAACCATCGCGGCGTTTACAAGGATCCCTATCGCACGAAAGAAGAAGTTGATCCCAAATACGCGGCGGAAGTCACAATCACCGCTCCCGAAGGAACAAAGGTGAATGAAGTCCGTCTCAATCAGCCGATCAAGCAGGACGGGAACAAGTTTACCGTGACAGTCCCGTCCGGCGAGATCTGCGTCGTCGATCTTGACAACGTCAATTTCGAAGACGCGCCGCTGAACACCGAGCCGATCACCAGAAAGGGCGGCTTCTTCGACGGGCAGAATCCCAATTGCGGAATCCATCTCGAAAGTGATTTCACAAAAAGGAACGGCGATGTCGCCGCCGATGCTTCCGGAAAGGGCAACAACGGAACGATCCTCGGCGCCGTTTATGAAGGCAACGCGTTCAAATTCGACGGGAAGGGGGCGTATGTTCACTATCATATTTCGACTTTGAAGGACCCGGTTTCGGAAGGCGCCTTTGAGTGCTGGGTGAAACCCGATTCCAGCATCCGCGATGCGAAGCAACATATAATCATGACTAACCAATGGATCAAACTCGCATTCTTAATGGACGCTGGAATGTCCAGATTTACGACAAGGCAAAGATGGACCAGATGAGCGGAGGAAAAGTCGAATATGACAAATGGCATCATCACGCCTTCACATGGAAGGAAATGACGGCAGATCTTTATGTGGACGGAGTGAAACAGGAACGTCCAGAAGGTCCGATGCTTCATATCAAACCGCTTGAAGTTGTCGATAATAATGAACCGCAGATTTTCCTCGGCACGCATCATTACAGCCGTCAGGCGCTTTCAAGGCCTGATCAGTGGAGTCCGCTACTATGGGCGCTGCCTGACGGAAGAAGATGTCGCCGGACAGTTCCAGAAGAAATGTGATTTCGGAAAGTAATATATAAAAAGGGGGCGGGCGTGTCCCAGTATAAGCCCGTCTCCTTGCCGAAAGGATAAGAATATGCGAAACAGGTTTACCTTGATCGAACTCCTTGTCGTGATCGCGATAATCGCTATCCTTGCTGGTTTGCTGCTGCCCGCTCTGAATACCGCAAGAGGAAAGGCGAAAGCCATCTGCTGTGCCGGCAATCTTAAACAGATTGGTATTGCCATGCATAATTATGCCAACGGACTATGGGGGCCTCGTCGTAGCTTTATACTATGCTCGGACTCTTGGCTTACGCCGCTGAGAAATGAAAAATATCTGCCAATTAACTATAGCAACAATGCAGATATCAAAAACAGTTGGAAGATTGTCTATTGTCCGAGCGGCCGCCTCCTGAGAATGGCAACGAAACTTACGGGATAGTTCTTCGTCCGTCCACTGCAAATATGGTGAAAGTTATTGTTGATGCAAACAATGTATATTACATCAATATTTATGACAGTAACAATGGGAAAGCGCTCGGTCTCCCTGTCTCTTCTATCCCGATCGGCAGGCGATTCCGTTCTGACGGATAAGGTGGGAGCCTCTGAGAAAGGATCGCAAATTATTTGATAAACAGCTGGATTTCCTCTTCCTATTCGCATGACTTCACAAAAGAGGGCGTCTGCGTGCGGCATTCCGGGAAAGCGAATATGCTGTTCGCCGACGGGCACGCCGGACCTTTTTATGCGCAGCAGCTTCAGCGCTGCAGCTTTACACTGTGGAGACAATAACGGAAACCTTGTTCGCTTCGGGCCGTAATAAAATATTATTCTCGGCAAGAAACCTTAATATGCTTATTTTTTTGGGCCCCATCTTCGTGACCGGATTATTTATATCAACATGGACTAACTAGTCCAACTCTGCCGCCCTCGATTGCCGGACGACATTGAAAACACACTCGGAACAAACACCTTTTGGAGATTTGAAAAATGTATATTGATTTTCACATTCACTATTTGCCGAATCTTGTCCCTGAAGAAATGATTCTTTCGGAAATGGACAAGCACGAAGTCGAAAAGTCCGTGGTGCTGGCAACGCCGGACCATCCCCGCTACACAATGCTGAACCTGACCGGAACCAATGAAGAGTCCTGGAACCTGGTCTCCCGTCACCCAGGCCGTCTGGTCATGGCGGCATATATCGACCGAGGAACGTGATGGAGGCGCAGACCCAGATTGAGCGGTACTACGACAAAGGCGTCCGTTTCGTCAAGATGTGGCCGGGACACGGTTATTCTCCGGACGATCCGATGATCTGCCCGGTCTGGGAAAAACTCAACGATTTAAAAATGGGCGTGATTCTTCATATGGGAATGCTGGGCGTGCGTCCGCAGGTCGGGACAAAGGTCAACCGCATGGCGGGGATGAATGCGAAATTCGGACACCCGGTACTGCTGGACCAGCCCGCGCGCATTTTCCCGGATGTGACCTTTATCATCGCTCATACGGCATATCCGTGGACGGCTGGAAGCGCTGGAGATGTCGTTCATGTTCGAAAACATCTACCTTGATTTTTCCTGCGGACTCGGTTATGAGGCGCACAACCTGATCGGCCGTCTCCATCCGGGCGTATGCCGTGGGAACGTTTCCTGTTTGCGTCCGACACGAGCGGAAACGCGGGCCCCTTCGTGGAGCGCTGGAGCGAACTGATGAAAGAGCCGTTCTTCGCTCCGCATGCAGAAGGTTTCTTCTACAATAACGGCAAAAAACTGATGGAACGTCTCGGAGCGTGGTGATCTATGAAAATGTCAGGCAGCTTAAATGATCCTGATGTCCGGGAACTTCTGGACTGTTTTTTCTCTCTGGTGAGGACGGACAGTCCGTCCGGAGAGGAATCTGAGATGCGCCGGAAATTAACCGCAATTCTGGAGCCGCTCGCCGGGAAGGGAGAAACAGACAAAGCCGGCAATCTGAAATTCTTTGTCCCCGGAACGCTTCCGGGCTCCGTCCGTCTCTTTTCGGCTCACATGGACACTGTCGAGCCGGGGAGAGGGATTGATCCGCAGATCGGGAGCGACGGCGTCATCCGCTCAAACGGTAAAACAGCGCTCGGCGCGGATGACAAAGACGGAATCACAGCCATCATCTGCGCGCTTAAAAGGATACGGAGAAACAACGCGCCGCATGCTTCGCTCGAACTCCTTTTCACTGCAGGAGAGGAAAATAATCTCTCCGGCAGCGCGAAACTGGCCCCCTCCTGGCTTCAGGCAAAATACGGCTGGGTCATGGACGGGCCGGGAAGACCGGGAACAATCTATGCCAACGGGGTCGGAAAAATCGGATTCGTCATAACGGCGCACGGGAAAGCGGCGCATTCGGGGATTTGTCCGGAAAAAGGCGTCAATGCTTTCATGCTGGCAGCAAGGCGCTTCAGATGTTTCCGCCCGGCAGAAAGAGCAATGCCACTGTCAATTACGGCACGGTCTCCGGAGGAAAAGCCGATAATATCGTTCCGGAACGGGTGGTGTTTACTGGAGAAATCCGCTCCTCTGATCCGGCGCTGATCGAAAAACTGCGGAAACAGCTGGAAGATGCTTGGAACGGAATCGGCACGATTGAATACGGAGCAGGATATCCGCCGTATGTCCTGCGGAACGATGAGTTCATCGCCCGGACGAAAGAGGTTTTGTCCGGCATGGGATTGAAACCCGGAAGTCGTCGATTTCAAAGCGGGGAGCGACGCCAATTATCTTGCCAAGGCAGGAGTAGATGTTTGTCTTCTAGCCATGGGCAGATCCGACAACCATACTACGGCGGAATCTACCCGCCCGGAATATATCCAGACCATGAGCGAGGCTGTTTTCAGGCTGATGACCGCACATTGGGACTGAGCCTCCGAAAACTGTTTTTTCAAATGGTATTCGTGCAACAAAGATCAAAAATGGGGCAAAAAGTGTTTTATTGACATTGCGCCAGCTTTTCTGATGAC
>CAXXPB010000039.1:0-98911 GCA_963678825.2 uncultured Microbacter sp. | reverse complement strand
CCGAAGCATAGGAGTGGTCGTTTTTTACGAGGTCGTAATCCACGATAATGGACAGCGCGCAACCCACGATCTTTTTATCCACAACGGTTACCACCTGACCTTCCGGGAAAATGGTAATAAGTGTGTCTATTTGTTTTCGCGACCAGAACACATCGCTTCCGTCGCTGTAAGTGCGTGTAAATGACTGTGCCAGTTGCTTGTAATCATTCCGGTGCAACGGGCGAATGTCAACTTTGTTGATTTCAGGGATATTATCCATACGAATCGCATTTTATGAATTTAAGAAAAACAAATATAAATGGAATAAGTTGTTTCTCAAATTAAAAAAGTGCTTTTTAAGAGAATGAATTGTCTCTTTTGTTCTGAAAAGATGATATGCATACTCATGTTGTGTAACAAGTGTATCTAGGCGGGATTGATGAAAGATATTGTGTTTATGACACAGATTCGATCGTGAGTTGTATAGGATCGGAAGGTTGTTTCGAAAGGGCAAAAATAATAGCAGGTCGATTCACATCGACCTGCCATTCCAAAATCTAAAGAGAAAAATAACATGACAGACACATTCTGTCATGTTGTAGGATAAATAGTTCCTATAATGATCTTATTGTATTTAAAGTTGTTTATCAAGCTCGATAATCTACATGCAAAGTTACAAAATAGTCTGCTGTAGCAGAGGTTTGTGTTGCGGGGAAAGAGAATGATCAAGAAAAGTACTACATTTAAATATGTGATGAACTTTAAATTATGACTCGTTTTATTGTCAACATAATATAAAATAGAGTTGATGAGAATAACTATATTAATGTTATAATATAATTAAATTTTAATTTCAAACGTTTGCACTGACAATTTGTCTTTTTGATATTTTGATTTTACACGTATTTTTTTACATATTTACCTGTAGAAGTATATTGGCAAGCTATCCGAATGCACCTATCTTTGCTATTAGAAGATATCTGAAGGTTAAAGGGGAGAGGAAATGAACATTGTTGATAAAGCATCCGGATTGAATCCTGCTAAAAAGAAGTCTGTCAGAAATGCTATTGTAGATAATATACTCTCGCAGTCATATATTTTAAGGCAAACCGTCATTCTCATTGATTACAAAGCACAACGGCTTATATGTCGTAATCATAATCCCTCGTTGAGATCTATATTCGAAGATGAGGAAATGGATATGCCAATGGGACAGGGCTTTCTGTGGAAGAACCTTTCAAAGGAAGAATTCACATTGTATAGGAGAATTCTTCTTATCATGTCGGAGTACAGAAAGAACAGCGCACTACCAGGGCACCTTTATCATTTTACTTTTAATGTGGCATTACAAGCAAATACAGGAACTATTCAAATGATACAGTTTAAGGCGATGCCACTGTTTCATATTAATGTTTATCCTAATAAAGTTCCCGGTTTTACATATTCTTTACTGGAACCGTCGGATGGTTTGTGTTCAGGTAATCTCACGCTACACGATTTTACTAATCAAAAAAAATATTATTACTTGTTGTTGATGAAAGGCAATAAGGAGAGTTTTGTTGTATTGGAAGAATCAGAACTCTCCATTTTTCAGTTGGTTGCTAAAGGGTGTGTAGAGGCGGAAATAGCAGAAATGTTGAAAATTAGTTTCGGTACTCTGAAATATTTGAAAAGTAAAATATTGTTGCAGGCCAATGTTCAGTCTACAGCACAACTCATAGCATTACTTACCAAGCAGGGGTTTATTTGAAATAGTGCAGGCAGAATAGAAGAATATAAAATGGAAGCAGTAAGAGATTTTTGTGAATTCTTGTCTCAGTTTTGGCAG
Organism: uncultured Microbacter sp.; assembly: GCA_963678825.2. Lineage (GTDB taxonomy): Bacteria > Bacteroidota > Bacteroidia > Bacteroidales > Paludibacteraceae > Microbacter. Next base: position 97,104 of record CAXXPB010000039.1, on the reverse strand, counting down.
AAAGGTTTAGGCGCCATTAATATAGAAACCCTTGAACCAATTTTTGTGTCGGAACTTTTTACAAAGGAGACCGGAATACAAAACCGTGATATCCATTTATGTGGAATAGACTTCTATGAAAAATTTCTTCATCCAAAGGATTACATTATTTTGCCAAGAATACATGATGTCACGATGAAATATTTCGAGAAACAGAAAGCGTTGAATGAGTGTATGCCCATTGCGACTTACAATATAAGATTAAAAAATCTTGTAGGTGACTATCGAAGTTTTTCTATGTCATTCAAAATAATCTCGATAGAAACAATTTCTGTTAAATCAAAAAGATTTGGATTATTGATATGCCAACCCGAAACAAAATTTGGTTTTGAACGTTTTGTACTATGTATTCCAGATAAAAAGAAGCGGCTTTACTTTTCAAATACTTCGGGGAAATATGTTAGCAAGGAACATCTGGAGTTTCGTGCAATTGAAAAAGATATCCTGAAACTAATTGCCGGTGGTTATAATGAGGCAAAGATTACTAAAGAATTGCATGTTAAGATTGATCTGATTCGTTATTACAAGAAATGTATCTACCAGAAGCTCTACGTATCCAATATGTCGGAAGCCATTTATATTGCAACATTGCATAATTTGATCTGAAAAGATATTCGGTCAAACTAATGCAACGTAACAAAAAATAAACGCTATAATACAGAAATTACTATCCAATTCAGAGATGCGTTCACTTCTTTTAATATCACAAATGTACGAATCGATGGTGTGATGAAGTATCTTTGTCATCAAATTGAAGGATCATTAAAATCGTTTATGCACAGAAGAAATGCGATACGCACTTTTATAGCATCACTCCTTTTGATGCTAACAACCGGCACACTGATGGTGAAGTCGGTTCACTGCGTGTTGATTTCTCATGATCCGGTTACAGAGGCTGTAAACGGACAGGCAACCTTTTCTTCCGACCAACCGGATAGTTGTCCTATCTGTTCGTTCGATTTCTATCCCGTAATCCTTCATTCGCTGAAGGTATTGCCGGATGTAACCCGTTTTGCTTATTCAGAACGCATTTACTGCCTTGTTGATGCACTTGTCAAACAGACCACCCATCTCTTTTTGTTACGCGCGCCACCAACTGCGTAAAACTCTCATCTAATTTTTTATAAAATCAGGACTCGTAGTATTGATTTAGTACGGGCTTAGGTGTATTGTATTTGACTACTTTGATGTGTCATAATATTACATTACACCCAGCATTTACATTAGCCTTAAGAGATAAGGTATCATGAAAAATATGCCTGATTTCTTAATGGTTATCATTATAATATAACTGATTATCAGAATATAAACCATAAACCATATTCATTTCTCTCAGTGGTCTTTGCGATAAACTTAGCTCTCTTTGCGGTAAAAAAATCTGAGATTAACCGCCAAGAACGCGGAGGATGCGCAAAGCACACAAAGAGTAGGCCTATTAGGTAAATAATCCGATAGTCATTCTAAGTTAAATCCAAACGTTATGCAAAAAAGATTGATATTTATCATTTTATATATTATTCCGGCATTATTGTTTGCCGAACCATTGCCTTTGGCTAAAGCGTCGCTGAAGGGAGTTGTGACCGATAAATTAACGGGAGAGCCCCTGATTGGAGTGGCTGTGTACATTCCCGAGTTGAAAACCGGAGCAGTGACTGACGAAAAAGGCGCTTACCATATTGATAATTTGCCAAAAACCACACTCACTGTGCAGGTTACTTATGTGGGGCATCAGTCTGTTATTGAGCCTATTGATCTAAGAAACAGTGTTACGCAAAATTTTTCTCTTGTGGAATCGTCGGCCAAAATTGACGAAGTGGTGGTAACAGCCACCGCCGGATCTACACAATTGGTAAGAACTCCTACGCCAATTGTCATTGTGCCTCATACCGATCTTTTGCGTGAGGCTTCTACCAACCTGATGGATGCGTTGGCCGGTCAACCCGGTATTTCGCAAATTACAACGGGAGGGGGTATTTCCAAACCTGTTATTCGCGGACTCGGTTACAACCGGGTGGTAGTGGTCAACGATGGGGTACGTCAGGAAGGTCAGCAGTGGGGCGACGAGCACGGAATAGAAATAGACGACCAAGCCGTGAATAAAGCCGAAATTTTGAAAGGCCCTGCCAGTCTGATGTTCGGTTCCGATGCCATGGCAGGCGTGATTAACCTCTTTTCAGCACCAACTCTTCCCGAAGGCAAAATAGTCGGTAATTTCTATGCGAACTACCAAACAAATAATGGGCTCACGGCTTATTCTCTCGATTTGGCAGGCAATAAAAAAGGATTTATATGGGATTTGCGCTACAGCGATAAAATGGCTCACGATTATAAGAACAACTATGACGGCTATGTCTATAATTCTCGTTTCAAAGAGCAAGCACTGACCGGTTTGATCGGTATCAATAAAGAGTGGGGGTATTCTCACTTAACCTTTAGCACTTATCATCTCACACCCGGAATTGTGGAAGGTGCACGTGATTCAATATCCGGGAAATTTATAAAACCGGTTGCGGTCAATGGCGTTGAAAGTACAATTCCGGTTAACTATGCAGACGGGAAGAGTTACAGTCACGGAATGCCATATCAGCAGGTAAAACACTACAAAGCAGTATGGAATAACAGTATTTTTATTGGGGATGGTAGTTTGAAAACCACACTTGGATTTCAGCAAAACCGTCGACAGGAATTTGAAGATGTTCTGAATCCTGATCAGTACGGACTTTACTTCCTGCTGAATACCGTCAACTATGACGTACACTATATGTTACCACAAAAAAACGGGTGGTCTGCTTCGTTTGGTGTGAATGGTATGTATCAACACTCCATGAATAAGGGTACTGAGTTTTTGGTACCCGAATACAACCTTTTTGATGCCGGTATCTTTGGTATTGCCAGTAAAACTATCGGACGATTCGACATTAGCGGAGGTATACGCTTCGATAACCGCCACGAACACGCTGACGACCTCTATCTGAATTCAAACGATGAGAAAACCACCACTTCAGATCCTACAGCTTACCATCGTTTTACAGCTTTCACCAACAATTTTTGGGGAATAACCGGTAGTTTAGGTGCCGCATGGAGAATAACCGACGATTTTCATGCAAAATTCAATCTGTCAAGAGGTTTCAGAGCGCCAAATATTGGCGAATTGGCATCTAATGGGGTGCATGACGGAACTGTTCGTTACGAAATAGGCGATAGTAACCTGAAGCCGGAAACCAGTCTGCAGGCCGATTTTCAACTGGGCTATTCATCGCGCTATCTTTCTGCGGAAGTCGACCTGTTTGTCAACCGTATCAACAATTATATATTTTCCAGAAAGCTGAAGAGCACGGCAGGTGGCGATTCAATTACCAACAGTTACCAGACTTATAAATTTGTTTCGGGTGATGCCCGTATTATGGGCGGTGAATTTATGCTCGACGTTCATCCTTTTGACTGCCTGCACATCGAAAATAGCTTTTCGTATGTCAATTCCATTCAGCTCCAGCAACCGGATTCTACACGTTATTTACCGATGACTCCGGCTCCAAAATGGAAAACCGATGTGCGTCTTGATATTTTAAGACATGGTAATGTGTTGCGTAACGGATATATCAATGTTGGCGTCGAAAGTTACTTTGCGCAAAATCATTTTTATGCAGCTTACGGTACAGAAAACCGTACACCCGGTTATTCCTTGCTGTATGCCGGAATTGGTGGTGATGTTATGCACAAAGGACATACGCTCTTTTCTCTTTATCTGACCGGAAATAACCTGACTGATGTGTCTTACCAAAGTCATTTGAGCCGGCTTAAATACGAAGATGTAAACAATGCAACCGGCCGAACGGGAGTGTATAATATGGGGCGGAACTTCAGTATTAAATTATTGGTTCCGATAAACTTGTAAGTGAGAAAATGTGGGATAATTGCAAGATTATCCGTGAAGTTACCTGTTTAAAAGAACCAATTATTGATTCTTCGAGTAAGAAGGTGATGATAAAATAATAAGATTATCGGATGTATTACCTAATAGTATTTCATATCGCCTGAATTGGAAATCGACGTAGTCAAAGGCATTATTTCCATAACCGTATGCCAATGGCGTACGGGTTCAATCGCCCATTCTTCTATGCCTGAAAGGCATTACTATGAGTCTTGTCCGACCTTTCAGGTCGTATCACTTGAAGATTATATTCACACAGGTCACAGACCTGTGGTTATGTAAATATGGCTTTTCAAGCCATTAGCCAAAATATCAGATAATCATATAAAAGTAAAACCATTAAGACAATGAAGGATAAATCTTCATCGTCTTAATGGTTTTACTGTAAGTTATACTGTTTAATAGTGCTTACTTGGTAATTGTTTCGAGCTTTTTGAGCATAGCAAACATAAAGATGGCCGAAACCAGGCAACAAAGTACCAGTACGCCCCATACCATCCACAGTTCCAGGCCTCCCCACAAGTCACCAATCACACCGGTTAGTTTGTTGCCGAGTGCAGTAGCGCCAAACCAGCCTCCCATCATCAATCCTTTGTATTTCGGAGGAGCAACACGGGAAACAAATGAAATACCCATCGGGCTAAGGAATAATTCGGCAAAAGTGAGAACGAGGTAGGTGCTGATTAGCCAGTCCGGTGAGACCAGAGTAGGACTTACACCTCCCGATACTTTCAAGTCTGAAGGAGACAGCAGCCCGATAGAGCCGAATGCCAATAAGGCAAAACCAGCAGCCGCAATCACCATCCCAAAACTGATTTTACGGGGCGCTGACGGCTCTTTCTTCTTTTTTGCCAGCCATGAGAACAGTCCTACAAAAAGCGGCGTTAAAACAATTACAAAGAAGGGATTGAATTGTTGGAAGATCTGAGGTGTAATTTTAAGGGACGGTTCCATATGCGCATAAACCAAAGCAATTGCTCCCAGAGAAGCAGCAAGAAATAGCCCGGAAATGGCTTTTCCTTTTCCGGTTTTGGATTGGAAAATATTGGTAATGCTATAAACAATAGCAATAAGCAGAACCATGGCCACAAGTGAAAATCCGATTCTATCGAGGCCGGAAACGGAACTTGTTGTATAATCACGCGCAAAGAATGTCATTGTCAATCCGTTTTGGTGGAACGACATCCAGAAGAATACTACCACAGCAAAGACCATCAAAAGGGCAAAAATACGTTCGCGTGTTTGTTTTGGAGTAAGTTCTTCCACATGTGAAGTAGCCGTTGGTTTGTTGGCATTGTAATCAGCGTGTTTATAGGTTTTCTTGAAGACCACGAAGATGGCAATAGAGATAACCAGAGAGATACATGCGATTCCGAAACCATAATTATATGCGGCACTCAATTTTTCGATATAGAGGCTTGAAAAGTCGGCGAGAGGTAGTTTTGTGCCCTGTTCTGCGGCCAACGTTGTCAATTGTGCTAAACCGTCTGTAGAAATGGTGCCATTGAGCAGCTGGTGGGCGAGAGCGGGAATATGGGCGTCGTAAACCATGTGATATTGACTCAGGTGATAGTTGGTGATCCATTCGGCAGCAGAAGGTGCGAAAAATGCGCCAATATTGATACACATGTAGAAAAGGCTGAAAGCCAAATCGCGTTTACTGCTGTATTTCGGATCGTCATATAAGTTACCAACCAATACCTGCAGGTTTCCTTTGAAAAGACCGGTTCCCAATGAAATCAAAGCTAAAGCTGATACCATTGCAATAAGTGAAAAAGTACGGTCATTGCTTGGAATAGCCAAAAGAAGATAACCGGCAAACATGATTATGATACCAATCATGATGGTGCGTCCGTAACCCAGCCATTTGTCGGCAAGAAAGCCACCCAAGAGAGGAGTTAGGTAAACAGCACCCAGAAACCAACTGAAATACGAACTGGTTTGTGAAGTGTCGAATCCGAATTTTGCCTGAAGAAATAACGTAAAAATGGCTAACATTGTGTAGTAGCCGAAGCGTTCACCAGTGTTAGCCAATGCTAGAGCAAAAAGCCCTTTGGGATGTTCTTTAAACATAAATGAATACTTAATGGATTATTATTGGTAAAATTGAGAAACAAAGATAGTTTTTAATCCTGATATATCCCAATTAACCATTTATCCGGTAATCATTTATAAAGGCGTGGTAGTCTGTTATTTTATCTATTTATTTGATAATTACTTTTTTGGTTAGCGACCCGGCTTTCACTATCCAGGCTCCGGTTGGCAGTGTAAATGAATAAGGGTTGCCATCGGAAATTACATTTTTCGTCATTTTTCCCACAGGGGAATAGACGTAAATCTTGGTTCCTTCTGTCATTCCATATACGATCACTTTTTCGTTATCGCACAAAATATAAGGTTCCGTAAATTTTGTAGCAGTATAGTCTACGCAGGCACTTTCTGTTCCTACGATTCCGTTGTTTACCGTACGAACACAATAGGTGCCGCTTTTTGTCGTAGGTGTGGTGAAATTTAGTGAAGTGGTGTTCCCGATGGAATCTCCGTTGAAATAAATGTTATAAGAGCTAAGAGGTGACTTGTTGATTAAACCGCGGACATTGAAGTTGTAGTCGTTGGCAGCCCCAATTGTAAAAGGTGTTCCGTTTTCAATAATCACAGCTCCATAATTACCGGCGCTTGTCGATTCAATTTTCGGACCTCTGTCTACCGATACAGTATATCCCGATGGCGAAGTGTACTGGACGCCCACAGCATATATTTTCCCGGCTTGAATTGTCCATGGATTGTTGAAATACAGCTCGTTCCATTGGTTTGCATTTACTCCTGTTACCGATTCATCCAATTTGAGGATCATTTTATTGGTCGACGATGAGTATTCAAAAACCTGAATGTGGTAAGCGCTTGCACTTGCATCGTAAGGATAGAATTTCACCCCGGCTAAGGTCTTGCCTACATACGAAGCCAATGTTGACGAACTGAAAGCCTGCGCACACGACATTGTCTCCTGTTGCCCGGTGGAAAGGGCTCCATCCAAAGCTGCTCCATCCCAATGCAATTCCTGTATAGAATCGCTAATTTGTGGAATAGAGGTGGGAGCAGTCCATGATAACACATAATCGGTGTTCGATACTTTTCCAGACAAACTTAGCGGTACCGGGGCGAAATTTATATCTTTCATGAAATCGAAAGAAATTGTTCCACCGTTTTCGGTAATGCCGGTCACAGGTTTGCCCGTATTGATATTATCCCAAGACATGGCAGAAGGTATTGTGCTGTCTGTAAACGATGTTTTGCCGGAAGTGCCGGGGAAAGGGCATCCTCCGGAATCAATGCTGCCGTATGATGATGCTGCTGATGTCGGATTTGCGGAGGCAGACGCACAAACAGGGTACACTTTTTGAGGAGATGTAATGTTGAGATCATAGTACAGGTCATCTACATTTTTTGCAATATGATAAATCAGAAGACCATGTCCAGGCAATGAACTATCATAACCGGATTGCTGTCTGTTCTCAAGCATATAATATTCTCCTTGCGTCAGTGTTTTAAAAATATATGCTTCTCCTTTTGTGCCATTCGCCGCCATATTGGAGATGGAGATCGGGGATTTAAGTTCAACCGGAGTAATCCATCCGTACCGGTATTTTTGGTATAATGTTAGGTTCGGAGGGCAGGTTCCCCAATAATTTGTACCTATCTTGTTCCAGCTTCCCTCTGCCATCAGATCCCATGTCCCGGTGCCAATGTAACTGCCATCTCCGGTGGTGTCATAATTGGTATCATAATAATCAGGAGCTCCGATTACGTGATTTAATTCATGGCATAAAACGCCCATAGTACAGGTAACACTCGGACTATTCGCATAGAGTTCCGGTGTACATAAATAATGAGTTATGGAGCAGTAGCTTGGGGGCGTAAAATCATTCTGATGTGACCATATGGCATCTGTGGAAACACTTGTGAATTCCTGCCCGTTTCCTGCAAAAACGACATTTATAGCGCTGTATCCCGAGAAATCGAACGAAGGATCAGAGGTGTGTACCGCTCTGATTGCCTCTACTACCAAGGAATCAGGATGCTGGTCATTTCCGAGTCCGCCTACATCTTTTCCATAGTAAGATCTTATTCTGCTCGAGGTAAAAGGTCCTTTGACATCAAAATTCATTGTGAATTTACCGTATGAAGTAGCGGTAAAAAAGTCTTTAACAGAACTCTGATTGTTATTGACGCTATAACCTGTTTGATTGAACAAATTATTGAAATCGGAAGTTGTTTTTGTAAAAGCAACATCTTTAAATCCCATCAAAACAACCAAAATTTTGACAGTTCCCGTTGGAGGAGCCGAGCTTTTTTGGCGTTTTATGATCGATGCTTTAAGTTGGGAGGTCATTGAATCGAGTTGAAGCTGACTGAAAAAAACTTTTCTGGTCTGTCCGGAAAGGAAGCTCTTTGCTTTTTCAGAACGATCTGTCGCATCCTGAGCAACAATATCCGATGCAACCATGTTGCCTTTTGTATCTGTTGTGGCATAAGTGATGTATCCCTTGTTGTTTTTCATCAGGGTCATGCCGTCGGCAGTTTCCATCCAGTGAATATGTTCATCACCTTTCTGCATAACAGTCACACAGCTTCCGTCGGGTTGTGTAATTTTTACCGGCCATGGAAAGGCCGAAACAGCTGCTACTTTAGTGGCACAAATCAGCAGAATTGATAGAATATAAAAACTCTTCTTCACAATTTAACATTTAGCAATAATAAATTCAAATTTATTACATCTAACGTTAAGTACCAATTAAATCGTATGAATTTAGCATGTTTTGTGATTTTGCAGGGTAAAACCTTACTCGCATTTATGCTGATACATTTTAGCAAAAATGGTCTATCTATTGAGTTTGGCGTATCTCTATACAAAAAAAGCGCTTTAATACAGTTTGTTGTATTAAAGCGCTTTTTAGAAATTTGTAAGGTAATTATTCTTTTGATTTATTAGCGGTTTTCAGAGGAACCCTGATCAGAAAATATCCAACTAAAACCAAAGCTGCAAGACCTAAAAGATAGGGTGGATTGCTGAACAGGCTGAATACATTGCCTAAAAATATATTGCCAATTGCGAAAATAGCAATAACCAGGCCCATAAGAGCTTCTCCGGCAATCAAGCCCGATGCCATTAAAACGCCGGTATTTTCCACAACACCTTTTTGATGTTCGTTCAGTTGTTTTTTTGCCACGTAATGATCCAGTATGCCTTTAAATAAACCGCCAAGGAAGATTGCTGCAACTGTTTCCAATGGCAGGTACATTCCGACGAAGATCAACATCGGACTTTTTACTTTCATCAGAATCAATGCCACGCCCATCAACATGCCGGTGATAATCAGCGCCCACACCATCTTTCCGGCAATAATACCGTTCGACAATACGGCGAAAAGCCCGGCCTGTGGCGCTGTCAGGTTTTTACTTCCAAAACCACCAACGTAGTGTTCTACATTTCCTTTCGCGATGTCGCCCTGATTTAGTAGAATCAAAACGCCAAACATTACCAGTCCGGAAATTACCACACCGATAATATCGCCAATCTGCATTTTCCAGGGAGTCCCTTTTAAAATGTGTCCGGCTTTCAAATCCTGAAACATTTCTCCGGCCACCGCAACAGCCACCGCAACAATGGCCGCTACACCAAGTACGGCAGCAACCCCCTGAGTGTCATGAGTAATACCAAGAGCAAGGAATATAAGTCCGGTAACAACGATAACGGTAACCGTTAAACCGCTGATTGGATTGGAGCTACTTCCGATAATCCCTACCAGATAACCAGAAACGGCGGAAAGGAAAAAGGCTAGCAGAACCATGAGGGATGCTGCTACAATAGCAATTATTATTGAGGCGTTGAAGATGAAGTACGTTACGAAGAAAGTCAGGGCAGCGGCAAATGCGATGCCCATCATAACCCAGGTAAATTTCAGATCTTTTTCGGTACGGTCAACTACTTCACTGTTTTCCTGTTTTGCTTTTTGAATATCGCCAACAGCACGTTTCAGACCTACAAAAAGGCTGTTTCGCATGTTGTAAAGCGTAAAAAATGCTGCAACCAACATGCCACCGATAGCAATCATACGAACGATGTATTTCCAAATGTCGGTTGAAAGATGTTCCCATCCGGCAAAGTTGGGTGTGCCATCAGCTGCCATGAGGCTGTAAACAGGATCATTGATGACGCTTGGGCCAACAATCAGCATAATGATTGGAATAAATAATCCCCACGCCAGAATAGAACCGCTGAAATTAAGTGACGCCAAACGTGGCCCGATAATATATCCGACACCAAAATAAGCGGCACTGATTTTAGGTGCTCCGGCAAGGAATCCACCCTGAGTTTTAATGCTTGTTCCGGTAATAGTTTTAGCGCCGGTATAAATAAACTGGCTCCAGGATACTGCAAACACTTTGAATTCGCCAAATAGTTTGATGAGCCCGCCGACAATCATCGAATAAAAAAGAAATTTGGAGCCCGATGCCCCTTTTTGTCCGGCTTTGTGAATTTCGGCAGCCGCCTGACTCTCGGGAAATGGCAACTCTTTGTCTTCAACCATTACGCGGCGCATCAATGCCACAAACAGAATTCCGAGAATACCACCGGCAATCAGAATCAAAGAAGCTGTCAGATATGTTTCCCAGGATGAGAAATTATCTTTCCAGATCCCCGTGATGTAAAATGCAGGAAGTGTAAAAATGGCTCCTGCAGCCACCGACTCTCCGATACTTCCCACTGTACGGGTGAAGTTCTCTTCCAGAATCGTACTCTTTTTCATCATTCGCAACACTGCCATCCCCAGCACAGCAGCCGGATAAGTAGCAGCAATCGTCATGCCGGCACCAAGGCCAAGGTAAGCATTGGCAGCCCCTAAAACAACTGCAAGCACCAAACCGATTAACAACGCGCGGAGGGTGAATTCTTTCAAAGACCCACCAGATCCGAGCGGTTTGTTTTCATTTGCCATATCAACATTTTTAGAATTAGTAAACAGTAAACAGCTCTTGTTTTTTTATAAAAGATGTCCATTTTTTAACATTGAAGGCAAAGGTACTTGCTTTTTTTCTATTAACCAATACGTTTGCTGATGGATAATTATTTATTGAATTCTTCAACGGAATATTTTGTCAGAAAACTTTGAAAGAATGTTGTTTTGTTACAAAATAAATAAAATAATTGTGTTTGGTTGATAATTTGAAACGATAGACACTTGGTAGCTATCACTCTGTTAGGTGTCGATAAGTTGTATGTTTTTTTCTTTCACTTTTCCTAAAAGAGCCGTAACTTTGAACTTTGATTAGGATTATAATGAGTTGCTGTAACCCATTGAATATCCGTGCTTTTATTGATTGTTGTTCTTTTAATCTTATTACCTACAATGCAATCCGAACAATTTGTTGATCGTCACAACGGGATATGCCCCAATGACATGTCGAAAATGCTAAAAACCATTGGTGTTAACTCTTTGGATGAACTAATCGGTCAAACTATACCCGCAGACATCCGGCTGACAAAAAAACTGCAACTGCCGGCTCCCATGTCAGAACATGAATATGCCGATCACATTCATGAATTATCATTGAAGAATCAATTGTTTACTAATTATATCGGAATGGGTTTATTACGACACTGTTACTCCGGCTGTGATCTGGAGAAAACGTGTTCGAGAATCCTGTATGGTACACTTCATACACTCCTTATCAGGCTGAAATTTCGCAAGGAAGGCTTGAGGCATTACTCAATTTTCAAACAGTAATTACCGAACTAACGGCTCTTTCCGTTGGCCAATGCGTCTCTTCTGGACGAAGCAACAGCCGCAGCCGAAGCAATGACATTGTTTCATAATACTCGCACCCGTGCACAGCAACAAGCCGGCGTTAACACTTTGCTGGTTGATAAGAATATTTGGCCGCAAACTCTTTCTGTGCTTAAAACGCGTTCGGTTCCACAGGGAATAGAATTGTTAGTGACAGATTTTGCTACATTTGATTTCTCGGTTCCTGTTTTTGGAGCGATCCTTCAATATCCTGACTCAAACGGAGAGGTAAGAGATTATGCTCAATTTGTGGAAAAAGCGCACGAAAATGGATGTAAGGTTGCTGTGGCTGCCGATTTGCTGGCTTTGACACTCTTGACGCCTCCGGGAGAATGGGGTGCTGATGTTGTTTTTGGTACTACTCAGCGTTTTGGTATTCCGATGGGATATGGAGGTCCTTCGGCAGCTTATATGGCGACAAAGGACGAGTTTAAGCGAGACATACCAGGCCGTATAATCGGGATTTCGAAAGATGTTCATGGAAAGCCGGCGTATCGTCTTGCTTTGCAGACACGTGAACAACACATTAAGAGAGAACGTGCCACTTCAAATATTTGTACGGCTCAGGCTTTACTGGCCACAATGGCTTCTTTCTACGCTGTTTATCATGGCCCGGACGGGTTGAAGAATATTGCAGAACGAATTCATACATACGCTATGCAGCTTTCTGCTCAGCTCAACAAGCTTGGTTTCAACAATGTGAACGGCACTTATTTCGATACATTGAAAATCGAATTGCCTAAGGGTGTTTCTGTTGAATCATTGAAAGAAAAAGCGCAACAAGGTAAAATCAATTTCAGATATTTTCGTGTCAGGCGAAATTAGTATCAGTATCGATGAAACAACTACGGAAACGAAGCTTAAAAATATCATCGCTTTGTTCGCAGAAGTTGTTGGTAAACAAACTGAACAAGAATTGCCAACTGTAACGAATAATGCCATTCCGACACAATTAAAACGTGTTTCAGCATATCTTCAGCAGTCTGTATTCAGTAGCTATCGTTCTGAAACAGATCTGATGCGATATATCAAAAAGCTCGAACGCAGGGATATTTCTCTGGCTCATTCAATGATTTCGCTCGGATCGTGTACGATGAAACTGAATGCAGCTTCCGAAATGCTTCCTCTCAGCAGTCCACACTGGGGAACAATGCACCCTTTTGCACCAGCAGAACAAGCTGAAGGTTATCATCTTTTGATTGAAGGATTGAAATCGTACCTGGCTGAAATTACAGGTCTGCATGCCGTAACTCTTCAACCCAATTCCGGAGCAGCAGGCGAATATACAGGTCTGATAACTATCCGCAACTATTTTATTGATAAAGGAGAAACACAACGTAATGTAGTGCTGATTCCGGCTTCTGCCCATGGTACCAATCCGGCAAGTGCAGCTCAGGCAGGTTTTAAAGTGGTGGTTACAGCCTGTGATGAAAATGGAAATGTGGATGTGGTCGACCTTAAAGCGAAAGCCGAACAAAATAAAGATGTTCTGGCTGCATTAATGATTACCTATCCGTCAACTCACGGTGTGTTTGAGGTGGCCATTCACGAAATATGCGACATTATCCATTCTAACGGAGGTCAGGTTTACATGGACGGTGCCAATATGAATGCTCAGGTTGGACTGACTTCTCCGGCTTTTGTGGGTGCTGATGTGTGTCACCTGAATCTTCATAAAACCTTTGCGATACCTTCTAATGGTGGCGGTGGCCCCGGAGTAGGCCCTATTTGTGTTGCTGAACACTTGGCGAAATATCTTCCGCAGCATCCGGCTATTGATGAGAATGCACAATATACAGCTGTAGCAGCATCACCATACGGCAGTGCAAGTGTTCTTCCTATTTCTTATGGTTTATATTCGCATGCTTGGCGCCGAAGGCTTAACAAAAGCGACTGAAATTGCTATTCTCAACGCAAACTATCTGGCAGAAAAACTCAAAGATACTTATGGTATCGTTTATACCGGAGCAACGGGTAGAGTAGGGCACGAGATGATTATGGAATGTCGCCATTTCAAAGGCTCGGCTGGTATTACAGAGGCCGACATTGCCAAGCGTCTGATGGACTTTGGATTTCATGCACCTACACTCTCTTTTCCGGTACATGGAACATTGATGGTAGAACCGACCGAAAGCGAATCATTGGCAGAACTGGATCGGTTTGTGGAAGCAATGTTGACCATCTATAATGAAATCAAAGAAATAGAAAACGGAACGGCAGACAAGACCGATAATGTGTTGTTGAACGCACCTCACTGCGAGTTTGAAATTGCAGCTGATGAATGGTCGCATCCTTATTCCAGAACTAAAGCAGCATATCCGCTTGAATGGGTAAAAGACAATAAATTCTGGTTGCAGGTTGGCCGTATCGATAACGCATTTGGCGATAGAAATCTGACATGTTCCTGCCAGTGCTGATTTGTTCCTGTACAAAAAAAGCACTACTTTAGAGTAACGAATTTCGTATACAAATATTGATCTTATTGAAATGGACTCAACGCAATTACGTTTGCCAGAACCTGCTTTGCGGCGTTTGCCGTGGTATTTATCATATGCAAAGCTAGCGTTAGAACGGGGAGAAACTACTGTTTCGTCTACCCAGATTGCTAAAGATATTGGCGTTGAAGCTTCAATGGTGGCAAAGGATTTGTCATATATCAACGTTACCGGCAAAACCCGTGTAGGGTATAGCACGTTTACATTGATCGAAGTGATTGAAACATTTCTGGGATTTACCGAGACTCATAAAGCATTCCTGTTCGGTGTGGGCCGGTTAGGCGGTGCTCTTTTACAGGATAATGGATTGAGGCAGTTCGGGCTCGAAATTATTGCGGCTTTCGATGTGAAATTTGAGTTGGCCGGTACAAATATCAATCATATTCCTATCCATCATATCGACCGGATGAATGAGCTTCGGCAACAAACCGGCGTAAACATAGGAATCTTGACAGTGCCGATCAATCAGGCTCAGGAGGTTGCCGATATGATGATTCAGGCAGATTTCAAAGCGATATGGAATTTCACTCCTATTCGAATTCGGGTGCCCAATAATATAGTAGTTCAGAATACATCTATATATGCTCACCTTGCTGTGATGTTTAATAGATTGAGAATGAATCCATAATAGTATTATAATCAGAGAAAGCCGTTGCTATATGCGACGGCTTTGCTGCATCAATTACGTAGTTAAATGAAACGAACATGACAAAACCGACTGATTTTGGCACACAAGGGAATGGTTATATTTTGTCATAGAGTTCCATGTGACCTTAAAAAACGATTATAAACACATGAAAATACTTGCAATAGGCTGGAACTATAAAGATCATAATAAGGAGCTGTCGTTCAATGAGCTCCCAGAGGAGCCTACATTTTTTCTGAAAGCGGAGACTGCCTTATTGAAGGATAACAAGCCTTTTTATTACCCCGATTTTTCCAATCAGATAGAATACGAAGTAGAACTGGTAATTCGGATTGATAAATTGGGGAAAGGTATTGACGAACAGTTTGCTCACCGGTATTACAGCGAAATTGGACTTGGCATAGATTTTACGGCACGTGATCTTCAAAAAAGACAACGGGAATCGGGCGGGCCGTGGGAGATTTGTAAGTCATTTGATAACTCGGCACCGGTTAGTCAGTTTATTCCGGTTAGTCAGTTTGAAAGTGTGCAGAATATAAATTTCAGGTTGGATATTAACGGAAAAACAGTTCAGCAAGGTAATACGGCAAATATGATTTTTTCTGTCGATAAGATCATATCCTATCTGAGTCGCTTTTTTCTGTTGAAAATGGGAGACCTTATTTTTACGGGTACGCCGGTTGGTGTTGGTCCTGTTAAGGTTGGAGACCGGTTGCAGGGTTATCTCGAAAACGAATTGATGTTCGACTTTTTGATTAAGTAATCTTTTTGCGTACTTTTGAATCTTATATGTAATTTACATTTATTTGTGTAAATAATGAAAGTGCGAGGTGGTTGGCTCTGTATAGCATTTTTGATTTGCATCTCCTTGGTTGTGAGGGCTCAAAATGAGGATAGGTACAAAATTGTATCTGCTGCCGGCGTGCAAATTTTTGCGCCCAATTCAGTGCTTTCTGCCGGACAATGGTCTAAAATAAGAGTATCGTCAACAGGTGTTTATAAAATTACTTTTGATCAGTTGAAGCAAATGGGGATCACCAATCCTCAGAATGTTCACGTTCATGGCTATGGAGGCGCTATGTTGCCCGAAGTCTTTACAAGCTCTTACTTTGATGACTTACCGGAATCTCCGATATACATAGGTGGCGATTACATACTTTTTTATGCGCAGGGCCCGGTTAGCTGGCAATATGATGCTACTAAAATGCAGTTTGTGCATACTGTGAATCCTTATTCAAATTACGGATATTACTTCGTAACACAAACAGCTATAGCAGCAAAGCAAATAACCACCACCGCAGCAGAAAGCCTGACACCGACCACTAACATCGACTATTTTCTTGACCGTGACGTTCACGAAAAAGATGTGGTCAACCTTGCCACTTCCGGTCGTGAATTCTATGGGGAAAAATTTACCGGAAATACCAGTAGTTCATTCGGATTCTCATTCCCAAATACTGACGCAAGTCGCCAAGGGAAAATCAGGGTAAATGCCGTTGCTACTTCAACATCTTCCAGTTCAATGTCTGTTGCATATAACGGAACTTCTTTGGGGGTAATTCCGTTTTCATCTGCGGGAACATATGATTATGCTATTTCGGGAAGCGGTTCTTATGCTTACACTCCGACGTCCGATTCTCCCGCTTTTACCCTTCAACTCAATCAAACGACATCATCAGTTACGGGCTATCTCAATTATATTGAAGCGAATCAATACCGTAAACTTTCGATGACAAGTGCCACGTTATCGTTCCGTAATCCGGGCTATCTCAATCAGAATGCAGTTTTGCAATACACACTGTCTTCGGCCGGAAGTAACGTCAAAATATGGAACGTAACAGACCTACAGAATATTACTGAGATTCCTGTTACACGTAACAGTTCGGTATTGACCTTTATTTCGTCTGCACAAACCTTGCAGGAATACCTGGCCATTGATCCCACTCAGGCTTCGGCGTTTGGCACTCCGGAAATTGTGCAAACGAATGTGCCGAATCAGAATTTGCACTCATTGGAACAAACCGATATGGTGATTATCGCTCCATCAGCCTTTGTCGATCAGGCTGAAAGGCTGGCTCAAAAGCATAGAGAAAAAGATAATTTGAGTGTGGTGGTGATTACTCCGGAACAAATTTATAATGAATTTTCATCGGGAACTCCGGACGCAACGGCATACCGCAGATTGATGAAGATGTTTTATAACAGAGCAAAAGCCGGGTTGGAAAAAGCGCCTAAATATTTGTTGTTGTTCGGTCGCGGATGTTACGATAACAAGGGATTATTATCCACATCGTCAGATCTGCGCCAGTTGCTGGTGTTTGAATCCTACAACTCAGTGAATCAGATAGATTCATACCAGTCGGACGATTATTTCGGTTTTTTGGACGATACAGACGGCGTCAGTCTTGCTTCCGACCAACTGGATATTGGGGTCGGAAGATTTCCGGTTACCACCGTTGATCAGGCCAAAGCGGTGGTTGATAAAACGATAACATACATGGATAATGCCAATCCCGGTTATTGGAAAAACAAGGTTTGCTTTATCTCCGATGACGGCGATGCCAATTTGCATATGACTCAGGCTGACACAATTGCAAAGTGGACAGCCAATGCCAATCCGTATCTACAGGTGAACAAATTATACATGGATGCCTATCCACAGGTAGTTTCGTCAACAGGAGAAAGCTATCCGGCCGCGAAAACGAAGTTGCTGAATCTTATAAAATCAGGATTGTTGATGTTGAACTATACCGGTCATGGCAACCATTTGTATCTTGCAAATGAGCAGATTATAACAAAAGATGATGTTACTGCCATGTACAATCAAAACCTTGCATTGTGGGTAACGGCCACATGCGATTTTACGCGTTGCGATTATACCGACGTGTCAGCTGGCGAAAGTGTATTGTTAAATCCTGCAGGAGGAGGTATCGCGCTGTTTACTACTACCCGTTTGGTTTTTTCGAGCGATAATTTTGCATTGAATAAACAATTTGCGAAGAACGTGTTTTATAAAGACGCTAACGGGTATGCCCTGAGGTTGGGAGATGTGATGCGTCTTACTAAAAACGCACTGCCAGGCAACAGCAATAAACTTAATTTTATACTGGTAGGCGACCCGGCATTAAGATTGAGTTTCCCCTGCTCCAAATTATACGGTGGTTATCGATTCTATCAATGGAATAGCAGCAGACCAGTCGATCACCGTCAATGCTTTGAGCCCATTGAAACTGAAAGGACATGTCAATAATCCGGGAAGTGCAAACGTATGCTCTGATTTTAACGGGTTAGTGACAATCAAAATTTATGATAAGCTCGAAAATATGACTACCTTGGCCAACGATGCAGGTTCGACCTCGTTTGTGTATCAGGATCGTCCAACGATGTTGTTTGCCGGAAATACAGAGGCGAAAAGCGGTTATTTTTCCATAGAAAGTATTATTCCCAAGGATATCGACTATAAATTTGGTGCAGGACGAATAAATATGTATGCTTCTGACGAAAAAGGGCGTGAAGGTCAGGGAGATTTTGTTAACTTTGCAATCGGAGGCTCTAATAATGCCTTGCAATGGGAAAATAATGGGCCGGATGTGAGTATTTACCTTAATACAACAGCATTTGTTTCAGGAGATAAGGTAAATGAAACTCCGTTGTTTATAGCAAAAGTCCGGGATAATACCGGAATAAATACCGTAGGAAATGGTATTGGGCACGACATGACGGTGTTAATTGATCAGGATCCGGCGCAATATTACGTTGTAAATGACTATTTTGAACCAACAGTTGGTGATTATAAGAGCGGCATCGTTCAGTATTCATTGCCAACACAATCTGAAGGGAAACATTCGCTGACATTCAAAGTTTGGGATGTATTAAATAATTCGACTACGAAAACTGTAGAGTATGAAGTAGTAAAAGGATTGGCTCCTGACTTTATTTCTTTATACAATTACCCCAATCCTGTTGTAAATGGAAACACAAATTTTGTCCTGGAGCATAATCGCCCGGATGTAGTGCTGAATGTCACGATTTCTGTTTTTGATTTAAGCGGTCGGTTGTTGAATATGCTGTCAACAAGTACCTCTACCGAATCTACAAAAACCACTATTCCGTGGAATGTTACTGATAGTCGGGGTGCACTTCTTAAAGCAGGTGTCTATCTTTTCAAAATAGACATTTCAACACGAAATGGGAAAGTAGCATCAAAAACGCAAAAAGTAATTGTAACTAAACAATAAACCAGATATCAAATCGTTATTAATTTGATATCTGCCATAAGATTAACAATAAAATAATCGTGGTATATATTTAAATTTGACAACTGGCTGTAAATCAGTCCGAAAATATATAGCCACATATTTCTCACATTATGACAAAAAAAACAACAGTCGTTATTCTGTTATTTCTTTTAGGTGGAATAAGTACATTTGCTCAGAGTTCTCAGGTTGATAAAACATTGAATCCGCTTATTACCGGGGTTCCTTCTTTATCAATCGCTCCTGATGCGCGGGGCGGAGGTATGGGTGATGTTGGTGTTGCTACTTCTCCGGATGTAAACTCGCAATACTGGAACCCGGCAAAATACGCATTCGTAGAAGATGCTGCGGGCATTTCTCTTTCGTACACTCCGTGGTTGCGTAAATTGGTGAGTGATATTAATCTGGCTTATTTGGCAGGTTACTACAAACTGGACGAAAATCAGTCAATTAGTGGATCTTTGCGCTATTTTTCATTGGGACAGGTTGACTTGACCGATGTTAACGGTATATCACAGGGTAATACAAAACCATCTGAATTTTCATTGGATGTTGCATATACCCGTAAATTATCGGACAACTTCTCTGGTGGTGTGACTTTGCGTTACATTCATTCCGATCTTGGAGGTGGTATGATTAGTGATATGTGGCCGGCAAATGCTTTTTCAGCTGATATTTCTGCCTTTTACACACAGTCTGTTACGGGATCAGGAAACACTGACGGTAAATTTTCGGCAGGTGCCAATATTTCAAATATCGGATCGAAAGTATCATACGACAAGGGGAATACAAAGCAATTTCTTCCTACCAATTTCCGTTTAGGTGCTTCTTATCTGCACCCGATTGATGAATACAACTCCATTTCAATCAGCATGGATATTAACAAATTGTTGATTCCGGCAGATACAGCTACAACGGTGGAAGGTCATCAGAAATATTCGGATATCTCAATGCTTTCGGGCATTTTCAAATCTTTCGGAGATAAAGATTTTCTGAAACGTATTCAGTTGTCATTAGGGTTGGAATATGAATACGACAAGCAATTTGCCGTTCGTTGTGGTTATTTTTATGAATCTCAATTAAGCGGTAACCGCAAATATTTCACGTTTGGTGCAGGCTTTAAATTAAACGTATTCAGACTCGATGCTGCTTACGTAATTGCGACTTCTCAAACGAATCCGCTGGATCAGACTTTACGATTTAGTCTGGGATTTGATCTTGACGGGCTTACGAATCTTGTGAAATAAAGATAAACAACAGGACATTGATTATTCCCCGTACTTCCTGAATGGAATACGGGGAATTTTTGTTAAAATAAACACCCAGTATTAATGTGAGATTGATTTATGTAGTACTTTTGCTACTTGTTTAGATCGTTGCTCAATACTATCCGGGCAAATGAAACGAAATAATTATTATAGTATGAAAATAAGAGTCGGAATGGGATATGACGTTCATCAATTGGTGGAAGGACGTGAATTGTGGTTGGGAGGAATCCGTTTAGAACATGAAAAAGGATTGTTGGGACATTCGGATGCCGATGTGCTGATTCATGCTATTTGTGATGCCTTGCTGGGCGCAGCCGATTCGCGTGATATTGGCTATCATTTTCCCGATAATGCAGGAGAATTCAAAAATATTGACAGCAAAATATTACTGGCAAAAACGGGCGCTATTATCAAAGAAAAAGGATTTGAAATCAGTAATATAGACGCTACGGTTTGTGCTCAGCGCCCGAAACTCAAAGAACGGATACCTGAAATGAAAGAGGTATTGGCAAAATGTCTGGAAATTCCTTCTGAAGATATCTCGATAAAGGCCACAACCACCGAGAAGCTGGGTTTTGTAGGGAAGGAAGAAGGAATGTCGGCTTACGCTGTAGCTCTTATTTACAAAGCTTAATTTACAAAAATGGCAACTCTGACAACATATCCAATGAAGAATTATCCGGTATTTTCGCCTCAGATGAAAATGGCCGACCTTGTTCATGTCAACTATCGCAATCTGGCAGTCCTCAGTCGTTTGGGTATCCCGCTTGGATTTGGCGAAAAAACGGTAGATGAGGTCTGCAAACGCCATAATGTTGATGTGAATCTGCTGCTCCTGATCTGCAACGTATTGCTTGATACCGACATGGTGCCGGCAGAAGAGCAAATAGCAAAATGTCCCGTAGAGCAGGTGATTCACTATCTGCAACAATCGCATCAGCACTATATTAACGTGGCTTTTCCCAATATTCAGATTCTGCTCGATAGATTGGTCGCTGCTTGCAGTGAAACTCATGGCAAGGCTCTGAACCGCTTTTTCAACGAATACAGACAAGAAGTGGAAAGTCATCTGGCACATGAAGATCAAACGGTGTTTCCTTATATCATGCAACTGCTTCGTGCTCCCAAAAAGAGTAAATTTTCCATTCATCAGTACAAAGATCGTCATGCCAATATTGAAATAAAGTTGACTGACCTCAAGAATATTATCATCAAATATATTCCTTACGACAATACGGATAACCTCAGAGATGAGCTCCTTATACAGTTGTTTAACTTTGAAGATGACCTGAACAGGCATACGCTCATCGAAGAAAAACTGTTGGTGCCATCCGTAATCCTTATTGAACAAAAAAATTCATTAAGCTAAATTCAATGCTATGCAGGTAGACAGAGCTAAAAAACGGATTTTGCTTATTGAGCCTTCATTGATGGTGTGTAAGGGCTTCGCTTTGTTGTTGGACGATGCGATTGGCTATCAGTTGGTCGCTACGTCATCCAACGTAAGCCGCATTCAGGAGTTGATTGTGAGTAACCGTCCTGATATCGTTGTTTTTAATCCGTCAATAATGAGCTTTCAACACCGGACGTCGATTCGAAGCTTTATGAGTATTCCTTCGGATATCGCTTTGGTAGCGTTGGTTTATACCTTTGTAGACGAATGGATTATGGCACAGTTTGATGCCGTATTGACCGTAAATGACGATCAGACTCAGATCGTCAATAAGCTGAATGGCATCAAAGTGACGGCAAATCCGTCGAACAAAGCAGAAAACGATGAACTGAGCGAACGTGAAAACGAAATTTTAGGATGTGTTGTGAAAGGAATGACTAATAAGGAAATTGCTGAAAAACACTTTATTTCAATACATACCGTTATCACGCACCGGAAAAATATTGTTCGTAAAACAGGTATTAAATCCGTTTCAGGACTCACGGTATATGCGTTGCTGAACAACCTTATTACCTACGAGGATATTGAATAAAAGATTCAAATTATGCGAGTTTCGTATAATTTGTTAATAGAATACTAAGTGGTAAATATTCTGACTGCCAGCAATATAGAGTATATTTATTTTTCGTATTATTCAGGCTCTATGTCCCTTTACTTTTTGTCTTGACACAAAAAGTAAGCAAAAAGGTCAAGGCTATGCCCGCTTCGCTCAAAAAACTGGCGTTTATCAACGAAAATCGTCCAAACTTGTTTCCTCCTTTCGTCGGAAACTTCAAACAAGGACGATTTTTGCGTCGCTTCACTTGTTTTTTGGCTCACCGGACAAGGCCTGCCGCAGGCAAAGAGCAAATTAAAAATTGCAAAGCATAAAGATTTACTTCTCGTATAAGCAGAATGACAATGATGTGGAATATGAATAACTTCGCACGCTATCATTAGAAAAGGGTAGGTTAATGTCATCATAATCCTCATTTATGGGGATGGTACTGCCTTTTAGATGGTTGTACTTTTGCAGTGTAAAACAACAAAAGATGACAACAGCTAAACTGAACCGTTTCTCTACTGCTTTTTTGCTCTTCCTGACAGCCGGATTAAATACTTATCTGTCGGCTCAAACTACTTCTCCTTTATCTTTCAACGCATCGTACATTGGCGACTGGGTGGTTAATATGCGTGGCGGTATTAAAACCGGCTCGACATACCTGGGGCTTGCCAATCTGAAAATTGGGTTTGATACCGAAAAAGCACGTTTATGGAAAGGCGGTTCATTCTTTGTGAATGCAGGAAATACCCACGGAGGCGAACCATCGGCAAACCTGATTGGCGATTTTCAGGGAGTTACCAATATTGAAGCCGGGAACCTTTCTTTTATGTACGAACTGTGGTACAAACAGCAGATTGATAAAGTAACTGTAACCGCCGGCTTGCAGGATTTGAATGTAGATTTTGCGGCTACCTCCTACGGAGCTTCGTTTAACAACAGCTCTTTCGGTATTCAGTCTAGTATCGCATCCAATATTCCTTCTCCGATTTTTCCCCTTACGGCATTAGGTGTATCTTTGCAGTGGAATATCTCTCCAACCTTTTCGTGGGAAATGGCGCTTTTTGACGGCACTCCCGATGAATACGAATCTAATCCTTACAATGTCCACTGGAAGCTGAGCAAAAACGACGGTTATCTGGCAATTTCCGAATGGCAACTTTCGGCCAGTTTGTTACGTAATCTCGAAGGAAAATACAAGCTCGGTGTTTATACTCACAGAAAATGCGACAGCACGCAAACCACTCTTCATAACTACGGTTTGTATGTGATTGCCGATCAGCAGATTGTTAAAACAGACAAAGGCAGTGTCGGACTCTTTTCTCAACTGGGATGGAGTCCCAGCAAAAACTGTAACAACTATTATTGCAAGTCTCGGCGTTAACTGGCAAGCACCGTTTGCTTGCAGAGCAAACGACATGTGTGGCATTGCTTTTGCTTATGCAGGAATACACAATAACAACGGTGTGGGTGGAGAACTGTCAATTGAAGCACTGTATAAAGCTCAACTGACGAAAAATATTTATCTGAAGCCAGATATTCAATATGTTGTGAATCCGCTGGTACGGATGTGAAATTACCCAATGCGTTGGTGGGTATGGTGAGAGTCGGAATTGAATTCTGACAAACCGGCCGACCTTATTTATCGATAAAAAGAACTCAATATAATGACAAGAACAATTAAATCCACTTTTTTAGCCGATCTCAAAACGGGTGAACAAGGCATTATTACCAAAGTGCTTGGTCACGGAGCGTTCAGAAAACGTATAACCGAAATGGGATTCGTAAAAGGGAAGCAGGTAACTGTTATCAAAAATGCTCCTTTGCAGGATCCAGTGGAATACGAGATTATGGGCTATAAAGTGTCTTTACGTAGAAGCGAAGCTCGTTTGGTGGAAATTGTTGCGGCTGAAGATGAAAACGAACCTGTTGGCGCTAATTTTTCGGGAACGCTAGACAGCGAAGAGATCATTCGTTCGGCAAGAGAGAAAAGTACTACTATAAATGTGGCGTTGGTTGGTAATCCCAATTGTGGTAAAACGACTTTGTTTAACCATGCTTCCGGTTCGCATGAGCGAGTGGGGAACTACAGCGGCGTGACAGTAGATGCTAAGGAAGCAACGATGAAACGCAATCCGTATACTTTTCGGATTGTGGATCTTCCCGGAACCTATTCCATTACCGAATATTCGCCGGAAGAACTTTACGTACGTCGTCACATTACCGAGCAGATGCCGGATATTGTTGTGAATGTGGTAGATGCTTCCAATCTGGAGCGGAACCTGTTTCTCACCACACAACTCATTGATATGAACGTGAAGGTGGTGATTGCCCTCAATATGTACGACGAACTGGAAAAGAAGGGCGTTTCGTTCGACTACAAAGCTTTAGGCAAGATGATCGGCATTCCGATTGTTCCCACGGTGGCTTCGAAAGGAGTGGGTGTGAATGAACTTTTCGACAAAGTGATTGAGGTCTACGAAGACAGTGAACCAGATGTGCGCCATATTCACATCAATTATGGAGAGGAAATTGAAACGGCTATTCGTAATATTCAGGACGAAGTGTGGAAGTCTCCCGAAATTACGGATAAACTTTCATCGCGCTACGTGGCTATCAAGCTGCTGGAAACCGACAAAACGATGTTGTTGCAACTGGAGTCTTGTGCAAATTTTGATCAGATAAAAACACAAGCAAAAAGCGCCATTCAGTTACTTGAGAAAGAGTATGGCGAATCGTCGGAAACGATTATTACCGATGCCAAATACGGTTTTATTGATGGAGCGTTAAAGGAAACCTTTCGGGAAATGCGGAAGAAAGACAGACGCAAAAGCAAACGCGAATTGGACGATCTGTTGACCCATAAATTTTGGGGATTCCCTATCTTCTTTTTCTTTATGTGGCTGATGTTTCAGGCCACGTTCACTCTTGGAGGTTATCCTATGGAATGGATCGAAACGGGAGTGTCGTGGTTGAGCGATACCGTGCAGAATGCCATGGTCGAAGGTCCGTTGCGCGATCTGTTGGTGAACGGAATTATCGGCGGGGTGGGCAGCGTGATTGTTTTCTTACCGAATATTCTGATTCTGTTCTTCTTTATTTCAATGATGGAAGATACCGGCTACATGGCGCGGGCGTCGTTTATTATGGACAAACTGATGCACAAAATCGGACTTCACGGCAAATCGTTTATTCCTTTGTTGATGGGTTTCGGTTGCAACGTGCCTGCCATTATGGCGACCCGTACGCTCGATAATAAAAAAGATCGTATTCTAACGATGCTCATTATTCCGTTTATGTCGTGCAGCGCCAGGCTTCCGGTGTACCTGTTACTGATTTCCGCTTTTTTCCCGGGCAATAAAGCATTAATGTTGTTTGCTATTTACATCATTGGTATTGTGCTGGCAATATTGATGGCATTGGTACTGAAACGTTTTCTGTTTAACAAACAGGAGGTGCCTTTCGTGATGGAATTGCCGCCTTACCGTACTCCGACGATGAAGAATACATCGATTCACATGTGGTTCAAGGCTCGTCAATACCTGAAAAAAATGTCGAATGTAATTTTGCTGGCATCCGTCATTATCTGGGCATTGGGATATTTTCCGCGCGATGTGCATTATAGTACCAATTACGATGCCAAACGTCAGACTATTGAGGCAAACGCGGGATTAACCAAGGCTCAGAAAGATGCAGGTCTTAAGGAAGTTGCTCTGCAACAGCAATCCGAGAAGCAGGAAAAATCCTATATAGGTCAAATAGGTCATGCCATCGAACCTGTTATTTCGCCGCTGGGTTACGACTGGAAAATGGGAGTGAGCCTTCTGACCGGTTTGGCCGCCAAAGAGGTGGTTGTTAGCTCTATGGGAGTGCTTTATCAGGCTGATGATGAGTCGGGCACGCTGAAAGATAAATTGATAGAACAACGTCATACATCGGGCCCCGAAATCGGACAAAAAGTGTTTACACCGCTGGTGGCTTTCGGATTTATGCTCTTCATTTTGATCTATTTCCCTTGTGTTGCTGCTGTTGCGGCCATAAAGAAAGAAGCTGGCTGGAAATGGGCTGCATTTACCATTGTCTACACGACGGCGTTAGCCTGGCTGATTGCTTGCTTAACTTACCAAATAGCCAGTCTGTTTGGTTAATTCTGAAATTATGAACGAAAAACAGCTGTATAAATACGCTTTCGGGCTGGCATTGTTTACCATTGTTTATAATGTACTGGAAGCGGTATTTGCTCTTTATTTTGGGGCTGAAGACGAGAGCCTTTCCCTGTTTGGTTTTGGTATCGACAGTTTGATAGAAGTCATTTCAGGGCTTGGAATTGCTCACATGGTGATTCGCATTCGACAGAATCCCGGTAGCAATCGCGATAAGTTTGAACGTACAGCACTTTGTATTACAGGAATTTCATTTTACCTTTTTACTGCCGGCTTGATTTTGAGTGCGATTGTTACTTTTGTTGAAGGTCATAAGCCGGAGACAACGTTTTGGGGAATTGTAATTTCTCTTATTTCAATTGCTTTTATGTGGGCGTTGATTTGGGGTAAAACATACGTAGGCAAACGACTAAATTCTGAAGCCATTTTGGCCGATGCTGCTTGTTCCAGAACCTGCGTTTATATGTCCTTGGTTCTTCTGGCCAGCAGTGGTATTTATGCCCTCACGCAATGGTCTTTTATTGACGGTGTCGGTGCTTTGGGACTGGCAGTGTTTTCTTTTACAGAAGGCAGAGAATGTTTTGAAAAAGCAAAGAGCAACCAACTTTGTGGGTGTGGCTGCTCTTGTAAAGATTGACGGATATGGTACAGGAAATTATTGTTTATATCATATTGCTCATTGTTGCCGGCTTGGCTGTCAGGGCAATTATCAAACGTTTCGGTCGTAAAAGCTCTCCGTGTGACGGATGCAGTGGATGCGATCTGAAAAATACGGTTAGCAAAGGACAAAAACCTCCGTGCGGATGTTCGTAAATGCTATTTTACGGTCTGCTTTATCCAGTTTGTGGTGGTTTCCAAAACAACAGGAGCAATAGTTTGTTCAATTGAGCCATACTCTGCAGGAGCACCGGTTTTGCACTCCTGAAACATATGGTTCAGGTTTGGAAATACTTTGATTACAACCTGCCTGTTCCCTCCTTGTTTTAGCGCTTTCTCAATCAGAGGAATATTTTCTTTGGCAGGAACCTGTAAATCTTTTTCTCCATTCAAAACAAGTACCGGGCATTTTACTTTTGATAGTGCAGGTAGCGGATCATACTTCAGAAAGTACCTCATCCAGGGAGTGGTCATCTGTTCAACCTGCATAGATATCTGAGCTTTTATGTCTGCCTGAGCAGTATCTTTCATTTGTTTGAGGTAGGTTTCCGCAAGCAATTGAGCGAGTTTTTGCTTCAGCGCCTTTGGATCGGTGGTATGATCCATGATATCCATCCCTTTTTCACCAGCCTCTTTCCACACGGCAAGTTCTTGTTCGGGGGCTCCGCTGGCACGACCAATCAGCTCCTGTTGTAACACAAGTAACCGATCACCCCTCAACCCTGTTCCTGCCAGCATCACAATAAAGCGTATATCCTTCGATTTGGAGGCTACTATCGGTGCAATGTTTCCTCCTTCGCTGTGTCCTATCAGGCCAATCTTCTTTTGGTCAATATCTTTCCGGCTTTTCAGATATGAGACTGCACTTTCTACATCCGAAGCAAAATCGGGGGTAAGTGCCTTTTGAAAGTCTCCCGTCGATTTGCCGAATCCCCGGTCGTCATAACGCAATACCCCAATACCATTTCGTGTCAGATAATCGGCAATTACCAGAAATGGTTTGTGCCCGAATACTTCTTCATCACGATTTTGCGATCCGCTGCCGGTAACAAGAACCACAACGGGAAATTTCCCCTCTTTTTTAGGTAACGTCAATGTGCCTGCAAGGGTAATGCCGGCAGATGGATTGGTAAAGGTTACCTCTTCGGAATAGTATGGGAAGGGCGGCGCTGGTTCTTGCGGGCGTTTGATCACTTGTTCTTCGACAGCATGTCGGGTAAGATTCAATGGAAGCGACATTCCCCGTTGCTTGAAAGTACCTGTAATGGAATCACCCTGTAGTTCACCGTTGTATTCCGCCATCAGGTTGGGCATAGATATATCCAGTTTTGAATTGGCAAATAAGGTACTGCTAACCGGAATTCCTTTCGCACCCTGATCGGGACTATCCATTGTAGCGCTGTATTTATCCCCGTTTTGAGAGATATGAAAAACAATCCGCAGTTGCATCGCGGCCTGAACTTTTAATGCCCCGTGCCAATCGCCGGTAATTTGTTGGGCAAAAGTACTAACGGAGAATAGCAAGGTCACCAGAAAGATTAATCGTGTCTTCATGAGTTTGTGTTTTAATGTTTCCTGAAAGCTGGTTTAGTTATTGAGAAGATACTAATTCTTTTAGTTTCAGTGCATTTTTTGGAGCAAACCCTCCATAATCGTTGTTGAAGAAAGCCCATACGGTTTTGCCATCGTTTAACCAACAGCGAATCTTTTCCGCATAGAATGCCAAATCCGAGATGGTATAATCAGACGCATACAATTGCTCGCGACCGTGAAAGCGTATGTAGACAAAGTCCGTGGTGACAATATCAGCAAATGGAAATTTACCGCCAGCATCAGAGATAACGAAGCCAATGGGATAACTGCTCAATAAGTCAAAAAAGTCATCTCTGATCCAGGATTCATCGCGGATTTCTACCGCAAAACGATAATCCGGATGTCTATTTTTAAGTAAGTCTGCAAAATGAACAAATAGCTCTTTGTTGTAATGGAAATCAGGAGGCAATTGGACCAAAACAGGACCTAATTTTGGCTTCAAATAGTCAAAGACCTGAAAATAATGTCCCAGTGCTTCATCGCAATTAACCAAATGCTTTTGATGTGTAATGAAACGGCTCATTTTGGTACAAAAACGGAATGAATCCGGTGAACGGCGCATCCATCCGGCTACCGTGGTTTTTAATGGCAGATGGTAAAAGCTGGCATTCAGTTCAACACAGGCGAATTGGGTAATATAATATTCCAAATATCGGGATGGGGGTATTTCCTGAGGATAAAAGCAACCTGACCAGTGCTGATAGCTCCAGCCGGATGTGCCTACAAATAACTTGCCACAATTTGGAATTGCAATCATGGCTCTATTGCTTTCTTTCACTCAGCAACCAAACTCCCAGTAAAGCCAGAAAGATAGCCGCAACTGCACTTGGCCAAACCGGAATGCTAACGCAATTCGCAACTATTATCGGTACGGCAAAAAGGAACCGCAAGAGTTGGGCAAATGCCAAAAATAGCAATAAAATGCCGATTACAAGAGATGCCGGGCGTTTCATGATTTTATCCTCCAAGTTAAATTACTGTATCAAAGGTAGCAATGAAAACAGAGAATGATTCTTGGAAAAACAATCAAGATAATCGGGAGGATATACTTTAAATACTATTTTGGAGTTGTCTTGATTTTTCTCGGGAATGATACTTTTAGCTCATTTTGACCACCCCAGAATGTGCACAACTGCTAAGTTTCGAGTATTGACTGAAATTCATTGCTGCTTTAGTTCAATAGGAAATGACAAACTATGGTAGTAAATATTAAAGTCCTGTAATGACGGTTTATATCGTCTTTACAGGACTTAGATCAGCTGTGTCAGGTGATGAATGTTTCGCTTCGTTTTACGTTGGGATAAAATAAGCCACCATAATAGTAACGAATTATGGGTTGCAAAATAAAAAATTGAAACGATTTATTTGTCAATTCAAAAGCTTACTTCCTCAAGTATTTTCGGGTCTGAACCATAAGCATTATCGCCGCATATTCCGTCGGTACAACATAATACTAATAACCAGATGCCTCCAATTAATGGAATGAGAGCAATAAAATACCACCATCCGCTTTTGCCAATATCGTGCATTCGACGCACAAATACGGCTAAACCAGGGATTAACATTGCAAGTGCTAATGCAAAATAAAATAATCCATAAGGAAGTCCTCCAACGGTTGTTCCAAGCAGATTGTCTAATCCAAGGGCTACAAGCATAAAAATAAAATTGAACAACGAGAAATACCAATACTCGCTTCGTCTGGCTCTTCCGCTAAAAACAGCGTACTTTTTCAATGCTGCTAAATAGTAATTCATGATTTTTTTTGATTTTAAGGTTTCCTACTCTTATGGCTTTTCAGTTACGCCCCGTTTGAGTGGTTTCAGGACTCCACGTTCTTATGTGATTATATGGATATAATTTGATTTGTTTAATTTTTTGTCCTGGTTTTTTGAGCTTCAAAGTTGCTTAAATTATTTGTAATTGCCAATACTCTAAATGATATTATTTAACGTAAATATAAATTCAACTGAAAATCCAAAAGAACGAATAGATTGTAAAATAGAATGATGTAGAATGTAAGGTTAGCCTTGATTGCTTTATTTTATATATTTAACATTTAAAACAGTGTTGTCTCATAAATTCATTCTATTTTTGTACGCGAAAACGATTTTAGTCGAAAATGATGAATTTAGCACTCTCTAAAGAAGAATTATTGCGTATCGAAATAATTGACACCGCACAAAAGTTATTTCAACAATACGGTCTCCACAAGACGACCATGGAAGATATTGCCCGTGCCATGGGTAAGGGTAAGAGTACGTTATATTACTATTACAAGAGTAAAGAGGAGATTTTTGATGCCGTGTTGCGTACCGAAATGAACGACGTGTACCATTTGTCGAAAGAGGCGGTAATGCAGGCACAAACGGCTTCGGAAAAGTTGAAGGCATTTTTTGAGATCTCTTTCCAGATAGCCAAAAGCAAAGTCAATCTCTACAAAATCGTTACCGAAGAGATGGCTATTCAGGATCTGACGCGTACACATCATGTAGTGAAGGAGTTGAATGCGAAATCGGTTGCCATGGTAGAAGATATATTTATTGCCGGTTTTGTGTCGGGTGAGTTTTGCGACGAACTGCGCGATCAGGCACACCTTCTTGCATATTCAATGGTGAGTGCGATGAGAAGTCTGGTGCTGGATATGGCGATAGATGATCAAATTCCTGACTGGGATACCCGGTTAAATGTTTTACTTGAATTCCTGATTAAGGCATTACGCAAATAATGCCGTTTTTTTTAATCACCATTCGACTAAAAAACGAAAAACGTTTTGTGATTTTTATGTAAGGCTAATAGATAAAACAAATTTAATTTCAGAGGAAGATGAATAAAGTAGCTTATTTCGTGTTGTGCATCCTTGTATTGGCTGGATGTAAACAGGCAAAAACAGAGAGCGTTGCCGATCCGAAGATTGAGATGGCAGAGGTTCAGCAGGTATCTACTTCGGGGGCTTTGCAGTATAGCGGTACTATTGAACCGACACAAACCATTCCACTCACGTTTCAGGCTCAGGGAACGGTATTGAAGGTGTTGGTCAATGCGGGTGATCCTGTCAAAGCGGGTCAGTTGTTGGCCGTTGTCGATAAGGTCGATGCACAAAGCATGTATGAAGTGACGCTGGCAAAGTATCAACAAGCAAAAGATGCGTACGACAGGTTGAAACAGGTGCACGACAAAGGAAGCCTGCCCGAAGTGAAATGGGTAGAGATGGAGAGCAACCTGCAACAGGCTCAATCGTCGGTGGCGCTGTCGAGAAATAATCTGAAGAAGTGTAATCTCTATGCTCCCGAAAGTGGGGTGATCGGTAAGCGCAACATCGAGCCGGGCATGAACAGCCTTGGCAATCTGAATGCACCTATCGAATTGGTGAAAATCAATACCGTTTACGTAAAGGTTGCTGTGCCCGAAAATGAGATCAACCTCATAAAGAAAGGTCAGAAAGCATCTTTTACCGTGTCGGCATTGGATAATAAAGAGTTTGAAGGAACCGTCACCAACGTGGGGGTG
Organism: uncultured Microbacter sp.; assembly: GCA_963678825.2. Taxonomy (GTDB): domain Bacteria; phylum Bacteroidota; class Bacteroidia; order Bacteroidales; family Paludibacteraceae; genus Microbacter. The sequence continues at coordinate 64,708 of CAXXPB010000039.1, read as the reverse complement.
GTTGCCGATGCCATATCGCGTACTTACGAAGTGAAAATAACGGTCAGCAATACCAAAATGGAGCTGAAGCCGGGCATGGTGTGCGACGTTAAACTGAATGTGGAGGCGAAACGAGTTGTTGTGGGAGTTCCTTTGCAGGCGGTTGATAAAGATAACGATAACCACAATTATGTATTTGTCGTTAATGTTGCCGGCAAAACGGTTTCCAAACGATTGGTCACCGTGGGTAGCTATCAGGGTGACTTTGTGGAGATCCTGTCGGGAGTTAATCTGGGAGAGAAGGTGGTGACCGGAGGCTTGCATAAGTTGTCGGATAACAATAAAGTAGCATTGTAAGTTGAAAACAAAGAGTAACGTGCAAAGAGACATTCTGATTCTTTAGTTGTAATACGATTATTATGAAGCAAAAAAAGATAGGTTTTATCGCATGGGCAATGCGTAATCATAATATAACCAATTTATTGGTGGTTATGTTTGTGATTTTCGGTGTGGTGGCGTTACTTAAAATGCCCCGCAATGAGTTCCCGCAGTTCACCATCCGTCAGGGAGTGGTTGTCGGAGTGTATCCGGGAGCAACCTCTTCCGAAGTGGAAGAACAGTTGACGAAACAGGTAGAGAATTACCTGTTCGGCTTCAAAGAAGTAAAAAAGAAAGATACCTATTCCGAATCAAAAGACGGGATGATGTATATTTATGTGGAGCTTAACGACGATGTAAAAAATGCAGATGAGTTTTGGTCGAAGCTGAAGCACGGCCTGATCGAATTCAAATCGACGCTGCCTACCGGAGTATTAGCCCTGATTGCCAATAGCGATTTCGGAGATGCCTCTGCGTTGCTCATTTCCCTGTCGTCGGATACCAAGGGTTATAAAGAGATGGAAGAGCAGCTGAAGAAGCTGAAAGCCGAATGTCGGAAAATTCCCGCGGCATCGAAGATCAAGGATTACGGTATTCAACGTGAAAAGATCTATGTCAATGTCGCACCTGAGAAGCTGAACGAATACAATATCAAATCGTTATCGTTGCTAGCACAGTATCAGCCCAATGGTTTGGTATCTCCGGCAGGAACCCTGAAAACGGGAAAGAATGACCTAAATGTTCATTTTCCACCGAACTTTCAATCGGAAAAAGATTTGGCCGATCAGATTGTCTTCTCCGACCCGAAGGGTGGGGTAGTACGCCTGAAAGATATTGCGACGATAGAACGTTGCAGCGATAAGGATCCGGACAGCTACATCAAACAGAATGGGAAGAAGACCATTTTGCTTTCGCTCGAAATGCAGCCGGGCAATAATATTGTGTCGTTTGGTAAAGATGTGCAACAGGCGCTCGATAACTTCAAGAAGCATTGCCCGAGTGGCATAGAAGTGAATGTTATTTCCAATCTTCCGGAGTATGTGAACGAATCGGTTACCGATTTTATGCGCGAATTTTTGATTGCAATTATTGCCGTAGTGCTGGTGGTCATGTTGTTGCTCCCGCGCCGTGTGGCTTCAATCGCAGGATTAACGGTACCCATTTCGGTAATGATTACCCTTGGGTTGCTCTACTTCTTCGGGGTGGAACTCAATACGGTTTCATTGGCCGGATTGATACTGGTGTTGGGGATGATTGTGGATAATTCCATTGTGGTGATCGATAACTATGTCGATAAGAAGGATCATAAAATGTTTTCGTGGCATGCGGCCATCAAGAGTGCACGCGAGCTGGTAACTCCTATTATTACGGCAACGCTGGCCATCTGTGTGGTTTACATTCCACTCGGATTTATGATGCCCGGTACTGCAGGTGACTTCCTGAAACCGTTGCCGCTGACTATTTGTATTGCTCTGGTAGTTTCTGTAGTCGTAGCGTTGTTTGTCGTTCCGTTCCTTAACTTCTTCTTTATCAAGAAAGGGCTTAAGACTGATGATGAAAAAGAGAAAAAGTCGTTTCTGGATATTATGCAGGCAACTTTTGACAAAATGCTCGAGAAGGCATTCCGTCATCCTAAACGTACGCTGGCAATCGGTGTGGGCTCTGTTATTCTGGCCATTGTTCTGTTCAAAACTATTGATCAGCGTCTGTTCCCCGAAGTAGAGCGTAATCAGTTTGCTGTAGAGGTATATCTGGACGAAGGCGCTTCGCTTGAGAGTACGGCCAAGATTATGAACCGACTCTCGGATATGCTAGAGAAAGATCCGCGCGTAACGACGGTTACCAGTTTTATCGGAACCAGTTCTCCCCGTTTTCACACGGCATATGCTCCACACATGCCGGCTCCGAACTACGGACAGCTGATGGTAAATACCATCGACAACAAATCGACCCGCGAGGTTTGCGAAGAGTACAACAACAAACTGGCAGGTGCCTTTCCGAATGCACACGTGAAGTGGAAAATTCTGGCCCTGCAAAAGAGTAAATATCCTATCGAATTGCGTATTTCCGGCGATTCTATTCAGGATATCCGTAAGGCAGAGGCTATGGTTGATTCGGTGATTAAACCGGTGAAAGGTATTGCCTGGGTGAATCCCGATTGGGGTCAAAAAAGTCAGGGTATCCGTGTTGATTTGGATAAAGATAAGGCCAATCGCATGGGATATTCAAAAGGAGTGGTGGCCACCTCGGTGATGGTCGGACTGAATGGCGTTCCGTTAACCACAGTTTGGGAAGGCGATTATCCGGTGGGTGTAGAGCTTAAACAGGATCAGGTCGAAAAGAAGGATGTGAATTTCCTCGGCAACCAGCTTGTTACCTCTCCGATGAGTTATTCGGCCATGCCTTTACGCTCGTTTGCCAAATTCTCGCCTGAATGGAACGAGGGGACGATTGTTCACCGCAACGGTACCCGTACTTTGACCATTCAGATAGACGTTGAATCCAATTATATGGCATCGGCTATCACCAACGAGATATGTCCGCAACTCGATAAACTCAAATTCCCCGATGGGGTAACTTTGTCGTACGGAGGCGAAATTGAAGATCAGGAGATGTCGTTTATTCCGATGTCTATTGCGCTGGTGCTGAGTATTGGACTTATTTTCATTATTCTATTGTTCCAATTCAAAAAGATAAAGATGGCTGCCATCATTATGTCGACCATGTTGTTGTGCTTGCCGGGAGCTGCCATCGGACTATTTATAGCTCATTATCCGTTCAGCCTGACCGCATTTTTGGGAATCACCAGTTTGTGTGGTATCGTGGTGCGAAACGGTATTATCCTGATCGATTATCTGCGCGAGTTGCGGGTTGAGCATGGAATGGGCGTTAAGGAAGCGGCTCTGGCTGCCGGTAAGCGCAGAATGCGTCCGATCTTCCTGACCTCTGCGGCTGCTTCGGTGGGCGTGATCCCGATGATTATAAGCCGTTCGCCGCTGTGGGGACCGCTGGGTACCGTAATCTGTTTTGGTTTGCTCATTTCGATGGTGCTTACGTTATTTATTTTGCCAGTTTTGTATACCGTTTTGTATAAAGAAAAGCCGAACGAAAAGAAGAAAAAACATCATTTACCTTATTTGAAAAGTATTGGTTCCGGAGCTTCTGTTTTGTTGCTGATGTTTAGCTTATCGGCTGTTTCTTTGGCGGCGCAAAAAAGAGATATTTCGCTGGATGAATGTAAGAAACTGGCGGTGCAAAGCAATTCGAAGATAAAAAAATGCCAATTCAGAACTTCGGGCTTCGCAAGAAACGAAAAAGGCTGCCTTCACCAGTTACTTTCCGAAAATCAGCGCTTCGGCCAACTGGGTAAAATTCAGCGAAAATCTTCTAAAGGTAAATGTTCCTTCGGTTAATCTGCCGGTCTATAACGGTGATCTGTCGACCTTGGCCTCGGCATCGCAGTATGCCTATTTCCCGGGGATGTCCGTATCTACACTAGATAAGGCGCTTGTAGGCAATGTAATGATTATGCAACCGGTATTTGCCGGAGGGCGGATTATCAATGGCAATAAACTTGCAAAACTGGGAGAAGATGTCAGTGCCAGTAAGGTAGTTCTTTCGAAAAGTGAGGTATTGCAAAAAACTGAAGAACAGTACTGGCAGATTGTTTCGTTGCGTGAAAAGATGAAAACCCTGCATCTGTTGCAAATGTTGCTTGATAGCACCTATAAACAAGCTAACGATGCGTATCATGCAGGTTTGATTAATCGTAATGATGTAATGAAGGTGACCCTGAAAAAAAGTGATACGAAAATAAATGAGCTTCAGCTGTCTAATGGCATTAAACTATCTACCATGGCTTTGTGTCAGTATATTGGTCTGCCATACGATTCTACAATCGTATTTGGAGAAGAGATTCCTCTCTATAAAACTCCGGAGCAGGTTTATCTTGATTCGAAACAGGCTGTAACAAACCGCGAGGAGTATAAATTGCTCGATAAAAGTGTAAAAGCGGAAGAATTGCAATCAAAACTGAAATTGGGAGAGTACATGCCCGAGGTTGCAGTTGGGGTAGGTGGTGTTTATCAGAACGTTGCCGGTTCGCACAATTCGTTTGGCTTGGTAATGGCTTCGGTAAAGGTACCAATTTCCGATTGGTGGGAGGCTTCGCATACGATGAAAGCACGTAAACAAAAGGAGCAGGTCGCCCGAAATGACAGCAAGAACAACACGGAATTGCTGACGCTTGAAATTGAAAAGACGTGGAACGAACTGACGGAATCCCATAAACAGATCGCGATTGCCAGCGAATCCATCGGACAGGCAGAAGAAAATCTTCGCATAAACCGGGATAATTTCAATGCCGGGATGATAAATATATCCGATTTGCTTGAGGCAGAAACAATGCTTCAACAAGCGAAAAATCAGTTGACGGATAGTCAGACCAGATATAAATCCAAACTGGTTGCTTATTTGCAAGTAACAGGTAGATATGAGAAGTAAGAAGAAATCTGCCGGACGGTTGTAAATGGAATCGGGTCAAATTGTCCGGCAGTATCTTCTGAAAAAGAGAGCTTAATGAAGAATAACCTAATAATAAATTGAATGACTTTTGTTTAATAACCAGTCGGTTAAAAAAGGCTAAACAAAAATTGGATTCTTTTGCAGTTTGCTCTTTCGGGAGTACTTTTGCAAGGATTAACAATTCGATTAAACATCGTCATTGCATCTAAAATTGAACTAAAAATATGGAAGCTGTAGTAGAATACGAAACCGTACTCAATATTCTTTCCGGCAGAGTGGGAGATAAAATAAAGCGTCCTTTCTATAAGGCATTTGCCCGCGAATGTATTGCTATTTCGTCCGAGCAATATGCCATACTTGCTTGTTTGGTGAAACAAAATATGGTAACACAGCAAACGCTGTGCGGCCTGACAAAGAAAGACAAGCCTAACGTAACACGCCTGCTTGATCGTCTGGAAAACAAAAGCCTTGTACAACGGATTGCGGACTCTGAAGATAAACGCAAAAAACGTATTTGTATTACCGATCAAGGCATGTTGGTTTATGAAAAAGTAAATCATATTGTGACGGATATGGTGTCACATGCAATGAAGAATATTGATGAAGGACAACTGATGGTTTTTCAGGATGTACTAAGACATATGATGCACAACCTATCGATGGTTGTCTGAATTATTCTGTTTCGCTATAAATGGCGTGTTTGTTTGTCGTTCGGCATACAAACATGCCTTTAATCTTTATAGGTATCTTAAACTATTAATACAGGTAGGTGGCGATATGATTCTGCAATTCAAAGCACAATACTAAAATTAAAACAGTATAAATTGCTGTTTATATAATGGTTGCAAGCTGCTTCCTGTCAAATAAACGTGCCGTGAGTTCAAGACTTTTTACCCTTCTTAAGAGCTATCTCTTCTTTATTCTCCTTTTTGTAGTGCAGAAACCGCTGTTTATGCTTTACCACTGGGATCAGGCCTCTAAATCTTCGCCGGGCGACTGGTTTGCCGTGATTTGGCACGGATTGCCCATGGATATTTCCACGGCAGGTTATTTCGTCGTTATTCCGGCCTTGCTGCTTATTGCTTCCATTTGGGTCGACCGAAAGTATATTGCTCCTGCTGTGAATGTCTACGGCATTGTTGTGTTGTTTGTTATCACGCTTATTTTCTTGGTCGATATAGTGTTGTACTCTTTCTGGGGGTTTCGCATCGACACCACGCCGCTATTTTACCTGAAATCACCTAAAGACGCGCTGGCAAGTGTCTCTACCTGGATGCTGATTTTGGGTGTTGTCTGTTTTGCGTTCTGTTTTGCCGGGGTCTACTGGCTTTTCCGTCGCTATGTGCTCCGCTTGTATCAAAAGATGCCGAAGGTACCCGTACGCCGCGTGGTCTATACCGTTTTTATGACGTTACTTACGGCTATGCTTATTATTCCCATTCGGGGCGGTCTTTCCGTTTCAACCATGAACGTGGGGAATGCCTATTTTAGCAATGTGTTGTTCCTTAATCATTCAGCTGTCAATCCGGTATTCAACCTGATGACTTCTTTCGGTGCTGAGAACGATTTCGGGAAGCAGTATCGTTTTATGGACGACAAAGAGGCGCATCGCATTTTCGCTGAGCTCAGAGAGCAACCGGTTGCTGCCGACTCCGTTCCATCGTTGTTGAACCAGCAACGCCCCAATGTTATCTTCTTTATTCTGGAGAGTTTCATGTCGAAAGACTTCGAGGCATTGGGTGGACTTCCTGTGGCACAAAACCTGAACCGGTTGTGTGGAGAAGGGGTGGTTTTCACCCATATCTATGCCAACAGTTTCCGCACCGACAGAGGAATTATTGCCAACCTGAGCGGCTATCCGGCGCAGCCCACAACTTCTATTATGAAGTATCCGGTGAAGAGTCAGAGCCTGCCTTCCATTCAGAAATCATTGAAAAATGCGGGTTATGCCTGTTCATACTATTACGGAGGTGATGCCGACTTTACCAATATGCGCTCTTACCTGATGAGTTCGGGTATCGACAAAATTATTTCGGATAAGGATTTCTCGTTGAAAGAGCGCATGTCAAAATGGGGAGCTCCCGACCATATTTTGATACGCCGACTGCTCACCGATTTGCAGCATCCTCCGCGTCAGCCGTTTCTTACGATTGTACAGACCCTGAGCAGTCATGAGCCGTTTGAGGTGCCGATGCACAGGCTCAAAGATCCGTATCTCAATTCGGTAGCCTATACTGACAGTTGTTTGGGCGTGTTTATTAGTGAACTTAAGAAATCGCCACTTTGGAAAAATACGCTGCTGGTGTTTGTCCCCGATCATGCTATGCGTTATCCGGCAACAATAGATAACACAGATCCCAACCGATATAAAATACCCATTATCTGGGCGGGTGGGGCAGTGCGCAAGCCCATGAGGGTTGACCATTACGGTAGTCAGATCGATCAGGCGGCCACCCTGCTTTACCAGTTGGGAATTGATCATTCAGCCTTTTCCTTCAGTAAAAACCTGTTGAACCGCAACAATCCGCAGTTCGGCTTCTTTGCCTTTGTCGACGGATTTGGCTTCGCTTCGCCGCAACGTGAAGTGGTGTACGATCATGCTCAGAAAAAGGTGGTATACGGCGATCCGGCTTTGGTGGAATTTACCAAAGGGAAAGCTTTTCTGCAATGCCTGTATGACGATCTGTCCAAGCGGTAATAAAGACTGAATTATTTGTTCCTGAGTTAATGATAGCAATTGTCTGCGTGAGTTATATTTGTATTTTAAAGAGAAGATTGAGATGAAAAACAAATGGAAATACCTTGTGATATTTTGGCTGTCAACCATGATTTTCCCTTTCCTGACTTCTGCTCAAAACTGGAAATTTATCAAAGAAAAGAATGGCGTGCAGCTATACTCGCGCCATGAAGCGGGAAAAGGATTGAAATATTTCAAGGGAGTTGCAGAAATGCCAATATCGGCCGAAAAGGTTTTTGCTATGCTCGAAAATGTACACCAAACTGACTGGTGGACAAAAGATGTTACACAGTTGAAAGTGCTGCACTACGAGAAAGACCGTTTGGCACAGTTGTACGTGGTTTACCGGTTGCCCTGGCCATTTAAGTACAGAGATTTGTATGTTAACATCACAGCCTCGATAAATCCGATAACCGGCGAACGCAGGTTGATTTCTGTCCCATTTCATGGCTCAAGTGTTGAAAATAGAGATTACGTCCGTATTAAAGATTTTCGGGAAGAATATAGAGTTTGGCCCATCGACAAAAATCGGTCCCGTTTGGAACTTGAATTCTATATAGACCCCGGAACCGGATTGCCTGACTGGCTGGTGAACATGGTGCTGGCCGATTCTCCGGTTCGGATTATCAAAACGATAAGAGAGTATTTATATGGTACTTAAAAAGTAAATAATGCAGTGTAGGGCAATGTTGATTATGCTCTCACCTGTCTCCTGATGCAATATTCCAATGCACATAGAGCCCTGTCCTCCATAGGACGGGGCTCTATTGTTATATATAAAAATAACATTAACCTAAATAAGTATTTAACGAAAAGAAATTTGTAGATTTGAATCGGAAAGAATTGCCTCCAACTCACAGTAAACAGGCTTGTTGCCGAATTCAGATTCCGACAGCAAGAGTCATTATTTTGCCATTCTAGGATGCGATAACCATAAAATGGAATAAAAAAGACATCAACAAGCTTCAAACAGTCCTCGCTAACGCGCAACAAGGGGTAAACCCGGAACAAAAGAGGCTGTGAAATGAGTACAGCCAACAGGATCATACGAAAGGATTAACTTCATTAAACTTACGCTTTGTGCGATGGCAAGTGAATTGAATCGTTGTCTGGCTGACGAATACCGTACAACATCGATACATTGAAATGTACTGTAAGGAATAAATAACAAACAATATGAAAAGAACCAACTGCTTATTTTTATGCGGAGTATTGATCTGCTTTACTGCTGAATTTGCATCCGCTCAGAAAACTACGCCTGTTTATAAAGGTTTACTCAGGTACACTACTCTTGAGAGGTTAGACTCTGTAAAAAAAGAATTCTCTGAAATGCTGAATTATGTGGCCTGTTGTAATCCTGAAAATATAAATCTCCGATTCATGGGTATGCCTTATAATTTGCCAAAAGAGAAAGGAGTGGTTGTTACACCCGACAGTGTGATTTTCAATCTTTCCAAGAAGGTTAAATATGCTTTCTTATATAGCAACAAACAAGAGATTTTGATCAATGAATATGTTTTTCTGGGAAAAGCATATACCCTCCACCTTCCAAACTTGGAAATATGTTGGCAAACTAAAAATCTGGAATATGCAAAAAAGTTGGCAGACGATTTAGTCTATTTTCAACACCTGAAAGAGTTTCAAAATAGGCAAGTGGAGAAACAATTTGAATCTCTGGCAAGTCAATACCGGGCACTTGCCGTTAAACCGGAAATATCGGAAAACGAACGTCGTTATATTGTGCAGGCCAATGCAATGACCCAATCGAAGGATTACAACCGGGCTATCGATTTGTATGAAAAAGCGATTGCGTTGAATCCTACAAACCCGATGTTGTATAATAATGAGGCATTGCTTTTTGCCATGATAGGACAGTTTGGTTCGGCAATTAACCGCATGAAAAAATACCTGCTGTTGGTACCCGATGCCCCCGATGCCCGTGCTGCACAGGATAAGATTTATGAATGGGAAGCGGAAACTGAAAAGAAATGAGTGGGTGTAAGTCCTATTATGTCAAATTCCAATTATAGTATTCAAAACTCCAGTTACCTCCTTAAAATGCTTTACAAATGAAAACAACAACTACTTTATTTTTAGCACTTCTGTTAGCGATTGGCATGAATGGCTATGCACAAGAGAAAAATCAGACAAAAGAAGATCAACTGAAAACCGAAATTCTGAATAAACTGAATGACAAAAGTGCCAAATTTAGAATTCATTTACTTCCCCATTACGAAGAGGTAAAACCCATAGATATTGATAACAACGGCTTTGTTGTAAAAACAAAGAAAGGGAAAATTACATCCATCAGTTTACTGGAGAAGATTAATTATCATACTTATGGTGGTGTCGGCTATTCAGGTACAAATTGGATAATGGTTATAGCAGATACATTGCAAATCGAGAATTCTGTGGAAAAACGTGCAAAAGAATTTTATCAATTAATGGCTGCTTTACGGAAATATCAGTTTTCTGATATTATGGAAGGACAAATTGCTGAATTTCAGGGAATGGCCACATACTATAAAGTCTTGAGAGAAAAGCCGACCATTACGGAAGAGCAACGCAAATACATAGTTCAGGCAAACAGTAAAAACGAAAAAAAGGAGTACCAAGAAGCCTTGGATCTATACAAAAAAGCGATTAAGGTCAATTCGGTTTCATATCCTTCGGCATATAACAATATGGCATTGATTGCTGCACAAATCCAGGATTACTGGTATGCCATACTCAATATGAAAAAGTACCTGATGTTGGTTCCTGAAGCATCCGATGCACGGGCTGCACAGGATAAAATTTATGAATGGGAAGCCGAACTTGAAAAATAAAAACGCCATGAAAACAGTAAAAATTGTATTTGCCATCTTGGGCCTCACGTTTGCAGGCCAATTGCATGCGCAGGAAGCCAATAACTCCCGGAAGGAAGAGTTGAAGACACAAATTTTGAAAGAGTTACGAAATGAAAAACTCATCTATTTTTTTGAGGAGAAAGTTATTTCCAAAGAACAAACTAATGAAACGGTCTATTCAACCCGTAGAAGGTTTGCAAATAAAGAACCAAAAGAAAATGGAGGTATTGATGCCATCTTTTTTTCGCATGATACACTTTGCTTCCAGGTAAATGAATGCATAATACATGACAATTCATACACTGACCCTAAGCCACCCAAAAAAGGGAAAGTGGAGGCAAAAACTATTTATATTCCAATTGGGCTTAAAGAACTTAGCTATTCGCACAAAGAAAGATTTAATTCAGATAATCAAGTTATTAGTAGAGACTATATAACATTATCCAACATACAAATACTTTATCATCCTTCAACGTTTGGTTGGAAACCCAAAGAAATAGAAGACAGAGTAACCCGTGCCAAAGCACTTTGTAATTTGCTAGATGCTTATAAAAAAATTGTAGAGCCCCAACTTTTAGATAAAGCAATTGGCATATTTCAGTTAAAAGTTAATCGTTACAAAGAGAGCGGGAAACAAGCAACTATTTCGGAAGAGCAACGCAAATTAATAGTACAGGCAAATGCCGCCAATGAGGATAAACACTATAAAGATGCTTTGGATTTATACCATAAGGTATTGGATATTGATAAATTCTCTTATCCCGATGCGTATTACAATATGGCATTAATCTTTGCAGCAACTAATGATTTTTTAGGTGCCATTTTCTCCATAAAGAAATACATGGTTGTAATACCGCCTGATACCGAAACGGCCCGGAAAATACAGGATAAGATTTACGAGTGGGAGTATAAGTATAATCAAAATTCAAAATAAAAACTCCATGAAAACAAAAATGAAATATGTTTTATCGCTTATACTCGTAGTAGTAAGCATACATGTTTATTGCCAAACTATTCCTGCTGTTTCCGATGCTGCATGTGCTTATTGCGGTGTCAATCTGACTAGACAAGAAACGCACAAGACGTGGTGTAAATATTACAATCCGCCCGTCAAATCTTCCTCTTCGTCTTCGTCTCCGGTAAGCATGAGTTTGGGCAATACTGCAAAGATGCAACTTGCCAGCAGCCTTGTCAGCGCTTTTTTCAGTCTTTTGTCCAACGACAACTCACAGAACAACCAGCAGGCTATTGAACAGCAACGGCAACAGGCGGCTCTGATGGCGCAAAGAGCAGCAGAAGAAAAACGCATCAACGATGCAATCGCCCAGGAAAAATATGAAAAAATGATGAAATCGTATAAACGCCTGAATGATGCTAATAACTTGCAATTCAAACCGATAGCAACATCCAACTTGCAATTCAAATCATTGGATAGCGGAGGGGCACCCATGACCATGGAAGATCGCGAACGACAAAACATTAAAAATAGGGAGATTAGCCTCACATGGGATTATACCGCATGGCCAGAGGTTTCAACCAATACCTATAAGATGGAAGAACCTCCATATGTACCCGAAGCAAGCGGACCGGATAAATTTTTGGATGATGCAATCAATAAAGTAGAGACTTTCGAAGGAGGCAGAGTTGCCGCATTAGCCGGCAGGTATATGGTGGGCATTAAAAACAACGTCCTGTCGTATCTCAAAGCTGCTTCCGATGCAGTGGTGAGCGGAAAAATATCAAGGATGGAAGAAACGGGGCAACTGGATTTACGCACACTGTCATCCAACGCGTTGTACGAAGCGGGGGTAAAAACCATCAAAGCCAATTACGAAAATCTGAAAGATAATGTGATGGAAGGTCTCAAGGGTAAGACTTTTGAAATAATGCAAGCCGGAGCAAAAACGTTGCTCCCGAATTACAAACTCTTTGGTCAGATGCCGGATGAATGGAAAATGCCCCTAAAAAAGTATTAAGGTAAAAAACAAACCCATGAAAACAAACATTTCTATCTTTCTGCTGTTTTTCTGTTTATTTCTCACGCAAGCAACTGTTGCACAAGAAAAAAACGACTTGCGTTATGAAATAATGCTAAATAAAAATATGCTGAACGCATCGATGAAAGACATCCGTTTTTTAAATGGTATCGATGTTTCTCCCGATAGATACATAACCCTTTCCACGGGCAATAAAATGTACCAGTTAGGTTGGGGTGGCATCAAACAACTCGGGCAAGATACAAACGAAATGGTCGGTTGTTACGGATATGCCTCTGCAGGAATCTTATTAGCTATAAAAAACAAATCATTGTGCTATATGGATACCTTAGGCAAGCTCATTCCGCTTGTTCAGCTACCCACTTCCGACATGGGATTGGCTACCGGAAAGAAGGTGATCTATCTGTTCGACCGCAACAGAACAGACAAGCAATACAGACTCTACGTTTTTGCCAAAGGTGCAAGATACAAGCAACTTTTAGTAACGCCCCAACCTATTAGCACCGTGGTTGAAATGAATGATTCTCTTTACATAGCGATGGGAAGTTGTGTTTTTTCTTACTCTCCTAATGGCAATGTATTAAATTTGGTCGCCGGTTTTCAAAAAGAGAATGAAATCAAATCAATGACAGTGGATGCTTTCAATAACATTCTTTATATGGCAACACGAACCGAAATATATGCTATGCAAAATAGTAAACTTGCATACGTTACCGGTGATTTCGGTGGAGGAAATATTAAATATTTCAGTGACGGGCTTATAATATTTAATCCGGAGAGCAAGGATATAATACGTATTGTGAATATCAGTAAGACGATTGCTTTTTAGAGCCCTCCCGCTTTGGCGAAGGAATGCAAAAGCAAAGCTGTCAAAAGAATGTCGGCACTGTGATTAAAGAAATAAAAGGAGTTCAAGCTTACCCTTAAATTAGGAAGTGCACTAATCGATGTAAAATATAACTATTCGGACTTGACTTCTCAAATCATAGCTTGTGCCTTAGAATAAAGAATGGATTTAAACGGAAAGGTATCGTCTTCTGACCGGAGAAGTATCGCTATAGCAAAACCGTTGATTGCCCTTGGCTTGCGCGATTTTCCTGAACCGAGCCGAACCTAATTCGAAAAATTAAATAGAAGTCACAATACAACAGGTTTTTGGGTTGAGAGAGCAATATTGCGTGGCATGGGCACAGAGCAGAGCTCTGCGACAGCAGAGGGACAAGACATAATTCTGTCTTTTCGTTTTTTAAATAAAATGAGTTATTTAGTTTGTTGAAAATAAAATGTAAGTTTGCAAAAACCACAAAACTATTGTTCAAATAACATAGCTCTAACGTATGATGAAAAGTTTGATTTTAATTGTAATATATATTACGCTGTCTGTTTCGTATGCATTTGCCAATGGCGGACCGGTGGCTTCTTCGTCGGTGATCAGTACAGGCGAAATGCGCTTTATGAATATGCCGGACGTAGAGCTATTGAAGGAACGGTTGACTTTTCATGTCATTGATGATTATTGTAAAGTCGATGTGGAGTACACCCTAAAGGATCAGTTATCAGACACTCCAGATACTATTCAGTATGCTTTTCCGGTCGATTTTGTTAGAGATGAAGATTCCGGAAAGTTCAACTGGGCTCCTGACAATATCAAAAGTCTGCATTTTTTACTCGATAACAAACCGCTTCGGTACTCGCAGCAGGTCGATTATAATCTTCTGGTCGATACGGTGAAAGATGCCGAAGGTCAACCCATTGTCAAACGCCGGAAATGGTATCTTACCGAATTTATTATTGGTAAAAACGCTACCGTCACTTTAAAAGTATCTTATCGTATAAAAAGCAACTTTCTCGACTGGGGAACCTCCAAGACTTTCTTTGTCGATTATGGACTGCGGGAGTTGTTTTGGGATTTTGCTCCGGCCCAATACTGGGGTGATGGTAAAGTAAAAGATCTGAATATAACGGTTAACGTCGCGAAGAATATTAGTCAATACGGGAAAATGAAAATTTCTGGTCTGCCATTTGTAAAGAACGATTCTGTCTACAATTTTTCCGCCAAAGATTACAATTTATCGAATGCTAAACCTTTGCTATTGAGCTACAGTTTTGAAACTTTACAGCAGTCCGCATTTATTCGCCAGCATACGTTACCTGATTCAATGATTCTTTCCGTCAAGTCTTCCTCTCAAAAAGAGGGGTATGCGGCAGGAAACGTAAAAGATAAAAACTATTCAACAGCTTGGGTTTCTGCCAATGAGAAGTCGGACTGGATAGAAATAAATACTAAGCCTTTCAATTGGGGAGCTCTGTTGATGGTAAATGGATATGCTAAATCGGCTGAATCCTATTATAACAACAACCGACCGAAGAGAATAATGTTAGAATATGACATTGTCGATTATAAAGATCCGAAAAAGCGGGTGACAGAAAAGAGGGAAATCAATATTCCGGATAAGTCGTTTAAAGAGGTTACGAAAGAGAATCTGTTTGCTACAGCTTTTGTAGAAGATATGGGAGATGGAAATATGACTGTGACACGAGTGCGAATCACAATTCTGGATGTATACAAAGGCAAGAAATATAATGACACCTGCATTTCGGAGCTTCTTTTGTTGGGTTATCCTGCTGTTGACGGGGAGTAATTTGATCATAGCACAGTCGTCTTCAGGAAGACCATTGTCGAAAGCTATATGGATAACCGATAAGGTGATATCTGAGTTGCCCGATACCCTTACGATTCTGCAACCTTTGTATGATAATCAGTATCAGACCCGAAGGGTTTTGCCAATACGTTATTTGGTCAAATCAGTTGGTAAACGAGCATGGTTGAAGAATTGGTCGAAAGGAACCTTTTTGTGCAGCTGGCAATCGATTAAAGAAGACACCCTGAGCTCGGTCAATATTCTTGATCGTCCGGGTGTATTTCAGTTGATAAAACGTGATTCGGACGATTACGTTGGGTATCTGGAGGAGTTACTGACAGTTCCATTCGTCATGCCGCCTCGTTTGCTATATTCCGGTCATCAAACCGATTTGCGCTTAGGAGTCGATTGCGCTGAACTTGCTATTTATGGGAAACGGAGGCAAGGTTATGATATACCTTATTGTGGTCCGCAGAAGATTGTCAACTATCTAAAAGAGACCGATAGCATCCGGCGGGGTACGGTGGTAAGCTTCGGCTTTCAGATATCTGTGGTGTATGAAGATCGCGGGTTATCAGGTCAACTCGACGATGCCGATTTGCTGATTCATGCTTATAAGGATAAAGCAGAAATCATTTCTTTCGGAGAAAGTGGTTTAAATAGGTATCCGTATAAGTTATATGAATGGAAGGAATAAAAGAATAGTTTGTTGTCAGAGAGTTCAGACAGGATTGAACTTGCCCTTGGCTTGCGCGGTTCTCCTGAACCGTGCCGAAACCACCCCGAAGAACAGGATAGAATCCTCAATGACAATTTGTTTTTTTGTTTGAGAGAACCACTTACGCCATAAAAATATAAATCTTTTATTGAAAATATTCATTCCGGTTAATCGTTAATATCTCAGTTAATTAAATTACATTTGCGAGGATATTGATATTAAAAACATGTTGTAACTAAAATCTTTATGACCAAAAAACTACTATTTTCTTTTGTGGCACTTCTGTGCGTTTGCACTTCTGCCTGGGCTCAAAAATCAAAGACTGCCGTTAAAAAGCAGTCCGTAACTTCCACTCAAACTTCCAATACGAATAAGGTGGAATCTGTCCGTAGTAGTAAATATTGGGGCTCCGGTACCTATTACTGTTATGCTCCCGGTGTGCCCAACAATAAGCTTGCAAACAATGCGGAATCGCGCATGCGCAATTTGATTGGACTTTTGGGAGAGGATTACTACAAAGAAATTGCCAAACAGGGTTTTGCGGAAGTGCCACAGAAAGAGATGCGAAAATGGTTTAATCGCACTAACAGTAAAGATCTGAAGTTTTTTTATTCTCCGGATAAGAGCTATATTCTTCGTTCAGGTGTACAGACTTTAGAAAAAAGCTCTGCAATGCCTAACGGACAGAAGCCGCAAGTATCAACCGACGCATGCAGAATTCAACTTTTTGCCAAAGAAGACAGCCTGAAAGTGATAGATGCGGTCTGGCAATATTTACGTGATATGAATGAACTGAAAGTGCTTGGGGCAGCTATGGCCAGCGATTTTAAAAAGGCAGAACTAAAAGTGTATCCTATCCAGCGTATTGGTACATCAGGCTGGGCCAGTTTGAGGGCTGGTACATTTGTTTTGAAAATGATTGATGGTAAGCCTAAAGGCATATACGAACCTAATGAAGTTATTTTACACAGAACTATCGGTAAGCCCGACTTTAAATTGCATATATTGAGTAATGAGCTGGCATATACATATTCTTTATTTGTTACGCTTACGAAAGACGGATATGTGTTAGAGTATAACACTATTTCTACATTTTTTAAGGAGTTGGAACCCGGCACAACCTGGGAAATGCAATATCCGCGTGAAGTAGAACATTATAAAATGGCAGTGAAAATGGAAAAGGATGCGGTAGACCTTTATAAAAAAGCTCCAATGCCTCCGGTTCTGGTAGATTTGAACAAGCTGTTGCATATACGATAATATTCATTTACGGATTGCTTATCTTGCACAAAGAATTTTAAGACCATTCTAAAACCTAAAACCATGTTTACAGTAGATCAGATTGAACAGGCTCACAGCAAGGTGAAATCGGGTGCTGATTTTTCCGAAATACATACAGGAAATCAAACAAATGGGTGTGGCGGCTTTTGAAACCTGGGTGAAAGATGGACATACTATATATTTCGGAGAAGAAGGTTTTCAAGCCAAATCATTACCTCAATACGATGCACTGGTCATTAATGATGAATGCGACCGAAAACGGTTTATTCACTATTTGAAAATCCATCAGCAAGGCCAGACCGACTTTTATACCTTTTGTTATCATTGTGCTGAAACAGGTATCGAAAAATGGTTTGTCAGTCTGGACGATATGCTCTGTACCTATTTCGATAAAGCCTCAAACGAAGTGCTGGAAGAACGGATTCCTCATTAATGCGAATCAGGAGTTGAAAATAGTCCGTTAGAACTTATATATCAATAGAAAATAAATATCGTGCCCAAGGTTCAACCTCGTACGGGGTTGCATTAATGCGGGAATTACATTTTCTATTAGCTTCGCTGAACGTTGTTTGATATGTATAACCTACGGTCAAGTTGATAATCGGATGTTTAGTAATTATTTCAACTCCTGATTCGCATCATTAATATTGCAATACTTATGAAGGAATTTACATTGATATTCAGAATGAACATAATCACCGAAGAAGCCCAACCAACAGCTGAACAGATGCACGGGTATATGCAGCAATGGATAGAGTGGATAAGTTTCATCAAAGATAAAGGTCAACTGGTCGACGGAGGTAACCACTTTTCCAGAGAAGGTCGCGTACTGAAGCCAGGCAACAAGGTTGTTGACGGTCCTTACGTAGCTGACCGAAATTCGGTTGCCGGTTATATCCTTATTCGGGCGGCGGATATGGATGATGCAACACGCGTTGCAGAAAAATGTCCAATACTGCTGGGCGAAAATACCAGCGTGGAAATACGGCAAGTTGGGCAGCCCGGCTAATAGATTACATATGCCATTTTTGAGTACTAAGATTCGCTTAACTTTCTCCCCAGACAACAGGATGTGTGGTAAATAATAACAAATATATGGAATTGAAAGTTGTAATAGATAAAAGGCATACAGTCAGGGATTTTCAGGACAAGCCTGTCCCAGTACATGTTATAGAATATGCTATTGAAAACGGATTTAAAGCTCCAACATACAACCATCTCAGAGATTGGAATTTTATCATACTCAACAGTCTGTCGGCTAAAATGAAGCTCATTGATGCAGAAGATCTCGACAAAGCGGTAGATTATGATGAACTGGAACGGGCTTTCAGAAACGAAGATGCCATTATGAAAGAGATGTATCTGGATGCAATTCCCAAACAAAAGAAAATGATTTTGGATGCACCGACCGTTGCAATCGTAGTATTTAAGCCCAAGACCAGGATAGAAGATGCCAAGCGAATCTATGATTTGAATTGTCTGGCCTCCGTCTGGACTTGTATCGAGAATTTCTTACTAAGTTTGGCTGAGCATGATGTGTATGGCGTAACCTTTATTCCACAGAACATAGATAACATAAAAAAGAAACTTGGGATTCCTGAACGATTGGAAGTCGCCGCTATCATTCCGGTGGGATACAAAGCAGAAAATGCCGGAATGTTGCAACAAAAGAAAGTAAATATTGCCGAACGGATTCACTACGAAATGTGGTAAAGCAGCCAACATATTCAACTCTCTGTTAATATGAGATGAATATGTTTGATTCGATATAACCACGAAATTGTCATGTGAATAAATTTTCATTTTATTTTCATCCTTAAAAAAGCATTTATGCCCACAAAACTAATAACACCAGGAGTATATATTACAGAAAAAGATGCCTTCCCCAATTCTGCCATAGCAGTAGAAACCGCTGTTCCGGTATTTGTTGGATATGCCGGAAAAGCCGAATGGAATGGTAGGTCATTGCTTAAAATACCGACCCGTATCACATCTCTTGCCGAATATGAAGAACGTTTTGGTGGCGGATTCCGAGCGAAGTTTACTATCATAGACACAGATCCTACCTTGAAACAAGAAGCGTTGGTACTTAACGGAAAACCGATGGTTGCAAAAATAAACGACAATAATACGTTTCATCTTTACAATAGTATGCGTTTGTTTTTTGCCAATGGAGGAGGATCATGTTATGTTTTAGTTGTTGATACATATCAGGGTAAGCCGGATGGTTTGGAAATGAACGTAGATGCTTATCTGGGAACTGATTCTGTATCAAATATTTTCAAGATACTGGAAAAGGAAATCGAACCAACATTAGTGGTATTGCCGGATGCTATTCATTTGGGTGAAGCCTGCTACGATGTTTATAACAAAGTACTTGAACATTGTGCTAAAATGCAAAACCGATTTGCAATCTTCGATTTAGTAAAACAATTGCCGTCTGATATTACGGAGGATATTGTTGCCGCTTTCAGACAAAAAACAGGGATATCTAACCTAAGTTATGGAGCGGCATATTATCCCTGGCTAATTACATCCATTGTACAGCCCGACGAAGTAACTTTTGAAAATCTTGACGACTCTGTTGATCTATGTACAATATTGCCAGCTACAGATGTGAAAGCCATTGATCTGATTAAAAAATATAAGACGAACATATCTCCATCAGATAGCGATAAATTGAGTTTACATCAGGCGCTTAAACCTTTAAGTCCGACCTACAATGCCATAATCGAAGCTCTGCGCTTGCAACTGAATCAACTTCCGGCAAGTGGGGCAATAGCTGGCGTTTACACAACGGTAGATAATAATAGAGGTGTCTGGAATTCTCCGGCTAATGTTTCGGTTAGCATGGTAAATGCCCCTTCAATAAATATTTCTAATGAGCAACAAGAAGATTTTAATATTGATACACAGGCCGGGAAATCGATTAATGTAATACGTACTTTTCCAGGAATAGGCACGTTGGTATGGGGAGGTCGTACATTGGATGGCAATAGTCAGGACTGGCGATATATTAACGTTAGAAGAACATTGATAATGATAGAACAATCATTAAAACTTGCTACACGTGCATATGTTTTTCAGCCAAATGATGCTAATACTTGGATTACAGTAAAGAGCATGATGACTAATTTATTAGCAAGCCTATGGAAGCAAGGCGCTTTAGCCGGAGCTACACCCGAACAGGCATTTGATGTGCAAATTGGACTCGGAGCCACAATGACACCCACCGATATTCTTGATGGGATAATGTGTATTGTAGTAAAAGTTGCAATTTCCCGTCCGACGGAGTTTATTGTTATTACATTTCAGCAACAAATGCAACAGTCATAATACCAAGGGAAAAGTAGCAAAGTGCAAAACAACAAAATCTGACGAATCATTTATCTTATTTAGATGTATTTTGTTTTAAAACAAAATTTCTACCTTTGCATTATGCTTTCGGGCAATTAAAAAATTGAGAATGAGAATTAGTCTAAACATTATCGCGGTCATTATTATTATCATCGGAATCCCCTGGATTTGCCGAAGGTGATAGTTTTGTGCTGCGCAAAATATTCAACCCCCTTTCGGTAAACACCGGAAGGGGGTTTCTTTTTATATTCACTTTTATAATTTTTGACTTATGAATGTATCATCAACCGGCAGGTTTGCTACTCGTATGGAAGGAGTTCCACGTTCGTTTATCCGTGAAATTCTAAAAGTTGCTATTTCGCCCGAAGTAATTTCGTTCGCGGGCGGATTACCCAACAAAGCACTATTTCCGTTAGAAGAACTTCAGGCGAGTGCGGCTAAACTGATGTCGGGATCGGACCGGAATATTCTCCAGTATGCCAATACGGAAGGTTATCAGCCATTGAGAGAGAAGATTGCCGAGCGCTATTTCCACAAAGGGTTGAAGATAGATCCACGGAATATCCTTATTACAAACGGTTCGCAACAGGGGCTCGATTTGCTGGGAAAAATTTTTATCAACGAAGGAGATGCCGTGCTGATGGAAGAGCCCGGATATTTAGGCGCCATACAGGCTTTTTCTATCTTTCATCCCCGCTTTGTAACGGTTCCGCTCACAGGCGACGGCATTGATGAACAAATATTGAAGCAGAAGATTGATACGGAAAATCCCCGTCTGGCTTATCTGATTCCCAATTTTCAAAATCCGTCCGGCATTAGTTATACGGAAGAGCGTAGACGCGAAGTTGCTGAAATCTGCAAAGGAAAGCCAATGTTTTTGGTGGAAGACGATCCTTATGGTGATATTCGGTTTCGGGGAGAACGAAAAAACTCGTTTTACCATTATTTGCCGGAGCAAACCATATTGCTGGGAACCTTTTCTAAAACTGTTGTTCCGGCATTCCGCATGGGTTGGATAGTGGCTCCTGATGATGTAATGGAACGCTTGATCATTGCAAAACAGGCAGCTGATCTGCATACTGATTATTTTACGCAGCGGTTGGTACATCAGTATCTCAGTGATTATGACATCGATCTGCACATATCACAAATTTGTCGGGCTTACGGCAAACAGGCTGATGCAATGATTTCTGCCATTGAACGGTATTTCCCGAAGGAGATACAGTTTACCCGTCCTGAAGGCGGAATGTTTTTGTGGCTTACGTTGCCGGAAGGTCAGAGCGCGATGCAATTATTTGATTTGGCCATCAAAGAGAACGTGGCTTTTGTGCCCGGAAATCCTTTCTACGTGGACAAAACGAATGTGAATACCTGTCGGCTGAATTTCTCCTGTTCCAACGAGCATGAGATTGAAGTGGGGATTTGTAGATTGGCAAAAGTGCTGGCAAGCTTAAGATAATAATGAATTCATTTCTGCCCGGATGGTATTTATCATTCGGGCAGTTTTTTATTGAATAGACATTATATCGATTAAGTGTATATAAATCTCAATTGCAGACCTCTCCTCCCAACCTCCTCCCCTTGGGGGAGGAGGAGCAAGACAGTGAAATATTTAGAATTCAATTCATTTTGCAGATTCTTCCCCTCTCTTCGGGAGAGGGGTTAGGGGAGAGGTCAAATGCGAAAATTAAGAAATGAATTAACCGGTATAATGTCTAATGTTGAATTGTTTCCGGTTCGTTAATTATTCAGGAAATAACAGCAATTTTAATGCAAAAATCAGAATATATTTTATCGAAAAATAACTATATTTGAGAGTAACTCATTAGGTCGAATAATTTCATTAATCTGCACCAAAATGAAACGCTCAACTACAATTTTCTGCTTCCGGGCTGCGCTGTTTATGCTCTTATATCTTCCTGTTAATTCGGTGGTTATTGCCCAATCAACACCTCTTTGCAAAATCACGAACCTGCTTACGGAATACACATCTACACCGATAGGTATTGATGTTCTTAAACCCAGGTTTAGCTGGCAAATGCAGGTCGAAAGTAATGAACGGGGATATTTTCAGAAAGCGTATCAAATTGTGGTCAATGACGACAATGGCAATGCCGTTTGGAATAGTGGTAAACAGGAAAGTGACATTTCACTGAATATAGAATATCGTGGTATTCCTTTACAGGCTGAAAACCGTTACACATGGCATCTGACAGTCTGGAATCAAAAAAATGAAGAGCTTACGGCCGGTTCATGGTTTGAGACGGGGTTAATGAATCCTTCGCTACAGGCCTGGAATGGTGCAAAATGGATTGGAGGTGCGGGCGATCAAATTCCATTCTATTCTCACTATTTTTCGGTATTCAAGATTGGCTGTACCATTCAGCTCGATGCCGCTTCCGGCTCTTCTAAGGCTTCACTCGTGTTTGGTGCTAATGATAAACGTTTGATGGATAAAAATAAAAATGTGTTTAATCTGTCCAATAAGCTAAATGCGTCTTATATCAGAGTCGAACTGGACTGCTCAAGTCTTATCAAGAAAGAAGATGATTTTGCACAGATAAACGTTTACCGGGTAGGATATCACCCAGAAGACAAACAAGACAAGCCTATTGGTTCTGTCGTTGTTCCAACCTCAATAATAAATGCGATCAACGTTTACGCTGCTCATACCATTTGGGTAGAATCATCCGTCGGGACATTGAATTTTGAGGTTGACGGACAAAATATTATGATTTCAAAGCCCGAAAATCATAATATTTATATTCCTTTCGGGATTCAGGTAAATCCAATGGGAGTTGGTGGCGATTATATCGGATTCCCGATGGTGGCCGACGTGGGTTTTATGCTGGATAAACACCAGAAAGCTGCCTTTTCGAATTTGCAAATAAGGAATTTTCGGAGTCCTTCCAATTTTTTATTTGCAGAAGAGATTCCGGATGACGGTAAATATCAGGGAATTTTTGCCAAAGTTCTCCAAAGTGGCAAAACAAACGTTGAAATTAAAAATCGTTCGATAGTGCTTTCCGGCGGTAACTACGGCTGGTTTGTCGTAGCCGATCCTACCCGAAATGCAATGCCGATGTTGCGTACTGTTTTTGACAATGGCAATAAAACAATCCGATCGGCTCGTGTTTACGTAACGGCAAGGGGTATTTACGAATTATGGATTAACGGAAACAGGATGGGGAATGACTGGTTTAATCCGGGACTCTCACAATACGATAAAACCCATTTTTATCAGACTTATGACGTGACTTCGTTGTTGCAAAAGGGTAAAAATACTGTAGGTGTTATGCTGGGTGAAGGCTGGTGGAGTGGTAACCTGTCTTACTTGCCTGTCAACTGGAATTACTTCGGCGACCGCCAATCTCTTTTGATGAAAATGGTAATCCGTTTCAATGACGGCACATCTAAAACAATCACTTCCGATCCGTCCCTGTGGAAATATTTTGCCAACGGACCGGTACGTTACGGAAGTTTCTTTCAGGGTGAAGTATACGATGCGACGAAAGAACAATTGATTGAAAAATGGGCAACTTCGAAGTATGATGATTCAGAGTGGAGCAAGGCTGTGGAGGTATTTGCCGATGGGACAACATACAAAGATACCCTGACCGAAAAAGATCATCAGGCGACTATTGAAAAAATGCCGGTTTTCCACAATCCTGACCGTGCGGAGCTGATAGGGCAGATCGGAGAAAATGTCAAACAGGTCAACGAACTCACCGCTCAAAAGATGAGTGAAGTTCGTCACGGTGTGTATGTCTATGATATGGGGCAAAATATGGTAGGAGTACCGTGCATTCGTTTGGAGGGGTATAAAAAAGGGCATGTAATTACATTTCGTTTTGCGGAAATGCAATATCCCGACCTGAAAGAATACCGCGAGAATAAGGATATGATCATGCTGGAGAATATCAGGGCAGCTCTGGCTCAGGATATTTATGTTTGTAAGGGAGGAAAAGAGGTTTTTCAGCCTCATTTTACCTTTCATGGTTATAGGTTTATTGAAATTACCGGACTAAATAAGCCCTTGCCTCTCTCTTCCGTTACAGGCAAAGTCCTGAGTTCTGTTCAAAAAATAACATCTCATTACTCTTCCTCCAATTCGGATGTTAATCGCCTGTGGGAAAACATTTGCTGGTCAATGCAGGGCAATTTTCTGTCTATCCCCACTGATTGTCCGCAACGCAACGAACGAATGGGGTGGAGTGGCGATATCTCGGTGTTTTCCCGTACAGCAACTTACATGGGAATGGTTCCTCAGTTTCTTCGCCGGCACGTACTCGCTCTGCGTGATACTCAGTGCGATGATGGACGTTTTGCGGATGTGGCTCCAATAGGTGGTGGTTTTGGAGGCATCGTGTGGGGTAGCGCCGGTATTACTGTTCCCTGGGAATCGTACCTTCAATACGGAGACAGCTCCATGTTGGCAGAACATTACGATGCCATGAAACGTTATATCGACTATTTGAATAGAAACATTGATGCAAAAACTGGTATCACCACTACAGGTCAACTGGCCGACTGGCTGAGTCCTGAAGGTAATCTGATCGGTCCTGTTGGGGTAAATAATCTTGTATGGGACGCCTACTATGCTTACGATTTGGCTTTAATGCACCGTATAGCAAAAATTCTTGGCAAAGAAGAAGATGCTCTTAGATATGCCACGCTTTTTGAAGCACGCAAACAGCATTTCAATGCTACTTATATTGACCCGGAGACAAAGAAAACACGTCAGTTGTTTCCCCCGAAAATATCTGATGTTCAGGTATCATATATAGTTCCTCTGGCGCTCAATCTGCTGAACGATTCAAACAGAATACCTGCCATCAGCCATCTTGTTCGAAATATCTGCAATGAATCCAAAGACGATAAAAATATTGTTCGACCACCGTATTCTCTGATGACAGGTTTTGTGGGAACTGCATGGATTAGTAAAGTATTATCGGATAATGGATTGGATTCTGTGGCTTATAGGTTACTTCTGCAAACAACCTATCCTTCATGGCTTTATCCTGTAAAACAGGGGGCTACTACCATTTGGGAACGACTGAATTCGTATACGCTGGACAACGGCTTCGGAGGCAATAATAGCATGAACTCCTTTAATCACTATTCGTTTGGCTCGGTAGGCGCATGGATGTATAACTATTCTTTGGGGATTCAGCGTGACGAAAACTCACCCGGATTCAAGCATTTTATTCTACGGCCGACTCCCGATCCGGACGGAATAATGACTCATGCGGAAGGCTTTTACGATTCGATGTACGGGCGCATAGAGAGCTCCTGGAGGCAGGAAAATGGAAAAACGGTTTATCGGATTACCGTACCTGCAAATACTTCGGCTACACTCAGTCTAAAATCATCAGACGAAAACCGGATCAGCGAAAGTGGCACAGCAGTAAAATATGCGAAAGGAATACGTTTCCTGAAAAGTGACAATGGAAAATCGTTTTTTGAATTAGACTCCGGTAGTTACTCCTTTGAAGTTCAAAATCAATGAGACGAAGGTGGAGCGTAAAAATCGTTCAACGAATGGGTATAAATGCAATAGTCCAGTTTATATTTACTTTGAAAAACAGTAGGTTTTTTTTGCTCCCTGAGGTACAAGCATCAGCGCTTTCTTACCGTCAATGGTAAATTTCTCTACAGTTGAGCCTTCCCGGTTGTCAAGCGGGCAATTAAAATAGTAAAGATATGGATATATCCAGTTGGTATACATGCGCTTGCTGACTCCTGATGACGAGCTTATTTCAAGCTGAGAATAGTGCTCTGTAATGGCCTTCTGAAATTCGACGGCATTAAGCGGAACGCCATACAATACCGGCATTGCATCCCACTGACTATCCAGTAGTACCCCACTTTTTCAGGTCATTCAGATATACTTCGGCAACAACGTGTCCGGCTCCGGATAATCTGGTCTCCACATCTTTCACTTTCAGACTGAGCACTCTTGCTTTTAATCCAATTGAGTTAAGGCATGCCGCTGTAACAATACCAAATTCAACACAACGAAAATTGTCTCCTTTTTCTGCTTTATCGAGAATATACAAGGCGTCCTTCTTCTCTGCGGCATTGTACCCATCGTGCTTCCATAATCCATGAATCCAGTGCATAATTTTCAGGGCTCGTTCCGAATTACTTTCTGCTCCTTTAACAAGGCGATCTATACGATATTTGTCGCGTAATTGAATCAGATAGGAATTCTGATTATTATTCTCGTAAATAAGATGAACAGACGGCGATGCAACAGAATCAAAGGTTAATGTCGTAAAACGTGGTTTAATAGCCTGAATAACAGTTTTCGCATACGATGTATCATTAAGCAAAACAAAGAACTGATATGCCTGACCGGGGTGAAGACAGAATTGAATGCTGTCTTTGTCTGTGTAAAAGGCGAAATCTTCTACAGGCAGACAACATTGAATAGTAAGAGTGTCGGCTGATATTTGAGGTGATATTTTCCATTTACTATCATACCAGTCATCTCCCAACCGGTAATCGGCTATTGAATCTTTTGCAGATATAACCGGTAAGCCGTGGTAAGTCTTTTGAGCCTGTAGTGATACAACCGATAGCAGGAGTGTTGTACAAAATATTAATTTACGCATAGACCCGGTATTGTATTAGACTATTCCTCCATTGCATCCTCCTTTTGTTTGTTGGCATAATAGTCATTGATTATAATCGTTGCTTTATCAATATCGTTACTCGAAATCATTACTTTGACATTTCCTGCGATAGAAGGATTAAAGGCATACGCATTTAAAAGTGAATTTACCAGATAAGATTCTATTTCGGCATTCTCAAGGAGGCTTTGTATTAGCTGCGCTTCCCACAATGTGCCTGCATAAGCTTCAACGGCATGTTCTTTATCGGGTTTCATTTTAAAATTTTAATTTGATTATAGTATTTTCATAGAGTCTGCTTAAATGGTCCACAACAAACCCAGATATGACATGAAAGTGTTGTCGTGTGTAATGCTGTGACCTATAGAATAAATTACATGAAAGGTCTTGCTGCAATTAATCATGCCTCCCAGATTTAATCCTAAAAATGGTTTTCCGTCATTTGTATCGGCCGTTTTAAAGTATAATTCTCCACCTATTGTTATCCGTTCTGAAAAATCATATTGCATTTCCCAACCTGTAAACATCCAGTTTTTATTGTTATTTCCGGGGTTGATCCAATAGCCGCCACCTCCGTAAGTTGTTAATTTACCCCACGATTTTTGTATCCACACCGGGAGATATATCTGCACTTTGTCGTTGCCAAAATTCTGATTGTTAATGGTCGGAATTTCAAGAATAGGAAAAGTGCCTATCTGAAATGAGCTTTGGCTATTGTAAAATATGCGATATTTAAAGCCAATTTCGCTATTTCCATATCCGTATTGCAACGAAGTACCTTTCTGAATGTTATAATTTAATGGTAGCAAAACATGTAACTGCCCGTTAGGAATTATGCCATAATTAACTTCAAGGTGAGGCAATGTTCCGCTGACAAAACCGGATTGGAAAAGATTTATCGAAGCAACATAATATTCCCAGTGCCGATATTTCACAGGTTCCGGATCATCAGTGCTGAACGGAGGCCCTGCAAAGCTCGTTTGCATGATAAGCAAAAAACAAAGAGTTATCAGGTATTTCATCTGTTTGCGGTTTGATGTCCCGATGGTTTTCTTCGATACGTATTATTCCGGATACTTTTTAAGCAGCTCATCCAGTAGTTTATGAAATTCTTCGAGTACTCCATGTCCCACAACTTCTTCCTCAATTTGCTCGAAACGCTGAGCGATTTCTGCTTGTGCTGCTGCGGCCAACATTCTG
This sequence comes from uncultured Microbacter sp., assembly GCA_963678825.2. Classification (GTDB taxonomy): domain Bacteria; phylum Bacteroidota; class Bacteroidia; order Bacteroidales; family Paludibacteraceae; genus Microbacter. The sequence goes on along the minus strand of CAXXPB010000039.1, from coordinate 36,411 downwards.
TCTGCCATCATAAAAAGTACATTCTCTTCTTTCAGAATATGATTTTGTAACAATGTGACGTAGTTTATCATTGCCGTTGCAATCAACTTATCGGCAGTTACTTGGTGATTTTTCCAATTATCGATTCCATCGCTCATCTCTTTAATATAACCTCTGCCCAGCGTATGTTCGTGAAGCATCACGGATACCGGTCCGTTTTCGGCCGGCATTCCAGAGGCGATTAATGCCGGAAAAAGCACGTTCTCTTCTTTTCCGTGATGATATTTATCTGCAAATACCCGTAAAAAATTGACAATGCTTTCAATATCTTTTACGTCAAATTCTTTATCATTCCGAATGTCATCAGCAATTCGTGTCATAATCCCAAGCATCGTTTTGATTGCTTTATGTTCTTGTTTCAGATCTTCAGTCGGCTTCATATAAGAAATATTGTAGGTGTTGGAACAACTATGTCTATCCGTGTTGCAATAAGGATGTGATCCGGTTGTGCCACTTTCAGACTTAGTTATACATACAAATATAGTTCGTCAAATAGGCGATGGTATTTGTCAAAAAGAAAAAGACACATTTCAGGTGCGTCTTTTATGTTCTTTCGATAACAGAATGTTGTTGCGATTCTGAGGCAACTCTTGTGCCCTAGGTAAATTCATTGTTTATGGAATGAAGATATCACATAGAATCTTTTTGCTTCATTTTCTTGATCCATAAAATTAATGTCCATACAACTGAAACTAAGAATAGGAAAAGGATTGGAAGCCATGCCAAACGAATGTAATGATGAAAAAAGGCTCCAATCAGAATGTAAGCACTTGCAATGGCGAGCTTGAAAACTACAAACTCAGCATTCGACCAACTTGTTGTCCTCTTAAAGAAGTTCATAATGAATGATTTTGAAGTTTTAGTTTAATCGTCGACAACATTTCTTTTTGCAAATGCTCTTCCCTCCCAAGATGCCCCATCCTCCACTGCCAATTAAAAACCCGAAAGCGTACCAGCAACCGTTATTATTTTGAGCATACATGGTGATATCTTTACGAAACAACATTCCAATGAAATCAAAAGGAGCAATGATGCCATGCCACAAACCACCCCAGAATCCATAAGTATGACCTTTAAGGCAGGCATCTACAATTTCTTTGTGGGCACACCCCACTGTCAGGAGTAAACAAAATAGAAGGATTACGTACAGCGATATTCGATTTTTGGTCATCTAGATTGTGATTTGATATGGTGAATATAAATAATAGACATTATACCGGTTAATTCATTTCTTAATTTTCTCATTTGACCTCTCCCCTAACCCCTCTCCCGAAGAGAGGGGAAAATCTGCAAAATGAATTGAATTCTAAATATTTCACTGTCTTGCTCCTCCTCCCCTTGGGGGAGGAGGTTGGGAGGAGAGGTCTGCAATTGAGATTTATATACACTTAATCGATATAATGTCTAATCTGTCCAAGCATATTTTGAACTACGTTGTTTTATTCAACTGGGAATCATTCAGTCCGAATATTTCAATTGGTTTGTATTGCGAACCGTCGGGCGATAAAATGCTTTCATACAAAATAACCGATTGTGCTTCACAGGCTATCGGTTTCAGGCTGGTCATTTCGTTAATTGTATTGATAAGCTGCGGAGTTGTTATCTGATGGGATGCAAACCGGCCAACGGTAATGTGGGGTACAAAAGGCTGTTTGTCGGCAAAAAATCCGATTGAAGCCAATGCCTGATCTATCTCGTTTTTTAAGGCAATCAGGTTGTCTGATTTTTCAACGCCTAGCCAGAGTACCCGTGGATTACGTTCCGAATAGAATATGCCGGTCGCATTAATAACAAAGGAAAAGCTCTGCAAATTGTCTTTTATAGCAAAAATAGTATCTTGAATAGCGGAGACCTGTTGCGCTGAAATTTGCCCGAAAAAGAAAAGTGTTAAATGAAGATCGTCCGTCGATATCCACCTGATGCGATAGTCCGATAAACTCGATTTTAGTTGGTTTATAGCTTCGGTTACGAGTGTTCCCCCATTGCATGGAATGGCAAGAAAAGCTCTTTTTGTATTCATTTGGCTATTGAAATGCCGATAAAATCAAGGAGAAAGACGTTGCTTAGTCCATGTGTTATCAGCTTGAAGTTCGTATAGTATTCTGTCGTGTAAACGGTTGGATCTTCCAAGCCAAAATTCCACTTTTGACGGCGCAAGGCAATATCCTCCCCAGTTTTCCGGTCGGGGTACCGGTTTTCCGGTGAATTTTTTTTCGACATCTTCCATGCGCAGTTCCAATTCATGCCTGTTATTCACCGGCTGACTCTGCATCGAAGCCCACGCACTGATCTGGCTTCCTCTTGGACGACTGCTAAAATAATGGTTTGCTTCTATCTGAGGTATACGATGAACGATACCTTCTATTCTTACCTGTTTGTACAATTCAAGCCACAGAAAAGTAAGTGATGCATAATTGTTTGCTTCAAGTTCGTGCGATTTACGACTGGAATAATTAGTATAGAAGATAAACCCTCGTTCATCAAATCCTTTTAACAAAACCACTCTTCCGGATGGTTTTCCGTCGGGAGTGGCTGTTGCCAGGTGCATGGCGTTGGGTTCTCGTAGTTTGTTGCTTACCGCTTCATTGAACCAGACTTCAAACTGGTCTATCGGATTTTCTTTAAGATCCGACTCTGCTATTCCGTTGGAGATATATTCGTTTCGAAAATTGGCAACCAATTGACGAAGAGATTTGCCTTGTATTTGTCCGGATATACTTTTGAAAAAATTCATTCTGCAAATAGTATTGGTGCTATATATAGATGATGGTTAGTTGTTGCTAAACCGCAAATAGTTGATGACCTTTTGAGAAAAACCATAACATCTTGTGTTTTTAAAGTCAATAGATAAGTACTCTTTATTCATGTAATAAAGATGTGTAGTCGGAGGTGAGTAATAATCATTCGAACCAGCATATATCAACGTTATAGAATCTCCTTTAAGCTGATATTGATACTGCTCATTGTGGAAACTGGCATTTGAATGGTAGACGATACCGGTATTTGAATCAAATGTCAACGTGTCTGTTATATCTCTTGCAATCCATCGGCCAACTATATTGATATTGTTGGGTATTGGCAGATCACTGTTACAACTTATAAATCCGATGGCAATCAACAATAAAATTACAAAAAAATGGAATTTCATAATGGTAAGATTGAACTGATTCGTATGCCTAATCAAATTAATCTTACGCCCTTCAGTTGGGTTTTCTCTTTAGATTATTCGGTATTGGTTGACCGAAAGATACTTAAACGGTTTTTATTAGCTTCTCTAAGCTTCTTTATTACCGGCTTTTAATGGATTTACATCACAAAGATAATACCAGATTAACGATTTTTTACTCTTAATTGATAATTTTTTTTTCGTGATTATTCTGTGGTTCTAATTCATAATCGTTTTCGTTGAACAGGCTTATTCATTACCTTTGTAGAGCAATTAAAAATAAGGATGAACAGAATAAATACGGTTACAAAAGAAGCCGCAATTCATACAATGAATTCCTGGGGATCAGAAGGACGTCCTTTTCTGTTTATTATTGATTTTCTACAAAATGAGCCCATCATTCTTGCACTTGAAAAAGTAAACGAGCAACAGCTTCTTTTCAAAACTCCGTTACTTTCCAATGTAAATTGCATTTCATCCGATCATCAGATAGAAATAGAAGCTTTCCCGATCCCTAAAGAGGAATATGCGAGTCAATTTAAAAAAGTCATAGCTGAAATACACCGTGGCAATAGCTTTGTGGTTAATCTTACCTGTCAGACGCCTGTAAAATGTAATACTTCAACGCATCATATTTTCCACGCATCCAAATCAAAATACCGACTTTGGTACAAAGATCATTTTGTGTGTTTTTCTCCCGAAACGTTTGTGCAAATAGAAGATGGCTGCATTAAGACTTTTCCCATGAAGGGAACCATTAATGCAAGCAAGCCCAATGCCGTGGAGAAAATCTTGAATGATGAGAAAGAAAAAGCAGAGCATAATTGTATCGTTGATCTTTTACGCAACGATCTTAGCGTGATAGCCGAAAATGTAGAAGTAACCCGCTATAGATATATTGATAAAGTATTCACTGAGAAAGGAGCTCTTTTGCAGGTGAGTTCTGAAATAACCGGTGTTTTGCATGCAGGCTACAAGAAACATTTGGGAGATATAATTTTTTCGATGTTACCCGCCGGCTCAATAACAGGTGCACCCAAGATAAAAACTACTGAAATTATCCTTGATGCTGAAAACTATGATCGTGGTTATTATTCAGGGGTATTTGGCGTTTTTGACGGGCGTTGCCTCGATAGCGCTGTGATGATTCGTTTTATTGAAGAAACGGAGCAGGGGCTTGTGTTTAAGAGTGGTGGCGGAATTACCGCCAAGAGTAATCTGGACGATGAGTATAACGAAATGAAAGCTAAAATATATGTGCCGGCTATTGGAAAGTATTAAAGTTGAAAATGGTCGTCCCTGCCACTTGGAAGATCATATAAACAGGATGAATAGTTCGAGAAGGTCTTTATTTGATCTTCAGAAGTCCATTATTCTCCCGAATCAACTATTTGATAAAGAGCTTAAAGGAGTGACTAAGTGCCGGATTGTTTATTCCGACTCAATTCATTCTGTAGATTGTCAACCTTACACGCCCCGTCAGATCAACACGCTATACCTGATAGAAAAAAACGACATCGATTACACGCACAAATACGCAGACAGAAGTGCATTTCAAGACTTACCTGCGCACGCTCCTGACGAGGATTTCCTGATCGTTAAAAATGGACATATTACCGATACTACCTTTTCTAATATAGTTTTCTTTGACGGTAATCAATGGCTTACTCCATCCACCTACCTGCTCAATGGTACGCAACGCCAACGATTATTGAGGGACGGGCGTATTTTTAGCCGTGAGATTAAGGTCAATGATCTGGGTCATTTCCTTTATGCCCGACTGATAAATACGATGCTCGATTTTGACGCAACTCCTTTCATTGAAATTTCGAATATCAGGTTTGCTCAATAATCAATTCCGGAATTTTTTAAAAGTCTTTTTTGAGAACAAACATGCGGATGATAATTAGCTGATAGAATATGTTTTTAAGCCGGCATTTCTAAGATACCGGTGAAATTTCATATAGATTTATTTACTCTTCGCAATTGTTTTATTATTAAATAATGTTTTATATATTTTGCTTGGGTGCAATCCGGTTATATTTTCATAAATCTTCAATCGGATTTCTTTTTGGATAACTTTTTGACAGTATAAAAATTTTATATTATTCATATTCAGGCTAATGTATTTTTTTTTGGAAAACTTTAGGAAAATAATAGTCGAAATATTTTTCTTTTCGAATAATCTATTGTATCATTGTATTCTGAAAATTGAACACTACAACTGAACAATAAACGCCTAATAATTAAAACTTTTTGACAAGTGGAAAAGCAAACTTATTCTTACGATGAAGCATTTCAGTCCTCCCTTGAATATTTTCAAGGTGACGAGTTGGCCGCACGCGTGTGGGTAACTAAATATGCGCTCAAAGATTCGTTCGGCAATCTTTATGAAAAGAATCCGGATGATATGCACCATCGCATTGCATCTGAAATTGCACGTATAGAAGCAAATTATCCCAATCCGATGTCGCACGATGAACTTTTTGACCTTTTAAAAGGGTTTAAGTATATCGTACCTCAGGGTAGTCCTATGACCGGAATCGGAAACGAATTTCAGGTTGCATCACTTTCAAATTGTTTTGTAATTGGTTTCGACGGAGATGCCGATTCTTATGGCGCAATTATTAAGTTGGACGAAGAACAGGTTCAGCTAATGAAGCGCCGTGGTGGAGTAGGGCACGACCTTTCTCATATCCGCCCTAAAGGTTCTCCGGTTAAAAACTCTGCGCTTACATCTACCGGTTTGGTGCCGTTTATGGAGCGTTATTCCAACTCGACCCGCGAGGTGGCACAGGATGGTCGCCGTGGAGCTTTGATGTTGAGCGTTTCCATCAAACATCCTGATTCAGAATCTTTTATTGATGCAAAACTGGAGCAGGGCAAAGTTACCGGCGCTAACGTGTCGGTAAAAGTGCATGACGATTTTATGCTGGCTGTTGTAAATAACACTCCTTACAATCAGCAATATCCTATTAGCTCGGCAAACCCGACTGTAATTAAAGAAATTGATGCCAATGTGTTGTGGAAGAAAATTATTCATAACGCATGGAAATCTGCCGAACCCGGCGTGCTATTCTGGGATACTATCACAAAAGAGTCAGTGCCTGATTGTTACGCGGATTTTGGCTTTAAAACCGTATCAACCAATCCTTGTGGTGAAATTCCTTTGTGTCCTTACGATAGTTGCCGTTTGTTGGCAATCAATATGTACTCGTATGTTGTAAATCCGTTTACGAAAGATGCTTATTTCGATTTTGATTTATTCAAAAAGCATGTGGCATTCTCTCAACGTATCATGGATGATATTATCGATCTTGAAATGGAAAAGATTGATAAGATTCTTGAAAAAGTAAAATCTGATCCTGAAAGCGAAGATATAAAACTGACTGAGATACAATTATGGGAAAAGATTAAACGTAAAACTGCAATGGGTCGCCGTACCGGTGTGGGCACTACAGCCGAAGGTGATATGTTAGCCGCTTTAGGTTTGATTTATGGTACAGACGAAGCTACGGATTTCTCTGAAAAAGTACACAAAACAGTAGCGTTAGCCGCTTATACTTCATCTGTGGAGATGGCTAAAGATCGTGGTGCGTTTGAAATTTACGATGCAAAACGTGAAGCCAGCAATCCTTATATCAACAGACTGAAAGATGCCGATCCCGAGTTATACAAAGCAATGTCTAAATACGGACGTCGAAACATCGCTTGTTTGACCATTGCACCAACAGGAACAACCAGCATGATGACGCAAACTACATCAGGCATTGAACCTGCATTCTCATGCTACTATAAACGCCGCCGAAAGGTAAATCCAAACGATCCTGAAGTGCGCGTGGATTTTGTTGATGAAGTGGGAGATACCTGGGAAGAGTACTTTGTATTCCACCACAAATTTGTAACGTGGATGGAAGCCAATGGCTATCCTACAACCAAGCATTATTCTGACGAAGAACTGGAAGAAATGCTTTCAAAATCACCTTACAACAAAGCAACTTCTGCTGATGTTGACTGGCTGAAAAAGGTGCAGATGCAGGGACGCATTCAAAAATGGGTTGACCACTCCATTAGTGTAACAATCAATCTACCTTCTGATGTAACAGAAGAATTGGTTGAAAAATTATACGTGGAAGCGTGGAAATCAGGTTGCAAAGGATGTACTGTTTACCGCGAAGGTTCTCGTGCCGGAGTGCTTGTTTCTGCAAGCAAAGACAAGAAAAAAGAAGACGAAGAAGCGGAAGAAAAACAGGAAAAAGACAAGAAATGTTTCTGTTATACCGAAGTGTCGGTTCGCCCTAATGAATTAGACTGCGACGTAGTTCGTTTCCAGAATAACAAAGAAAAATGGATCGCTTTTGTCGGTATCATGAACGATCGTCCGTATGAAATCTTTACTGGTTTGTCTGATGATGAAGATGGTATCTTATTGCCCAAGAATGTTACGGAAGGCAAGATTATTAAGAATGTTTCGGAAGACGGATCGAAACGTTATGACTTCCAGTTTACCAATAAACGTGGCTATAAAACAACGGTAGAAGGGCTTTCGCACAAGTTCGACCCTGAATTCTGGAACTATGCAAAATTGATTTCCGGCGTATTGCGTTATGGAATGCCTATCGATCAGGTTATAAAACTCGTTTCCGGTTTGCAGCTCAATAGCGAATCGATCAATACCTGGAAAAATGGTGTTGAGCGTGCATTGAAAAAGTACATTCCGGATGGAACCACCATAGAAGGCAAACAGTGCCCTAACTGCGGGCAGGAAACACTGATTTATCAGGAAGGGTGCTTATCTTGTAAATCGTGTGGCTATTCCCGATGCGGTTAATGATTTGACAACAAATATAAAGGAGAAGTGCTTTTTGTACTTCTCCTTTATTGTTTTATTTAGTCTCGTTGTCTGCGAAACTTATTGACTGATATTCTTTAGAATTAAATTGCAGAAAAAATTCTTTATTCTTTTGTGAAACCAAGGCTTTTAGCTACATTTGCAGTGCATTTTAGAATAGGTAATTCCGGTTCAATGAGCCTGATTTACAAAAGTTTAAAGCGAAATAAATTAACATTCTGCTTATTATTATCCTTTCAATAAACATCAATTCAAAACTGTTATGAAGTTATTTATTATCGATTCTTCGATTGGAAGAAAGCTCATTATGAGTTTGTCTGGGCTATTTCTATTTGTCTTTTTGACCTTGCACACCTTTCTCAACATGTTGTTGTTGGCTGGGCCTGCAACGTATCAGGCAGGATGTGAATTTATGGAATTGCCTGTTGTTACAGTAATGGTTCCCATTCTGGCTGCCGGTTTCTTTGTTCACATTGCTTATGGTATCTGGTTGTCTTGGATGAATTTACGTGCTCGTGGTGAAGTGGGTTATGCTTCCGGCAAGAAATCACAAACAACATCATGGGCTGCCCGCAACATGTTCGTTTTGGGAGCTATCGTATTGTTGTTCATTGCATTGCACTTGACTCATTTTTGGGCTAAAATGCAGTTGCAAGCCTTTATGGGTGGCGCAGAACAGGTACATGCAGAAGAAGCTTACGGTTTGGTAGCTACTTTGTTGCGCAATCCGGTTTATAACCTTTTGTACATTGCTTGGTACTGGGTATTGTGGTTTCACCTTACACACGGTTTTTGGAGCGCTTTCCAAACCATTGGTATCAACAACAGCAAATGGCAACCACGTTTGCAGGTAATCGGCATTATTTATGCAACAATCCTTATTGCTTGCCTTACCGGTATTAATGTTTACTTCTTATTAGGATGTGGAGCTTAATCTCTTCTTTATTTCAGAATACAATAAACAGATAAGATATGACACAAATTAATTCTAAAATTCCCGAAGGGAAGTTAGCTGAAAAGTGGAACAACTATAAAGCCTCTCAGAAGCTCGTCAATCCGGCCAACAAACGCCGTTTGGACGTTATTGTTGTAGGTACAGGTTTGGCCGGTGCTTCAGCTGCCGCATCACTTGGTGAACTCGGCTTTAATGTTTTGAACTTCTGTATCCAGGATTCACCCCGTCGTGCTCACTCTATCGCTGCACAGGGTGGTATCAATGCTGCTAAAAACTACACAAACGATGGTGACTCTGTTTACCGTCTTTTCTACGATACAATCAAAGGTGGTGACTATCGTGCACGCGAAGCTAACGTTTATCGCCTGGCCGAAGTTTCCAACTGTATTATTGACCAATGTGTTGCTCAGGGTGTTCCTTTTGCACGCGAATACGGAGGATTGCTCGACAACCGTTCTTTCGGTGGTGCTCAGGTATCACGTACTTTCTACGCTAAAGGTCAAACCGGACAACAGTTGTTGTTAGGTGCTTATTCAGCTCTTAGCCGTCAGGTTGGTAAAGGTTCTGTAAAACTTTACACCCGTTACGAAATGATGGACGTGGTCGTGGTTGATGGTAAAGCTCGCGGTATTATTGCCCGTAACCTTCGTACTGGTCGTTTGGAACGTTTTTTTGGTCACGCTGTAGTTATTGCTACCGGTGGTTATGGAAATACATTCTTCCTTTCTACTAATGCAATGGGATCTAACGGTTCTGCTGCAATTCAGGCATATAAAAAAGGTGCTTATTTCGCAAATCCTTGCTACGCTCAAATTCACCCGACCTGTATTCCGGTTCACGGTGAATTCCAGTCTAAACTGACTTTGATGTCAGAATCACTGCGTAACGACGGTCGTATCTGGGTTCCGAAAAAGAAAGAAGATGCAGAAGCTATCCGAGCAGGTAAAATGAAACCTACTCAAATTGCAGAAGACGATCGTGATTACTACCTCGAACGTCGTTACCCTGCATTTGGTAATCTGGTTCCACGTGACGTTGCATCTCGTGCCGCTAAAGAACGTTGCGATGCAGGTTATGGCGTAGGTACAGGTTTGGCTGTTTACCTCGACTTCTCTGAAGCTATCAATCGTCTGGGTCGTGATGTTGTTGAAGCACGTTACGGTAACCTCTTCCAGATGTACTATAAAATTGTTGACGAAAATCCATACGAAACTCCGATGATGATCTATCCGGCTATTCACTACACAATGGGTGGTATCTGGGTTGACTACGAATGTATGACAAGTGTTGAAGGTCTGTTCGCAATTGGTGAAGCTAACTTCTCTGATCACGGTGCTAACCGTTTAGGAGCTTCTGCTTTAATGCAGGGTTTGGCTGATGGTTACTTCGTATTGCCTTTCACTATTCAAAACTATTTGGCTGACGAAATTCGTACTCCGCGTATGAGTACCGAAAAATCCGAATTTGTTGAATCTGAAAATGCAGTACAATCAAAGATTCAGAAATTGATGGCAATCAAAGGAACCCGTTCTGTTGATTCTATCCATAGAGATCTAGGCCATATCATGTGGAACTTTGTTGGTATGGGACGTACAAAAGAAACTCTCGAACATGCTTTGGAAGATATTAAAAAAGTAAAGAAAGAGTTCTGGAGCAACGTCTTTATTCCAGGTGAAAGTGAAGACCTGAATGTTGAGCTTGAAAAAGCTTTACGTGTTGCCGACTTTATTGAAATCGGCTACCTAATGGCGAAAGATGGTCTTCATCGCGAAGAATCTTGCGGTGGTCACTTCCGCGAAGAATACCAGACAGAAGAAGGCGAAGCAAAACGTCAGGATGATAAATTCTCTTACGTAGCTTGCTGGAAATACGAAGGCGACGATCAGGAACCAAGTCTCTTGAAAGAGCCTCTGGTATACGAATCTATTCATGTTCAACAACGGAATTATAAGTAAGCAAAATGGAAAAAACAATTAATATAACCCTGAAAGTATGGCGTCAGAAAGGGCCTCAGGCTAAAGGCGCTTTTGAAACCTATCAGTTGAGCGATATTTCTATCGACAGTTCATTCCTTGAAATGCTCGACGTACTGAACGAAAAATTAGTTTCAGAAAAGAAAGAACCGGTAGTATTTGACCACGACTGTCGCGAAGGTATTTGCGGTATGTGTTCTCTTTATATCAATGGTCACCCACACGGACCAGATGAAGATGTAACTACTTGCCAATTGCACATGCGTAAGTTCAAAGACGGCGAAACTATTACCATCGAACCGTGGCGTTCACGCGCTTTCCCGGTAATCAAAGACCTTATGGTAGATCGTTGCGCTTACGATAAGATTATACAGGCCGGAGGTTTTATCTCAATCAGCACTGGTGGTGTTCCTGACGCTAATGCAATTCCTATTTCGAAAGAAAAAGCTGACGAAGCTATGGATGCTGCATCTTGCATCGGTTGTGGTGCTTGCGCTGCTGCTTGTAAAAATGGTTCTGCAATGTTGTTCGTTGCTGCTAAGGTTAGCCAGTTGGCTTTGTTACCACAGGGTAAAGTTGAAGCTTCGCGTCGTGCCAAAGCAATGGTGGCAAAAATGGATGAACTTGGTTTCGGTAACTGTACCAACACCGGTGCTTGCGAAGCTGAATGTCCTAAGAATGTTTCTATTTCGCACATCGCACGCCTGAACCGCGAGTTCCTTGTTGCAAAACTGAAAGACTAATAAGATCGTTATTTTTCGATGGATTTTAAATTCGTACATAACAACATCAATGTCTTCGATCTTCAAAAAAGTCTGACGTTCTACGATAAAGCGCTGGGTTTGAAAGAAGTTCGACGGATCAATGCTCCGGATGATAGTTTTATAATCGTTTACTTGTCGGATAATCAGACAAATCATCGCTTAGAACTAACATGGTTACGGGATCGAACCGAACCCTATGATCTGGGTGATAATGAAATACACATTGCTTTTACGACGCAGCATTACCAGGAAGCGCATCAGCTTCACCAGCAAATGGAGTGTATCTGTTTCGAGAATGAAGCAATGGGGATTTATTTCATAGAAGATCCGGATGGATATTGGGTTGAAATCCTACCCGAAAGATAACCTGTAATATATTAACTGCCTCTGATTGTACCATTACAATTTGAGGCAGTTTTTTGTGTGTAAAACGCTTTTCAAAAGGTTGAAATTCGATAAAAAATCGGTAACTTTACACGCATTTCTACGTAAGATTCATAGTATATGACTATAAAAAACAAACAAATGAAAGTTGATGTTCTGTTAGGCCTTCAGTGGGGCGACGAAGGAAAAGGTAAAGTAGTTGACGTACTTACTCCCAAATATGGTGTGGTGGCTCGATTTCAGGGAGGACCGAATGCTGGACATACCCTCGAATTCGAAGGTCAGAAATATGTATTAAGATCAATTCCTTCCGGAATTTTTCAGGGCAACAAAATCAATATTATCGGTAATGGGGTAGTGTTGGATCCGGCTCTCTTCAAAGTTGAAGTTGAAGGTCTCGAAGCTTCCGGTCACGATCTGACGAAACGTCTCCTCATTTCAAAGAAAGCTCACTTGATTTTGCCAACTCACCGTCTGTTGGATGCTGCCTATGAAGCTGCTAAAGGTGATGCTAAAATCGGAACCACTGGCAAAGGCATCGGTCCGACATATACGGATAAAATTAGCCGTAACGGTGTGAGGGTAGGGGACTTGCTCCATAATTTTGATAAAAAATATGCCGCAGCGATTGCTCGTCATAAGGCTATTTTAGCACAATACAACTACTCTCTCGATCAATTGGAAGCGATTGAAAAAGAATGGTTTGACGGAATCGAAGTGCTGAAAAAATTCCAATTCATCGACAGCGAGCATGAAGTGAACAACTATATAGCAAAAGGTAATTCAATTCTTGCAGAAGGTGCTCAGGGTACCATGCTCGATATTGATTTCGGTTCTTATCCGTTTGTTACTTCGTCAAATACAATTTGTGCAGGAGTTTGCACTGGTTTGGGCGTTGCTCCGAGAAATATCGGTGAAGTATTCGGTATCTTCAAAGCCTACTGTACCCGTGTTGGTAGCGGTCCTTTCCCTACCGAATTGCACGATGAAGTCGGACAGAAAATCAGAGATTTAGGCCGTGAATACGGTTCCGTAACCGGACGTCCGCGTCGTTGTGGCTGGGTAGACTTGGTTGCTTTGAAATATGCTATTATGATAAATGGAGTTACTCAATTAATCATGATGAAGAGCGACGTTTTGGATGACTTCGACGCGATTAAAGCTTGTGTGGCTTACAAAATGAATGGCGAAGAAATCGACTATTTCCCTTATGAAGCTGATGATTCTATAGAACCGATTTATGCAGAACTTCAGGGATGGAAATGCGACATGACCAAAATGCAGCATGAAAATGAGTTCCCTGAAGAATTCAATGCTTATGTTGATTTTCTTGAAAAAGAACTCAATACTCCAATTAAAGTCGTCTCTGTTGGACCCGATAGAAAACAAACAATTTTCAGAGGATAATTAGTTATCTTGAAAATCAATGAAAAGAGAGGAATCTTGCTTAGCAGGATTCCTCTAATTCTTTCTGGTAATGGGGAAGTGCCGCCTTCAGTTTTTTAACGGTATCCTTTATCGATTCGTAGCTCTCACCTCCCGAAGCATTTATATGTCCTCCGCCGTTAAAAAGCGTAGATGCAACCTTGTTTACCGGAAAAGTGCCTCTTGAGCGAAGCGACAGTTTTACCATCTCTTTTCCTTCTTTCACTAGCACAGAAAAGACAATTCCTTTGATGCTCAATGGAATATTTACAAATCCCTCAGTATCCCCTTCTTTGTAATTGAATTTATCAAGCTCGGCTTTTGTCAGGGTAATAATTGCAGTGTGGTATTCCGGCAATATTTCCATCTTTTGGCCAAGTGTATAGCCCATAAGTCTTAATCTATCAACAGAATATGTATTATAAACTTTTGAGTAAATAGCATCTTTATCAACACCTTTTTTCAATAGCTCTGAAATGATATAGTAGATTTCAGGATCGTTTGAATTGAAGGTAAATGCGCCAGTATCTGTCATCATACCAGCATAGAGGCATTCAGCACAAGGCAGAGTCATTTGTGGAAAGAATCCCATCGCATAAATCAGACGAAAGACCAGTTCAGAAGTTGATGCAATTTTTGGATATGAGATGACTACATTGCAAAAATCATCCGGATCACGATGATGATCAATCAGAACTTTTTTGCAGGGAAGATTTTTTACACTGCTGTTCAAATTTCCAATTCTGGTCAATGTGTTAAAATCGAGAGCAAACAGCAAATCGCATTTCTTTAAGACAATTTCAGCTTGTTCTTTCTGTTCGTCATATACCAAAACATTTTCAGTGCCAGGCATCCAAGCCAGAAAATCAGGAAAACGATTCGGTACAACAACTGTTACTTTTTTTCCACAAGTTAGTAAATGTTGATATAGCCCCAGTGCAGATCCCATCGCATCTCCATCGGGACTCATGTGCGTAACAATTGCAATTTGATTCGACTCGTTAATTAATGACAATGCATCATCAACTTTATGTTTATCTATAATTCGTGTGAGCATTCGATATTTCAGTTTAGTATTTTGGCCTGTTCAAATATTGAAATTTCAGGCGGTTTAATTTTCCTATAATTAATATTATGTTAAGTAGAGTCGTTGGAGATGTAAAGCTACCTCATTAGCATTCCTTGAGCAATTTTATCAGCGACCTCTTTCCCCTGTAGAATTTCTACAAGTTGAAGACCAAATTCAATTGCAAAGGCAGCTCCTTTTGCTGTGACGATATTTCCATCGGTTACAGTTCCGTCTATAGAAAGCACAGCTCCTGATAATTCACTTTCAAATCCGGGATAACATGTAGCCGCCTTTCCGTTCAATATATTGAGATGTCCTAATACTTTTGGAGCTGCACAAATTGCTGCAACCAATTTATTTTTTTCAAAATGTTTTTGAAGCAATTCCCCGAGTTCAGAATGATTTTGGAGATTTTGTGCACCAGGCATGCCTCCTGGTAAAATTAATAGTTCACTACCATCAAAAGCTACCTCTTCAAATAAAGCATCCGCCACAATATTTATGTTGTGTGCTCCGCTGACAGTAAGTTCTTTTGTTATTGAAACTATTGTAACCGGTATGTTCCCTCTTCGGAGAACATCAATAGTCGCAACCGCTTCAATCTCTTCAAAACCATTGGCTAAAAAGATAAATGCGTCCTTCCTATTTAACATAATATTTTCCTATTTAAGAATGAAACGATATGTAATTGTTCCTATAGCTTCATTGGAACCGGAAGAAAATTTGCTTCTTCTGGCAGCTTGTAATGCAGCTTCCCGAAGAGCATCGCTGGAAGTGGTTGCCGAACCTATATATGCTCTGATAACATTTCCATCTTTATCTACAGTCACATTCACAGTTACTTTACCTTCATCATTAGAATTATATGATGGACTGGGTGTTGACGTTATTGATCGTCCTGAAACATTGGCAACAACACTGCCGGTACCGCCAACTTTGCCTAACGGATTTCCTTTTGTGCCATCTCCTTTTTGTCCGTCTCCGCTTCCATTACCGTGATTGGAGCCGAAGATACTCCCCATTTTACGGGCTTTATCGGCAATAGCTGACTGTTGAGCAGCCTGAGCTTTCACTTGCTGCTGCTTCATCAGTTCCTGCTGAATCTTTTTCCTGTTGTCTTCCAGCTCTTTAGCGGTCTGTTTTTTGACAGTCGTTTTCTTTTTTTCTACTGTTTGTACCGGAGATTCGTTGGCCTGAGTTGCTAAGTTTTCGTCATCACTGGCCTGTTGTTTTGTATGCGATGGAGGAGGTGGTACCGCTTGAGTAGGAGGTGCAGGATTAGTAACAGCAGCCCCTACCCCATCTTCCGCATCTCCGAGATTGATTTCAACCGGTTCAGTGTAATTGTCCTGAATTGAGACAATGCGAACCAGAAAAAACAAGAGCAGTAACAGGGTTGCAAATAAAGTTGTACCTGTCAGACCGTATATTTTTGATTTCCTCATATTTACGTTAATTCAACAGTTACAGCCGCTTACTCTTTTTGAGTAGCCAGGATCATTTTAACATGCAATTGATGTCCAATGTCCAATACAGAAACCAAATCCTGCAATTGGATGGTACGGTCGGCACGTAATATAACGGTAGCATCGGATGTATTTGCAACCATCTGTTGTATTGTCGGTTGAATTTGTACAAGTGCTATAGGAAGGTCATTCAAATAATAGCGTAAACCTTCTGGATCTTCTTTGATGGAGATATTGATGGTTTGTTTCGACATTTTTTGCACATTGGCCGTTGCCTTTGGTAAGGCCAATTGAATAACCGACGGGTTTACAAGTGTAGAAACAATAAGGAAGAAAAGCAACAGAAAAAACATGATGTCATTCAACGAGGCGGTATAAACCTCTGGTTGCATTTCCCGTTTACGTTTGATAATCATACGATAAAGTATTAAAAGTCTGATTATTTATTGCGAAGCAAATTCAGGAACTGATTGCTCTGACGTTCCATGCTGGAAATGATACGGTCGATACGGCCGTTGAGAATATGATAGGCCGAGAATGCAATAATACCTACCAACAGACCGGCAGCCGAAGAGATCATCTTTTGATAAAGACCTCCGGAGATACCACCAATACTGATATTGTCGGTCAATGAGATGCTATAGAAAATTTTGATAACCCCGAAAATTGTTCCAAGGAAACCGAACATTGGTGCTACAGATGAAATAATAGCAAGGTAATTCATGCCTCTGCTCATGTCATCCACTTGTTGACGAGCTTCTGCTTCCATGGAATCTTTGATGTCGCTTACAGGATTACCTAAATTTTTAAGCCCACATGTAAGCACTTCACCAATAGGCATATTACTGCTTTCGCAAACTGTAATGGCTTTGTCGATATTGCCTTCTTTCAGCATTGGAGCAATCTTATCTACCAGATTCTTCGTTTTTGATGATTTATGTAGTTCAAATGAACGAACAATAATGACGTAAACAGCCACTAAAAGCAAAAATGCAATGGGAGCTAAAATCCAACCACCTTTTAAAACGATGTCAAACATGGTTTCTGTTTTTTCAGAAGTAACCGGAGTTGTGGTTGGAAGCTGTGCAACAGCTTGCAGGATAAGCATTAAGTTCATGGGGAAATAAATGATTTAATTTTACGACAGAATAGTTTTATGCCAGAAAAGACATAAATAAATTACAATAACTGCTTTTTATATGAATTTATTGTTTGTTCTAAACCTAAATATAAGGCTTCACAAATAAGTGCATGACCTATTGATACTTCAGCCATCCATGGAATGTTCTTATGAAGGTAACTAAGATTCACCAGACTCAAATCGTGACCGGCGTTAACGCCCAGGCCCACTTCACGAGCTACCTTTGCAGCTTCAACAAAGGGTGCAACTGCCTGCTCCGGAGAAAGAACGTAATTTGTAGCGTAAGGTTCTGTATACAACTCAATTCTGTCGGTTTCAGTCAACGCCGCATTACG
Organism: uncultured Microbacter sp.; assembly: GCA_963678825.2. Lineage (GTDB taxonomy): Bacteria > Bacteroidota > Bacteroidia > Bacteroidales > Paludibacteraceae > Microbacter. The sequence goes on along the minus strand of CAXXPB010000039.1, from coordinate 18,842 downwards.
TATATTTTCCAGATCGGTATCAATAAAAATTGACACACGAATGCCATGCGATTGAAATTCAGCCACAACTTCTTTCAGGAATGCACCATGAGCAATGGTGTCCCAACCTGCACTGGAGGTAATGGCATCGTGAGCATCCGGTACTAATGTTACCTGTTCGGGTTTGACCTTACAAACCAAATCGATAAATTCAGGTGAAGGATACCCTTCAATATTGAATTCGGTAGTAACAATCGGACGCAATGCATATACGTCAGCATAACGAATATGGCGCTCATCAGGTCTTGGATGTACGGTTATGCCCTCTGCTCCAAATAATTGACAATCAGTTGCTACTTTTAAAACGTCTGGGACGTTGCCTCCTCTTGCATTACGAAGAGTTGCTATTTTGTTGATATTAACACTTAACTTCGTCATTAAAATTTTCTGCTATATTTGTAAGTATGGTATGCATTTTGTTTCTTTGCATATCGGTTGGTTATAGAGACAAAGTTAAGGAAAAAAACCAGCAACCACCAAGATTGCTTTTCTTAATTGATGATTTATTCAAAAACAATATTGTGTTTACAGTCTTCTTAATCAGCATATTGCTTCAACAAATCGTCTTTCGGATCATTAAAATATATAAAAATGAAACGAACATATTTCCAAAAACACCTAAGGGGATGATTATATTGTAACATGGAGTTAGCTTCGCTCATTTTGCAAGCTCAATTCCATATGTCCTTAAACAAGAAAATTATTATCGTATGAAAATAGCTCTCTTCGGAAATACTTTTCGTCAGGAAGCCATCGATACTGCAACGCATTTATTGACGACCTTACAAAAGAAAAATATTGAGGTATTGATTGAAGCATCGTTTTTTGATTTTCTGAAGAACTGTGGAAGTAATATTGCAGTTTCGCCAGAGAATACAATTAATAATGGTGATTTCTCCGCTGATATAGCTCTTAGTCTGGGAGGAGATGGTACATTTCTGAATACCGCTAAACATGTAAGCAATAAGGGAATTCCCATTTTGGGCATCAACGCCGGGCGTTTGGGCTTTTTGAGCGATGTGGCTGATAATGAGATTGAGGCTGCGCTTGACGAAATTGTAAACCATCAATATCAAATTGAAGAACGTTCTGTACTTCAATTAATAACAGACAATTCAGATTGGCAAGAGTATCCTTTTGCGTTGAATGAAATTGCGTTGCTAAAGCAAGATACTTCATCAATGATGACCATTCATGTTAATGTCAAAGGAGAACTATTAAATTCTTACAGAGCTGACGGTTTGATTATTTCTACCCCGACCGGTTCCACTGCCTATTCTATGAGTGTCGGTGGTCCAATTGTCGTTCCTCAATCAAACACATTTATTCTTGCACCGGTGGCCTCACATACATTAAGCATAAGGCCTTTAATAATCCCGGATAATTGGGAGCTGGAAATTTCCGTTAGTAGCCGTTCTAAAAGTTTTCTTGTTGCCCTGGATGGTCGTTCAGATGTTTTTCCGCAAAGCGCCAACCTGAAAATAAGAAAAGCGGAGCACACGGTCAAAGTATTAAAAAGAGCCAATCATACTTTTTTTAATACGCTTAAAACCAAACTAATGTGGGGCGCAGACAAACGAATGGAATAATTCCAGACTTAAGATATACAGATGAATAAGAAAGATTTACGGATTGTTTATATGGGTACTCCCGACTTTGCAGTGGAGAGCCTTCGTGTTTTAGTTGAAAATGATTACAATGTGGTGGGTGTGATTACTATGCCCGATAAACCAGCCGGGCGTGGATATAAAATTCAATTCTCACCGGTTAAGCAATATGCATTAGAAAAAGGGTTGACTCTCTTGCAGCCGGAAAAACTGAAAGACCCTGTTTTTCTTGACGAATTAAAATCATTAAACGCTGATTTACAAATTGTGGTTGCATTTCGGATGCTTCCGGAAGTAGTCTGGAATATGCCTCGTTTTGGAACGTTCAATCTTCATGCATCACTTTTGCCTCAATACCGTGGTGCAGCTCCAATCAACTGGGCGGTTATCAACGGTGACTCCGAAACCGGGGTTACAACATTTTTCCTGACGCACGAAATTGACACCGGAAATATTATTCTACAAGAAAAAGTAGCCATCGGTGAATCAGAAACGGCAGGAGACATTCATGATAAACTCATGACAACAGGATCCAGACTGGTACAGAAGACTGTGGATATGATTATTGATGAAAATGTATCTTCCATGCCACAGCCTGAAGTCATGACATTAAAAGCAGCTCCGAAAATTTTCAAAGAGACCTGTAAAATTGATTGGAATCAAAATGCGGCGACGGTCTATAACTTTATAAGGGGGTTAGCTCCTTACCCTGCTGCATGGTCTTTATTGAAGACTGAAAATGGCGACGAATTGAATGTGAAAATTTTCGAAACGGAAAAAGAACAAACAACACACACTTTGACCTGCGGGAGTATCGTGATTGAATCTCCCAAGCAGGTAAAAGTAGCTGTTATAGATGGCTTTATCCGGTTGAAAAGTATTCAGATAGCCGGAAAGAAAAGAATGTCTGTTGAAGACTTTTTACGCGGAAATAAGCTTACGGAAGCTTATAAATTAGAATAAGAACTCTAAGCAAAAAAACTGATATTATAAGCTATGCTCTTCATCTCTTCGGGTGAGAGCTTTAGCTTTTCTTTTGCAAAGTTGATGTCACCTTCCGAATTCAAAGGCACCAGATGGATGTGGGCATGTGGCACATCCAATCCGATGACAGCCACACCTACTCTTTTACAGGGCACTGCCTTTTCTATCGCCTTTGCAACTTTCTTTGCAAACAGGATATAAGCCTGAAGAGTTACATCATCAAGATTGAAAAGGTAATCTTCCTCAATTTTCGGAACCACCAAAGTGTGTCCCTTTGCTACCGGATTAATATCAAGGAATGCAAAAAAACGATCATCTTCTGCTACTTTATAGCACGGTATTTCGCCTGCAATAATACGAGAAAAAATAGTTGCCATAATCGCTAGTTATATTGATCTGTTCTATTGTTAGATGGAAATGTCAACAATTTCAAAAGGGATAATACCTGATGGTACTTTTACCTGAACAGTATCACCGACTTTCTTACCCATTAAACCCAGACCGATTGGTGTGCTAACCGACAATTTACCTTCTTTCAGATTAGCTTCACTTTCAGAAACCAACATGTAAGTCATAACCTGACCGTTATTCTGATTTTTAATTTTGACTTTATTCAAAATCTGGACACTATCGGTGTTTAATTTACTTTCGTCAATTACGCGGGCATTGGCCAAAGTGTCTTTCATTTTGGCAATTCGCATCTCTAGCAGGCCCTGAGCTTCTTTTGCTGCATCATATTCTGCATTTTCAGACAAGTCACCTTTATCTCGGGCTTCTGCAATCTGACGTGAGATGGCAGGACGTTGTACACACTCCAATTGATTAATATCGTCCAATAGCTTTTTGTAACCCTCTTGGGTCATATACGATGTTGCCATGGTAAAATCTTTTTTTTTGTAATTGATTGAAAATAAAAAGAATTCCGACTATTGCCGGAACTCTTTTCTTATTTTGTATACTAAAATGTTCGTTGAATAATTACGTTGCAAAGATACGGATTTTTTTGTTTCTGATAATATCGCCCGAATAAATTAAAATTTCCGGCTAAATATTTCACTAAAAATAATCCCCCGTTTTATCTCATCGTAGTTTGAGAAATCAGGTAAAGTAATCTTTTCTTGATCTTCGGGATCGCTCAACGTCGTTGAAACAACGGGTGCTATTTTCACTACCGTCTCTTTATGCAACTTCTTTTCTTCGTCCAGAAAAGGGTGAGATTTGTGTTGAACAATCTCTGGTTTATGTTCCGGAACATAAACCGGTGCAGGATTTGTATCCTTTGTCAGCTCTCTTATCACCTCTTCCCAACTTTCTGAAGGATGAGATGGTGCAGATTCCGTTCTGTTCGTTTTCTTTTTGGACAATATACTGCTCAAAACAGCAACAATGACAGCAATAACATAAATTATATTTCCTGAATTATCTGCCATGTTTATCGGTGTTTTGAACTGTAAAGATACACAATTATATAAAAATCCAACAGCTTATAGAGAAAATTCTTCACGAATTTTGTCCACATAATCCAGCTTTTCCCACGTAAACAGTTCTACTTCTTTTTCAATAGTATCGGTGTAACGAGAAGAAAAAGTTTTTTTCACCAACTGTGGCTCGCGACCCATATGGCCGTATGAAGCGGTTTCTGAATAAATCGGATTTCTAAGCTTCAGACGTTGCTCTATGGCTTTAGGCCGCAAATCAAACAGTTTTTCCAAACGAAGAGCTATCTCTTCATCTCTCATTTCCACATTGGCTCTTCCGTACGTATTTACATATACGCTAAGTGGTTGTGCTACGCCAATGGCATAAGAAACCTGAACCAGAATTTCATCGGCAACACCCGCAGCAACAGCATTTTTAGCAATATGACGGGCAGCATAAGCGGCAGAACGGTCAACTTTTGAAGGATCTTTTCCTGAAAATGCACCTCCCCCGTGGGCGCCTTTACCACCATAAGTGTCAACGATAATTTTACGCCCTGTCAATCCGGTGTCTCCATGCGGACCGCCGATAACAAATTTTCCGGTCGGATTAACGTGAAGAATGTAGTTGTCATCGAGCAACTTTTTCCATTCCGGATTCTTTGCCAGCACTCGTGGAATCAAGATGTTTTTTACATCTTCTTTGATTTTAGCCACCATTTCTTCGTCGGCTTCTGCCTGAGTTTTGCCGTTTCCTGCTAACACAAACTCATCATGCTGCGTCGAAACCACAATAGTGTGGATGCGTTGTGGAACGCCATCTTCTGAATATTCCACGGTTACCTGCGATTTGGCATCAGGACGCAAATAGCCAATTTCCTTAGCTTCGCGACGTAAGATAGCCAGTTCGATTAATAGTTGATGCGACAATTCCAAAGGCAGAGGCATGTAGTTTTCTGTCTCTTTGGTAGCATAACCGAACATCATTCCCTGGTCACCGGCACCCTGATTGAGAGGTTCGGCACGTTCAACGCCACGGTTAATGTCATCTGACTGTTCGTGAAGAGCGGAAAATACACCGCAAGCATCACCGTCAAATTTATATTCGCTCTTTGTATAGCCAATTTTGTTAATTACCTGACGTGCAACTTCCTGTACATCAACATAAGCGCTCGATTTAACTTCACCGGCTAATACTACCTGACCTGTTGTAACCAACGTTTCACAGGCTACTTTTGAATTTTCATCGAAAGCCAGAAAATTATCCAGAATTGCATCGGAAATCTGGTCGGCAACCTTATCAGGATGCCCTTCAGAAACTGATTCTGAAGTAAATAAATAATTCGTCTTCTTCATTTAGATAATACGTTATTAAACTAACAATAAAAGCATGAAATCGTTTCACGCCTTGTCATGCTATGAATAAAATTTGGTTGGGATAAAAAGGCAATGCTTAAGTAGCACTGCATTAACGAGAAAGAATCACGTTTTAGCATTTTTTTCCGTGGTTGCAAGCAATCAAATCTATCCACTATTTTGACGATGCAAAGTTACGTCATTTTGTTTTAATTGCAAATAATATCGCTGAAAATATTAGTGCTCAACAAAAAAGCCTGCATTTCGATTGGAAATACAGGCTTTGCAAATTATTTGACTGAAAATTAGTACCTCAAACCAATAGTAAACGCTAAATTGCTATTATGTGTAGTCAATCTTGCCGGAGCCAAATTGGTATCGTCATACGGGTAAAAATCCTGTTTTTGATTGCTCAACACATACGCGAGGTCGAAATTCCAGTTATTATAACGAAACCCGATACCTGCCGTGAAGTTCTGGGTATTTACATCCAGAAAATATTCGCTGTCAGTTCTTACCGAATTTCCAGGACCAAGTATTCTATAAGCATCAGATTTGGTTGCCGGTGAAATATAGTTATACCCTAAACGTAATGCTATATTATCAGTTGCGCGGAATTCGCCACCAACTTTAAAACTGCTCACCGATTTCATATTCGCTTTTACACCGTCATTCTCAAATTGATATGCCTGACTGTCACCATCCTGATTTTTTAATTTCATAGTTGAAAAATCCTGATACTGGTAATCGAAGCTCAGTATGCCTTTTTTGCCTAAAATGGCAGCCAAACCGAATGTGTAGTAAGACGGCGTTTGAACTTTATATTTACTATAACCACCTTCGTCAGGAGTAGATACAGCTCCGATTCGCTCAGTATCGTAATTTAATGTTGCGTAATAATTATCGGTCATATTATAAAACATCGGAGTATGGTAAGCAAATCCCAAGCGCAGAAAATCTGTCGGACGCACAATAACTCCTAATTTTACATCAAATCCAGATCCTGTAGTATAGATTTCGTTTTTGAGGTTCATACCTCCCCCGGTACCAAAAGCTTCTGAGTAATTACTTATCAACGAGTAGTTCAGGCTTTGCCATCCGATAGATGCTCCCAGATATACAATATTGGAAACATTAGCTCCATAACCAATGCTGTATTGATCAATGTATCCTCTTTCGGAATAGCTATACGACGGGCGAACATTTTCGGTGCTACCCAAAAGGGTTGTCCACTGATTAGTTCCACTCGAACTTGGATTAATCAGGAAACCTTCATAACCCAATACAGAAATCCAGGGAATACTTGTATTATTAAAAGGATCATTAGCAGACTGAAGAGATGATTCGGTAATTCCGCCGGTCCTATAAGCAATATTATCGGTCAGTGATGAAAGCTGGTTAGCGCCGGAAACTACACCATTCCGATTAAAAGATTTCAAGCGATCAAACGTAAAGCTCAGGGCAGAACTATATTGATCGGTACCAGGAATAGTTGCCACTATCGACAAATTATTGAAATGCGCAAAGATATTATTGTCGCTGTTACTTACGCCCTTCCATGTTGAATTTGAAGAATTATTCATCATATTCAGAGTTGCTGTTAACTCTGAACTCCGATAGACTCCCAAACCTGCCGGGTTGAGTGAAATGGCCGAAGCATCACCTCCGAGAGCCGTAAAGGCGCCACCCATCCCCATGTAACGTGCAGTTCCTTTTAATTGTGTTTGCGAAGCTTTAAGTGCATCAAATTCATCTTGTGCATGAATACCGGCAACAAAGCCTAATAACAAACCTAATGAAAGCAAACTCTTTTTTATCATAATATATTTGTTTTAATAATGATATCTATTTTACATTCGTCTCTCGTTTAGGCTATCGGTTAACGACGGCCACCACCGCTACTGCTGCTACGCGATCCACCACCGGAAGAACTTCCACTGCTTCCTGAAGAATAGCTAGATCTGCTTCCCGAAGAGTAACCGGATGAATTGCTGTTATAATCTGAAGATGATGATCTCTCATACGATTGCGATGAAGATCTTCTGCTACCGCTGTCGTAGTTATTACTATTATTCGTAGTGCTTCTTGACACACTACTATTGCGGGTAGAATAGCCCGATGATGGAACTGATACAACTTCCGAGCTGCGACGACTGCCTGCTCCGCTACTGTAATTACCTCTGGAATTATAAGAAGGCGCACTGGTTACGCTACTGCCCGCTGAGCGACTACCTCCGCTAACAGTAGAACCGCTTGTGCCTGCAGCAGCACGGCTACCGCTATTTACATTGTAGCCTCTGTTTGAAAGGAAGTTATTCCAAAATGTAGTATTCTGATTGCTACCTCTTGTCCCGATTGTGTTACTACGTGTTCCTGAAGTTGCAGAACTGAATGCTGTACGACTACTTCTAGATCCTGTGGTAGATGATGTTAAAGCGAGATCCGGTCATTGAACTGCGGGTAGTGCCTGTTGCAGCCTGCCTTCTGCTGTCGGAAGTATAGTTATAGGGAATTGATCGTCCATATCCGCCACCATACCAGCCTCCTCCGTACCAGCCATTATACCCATAAGAATATGGATAACCACCCCAACTATAATATCCTCCGTAATATGGATAGTCCCATCCATAACCGCCCCAGCCGAAATCCCAATCCCAAGCTGAGCCATACCATCCCGAATACAAGGGAAGAATACCCGCTATTCCAGTATCCCCCGTAACCCCCGTAACCGGCATAACTGCCGTATCCTCCGTATGGATAATTACGATAGCCTCCGTAAGGCCATCCCCCCATACCATAACCTCCATACACGTTTACTGTCCAGTTTACATTGTCAAGCGGATAGGCATCCTCGTCATTAAGAATAATAGTGCCGTTTGCATTGTGAAAACGTTGGATACGATTAGAATATTCACCGTTAGCACCGACCTGTGCACTGTCAATGATCGGTTCCCTGTTGTCTCCGGAATAATAAACAGTATCGCCGTTCATATTCCTTACCACAACAATATCTTTCCCTCCCACTTTTGTCGAGTCAATTTTGTATTGATCGTTGTTTTGTGCAGAGGATTCTTCATTTTGAACTACAGGGTTTTGTCTGTTGAGTTCGCAATGGTTTGTCTTTTCCGGGTTTATAATAAAGGTCATCGTAAAGATCTTGCCCAAACATAAATGCCGGAAGCGACATCAGGGCGGCTACGAAAAACACTTTTGCTTTCATGATTATATCTCCTTTCTTTAAGGGGTGAATTTTTATCTTTCTATATTAGACAAAATTGTAATCTTCCGGTTTAATTTTTTGGGAAAGATTTCAATATGTAACGTTTTTGGTCTCAAAATTATTATCTAAGTTTGTATGCTTATTTACTATGAGCAAAGTTATACTAAAAGCCCTGTGAATAATACATTTCGCTTTCATTTTAACGAAAATAAACCAAACCCTGATGGATTACATTGAACTGACATTATCTCTTAACAATTCGCGTGGCTTTGAGAACGATATAGTATCTGCAACACTCGCTGAAATCGGCTTCGAGAGCTTTGTCCTATACAAATGACGGAATGAAAGCCTATTGTGCTGCATCGTTATTTGATGAAAAAGATCTAAAAAACTGGAAAGAAACTTTACCATGCGATATTGAGGTTGAATATACCTTCGAACTGATAAAGGACAAGAACTGGAACGAAGAGTGGGAAAAGCACTATTTCTCGCCAATTGTAATTGGTAACGATTGTGTGATTCATAGCTCTTTCCATACGGATGTACCTAAAGCAAAGTACGATATTTTGATTGACCACCTAAAATGTCATTTGGTACCGGCCATCATGAAACAACAAGCCTGATTATCGGTGAACTGATAAAGATGGTAGTTGCCGGCAAATCGCTACTTGACATGGGGTGCGGAACGGGAGTGTTGGCCATTCTGGCAGCCATGAAAGGAGCGCAACCAATTACGGCTATTGATATCGACGAATGGGCTTACGACAACACAGTAGAAAATATACGGCTGAATGGTTGTCCTGACATTGAAGTGGCCAAAGGAGGAGCAGAACTGCTTTCCGGACGTAAATTTGATATAGTTCTGGCCAACATCAACCGTAATATTCTGCTCAATGATATGAAACATTATGCAGCCTGTTTGTCTACAGGAGGATTACTCTTAATGAGCGGATTTTATAAGACTGATATGCCTGCCATTGAAGCTGAAGCTACAGAAAATGGACTGACATTCATCAAATTTGAAGAAAAAAATAACTGGGTAACTACAGTATACGAAAAACGTTGAATCGTAAAACTGTTCAATTGTTGAGATGTTGCATGAAGAGTCGCAGACAACAATTGTTCAATTAAACGATTATACAAATATACATACATAGACTATGAAGACCTACACTAACGTAAAAGATCTGGGCGACCTGAAAGCTGCTGTTGCCGAAGCGCTTGAGATAAAGAAAAACCGTTACGCATATAAACATCTGGGCGAAAATAAAACGCTGTTGATGGTATTTTTCAATTCGAGTTTGCGTACCCGCCTGAGCACACAAAAAGCAGGGATGAATTTGGGTATGAACACCATTGTTCTGGATGTAAATCAGGGCGCCTGGAAACTCGAAACGGAACGGGGTGTTATCATGGATGGAGACAAAACCGAGCACCTACTCGAGGCTATTCCTGTGATGGGATGCTATTGCGATATTATTGGTGTTCGTTCGTTCGCGCAGTTCGAAAGCAAAGAATACGACTATAACGAAACCATTGTCAACCAGTTTATCAAATATTCCGGTCGTCCGGTATTTAGCATGGAAGCGGCTACAGACACCCGCTACAGGCTTTTGCTGATTTGATTACCATTGAGGAATACAAGAAAACCCAACGTCCGAAGGTTGTTTTGACCTGGGCTCCCCACCTAAGGCTTTGCCTCAGGCCGTTCCAAATTCATTTGCTGACTTTATGAACGAAGCTGACGTAGACTTTGTGATTACCCATCCTCATGCTACGAATTGGATGAAAAATTTGTTCGTGGCGCTCGTGTGGAATACGACCAGGATAAAGCATTGGCCGGGGCTGACTTTGTTATGCCAAAAAACTGGGCCGCTTATACCGACCCGAATTACGGACAGATATTGAGCAAAGACCGTTCGTGGACAGTAAGTACCGAAAAGATGGCGCTGACCAACACGCTTACTTTATGCACTGCCTGCCTGTTCGCCGCAACATGATTGTGACGGACGACGTAATGAAAGTCCGCAATCAATCGTGATTCCGGAAGCTGCCAACCGTGAAATTTCGGCACAGGTAGTTTTGAAACGAATTCTTGAAAATCTGTAAAGCACAAAGCATTCAGAATATTTCATACAATTAGCCACAACTTCACGAATAAATCAGATACGTGAAGTTGTGGCTAAACTATTTTAAATAATTGCCAGTTGTCTTCATGAGTGTCTACTTAATATCGAAGGCATCTTGACTTTTCTCTACGTACTAAATTCGTGTATAAACCGGTATAAAGTGTCGTACGTAAGGTACTTTATTCTACTCTGGAAATATGTCTTGTGTAAACCCTATCGACCCGAGGGAATTAATATGACGTCATAAATCAATAGCTTCTCAATTGCGGTATAATGGGAATAAAATTACCTGATGTCATTGCGATTTTTTGAATATCTTTGTACAACGGATGTATATAGCGAGGTGAAACACAACATTCAGGGTTGTGTTATAATACAAGATTCAAAATGATTTGCATCTTCAATCGTTCAGCAAATTTCTATGGCAGAGGAAAAACAAAATATTATCATTTACAACACAGCCGACGGTAAAGCCGCGGTTTCTTTGTACGCCAAAGACGGCAATATCTGGATGAACCAGCAACAACTTGCCGAACTTTTTGATACCTCTGTTCCAAATGTCAGTATGCACATATCTAATATACTGAATGAAAAAGAATTAAACATGAATTCAGTTGTTAAGAATTACTTAACAACTGCCACAGATGGAAAGCAATATGATGTTACTTTTTACAGTCTGGATATGATTTTGGCTATAGGCTTTCGGGTAAGGGGCAAGCGGGGGAACACAATTCCGTATTTGGGCCAATCGCAACATGAAAGAGTATATGGTAAAAGGATTTGTGATGGATGACGAACGTCTGAAAAATCCGGATGGACATCCTGATTACTTTGATGAACTGCTGGAAAGGATCAGAGATATACGTGCGTCTGAAAAGCGTTTTTATCAAAAAGTGAGAGATCTGTTTGCTCTGAGTAGCGACTATGACATTACCGATAAAGCCACTCAGATGTTTTTTGCCGAAACGCAGAACAAACTATTGTATGCTGTTACTGGTCAGACGGCGGTCGAGGTAATCCTGTCACGCGCGAATGCTCAGAAACCGAATATGAATCTTACTTCATGGAAAGGTTCTGTGGTTAGAAAATAAGATATTTTTATCGCGAAAAATTATTTATCCGACACGGAAATTGACAGCCTGAACCGGTTGGTAGTTATATTTTTGGAAAGTGCCGAATTACGAATCAAAAACCGGTTGGATATTACCATGAAGTATTGGAAAGAAAACGTTGACCGTATGCTTGAATTTCAGGACAAGAATATTCTGAAACATGCCGGTACTGTTACCAATACCGAAATGGAAGAACAAGCGGAGCAAATTTATACTGAGTTCAATCAAAAACGCAAGTTGTATGAAGCGCAAAAAGCGGATGATGCTGACTTACAAGAACTGAAATTTCTTGAAGAACAAGCTCTGAAATACAAAAGCAAACTAACTAAATAATTGATATAATATAAGATGCAGGAAGAAATCAAAACTACTACTTCAGGTGAAAAAACAAAACTGACTATTGTAAAAGTTGGTGGAAAAATTGTTGAAGAGGATGCTACACTCAAACAATTTTTAAGTGATTTTGCGGTTATCGAAGGCCACAAGGTGTTAGTTCACGGCGGAGGCCGCTCGGCAACTGCTATTGCCGCCAAACTGGGCATTGAGAGCGTTATGGTGAACGGTCGTCGTGTGACCGATGCCGAAACCCTCAAGGTGGTAACCATGGTCTATGGCGGATTGGTCAATAAAAACATCGTGGCACAATTGCAGGCAATGGACATTAATGCGTTGGGGCTGACAGGTGCTGATATGAACTACATGCTTTCAGCCAAACGTCCGGTGGGTGAAGTGGATTACGGCTTTGTTGGCGATGTAAAGTCGGTAAATGCGGGCTTGCTGGCCGACCTGATTACCAAAGGTATTGTGCCAGTACTGGCTCCTTTAACGCACGACAAACAGGGACATTTGCTCAATACCAATGCCGATACCATTGCCGGCGAAGCGGCTAAAGCGCTGGCTAAATTTTTCGACGTAACGCTGGTATATTGCTTTGAAAAGAAAGGTGTTTTGCGCGACGAACATGACGACGACAGCGTGATTGCCGAAATCAGCAAGGAGGCCTTTGTCCAATACGTTGCTGACGGTGTAATACAGGGCGGTATGATTCCAAAACTGGAGAATGCTTTCGAGGCGATCGATGCCGGAGTAAATCAGGTGATTATCACTAAAGCTGATGCTATAGACGGAAAATCGGGCACAAAGGTGAAGTAGCGACAGGTAATCGCCAATATAACAAAACCATTAAGAAATTAAGAGGCATAAAGAGAACAACTCAACAGCCTTAGTTTCTTAATGGTTTTTTGTTTGTGACTATTCCGTTGTTCTGATGCCTTTCTACCGAAATTTCGTACAACGTTAGACGTCAGGACTACGTCCCTTATTTTATCTTTCACGGTATTTTCTACCTAGACAATAGGGCTAACGCCCCTACTCTTCGTAAACGACACCATTAAGACATTAAGAAGCGTGAAGAAACCTACTCAACAATCTTAATTTCTTAATGAATTTGTTTTTAGATAATTGAGCTGAAGCACATATACCTTTCAGTCAATTATTGAGAAAAAACTCTTTATTTTCTACAGATTATCTTCTTAATGTCAGGTAACCCGTATAGTGTTCAACGACATTGGTCTTTGTATCGGTTGTTTCGAGAATATAATAATAGGTTCCGTCTGGTAGATTCTTGCCAAGGAAGTGACCATTACCTTTACCATCCCACTCATTTTTATAATCATTGCTCTTGTAAACCAAATCACCATTCCGATTGTATGCCTCGAATTTTAGACGCAGTTGTGGTGAATGTATAATTTCAAACGTATCATTGAACTCGTCGTTATTGGGTGAGAATCCGTCAGGTATAATAAGTGCTGCTACAGGTACATTCGTTATTGTCGGTTTAGGAGCAACGAATCCGGCTTCTGTGTTGTGCGGATCGTTAGACAAAACATCCGTAACGTTACCTATTAACTTAGAACTACCTTCTGTTGTCGCCTGGTTGTATACTTTCCCTGAATACCAGTGAGAGTCAATTCGTAAGGAAATAACGATAGAATCGGTTTGTTGTGGAGCTAAGTGGCATTTGGATGCCAATAAAGTTGCAATATCACTATTACCATCATATAAACCGTTGGCCACAAGCGATCCGCTGGCAACCACACTCAGCACTTCGAAGGTTTCTCCGTGTGTGAACACTTTTGTAAGATCATCATTTACCTGAATATTGGAAAGCGTATCCTTAGATGATATAGGCATTGTATTTTTTAGTGTAATGGTGTATTTCCAGTTAAACTTCGTTTTCCCGTCAAATTTAGGTGTAGTAGCTGTTTTTGTTACACTCAACACCTGTTGTTTAGAATCTGCCGTATAAACAATGGTAGGCTTGTCACCCGAAAGAGATTTTGGATCAGAATAGTCATTTACAAGTTTTCCAAAAATATCTATAGCTTCCACCTGCGCTAAATTTACTACGTAACCGGTATCCACATCTGCCGTCGTAATTTTATAATCTCCCGTAAATGTAGTATAATCTGTTACACCAGGAGCCAAATTATCTATGGTTGCCCCCACAACCGTAACCTTAGGATCTATTATATGAACATTGGTAAGTTTATATTTTCCGGTGTTGGCCACAGTAAAGGTGTAATGAACCTGGTCTCCTGCATCACCCTCTATACCATTATGGTTGGTATCTACCAAAGTTGCCTGCTTTAGCAATGCAATTGCACCGTTGGCGTTAGTGCTGGCTTTCGTGTAGTATGCTTCTCTTTTGGTCGAGGACGTAGCAAGACTATCGAACTTAAGACTTAGGATTTCCGACCCCGGAACGCTGCCTACGAGACTTGCTTCCTGACGGTTGAACTGCCAGTCATCGGTACTTGGATAATAGCCCGTGTTGTTGGGCGCTTTCCCGTAACGGGTGATATAATTGGCCGCGGACGAAAACCCCAACATGTTTGTTTTCGAGTTGTGCTGAAGGCTGATAGTAGCCGAAGCGGTGGTATTTCCGTAAATATTCCACGTGCGGGTAATACCGGAAAGGTCAGCTTCATCAGGTGCTGAAGCAGCATACGAACTGACATTAACGTGCATCGTGTTTGCGGTGGCCGGTGACACGGTGGCCGGAGTATAGTCGCTCACAGCATATCCCACAGGAAATATAAATGCGCCTGTATAGTTTTCCTTTACCAGGTGACCCGATGATGCCGTAACCACATATTTGTCGGCATCATAGCCAAAAAGGTTGGCTATACTGGTCAGCAACATATCGCGTTTATTCAAAAAGAGATGGCCGGTGGTAAAGGTGATGGATGTACCGACACGGGCATCGGTGTTGAGCAGCAGCACCCCTTTCGGGTTGTTGATCTCCATGGAGGTGATGGTGTTTTGTAAGCTGTTGGCAGGATTGCCACCATTACCACCATCCAGTATCTGCTGTGTGATGGTTCCGGTATTGGGGTTGGGTTGCTTGAATACGAAAGTTCCGGTACCGGTACCATGATTTTGTATGGTCCATGCAGTATTAGAACCATAGATACGAGCGCCGGGAAATATTTTCAGTGTATCTCCGTAAAAATAGAGCTTTTCGCCATCTTCGATATATACCCGTGCATTGGGACCCAGCACCACATTACCGTACCATTGCGTGACGCTGCCGGCGGCCACGGTATAGGTCTCGTCAATATAAATGGATTCGGTAGTTTGGGCCGAAATGCTACTCAAGCTGAGAAACAGAAATAAAGCCAATAGCCACCGCCTTGCAGAAGCGCTACAACATGCCGCAACCCTCCCATCTGTCTTTGATAAAAAAAACAGGAAATTGATGGTTTGTCGATATGTTGTGTGGTTGGCAAGCATTGACTTTAAAATATTCGATTCAACAATAATAATAGAGCAACCTCTGTAGTTTACCATGCTGCATAAGGCTTGCCAGATAAAAATTTATTGGATTCAATAAAACGAGGACCTTTTGCAAAGGTGAAATATGGATATGTACTATTAAAATTGTAGTTTACCTCCCAATTCTTGGTTGTATCATTATATTTCATCTTTATTGCTTTTGCTCCTGAAGTAAAAATTCCATCGCCATCCACTAATAAATAAACATTATAATTTGGATATGTGCTCGTTGTGCCACTGATAGGTACGTTAGGCAATTTATATGTAAGAGAGCTACGATCATCTGGCACCTGTACTTTTACGGTACCTATTGTCCCTGTCTTTTGTACTTTCCATGTACGAGATAATATAGCTAACGAATTACCTCCAATTTGAAAATCAGTAGGTATCCCGGTTGTTGTCCAGATCGAAAAAGAACCATTATTATCACCCCACATTAATGCTGATTTATCAGCACTGATAGTGCTTGTATTGGAAGCATTATCAGATGCAATAGTACTGCTATTTCCCATCACAACAGCCAATGTATTATTTATTGTTTTGGACTGCTTTTGATATAAACCCGATACATCATCGCGGGCAATACCGGCAACATTATAACTATACCCGGAATTTGTCGGCATATCCCAATAAACCGTGCTACCATCCGATGCAAGATAGCTAAGAGTCGCCGCATAGGGGATGGTAGGCACTCCATTACCTAATGTAAAACCATATTTTATACCCAAATATGAATTCACCTTTTGCGTTTCGGTGGGTGATAAAACTTTATTAAAAATAAGGACTTCGGCAAGATCGCCATTGAAATACAATGAGCCTGTAGTTAGCCTTGCTCCAATATCAACTATTGTATTTGTTGGATAGCTAGTACCAAAACCTGTCCTGCTATTTTTCACACCATTATCAAGTATTCCATTATTATAGCTATCGGATATGGAGCTACTTATAGCTTCTTCTGAAAGAAAAGGATCATACTCAGTATGAACAGCCCCCCCTCCGGCAAGAGGGAACAAGCCCCACTGGTCTATTGCAGCTCCATTGGGGAAGTTTCCATCAGTATCATGATAAATCTGGAAAGTCGTATTACACGAGGATGAATTTTCACCACCCCATATTGCATTAATTTGAGATTTAGATTTTGTACGTCCTACAGCCAATGTGGTAAAAGCTATGTTGCCATTGATGCCATAATTACCTGCGCCTTTAAAATAATCATTAGTTCCATCAAAACTAATAGCGGGATTAAAATTAAACGGACTTGCAGGACTAGAAGCACTGCTTCCCGTACGAAATAGAGGCTGCTGGGCAGCTGTGGCTTGAGTTACATTTACACCATCCATATTATTTTTCCATGAACTTAAAGCTGTAGCATCAGTACTACTGCTTGTCCCCCAGTCGCTTCTCAACCAAAGAGATGCTCCAGAAACACCACCCGGTGCAAAATAAGTTATGATAACTTGTCCGGCAGCCCCGTCTCCACCAGCTTTAGGTCCACCACTAGTTCTTAAAGCGCCACTACCGCCACCTCCAGGAGCTATTCCGGCAATACCCACTGCACTTGACGTCGGACCATCTGCGCCATTACCTCCTCCATAGGGCGATACATCTTTCCCTCCTGTAGAATTACTTCCGGAAATACCATCTCCAGCAGGACTAGCAGAAGAACCGCCACCGCCGCCATAAGAACCAGACCCAGTTCCACCAGTTCCGCCACTATAAGTTACATCTCCTGTACTATTAGAAGCCGAACCACCGCTGCCTCCTGTAGTTGTATTTTGGCTAACAGATTTTCCTCCTTCAGCAACCACAATTGTCCCAAAATAAGAATTTTCTCCATTTGTAGTATTACTCACTCCACCTTTTCCAACATATACAGTATAAGACCCAGTAGGATTGTAAATAATTTTTCGTGCGTAAGCGCCACCACCGCCACCGCCACCGCCATAGCTACCAGAGTTTGATCGTTGAGCTCCACCTCCTCCCGCACCCCAACACTCAACAATAATGTAAGACACTCCGGAAGGGACTGTGTATGTGGATGATGATCCCCCTGTGCTATATTTAACTGTAGTTTGTGCGAAAATATGCTGAGTCAATAAAAATGAGAGGAGGAGGAAAAAGAAAATCTTTCCTCCTCTTATCTTTGGAATAAATGATTTTAGAGCTTGCATATGAAGTATTTGAACATCAACCATCTTATTCTTACGTCAATTAATCAGTCTTCTATTTATTTAAACCAAGCTACAAGATTGATAAAAGTAGCATCGGTTGCAGGAGCTAATACGGTATAAGTCATCTTTCCAGAAGCATCAATTGATAAATCATTTTTAAAAACAGACGTATCATAACTAATCGCTTTGTAGTTAAACATATTAGCGCTTATCACGCCAGACGGAATTATCCCGGCTGTTTGTAATTGTTGGATTAATGGGAATAAATCTAATGTTTGTGTAGAAGGATAAGAAGCAAAAGCTGTATTTATAGGTGTTTGAGGCAAATAAAACCATTTAACTGCATAAGCAGGTACGATAGTTTTCACTTGTCCTGTTGTAGCATCAGCAGCAATTACATTTTCAGTATTAGTGGTTGATGCCGGGAGACCGGTTATATTTAGAGCACTACCACCTGTCTCTATGGTTAATGTTTTTCCGTCTTGTGTTAATTTTCGATTGTTGGTTAATGTTCCGTCTGTATTATATATGTTAGGAATACTTGAAGAAGCTACAATCACGTCTCCATTTGCATTTGTGCCTAACAAAGAGGCATTGGGTAAGTTTGTAAATCTTAATCCTGAATTTCCTGCTGTCCCTTGTGTTATTTCAAGTTTATTTTGAGGATTAGTTGTTCCTATTCCCACATTAGCCCCATTACCAAGAATGACGGTATTGGTATGATCTGCAGTGGTATTATAGCCTATAGCTGTCGCATTAGCAGCTATTGCCTGAGCTAGACCACCCAAAGCCAATGTATATTGCTCCGTTGCTTTAGCTCCACTTCCTATTGCTGTAGCATATGTTTTTTTTGCTTCCGTAGTCGATGAACTTGTTCCACCAATAGCTATAGTGTACTGGTCACTAGCAGTTGACTGATATCCTAATGCTACACCGGAACTACTATTTGCTGTTGCGTATGCACCTATA
>CAXXPB010000038.1:0-8459 GCA_963678825.2 uncultured Microbacter sp. | reverse complement strand
CTGCATGTCGGTCTGCGCATTCATGGTTACAGCTGCCATTAATACTACAGCTAAAGTCAGAATTTTTTTCATAATTGGTTTTTGAAGGTGAATGATAAATTAAAAAACAGCCAGAATATGAGTCTCATAAAATGGCTGTCAGAAAAATTAATTGGAATTGCAAAGGTGCGAATTTTATTTTAATTACAAAACAGGGCTAAAATTAGTGTTTGTTTTAAACAACTGTTGTTGAATTGAAAAAAGGGACGGTACGAAAGTGGATATTGATACAACAGCGAGGAAAGTCATTATCTACAAGCATGCAAATTTGCGCTGGCTCGTTTCAAGATAAGTTTTCAATTCTTCTGTTGGGGTAAAATATACCGAATGACCACAGGGGATGTAGTCTTTTTTGATGATGTAGTTCACGTTGGTACATTTCAGGTATTTCAGCTGTTCTGCCAGAACGTTTACTTTACTAACGGAGTTGGGAATGCTTATGTAGTAAAGCGAATCTTTTTTGCCGCCAAACCGTACGTATGCTCCCACAATGAAAGAAACCCGTTCGGAGTCGCTTGTAAAAATGTCAGCCTTCACTCGCCCTGTATAAACTGATTCGAAATATTTTGAGCGAAAATCAGGCGTATTTGCTAATGAGTCAAGGTTTAATGATTTGAAATCGGCTTTTCCGCAATAAGTGCCACGACCAGAAGATTGAAAATCATAGAAATCGTTTACTTTTTGCGCTAAAACCGTTGACCGCAATTCCAATCTGCCCGTTTGGGCGCTTGTAGACAGAGCCAAATCCGGATAGCAGTTTTTATAGATTGAATCAAGAAAGAAAACAAGAGGTTTTTCATTCGGATAATACTCATCAACCCGATTGGCTACAGCATCGTATTTATCCCTGCCCATGTAATCGTTTAGAGTCCCCAAAAGGAAATAATCGTTGTGGATCTTACTGTCAGACGATTGTCCAAAGCAATGTAATCCACAAAAAAGGAGCGGAATGAAAAAGAGCTGTTTCATGTGTCTGTGTTTTGTTTTAAGGTAAATGGAGTATCCGTAGTTGCAGCTTTGTCAGAACAGTTCAATTATTTGTCTCATACAGAAAATCAGGACTGATCAAATCCAGTATCTGATTTGAATTAACTAACCTATAAAGTGTACTTAATGATAGTCTTGTAATTTGATTGTTGATATTGATAGCTTTATAATCTGTCGGTATTGCAACTACTTTTCCGTCAGTTCCCATGGTTGTCTTCCAGTCTGAAGGAAAAGCAACTACTCTACCATCCGTTCCCATGGTTGTTTTCCAGTCAGCCGGATAAGCAACTACTCTGCCGTTAGTTCCCATGGACGTCTTCCAGTCTGCGGGGTAAGCAATTACTCTTCCATCCGTTCCCATGGATGTTTTCCAATCGGTCGGGTAAGCAATTACTCTTCCGTCCGTACCCATGGTTGTTTTCCAATCAGCAGGGAATGCAATTACTCTTCCATCGGTTCCCATGCTTGATTTCCAATCTGCCGGATATGCAATTACTCTTCCGTCGGTTCCCATGCTTGTTTTGAAATCGTTCCGTGTGGAATTTTTTTCTTGTGAGTTTCCATGCATGGCTATTAATACAAATAGAAAACACACTAAAATGGCACTTTTATTTTTCATACGTATAAAATTGTTTTTTTTTGACGACGGATGGAACTTGCATGGTATTGTTTATCTGAGTTTTTACGAGATATGTTCGTTTCATCTGTTACATTTATAATCCTAATACTTGATGTTGTACTATGTAAGCTATAGCTCCGGAAAAATACCCTAAAAGAGCAAGTATACTAATTTTTTTAAGATACCAAACGAAGTTGATTTTTTCCATTCCCATTGCAGCTATACCGGCTGCAGAACCAATAATTAAAACACTTCCGCCAGTTCCTGTGCAATAAGCAAGAAACTCCCAGAAATAATGGTCTGTTGGATATATGTTAAGGTTATACATTCCTTGTGCCGCAGCAACTAACGGAACATTGTCGACAATGGAAGAAAGCAATCCTATTGAGATTACAATTATGTTGTCGTCATGAAGGGTTGCGGTCATCCATTGAGCAAGCTGAGTTAATATTCCCATAGATTGAAGAGCCGCAATACTCATCAAAATACCAAGGAAAAATAAAATGCTCGGAGTATCAATTTTGCGTAGTGCATGAACAACAGATAAATTACGTTTGTAATCTTCGTCTTTCCCTTTGTGGATAATTTCTGTAATAATCCAAAGAAATCCAAGTCCGATAAGTATGCCCATATATGGAGGAAGATGGGTGAGCGTTTTGAATACAGGAACTAAAATCAGAATGAAGACTCCTGATAATAAGACAAATAGTTGGTGTGTTTCTGCAGATGTTTTCTCTTGAGAATCTCTTCCTTTTAACGGACGATCTATTTTCCCTTTTAGTTTGAAAGTAAGAAATACCAAAGGGACGATAATGCAGATTAAGCTGGGTATAATTAACTTAGAAATGATATTGAATGTAGAAATTTGGTTACCAATCCAAAGCATCGTGGTTGTAACGTCTCCAATAGGTGACCATGCGCCACCGGCATTTGCGGCCACAATTACTATGCCTGCAAAAAACAGCCTGTCGTTTGGATTTCGAATTAATTTTCGAAGAAGTGAGATGATTACAATGGTGGTCGTAAGGTTGTCTAAAATCGAAGAAAGGAAGAAGGTGATGAATGCGACTATCCAGAGTAATTTTCGAATATCTGTTTGGCTGATTCGTCGGGTGATTATGTCGAAACCATTGTGAGCGTCAATCAGTTCTACAATCGTCATTGCACCAAGTAGAAAAAATAAAATGCCTGAAAGTTCTCCTAAATGTAGCGTAAGTTCTTCGTTTATAATGTGTTTGTCCGGTGAAAAAAGAATGTAAATTGTCCAGCAAAGGACACCTGTAATCAAGGCCGAAGCAGCTTTGTTTATTTTGATAGAGTTTTCAAGTGCGATAGCAGCATAGCCTAAAATAAATACTGCAATTGTCAATCCAATCATAAAGTCATTGTCTCTGTGTCGTTGTTTTTGTAATCTATACCGGCGCAGATCTTCTACGCTGGCGAATAAGCTATGTCCGCGCCATCAGGAGCAAGCATTTGAATAGCTGTGTGATACGAAATTAGAATTTCTTTATCAGCATGGTATGTTTTACTACCGTATCAGATTTGCTTACAGGCATCCGGGATTTTTGAGGCGATTTTACACACGGCATTTTTTCCATTTCAAGGGGGCTTTTCATTGAAAGATTCAGATTTCCGCCTTTCAATTCACGAAGTTGTAAGCGTTTGTTTGTTGCCGGATTATTTAATTTCCGTTCAGAGTTTCCATATTCCCATGTGTAGTTTGCAGGCAGGTTGTTTTTTAATGCCCTTTGATAAAGAGTAGAGTCTGCCGGAAGCAACTTGTTGTTTAACACAGCACCGCGTTGGGCAAATGCCGACAAAAAACATCCGGCCATCAAAACTGCTATTCCTACGGTCCTTTTCATAATCAATTGTTTTATTGATGTTGTGTCGATTAATCATTCTGTTATTTGCTTGATAGAGCATTTATTATACTTGCGCCATCAGAGGTGAATCTCATATATTTTTTTACCTCATCTACGTTTTTTGTCGAAGTCAACATTTCTAATAGCTTAAATGCAACATCTAATCCAGTGGCAGGACCTGTCGAGGTAATAATATTCTTATCAATTACTACATGCTTATCCTGTACGTTGACGCCAAATTCAGCAAGATAGTTTCTTCCATAAATATCCGTTAAATCGTATGTGGTTGCCATTCTGCCCTTTAAAACACCTGATTTTGCAACAGGTGCTGCGGCAGCGCAAACAGCTGCAATTATTTTATTGTCTTTGTCAAAACTACGTATTACATGCTGAAATCGCTCATCAAAAACATCTTCATAATATCCTGAATTTTTAAATCCACCAGGAATTGCTAAAGCGTCATAATCATCAAAGTCTATTTTGTCAAATTCAATTTCAGGACGAACAATTAGGTTCCATTTACATTTAATCTCAGGTCTGAGTGCCGTGGATATCATATCAACAGGTTCGTTTCCTAACTCCCTGCTCCAACCAATCACATCTGTGAATACGCCGGCTTCATATTCTTCGAAACCTTGTGAAAGAAATAGTAATACTTTTTTATTTTTCATGTCAGTTTATTTTCAGCACTGTTTTTTGGCTTACACACAACGTTGACGGTATGGGCAGCCAATCACTTATAAAAGCTCCATTCCTTATCAACGGGAGCAATTTCATTATGCATCCAAGCTACACTGGCGTTCAGCGTGAACGAATTGATTATTCAGATGCTCTTTTGTTCGTGATCACAGATCCCTATACTCTTTGCGGCGGCAGATCGCAGATCCGCCGATACGACCGTTTGCTACATATCCGGGGAATAGGAAACAAGAGTGGTTGATAATCACAATTTCATCAAAAATATTTTGATTGTATCCGACCCTCTTTCTGCATTTTCTAATTATGTTTTAATGCAATAAATTTCAATTCTATGGTTTTTATTTGGCAACTTTTATTTCAATTGTGGACTCTGTCAAATTTTTGCATTTGGCTCTTACTGTCAATACTCCATTTTTATCGCCAGATTGGACAATAGCCAAACATCTTCCCTTATAGGCCTTTGTCTTGTTTGTTTTATAGGGCAGGTACTCGTTTAAGTTTCCATTTCCAACTGCATTAAGTTTGCCGGCACCAATAACTTCAAATTCAATTTCATTATCGGCAAACGGAATGGGGTTATTGTTTTGGTCGAGCAGAAATGCCTGAACATAGCATAAATCCTGTCGGTTTGCTTTTATGGTTGACCGGTCTGCTACTAATTGGATTTTATAAGGTTGACCGGCAGTAACAACTTTGTTTCTTACTGTTTTTCCATCAGGCAATGTTCCGATAGCATCAAGGATTCCTTCCTTGTAGGAAACGTTCCAAACTAAAAATGCTTCGTTGTTTATATCCCAATGTTTAGCGCCTAGCGACTGCCCGTTTAATTTCAACTCAACATCAGGAATGTTCGTGTAAACATGTACAGCCAGAGTGTCTCCTTCTTTTGAATGATTCCAATGGTGCTCTACCTTTGGCCAGGCCCAGAAAGAACAGGCATCGCGATTTTTGGCTTGTTTGTTGGTTTCAACGGCAATATACACAATGGGTTCATTGGTCCATAATGCGCGGCGAAACCAATAGCCCGGACTATTAAAACCGCAAATATCCAGCAAGCCGCAAGTCGCCCCGAAAGTTGGCCAACCCGGCCATGTTTTCCAGAATTCAAATCCGTCGCCTACTTCGCCAATGCCGGCTTCTCCCAGATAATCGAAACCTGTCCAGATAAACTCTCCGGCTACATAATCGTCCTTTTGAGCAGCTAACCATTGAGCATACGAACGGAATTGGTCCCACTTGCCCGGGTGGTATGGATATTGCAAGGTTTCGGTTCCATAAATTACTCTTTGTGGGTAGGTTTTGTGGTCTTTTTCATACATGGCTTCTTCGTAATTATAGCCAACAATCCCCAGAATTTGTCCCATGCCATTTGCATTTATGCCGGTAATACCATTACAACCTGCTGTCGTTTGGCGCGTTGTATCGTATTTTAATACAGCATCTTTAAGCATCTTGGCTATTTTGGGACCTTCGGTCATATCCCATTGTTCTTTAACTTCGTTTCCGATACTCCAGGCAATTACAGAAGGATGGTTGCGGTCGCGCTTTATCCAGTTTTCAACGTCTTTCAGGTACCATTCCTTAAAATGAGGGGAATAGCCCGCTGGGGTTTTCCCGTTCATCCACTCGTCGAAAATCTCATCAATTACAACAAAACCCATTCTGTCGGCAGCATCCAAGAGTTCTGGTGCGGGAGGGTTATGGCTCATGCGAAGGGCATTGCAGCCCATTTCTTTTAATAGTTTCAACTGTCGTTCAAACGTATAGTCGAGACAGGCTGAACCTAATGGTCCTCCATCATGATGATTATTGGTTCCCTTTAGTTTAACATGCTTTCCATTTAACAGAAAACCAAGGTTCGGGTCGAATTTAATTGTCCGTATTCCGTAGTTTGTGGACGAAATTTCGGTGGTCTTTCCATTTGCTTTTAATTCAACCTGCAAACGGTACAAATACGGGTTTTCAATAGACCACAATTTGATATTGCCGGTCTCAATGGTTTGGTTGATTTTTGCAGAATCGCCTCCCTGAATGGCAACAACGGAGGAAGTAGATGCAGTTTTATGCCCTTCTGCATCAATCAAAGTGGTTCGTATCTCGCAGTTTTGTTTGCTTTTTTCTTCGTTAAATACATTAACCGAGATATTAATTTTTGACTGTTGTTTAGTGGCTTCGAGGGTTTGGGCGAATACACCCCATTGTTCGAAATGTACTTTGCCGGTAGTTATGAGCCAAACATGCCGGTAAATGCCGGCACCGGTGTACCAACGCGAATTTTGTTGCTCTGATGTATTGACCTTTACGGCTATAATATTCTCTTTGCCAACAGGATTTAAATAGGGTGTTAAATCGTAGTAAAACGAAGTGTACCCGTATGGCCTATAACCTAAATAATGCCCATTAATCCATACTTCGCTGTTTCGATAAACGCCATTAAATAGCACTGCTGTTTTTTTGTCTTTTGAAGTATTATCCAGCACAAAATGTTTACGATACCAGCCTATACCACCATAAGCATATCCACCTCCACCTGTACTTGGATTCTTGGAATCGAATGGCTGCTCAATGCTAAAATCGTGTGGTACATCCAATGTTCGCCACTCTAAATCGTTAAATTCCGGTTTAGAAGCATTCGCATTATCGCCTAAATAAAACTTCCAATCAAAATCAAAGGCCTGTTTACTTGCATTGAAATTAGCTCCTTTAAGGGGTGCTGATAATGAAAGAAGCGTTAGGACTATTCCTAAAAATGAGTTAACTTTCATCTACTTGATAATTTATTATGTTACTAATCTCTATGCGACCAACGTATTGTATTGAAATTTCTGCCAACGTCTTGTTTAGTTCTATGAACATTCGTATGTTTTCGGGGTTTGTGTTTTTTGTTTTCCCAACTTGCCAAGAGTGAGCTAAGAGGCATCTAACCACTGGATTTAAGCTTGAACGAATTGATTATTTAGTTGCTCTTTTGTTCAGGATCACAGATCCCTAGACTCTTTGCGGCGACGGATCGTTGACTCGCCGATACGAAAAGTTGAATCGGGCTAGAAACCATGGACAACCTACTGTTTTGGCAATTTCTTATACCCGTATTGGCGGTAGTTTTTATCATTAATCAAAGCGTAAAAATAATCCTTAAATTCAATTTTATAAATCAATCTAAATGCAATGTCAAACTTCTGTTCATTTAAGGATAAATGTAATAGACTAATTAATTTAGATTCTCCATATTTTTCTATCAAATCATCAACAATAAAAGCAAACTCAGAGTATGTATATTTATATAAATCATTTAAAGGATATGTGTTCACGGTTTTTCCTTTTGATGCCATTCCAAATTTTCCCCAATCAATAGGATTGATAATGTACCCTCTTAACATCCGTTGCTTAACTGTATCAAGTGGCGGATAACCATCATGACCTAACATCCCGGAAGAATATGTCGCAATACCTTCCAAAAACCAAAGTGGATAACCTGTTAGTTTTGAGTTTGATATATTTTGATTTATAATAGAATGTGAAAGTTCATGTTGTAAGTACAAACATAAAGCTCCTACTTTTGTTTGAAAATATTCACGAGAATACAAAATATAAATTCTACATAAAAAAGGCTGAGTGACAAACATCACATCATGACCATTAAATCTACGATGCTCTTTAATGTTTGAGCTAATTATAATTTGGACTTTTCTTTGAAATTTGAGGTTATGAAATTTTTCAACCTTTACAATTAAACTATCAATGTTTGGGAAATTTTTCAAATTTGCTTCTCCCTTATGATAATATATAACTGAGTTTTTTGTCTCAATTTTATCAAATCCAATCATCCATGGACAAATAAAATTAAGTCTGCCCCAAAAGAATAAATACAAAACAATAAGAATTAGCCCAATGATTAAAAGCTTGATTATGAATCTCGTTTTAGAATTTAATCTCATGAATTACAATTTGAAAATCAAAGTTAAAATATCATTTCTTGATCAATAATTAGAACCTATTCCAAAGTTTCCCGTCCCGTCGGATTTAGTTATCGCTGATTGTTAATTGCAATCCGACGACGGAATCGGGCATGAGGAATCGAAGATAAGCGCAGCTAATTGTAATCCGATAAAGTCAGACAACTATTACAGGAATAAGTCCTTTACCCGTTAATTCTATGCTGAATGCTCATAGTATTCGATTGTGTTTTGCATCTTCGGGATCACAGATCCCTATACTCGTTGCGGCGACGGATCGCAGATCCGCCG
>CAXXPB010000037.1:0-60161 GCA_963678825.2 uncultured Microbacter sp. | reverse complement strand
CATTTCGATATTCTTGCGAATGTCTTTCAGTTGCTCAAAAAGGACTTTGAGTGACATGCCGTTGTTCAGCGCGGTCTGGCTGCTTTGCTGAATTACAGGGCCATCTGCCATGGGGTCTGAAAATGGAATTCCTATCTCAACCAAATTAATGCCTTGTTTTTGTAGTTCGCTTAAAATTTCGGTCGTGTCGTTTAGTTTTGGAAATCCGGCTGTAAAGTAGACAGAAAGTATATTGTTCTGTTTTTGTTGAAAAAGAGTTTGAAGTCGATTCATTTTTATTTGTTCAGTATTAATAGTCAGTGTCTTGTTGACTTTTTCTGATTTTGTTCAGAAAAGCAGCCAATGTTTTTGTGTCTTTTCGTCCGGGTTCGGTTTCAAATCGACTGTTGACATCAATGGCTTTCAACATTGGGTGGGAGAGCGCGGTTATGCGTTCTGCATCGTCGGGTCCGATGCCGCCACTTAGAAAAAAAGGCACTCTCCCGGTGTAGTTGTTAAGGATGTTCCAGTCGTATTGTTGTCCTGACCCTCCATGCAAAGGTGTCTTCGTGTCAAACAAAAGATAGTCGCAACATGTCTGATAATCCGAGGCTACAAGGAGATCATTGGCGTCGGAAATGCTCAGGGCTTTAATTACCTTCAGCCTTTTTCGACGTAAAATCCGGCATGTTGCAGGGTTTTCTTTGCCATGCAACTGAACGGCATTGAGTCCGTAGGTTTGGACAATCCGAAAGATATTTAGCGCATTTTCGTCGACAAAAACTCCAACCTTGCAAATGTTGTCCGGAATTTGTTTCAGTATTTCCGGGTCGAGTTCCCCAATAAAGCGCTGTGATTTAGAATAAAATATAAATCCCATATAATCAGGGTGTAAAGAAATTACATCCCTGATATTTTCAGGATATTTCATCCCGCATACTTTTATTTGAATGTCCATTTTTTTTGTTAGCTTCGGAGATGATGTTGCTTATTTGTCAACAAGTTTAATTTAAAACGTTGATAAATTTTGCCAATTCTTGTGCCGGATTATCGTCCTTCATGAAGGTTTCTCCGATAAGAAACCCTTTGAATCCGGCAGCCCGCAATTCTTTGATGGTATGAGGATCGCTGATTCCGCTTTCGGAAATTTTCAGGTATCCGTTTGGTATTTTTTCTCCCAGTTGGAAAGAGGTTTCGATGTCCGTTACAAACGATTTTAGATTGCGATTGTTGATTCCGACGATGTCAATATCAGGTGTAATATATTCGAGTTCAGATTCTTCGTGAATTTCGAGCAGTACTTCCAGACAGAGGCTTTTGGCTTCCTTTGCAAGTGAAGCGCATGATTTTTTGTCAAGTGCGGTTGCAATGAGTAGAATGACGTCTGCTCCGATGGTTTTGGCCACATGCAGTTGGTATGGATCAATGATGAAATCCTTTCTCAGTATAGGGATGTTCACTAAAGGCCGTGCTGTTTGCAGATCTTTTAGTGAGCCTCCGAAAAATGACTCGTCAGTAAGGATGGATAAAGCGGTGGCGCCGGCTTTTTCATATCCTGCGGGGATTTCAGTCACGTCGGCATCGGGATAAATCCATCCTTTTGAGGGTGATTTGCGTTTGAATTCCGCAATTATTCCTGTTGACGAAGCTTCTAGGGCTTTCTTTAATGACAGGTGAGGACGGTTTGATTTATTCAGCGATTCAAGATAGCCGTTTTCTTTTCCATTGGCGACTTCGAGTTGTTTCTTTGCGATGATGGTTTCCAGAATGTTGTTCATAGCATGAAGTGTTGAGTGGTTGTAGCTTGATATAGATTTAGGTTGGTTTGCATTTTGTTTGTGATGCGTGATAGTTAAATGTTAACTATTTAAATCATGTATTTTAAATCCAAAATGAAATCACAAAAAAATCACAATTGAACAATGATGATGTTTTAACTGTTCAAAGCTACAAATTTTTTCAATATCTGCAATGCCGCACCGCTTTCTATTGAAATTTTTGCCTGATCGATGCATTCTTCTATCGAAAATTCAGGTTTAATCGTCTGTATAGCAAATGCTGCGTTAATGATGACTGTGTTTTTTTGCGCGTTAGTTGCAGTGTTATTCAGTACATTATCGAAAATTTTGGCGGCATCTTCGGGGACTTCACCTCCATCAAGGGCTTCTTGCGGAATCCGTTTAAATCCCAGCGATTCGGGTGTGTACATTTTTTCTCCAAACTTGGTAATTACTTTGAAGTCGCTGGTCAGTGAAATTTCGTCATATCCGTCAAGGCTGTGCACGATAGAAAAATCACCGCCTGTTTGCTGGTAGAGGTAATAGTAGAGACGTGCCATTTTCAGATTGAACACTCCCAGCATGTTGCGCTTCGGTTGAATGGGGTTTACCAACGGGCCGAGCACGTTGAAAAAGCTGCGAACCTGTAGGGCTTTGCGCACCGGTGCCACGGTTTTCAGTGCCAGATTGAACATTGGTGCATGAAGGTAGGCAATGTTCGTCTCTTCGATAGAGCGTCGTAACTGGTCGTTGTTGTTGGTGAATTTCACACCGTGTTGTTCCATCACGTTGGAAGCTCCGCTTACCGAGGTGGCACCAAAGTTACCGTGTTTGGCTACTTTGTAACCGGCTCCGGCCACCACAAAACAACTCAGGGTCGAGATGTTGAAGGTGTTGTGGTTATCGCCACCGGTACCTACGATGTCGATAGGGTTGTAATCGCTCAGGTCAACCGGTACACGCATGTCTAGCAGGGCTTCGCGGAACCCGATCAGTTCGTCGACGGTGATGCTGCGCATCAGGTAAACGGTAACAAAGGCGGCAATCTGAGCTTCGCTGTATTTGCCTTCGGCCATGTTGGTCAATACGGTCTTAGCTTCTTCGCGGCCAAGGTACTGGTGTTCAAAAAGGCGGTATAGAATTTCTTTCATTGCTTTAAGTTTAATGTTGAACGTTCAATTGGCATGTTTTTATATTGTCAGATTGGCAAATTGTGGCGTTTTCAACCAGTTGGCAATCAATGTTTCTCCCAGCGGTGTAAGAACTGATTCGGGGTGGAACTGTACGCCGCGCACGTCGTACTCTTTGTGGCGTAGTGCCATGATGGTTCCTTCTCCTGATTCGGCTGTTACGCGGATGCACTCGGGCAGTCCGTCCCGGCTCACAATCCACGAATGATAACGCCCGGCATCGAAGGTGGTCGGCATATCGTCGAATAGCAGATCGGGGTCGACTACATGTACCGGAGTGCTTACGCCATGAAACACCTCTGAGGTGTTTTCGAGTGTGCCGCCGAAACTTTCGGCAATGGCCTGATGGCCCAGACAGACACCCAAAATCGATTTCGACGGGGCATATTTTTTAATCAATGGCAATAGGATGCCGGCTTCCGATGGAATGCCGGGACCCGGCGAGAGAAGAATTTTATCGAAACGATCAACCTCTTCGAGGGCGATTTTGTCGTTGCGGATCACCTCCATGTTGGTGTATCCCAGTTTACGAACGGCATGTACCAGATTGTACGTGAACGAATCGTAATTGTCGAATAT
This sequence comes from uncultured Microbacter sp., assembly GCA_963678825.2. Classification (GTDB taxonomy): domain Bacteria; phylum Bacteroidota; class Bacteroidia; order Bacteroidales; family Paludibacteraceae; genus Microbacter. The sequence continues at coordinate 56,635 of CAXXPB010000037.1, read as the reverse complement.
CAATAGTTTTTTCATTGCTGGTTTAATTTCAAAATTTCAAGATTTCAAATTCCAATTGGCATTTTAGACAATTTTCAAATCAATTTTTTAGCGTTGCTGCCATGTCGATAGCGGTTTTCAGTGCGCCGAGTTTGTTGCTTACCTCCTGGCGTTCGCTTTCGGGTACCGATTTGGCTACTATGCCGGCACCAGCCTGATAGTAGAGCGAATTGTTTTTGCTCAGGAAAGTGCGGATGGTAATTGCTTGGTTTATATCGCCGTTAAGGCCGATGTAGCCGATGCAGCCTCCGTAAATGCCACGGGTAGTCGGTTCTATTTCGTTGATCAGTTGCATGGCGCGTACTTTGGGTGCTCCCGAGAGCGTTCCGGCCGGGAATGTGTCGGCAAAAAGCTGTATCGGATTGACGCCCGGCAGCAGTTTGCCACTCACCCGTGAAACCAGGTGGATGACATGTGAATAGAACTGGACTTCTTTGTATATTTCCAACCCGACTTCCGAGGTGTTGCGACTCAGGTCATTGCGTGCCAGATCGACCAGCATCACGTGTTCGGCATTCTCCTTCGGATCTTTAAGTAGTGCTTCGGCCAACTGACGATCTTTGTCGTCATCCCCCGTACGGCGGAAGGTGCCGGCAATAGGGTCGATAAATGCCTTGCCATTCTTGATCTGCACGTGGGTTTCGGGTGAAGAACCGAAGATGCGAAACGATCCGAAATCGAAATAAAAGAGGTAGGGCGAAGGGTTGATGGAACGCAGCGCGCGGTACACCTTGAAATCGTCACCGGCAAACGGCTGGCTGAAACGGCGTGAAAGTACGATCTGAAACGTGTCGCCGCGTTTGCAGTGTTGGATGCCTTTTTCTACCGACTGACGATAATCTTCGTCGCTCATGTTCGATGCTTCGGTGCCGAGCGGTTCGAAGTTGTACGAGGCAAAATTACGGTTGTCAAGCAATCCTGCGACGTCGTCTATCTCACTTTGTTCGCCGTCAAAGAGATTTTCGATAATTTCGAGCTCGTTTTTGAAGTGGTTCACTACGATAATGTATTTGTAAAGTATGTAATACATATCGGGAACCTGTGCTTCGTTTTTGTCGGGAACAATATCTACTTTCTCGAAATAGCGTACGGCATCATAAGCCGTGAATCCGAAAAAGCCATTGAACGGTAGGTGATTATTGTTCTCCTTGATCTCAAATGATTTGACGAAAGCATTCAGGTGTTCAGGCAACGGATAGTTGTTGTCGATTTCCTTACGAATAATCGTTCCATTTGGATAATACTCCGAAATGGCTCCATTTTCTACCACGAATTTTGCCGCAGCGCGCAGTCCGATAAACGAATAACTGTTTTCGCCTCCGTGGTAATCGGAACTTTCAAGTAAAACCGATTCGGGGTAAATGTCTCTGATTTTCAGATAAATGGAGACTGGGGTGTGAAGATCACCCAACAGCTTCTTGGAATATGTTCTGATATTTGTTTGCATAATTAACTTGGAATTATAACACGAAGACACCGAGTCTCAAAGGAATATAAACTTAGTGTCTTTGTGTCTTTGTGTTTGTTACTTCGCATTTTGTATATAGGTTTCCATGTCTTTGTCTCCGCGTCCCGAAAGGTTGACCACCACCACATCGTCGGGTTTGAATGTCAGTTTTTCGAGGGCAGCCAGTGCGTGAGCCGATTCCATGGCAGGAATAATTCCTTCTATTTTGGTCAACAGGAATGCAGCCTCCAGTGCTTCGTCGTCGGTTATGGCCAGTACAGTCGATCGTTTAGTTTTGGCCAGATAGGCGTGTATTGGACCGATGCCCGGATAGTCGAGGCCTGCAGAAATGGAGTAGGGCTCTTCGATCTGTCCGTCTTCGGATTGCATAATCAGCGTGCGGCAACCGTGGATGATTCCTTCACGGCCCAGATGAATGGTGGCGGCAGAGTAGGGAGTGTCGATTCCTTTACCGGCAGCTTCTGCTTCTATCAGTTTTACTTTGTCGTTGTGAAGGTAGTGATAAAATGCTCCGGCAGCGTTGCTTCCGCCTCCCACGCAGGCAACGATGTAATCGGGATAGTCGCGCCCCTCATGTTCCAGCAATTGCTTTTGCATCTCCTCGCTGATTACCGATTGCAGGCGGGCAACCATGTCGGGGTAGGGGTGTGGTCCGATGGTGGAACCAATCACGTAGTAGGTATCTTCGGGGTTGCAGCACCAGTCGCGGATGGCCTCGTTGGTGGCATCTTTCAGGGTTTTGTTGCCGCTGTGAACCGGAATAACCGTTGCCCCGAGCATCTCCATTTTTTGCACGTTGAGGTGCTGGCGTTCCACGTCGAGGGCTCCCATGTAGACGAAGCAGGGCATATTGAGCAGGGCGCAAACCGTTGCGGTGGCCACCCCGTGCTGACCGGCACCTGTTTCGGCAATGATGCGGGTTTTGCCCATGCGGCGGGCCAAAAGTACCTGACCCAGCGAGTTGTTGATTTTGTGTGCGCCGGTGTGGTTGAGGTCTTCGCGTTTGAGGTAGATCTTGGCACCGTACTTTTCTGACAATCGTTTAGCTAAGTATAGTGGAGAAGGACGACCCACGTAGTCGCGCATCAGGCCGTTGAACTCTTCCTGAAATGAGGGATCGCTAAGAATTTTTAGATAGTTATTCCTCAGATTTTCAACATTAACATGGAGAATTTCGGGAATGTAAGCTCCTCCGAATTCGCCGTAGTAACCGTTTTTATTTACATCGTAGTTCATCTTGATCGTATTTTATGTTTTATTTTTTTGCCGGAATTGGAACGCTGTTTTTTGATTTTTCGGAAAAACAGCATAAAAAAAGCCCGTCGTGATTGCGACGGGCTTTATCTTTTTACCTAATAATATTTAGTGTTCAAACAGATATGCGACGGTGCTACTCACGACTTTTTTGAAGTTGTAAGCGCCACCACCAAAATTTATTTACTGCTTGAAATGACATACTTTTCGTTGTTTTGTGAGGGCAAAGGTAGAGCTATTTTTTGAACCGACAAATAATTCGTCGGAAATTTTTCAAAAAAATTACTTTTTGCTGTTTTATTGCGTGTTTGACTGTTGATTTGAAAGTTGCACGAATCGGATGATGCGAGTTTCAACTCGCATTTTATTTTTTTCCCTGCTTCGGTATGGCCAATACCAATTCTAATGCCGGTTTGGGTGTCTTGTCGCGTCGATAGAGCAGGGGATAGTTGATGCGCCCCGGTACCGGATAGTCATTTTTCCACGACATGCCATCGTGCAGTCCCCATACGGTAACGCGGTCTATCTTGTTGCGTTTGTTGTAGAAAATGTTGAACAGTTCGGCATAGCGATCGGCCAGATGTCTCTCCACATCGGCCGGGAGGCCGTTTCGGTAGGGGTCGAGGAAGGTTTTGAACTCTTCGTGTTGCCATTGCGGGTCGCTCATTATTTTGCCGATCAGCTGCCCCTCTTTGGTGATAGGCAGCACGTCCACATCCAGTTCGGTTATCATCACCTTCACACCCAGTGTGGCAAAGGTGTCGATGGCTGCTTCGATGTATTCTTTTTTTGGAAAATTGAGTCCCCAGTGACCCTGTATGCCGATGCCGTCGATGCGGATACCCTCTTTTTTGAGCATACGTACCATGCGGGCAATGCCGTCGCGTTTTGCCGGACGCCACACGTTGAAGTCGTTGTAATAGAGCTCGGCATCCGGTGCATATTGGTGGGCAAATTTAAAGGCCAGTTTCATCAGTTCGTCTCCGTTACCGATCGCGTTTACCCAGAAAGTGGAGCGGTAGGCTCCGTTTTCGTCTATCTGCTCGTTAACCACGTCCCACGCGTTGATGCGGTTTTTGTATCTGCCCACTACTGTAGCAATGTAGCTGCGCATCTGTTCCACCATGACATCATGCGACTTCGGATGTCCTTCGGTATCCTTGAAAAACCAGTCGGGTGTTTGGTTGTGCCAAATCAGCGTGTGCCCCACAACAAACAGGTGGTTGGCTTCTCCCATCTTCACAAAGGCATCGGCCGGGGCAAAATTCCATACATCAGGACTTGGGTGAACGGTCTCTGCTTTCAATACGTTTTCGGGTGTAATGGCGTTGAACTGCTGAAGTACCAACCGCCGCGAGATGGAGTCGGAACCCCGGACGATTGCGTCGTTGACGGAGCAGCCGATTTTAAATGCGCCTTTGTAGGCATCTTTTAAAGTCGGGGCGGTTTTGTTGACGGTTTGAGCGGAAATGACGTTGGGAATCAATAAGGCACAGGCAATGTAAAGTATCGTCTTTTTCATGAGCGGGAGTGGCTTTTCGGATGGTTGAAAATGAAAGTGTTTCCCTGCAAAAATACGAACTTATGCGACGATTGCCAAATTGAGTTCTGCAGCAATAGAGCGTCTCCTTTGTGCGAGTCGGAGCTCGCACGACCCGAGGGTGGGTGATGCGAGCTCCGACTCGCATTGTGGCTATTGGTTTTTGTTTTGCTCCTGCTGGCGCGGGTCTCTTGACCCGCGCCAGCAGGAGCACGCAAATAAACATCTTTCTTATTTCTCTTTCGTGTAGCTTGTATTGTCGGGTTAATTTCTATAACTTGTTCTTGTTAGCACGGGTCGGAAGACCCGCGCTAGCGGTGCAGGACCTTATTCCGTGCTTAGCAGTATAGAATGGTTCCGCTTTGCAAAAGCGCGTCAGCAACAGGAGTCTGCATAGAAAATTTTAAGACGAAGATAGATTGAATCCTAATTTCTTGCCAATACTGCTATTGATCATTTGTTCTATTGTATGTTGCCAAGGCCAAAAAATAGCAAGAGCTTTTTGAGATATCATCAGATTATTATTACTGTTTTGAAAGCATAGAGTCGTTTTGTCTTTAATATCTATTGGACTTGCAACACCAAACACATAAGCGTTAATAAAGTGATTTCGATTCAAAATAAATTGGAACTCAGAAATGTATTTATCCAGATCCATTTGTACGATGACCTTATTTGTTCCTCCAAACCGATAATCTTCAATTATCTTTTTCGATGATGTCCAGTCCATACACATTGTAGGATAGATAGAGTTGAGCGTTGTATGTTTCAACCAAGGAACGTCATAGATATAGTTGAGATGCTGAAATAAAGAAAAGTCAAACCATGTTCTTTCAATTTTTAAATATCCATGTTCATTGACTATTTTGGGAAATTCTTTCAAATAATTGAAAGTGTCTTCAATTATTTTATCTAATCTGTATCTGCAGAATCCAGTTTCATTGATGTCCTCTTTACTTGGAGTAAACCAATGTAAAGAAAGACTTTGTGTTAGTAATTCATAGTCGCGATTTCTACTGCATCCCATTATTATATTGATGCGACTAAGCAAAAAAGCGTACATGACTTCTTGGATATTTATACTATTGTAGTTTTTGTTGAAATTTTGTAATTGCTGAAAATTTAAATGGCGTTTAATATCCTGAATGCGTGATATGTGAATGCCTGCGATTTGACAACCACTAGGATATTGATAAGCAAAAGTTCCATTTATTCTATTTTCAAGAATTTTTATATTACATGGATACATTGCAGAAGGTACAAATGGTACGTGTTGGTATTCTTTTGATATAGATCTGAAAATGAGACTAGACATAATGAATAAATTCAGGTTGTTAGTTTGTTGGTAAATGAATTTTTAAAAATGAATTACTATGGTTATTGTTGGTAAATGTACAAAAAAAGCGAACCATTTACATGATTCGCTGATTGGGTGTTTTGGTAGAGGCAAGACACTGTCTAGCCTCTACTGTGTACGGTTGGTTGCGTCTTTTTTACTGAATGTTTTCGCGTACCTTTTTCAGGTAGGCCTTCATGCGGTCGGCATCCTTGTGTTCGATAATGTCGAGCAGGTTGCCAAGCTCTTCGCGGATGTTGGTCAGCTGCTCCGGCGTGTAGGGGTTGAAGAGGATCTCCTGCAGCAGGTAATCGTCTTCCGACAGCAGTCCGTGGGCAATGGCCAAATGGCGCTTGAAGGTGGTGCCCGGCGCTTCCTGGTGCTTCATCACCGAAGCAAAAACCAATGTGGAGGCAAACGGGATGGATAGCGAGTAGGCCGTGGTTTCGTCGTGTTCGCGGAAGGTGTATTCAAAAATATTTAGTTTCAGCGAACTGTACAGGTCTTTGAAAAATACCTTGCCTAGGTGGTCGGATTCGGCAATGATGATGGCGCTCTGTGTGGAGAGGTCGCTCAGGCTTGCAAAGGTGGGGCCGAACATGGGGTGCGACGATACGAAACGGAAGCCGCAGTTCTGGTAAAATTCCGGCAGTCCGGTTTTTACTGACGCGATATCGGACAGGATACAATTCTTTGAAAGATACGGCATCACGTTGTTGAAAGCATCCAGCGTGTGCTTGATGGTCACCGCGTTGATAACCAGTTCGGGATCAAATTCCTTGATTTCTTCCAGTTGCGACATGCGGATGGTGTTGTAGACAAAACGCAGGCGCTTCGGGTCGGCATCGTACACGGCCACTTCGTGCTGAAAACTCAGTACGTCGGTAAAGAAGGAGCCCATCTTTCCGGCTCCTAGAATTAAAATGCGCATGATAGTTAGTGATAAGTGATAAGTGGTAAGTGATTAGTAAACGCGTTTGTAGATCAAACTTATACTTTATCACTTACTACTTACAACTATTGATTTACTTTTTATTGATCAATTCAAGCTGTACCCGTACCGATTCTTCATGGATGGCTTCGAGTACGGTTTTCATAAATTCGCCGTTAATATCCATGCTTTCGGCTTGCGAAATACGGTCTTTCAGAATTTCGTCGTAACGAACAGTTTGTAGAACAGCCATGTTGTGCTCTTTTTTGTAGGTGCCTATTTCGCGGGAAACACGGAAACGTTTTGCCAGCACTTCCAACAGTTTGTTGTCCAGTTCGTCGATTTGGCGGCGGAGGATAGACAAATCTTCGGTAGTCTGGTTGGTTTTACGAACGACCAGGTGCGTGAGGATTTCAGCCAGTACGTCGGGTGTAATTTGCTGGTTTTTATCGCTCCATGCCTCGTCGGGCGTGCAGTGCGATTCGATAATCAAACCTTCGAAGTTGAGGTCGAGTGCTTGTTGCGAGATAGAAGCGATCAGTTCGCGGCGGCCGCCGATGTGGCTTGGGTCGCAAAAAATGGGCACTTCGGGCATGCGACGACGCAATTCGATGGGGATGTGCCATTGCGGCGTATTGCGGTAGATGGTTTTGTCGTAGGTACTGAAACCGCGGTGGATAACACCCAGGCGGCGCAGACCGGCATTGTAAACACGTTCCAGTCCGCCGATCCAGAGTTCGAGGTCGGGGTTCACCGGGTTTTTAATCAGCACGGGCACATCTACACCTTTCAATGCATCGGCTACTTCCTGCACGGCAAATGGATTTGCGGTGGTACGTGCACCGATCCACAACAGGTCTACGCCGAATTTCAGTGCTTCGTACACGTGTTTGCCGGTAGCCACTTCGGTAGCGGTCAACATGCCGGTTTCCTGTTTTACGGTTTTCAGCCAGGGAAGACCTTCGCTGCCTACGCCTTCAAATCCGCCCGGTTTGGTACGCGGTTTCCAGATACCGGCACGAAATATTTTAATGCCTTTCGCGGAGAGTTGTTTCGCCGTTTCCACGGTTTGTTCTTCTGTTTCGGCGCTACAGGGGCCGGCAATCACCAAAGGACGGTTTTCTTCGGTAATCGGTTCGAAAATTGGTTGTAAATCCATATTGTTCAGTTTTTATGTTATTTCGTTGATTAAGAAGTACTCAGTAAATCTGCTATTTTGAGTTCTTTATTATTTGAATTTTTCGGGGTGTGACATCATGTAGCCAATTAAGTTGCCTACCTGTTCATATTGCTCAATGTATTCTTTGTATTCTTTTTCCATTTGGTAAGCTTTCAGCGACGACAAATTCTTGAACATACGTAAAATGTTTTGATGTCGGTACCGCGTACTGTTTACTGCGTACTAAGTACTTTGCGAATGCGCTCAAACGACTCTTCCAGCATTTTTTCCGTTGCGCAGAGCGAAAGGCGTACGTAGCGGTTGCCTTTGTCGCCGAAGATGAAGCCCGGTGTTACAAATACATGTGCATTGTACAATACCTTGTCGGCCAGTTCGCCGGCATCTTTGTATTGGTCAGGAATTTTTCCCCAGAGGAACATGCCCACCTGTTTGGGATCAAAGGTACAACCCATTTGTTGCATTATCTTCTCTGCGATGACACGACGTTTGGCATATACCTCAATATTTTTTTCGCGGTGCCACTCTTCCGTGTTTTTCAGCGCTTCGGCAGCGGCCACCATCATGGGGCGGAACATGCCGGAGTCGATGTTACTTTTCACGCGCAGAATCCATTCGATAAACTGCGGATTGGAAGCTACCAGTCCCATACGCCAGCCCGACATGTTGTGCGATTTGCTCATAGAGTTGAGCTCGATACAAATATCCTTTGCTCCTTCGGCAGCCAACAGGCTCAGACGGTTTTCGTTGAGGATGAAACTGTAGGGATTGTCGTTGCAAATGACGATGCTGTGCTTTTTGCCGAAGGCTACCAGTTTGTCGAACAGTTCTTTGGTGGCCGGAGCACCTGTCGGCATGTTGGGGTAGTTCACCCACATCAGTTTTACATTGCTCAGGTCGAGCTTTTCGAGTGCTTCAAAATCGGGTTGCCAGCCGTTGTTTTCGTCCAGATCGTAACTGATGACGTTGGCTTCGGCCAGACGGCTCACCGACATGTAGGTAGGGTAGCCAGGATTAGGCACCAGCACGCCGTCGCCCGGATTGAGGAATGCCAGCGAAATATGGAGAATGCCCTCCTTCGATCCGAAAAGCGGTTGAATTTCGTTTGCCGGATTCAGTTCCACGCCAAACCACTTCTGGTACCAGTCGGCGAAGCCTTTGCGCAGTTCGGGGATCCCGATGTAGCTCTGATAACCGTGAACATCCGGTTTGAGCGACTCTTCGTTCAACGCCTTGATGGTGTTTTCAGAAGGAGGCAGGTCGGGTTTCCCGATTCCAAGGCTGATAACGTTCTTGCCTGCTTTGTTCATCTCGTCTATTTCGCGAAGCTTTTTCGAGAAATAGTATTCGCTGACGGTGTTTAACCGGTTGGCCGGCTTGATATTGAGTGACATATATTGTTTATTTACAATTTATTCATTTACGATTTACTATTTAGGAATCGGAAGTTTCAAGATTTCAGATTACATTTTCAAATCTCCACATTCCCAAATTTTCAAATTAAATTGTCTGTTCTCCTTCCGCGTATTCGCCCAAAATCCGTAGTTTCTTCGTTAGCGGGATGATGGCGTCGAGCGATTGGCGGTATCGGACAAAATCGTCGAATTTTACGTCGATGTAAAACAGGTATTCCCACTCGTGTCCCATCACCGGTAAGGACTGGATTTTAGTAAGATTGATGTTGTAAAAGGAGAGGATGGTGAGTACTTTGGAGAGGCTGCCTTCTTCGTGAGGCAATGAAAAAACGAGCGATGCTTTGTTCTTTTCCCGGTCTCCGGCCAGCTTGTCCCGCATAATTTCGTTTCCGATAATCAGGAAACGGGTGAAATTGTGCTTATTGGTCTCGATCCCTTTCGCCAGAATCTCCAGTCCGAACAGCTCGGCTGCATATTTGCTACAGATGGCAGCCTGTCCCATTGCTTTTTCCTCCGAAATGCGGAGCCCCTCGGCGGCAGTATCTTCGGCTTCCACGTGTTTGATGTGCGGATGAGTAGCCAAAAAATCTTCGCACTGCAATAGCGCCATATAGTGAGTATGAACTTCCTTGATGTCGTTAATGGTCTGGCCGGGCATCGCCACAAGGTTATGTTTGATGCGCAACTTGTGTTCACCGATTATAGTCAGTCTGCTATCTTTTAGTAAATTGTAATTTTGAAGCAAGCTGCCGGCAATGGTGTTTTCTATTGCCACGATGCCCACCATGGATGCGTTTTCCTGCAATTCGGCAAACAGATCCTTGAATGTGGCGCAGGGTACCAACTCGATGTTTTCTTTCCCGAAATAACACTGTGCGGCAATGTCGTGAAACGAACCTGCAATCCCTTGAATAGCTACTTTTACCATGATAGAGTTATAATTAAAAAAAAATCCCGCTGTGTGAGCGGGATTTTTGAACAACCTTAAAATTGATTACTTATGGTTAAGACACAAACTCCCGCTCTTACTTTGGCTAAAAAAGTAAAAGTAAAAAAAGTAATATGCGAAATATTGTGTCATGAACAAAATCGTTATGTTTTCGGGTGCAAAAGTAGGAATTTATTATAAATCCTCCAAGAAAAATGATAAATATTTTTCATGAGCCTGTTTTTATGGCATAATTGTGCAAATAATCGCACTTTATTTTCTTTTTGCAAGAATAAAATATGCAAGATTTGTCTTAAAAAAATGAGCAATTGCAGAACAATCATATATATTAAATTGTAAATTTGTCCAAGTCAACGGATCTTTATCTAAAACTATAAAATATTGAAATATAATGTATTCTAAATTTCAACAACATCTTCAGAACGAACTTTCTGCCATACAATCAGCCGGGTTGTATAAAAATGAAAGGATCATAGAATCGGCTCAGGGAGCTGAAATAGAGGTGAATGGGCATAAAGTGCTCAACTTTTGTGCCAATAATTACCTTGGTTTGGCTAACAATCCGAAGTTGATTGAAGCTGCCAAACAGGCATTCGATACCAGAGGCTACGGAATGGCTTCCGTGCGTTTTATTTGCGGTACGCAGGACACGCACAAAGCGCTTGAAGCCAAGGTTGCTCAGTTCTTCGGTACCGAAGATACTATTTTGTATGCAGCCTGCTTTGATGCCAACGGCGGCGTGTTCGAGCCTTTGTTGGGCGAAGAAGATGCAATCATCTCCGATTCCCTTAATCATGCTTCCATTATTGACGGAGTTCGTTTGTGTAAAGCGCAACGTTTTCGTTACGCCAATGCCGATATGGCCGATCTTGAAAAACAGTTGCAGGCTGCGCAAACGTGTCGTTTCCGCTTAGTCGTTACTGACGGTGTTTTTTCGATGGATGGCAACGTGGCACCGTTGGATAAAATCTACGAACTGGCAAACAAGTACGATGCCATGGTGATGGTAGACGAGTCGCACTCGGCAGGCGTAGTTGGCAGAACCGGCAGGGGAGTGACCGAACGGTTTGACCTGCGCGGCAAGGTGGAAATCATTACCGGCACGCTGGGAAAAGCTTTCGGAGGTGCTATCGGTGGATTTACAACCGGCAAAAAAGAGATTATCGACCTGTTGCGTCAACGTTCGCGGCCGTATCTCTTCTCCAACTCGCTGCCGCCTTCGGTCGCTGCTGCGGGACTTAAAATGTTTGAGATGATGGACGAAACCAACGAATTGCAGGATAAGTTACATGCCAATACCGGCTATTTCGTGTCACGTATGAAAGCTGCCGGGTTTGATATCAAACCGACCGAATCGGCCATTTGCGCGGTGATGTTGTACGATGCAAAACTGTCTCAGGATTTTGCTGCAAAAATGCTCGATGAAGGTATTTATGTGACTGGATTCTACTATCCGGTTGTGCCTCAGGGTCAGGCTCGCATCCGCGTTCAGGTGTCTGCTGCTCATAAAACCGAACATCTGGACAAAGCAATTGCGGCATTTACCAAGATCGGTAAAGAGCTGAAGGTAATTTAAAATGAGGCAATATGCCAATGAAAATTTGAAATCTGAAACATGGAATTTGGAACGCAATTTCAATTTGTAAATGACTAAATCGTAAATACATGAAGGCTTTAGTAAAACTTCATCCCGAAAAGGGAATTTGGATGGAAGATATTCCCCTGCCGCACGTGGGCATTAACGACGTGCTGATAAAGATTAAGAAAACGGCTATTTGTGGTACTGACCTGCATATCTACAAATGGGACGAATGGTCGCAGCAAACAATTAAGACACCAATGACCATTGGACACGAGTATGTGGGCGAAATTGTGGATAAAGGGCGGGGCGTACGCAATATCCAGATCGGCGACCGTGTGACCGGCGAAGGGCATATTGCCTGCGGCCACTGCCGCAACTGCCGTCGGGGCAAACTGCATGTGTGCGAAAATACCATCGGTGTGGGGGTGAATCGTGACGGCGCTTTTGCTGAGTACCTTTCGCTTCCGGCACAAAATGTGGTAAAGCTCGATCACCGTATCACCGACGACATGGCAGCTATTATGGATCCGTTCGGTAATGCCACGCACACGGCGCTATCATTTCCGCTGTTGGGTGAAGATGTGTTGATTACCGGCGCCGGACTGATCGGATCGATGGCTACTGCCATTTGCCGTTTTGCCGGAGCACGCAACATTGTGGTGAGCGATCTGAGCGAATACCGACTTAAAATTGCGAAGAAAATGGGCGCCACGCTGACGGTGAATTTGTCAAATGGAGAAACCATTGAGCAGGCTGTGAAAGACCTCAAAATGCACGGGTTTGATATTGGACTGGAAATGTCGGGATCGCCGGCCGCGTTCAAAAGCATGGTCAATAATATGTATAACGGTTCGAAAATAGCATTGCTCGGCATTTTGCCTAATTCCACCTCTGCCGACTGGAATAAAATTATCTTCAAAGCATTGACATTGAAAGGTATTTATGGTCGTGAGATGTGGGAAACCTGGTATCAGATGGAACAAATGCTGATTACAGGCATCGACCTGAATCCGATCATAACCCACCGCTTTTCGATCAACGACTTCCAGAAAGGATTTGACGTGATGGAAAAAGGTGAATGCGGGAAAGTGATATTGGACTGGCAATAAGTGATACTTAACAAAACGGGAGAATAGAAACATTCTCCCGTTTGTTTTATTTCCGAATCACCGGAATTCGGAATTCTTCTTCCGAATCAGGATCATTCCCTTTGTATTTGTCTCCCATGACGGTGATATGAGGTCGGTTGTCCAGTTTATATCCTGATGCGGGAAGCCATTCTTCGAAAATGTATTGTATTGTACTTTGCACTTCATTCGCAGCTCCTTTGTATGAAAAGCAGGCGTAAACGCCGGAAGGTACGTCGTATGAGTCCATGCCAACCGGAATATTTTCAAAATCGGTAACTTCAATTGCAGCCCATTTCGCAAAAGGAGTATCCGGTGTAAATGATCCTTCAATCAGCGACTTGCCGAATAGTTGCATGGAAATCAGATCCGGGTTAAGAGCATTTGGAATTTCTTTCCTTCGGGGCATTAGAGAATGCCATAATTCAAATGTTGCATCGTTACTCAGGGTCATTGTCCTGTGTAGGCCGATTAGCTTCTTTTCGGGGATTGATTTGATGATAGGGGCTATTTTCCAAGTCGTCATAAGATGAAGTTCCGGGTTTTGAAATTCGATTTGTTTAAAAATGGACTGCAAATATACGACATGTTTTTACCCGCAAATGATCATCTGCGACATTTAATCTGCTTGCAATCGGTGCCGGAAAGCAATGGACGCATTGCGTAATAATATTCCCAGAACTACGGTCATCAATCCTCCCGGAATGGGAATGATGCCCGAAGCAATGCCCTGCACCGACTCCACATTTACGCCGCCCCGGATAACTGGAATGAGATGGGACGGATCTTTTTTTGAAGGAATTTCATTGACAAGATTTGAATAGATGTCGATGATAAAAACTCCGGGTTTAAGCCATTCAGCCCGGACATATTCGGGTGACTTTGTAACAACAACCAGCACGTCCGCTCGCTGGCAATGTTCAATCAGGTGCGCGGAATTTTTATTTACAAAAGTGACGGAGCTGTCAGCAGGTAGTGATTTTAGAATTGCGGTGCGTGCTACCATTTTTACCAATGGGTTTTGAATGAACTCATTATCTAACAATAAAACCCATTCCGCATCTTTAGGCATAACTATTTGGTCGCTCTTTAAGATAGCTTCCAGTGCACCGGGCAGGCACATTGTGTATTTGTTATCGAAAGCATCAGGCATAAGGGTCGCCATCATGTTTAAGGGGTGAAATCCTTCCACTTCTTTATCAGGGTTTACTCTGTTGATGATGCGCAGTGGATTCAGGTGAGGCGGCAGAGGTTGCAACACAAGAATCGCGTCAATTTCCGGGTTGGTATTTAATTTGTCAATGGCATCAAATAGCTCCTCTTCTGTTATTTCGTCCGGTTTTATTTGGGTTACTACACGAAAACCGGCCTCCTGTGCTGCTTTCACATGCAGAGGAATTACATATTTAGCCAGAGGAACATCTCCGAACCCGATAAAAGCAATGCCGGGCGTTTTATTGTATTGTTGCTTTAACGAGACAATATCAGCCTTTACTTCCGTGAATATAAGATTCGGAAGCACTTCATCTTTTACAATCCGGGTTTCCATATATTTTCCTCCTTCAGTTAATCGTATGCAACAAAAGATTTTGAGTGTTCTCTATTCTGGTTATACGTCCTGACTCCAAAAAGAAAAATCTTTGTTGACTGAAAAATAGTATCAATAAATCTAAATTCAACAAATATACACTCTTATTTGTTGAATTATTCCATTGATTTACATTCTGTTTGGTATTTATTTAAACACAGAATTCCATCGGAAGGAATCTAGTGTTTCTTTCCGATGGAATTTCTTTTAAATTTTGGTTGCCTTCCCGTTTATCCTGAAATCGTCCTGACTTTTCGTAAGATAGCTCCTGCGGAGGTGCTCTTTTAGCTTCGGTGAAGTGAAATTATATTGCAGGAAAAAGTCAAGAAAATCTCATTCTTTTGCGGCTTGGTCAGAATGTAATTTTGTATTGTAATTTACCTTGCGCACCGGGTGCGGTTGCCGTAATAGTTATCCGGTAAATGGGTTTGTTGTTCCATGAAGCTGCAAGACCTTTTTCTTCCGGAATCCCTTTTTCTACCTTTTCAATGGAAGCCTTCCACATAGCAGCATTGAAGAATAAGGTGGCAACTCGTTTATCAGGTAATATGAAACGAATCTGTCCGGGTGCTGACAGGCCGGTTTCGCAAATGGTCATGAAAGTTTGCGACAGACTTTGCAACGGAGCTGATGCTCTATAACTGTCCCGAATGGTAATGCCTTGCCTTTTGTTCATTTCAACAGTTCTTATCCACGATTGGATGCCTGCTTCCCGTGGATAGGCTTTGGCGATGTCGAGCGTTAATTGCGAGATGTTGCCTTTGTGGTTGTATTTCACCGCGGAGGCTGCAAATTCTCTGCCCTCTGCCTGTTGGTAGCCGTTGATAACAGGCAAATTGTGGTATGCTGATGTGTTGAACCAAATGTCATAGCGATTTTTGGAGAACGTGCGTGCAGTGTAAGTTCCTCGTCCAACGTCAATAATTAGAGGATAGCCTCCCGCATAGACCATAAAATCGCCCACGTCGTTATGGTTGTGGCTTTCTCCGTTATCCCCTCCGTGAGCTGCAACAAACAAGCCGTTTGCAGAGCGCGATGACATCAGCTGAACGTCAGGCAGCCAAACGTCGGGCATGTCATTGATCGTGCTACTAAATTTTTCACAATCGCTAATCGCTTTCAGGTTATAGAGCTGACGGGTGCGATAGAATTGCTCGTGGGGCAGGGTGTCGCGCAACGATTCCCGGTAAGCCATAGCGCCGAAACTTTTAAGAGAATCGTCGCCGGTAACTGTTCCAAAACGATAGAGAAGTAATCCGTCGGCTTTTAGCGCCGGGGCGGCATCAGCCACGTTGATAAAATAGTCGCCGGCGATGTGCATCTTGCAGATGTAAGCTCCGATCTTTTTGATAAACTCGTTTTGAAAAAGGTCAAACCTGTCTCCTGTGGCATCTTTAAGAAGAGCAAGTGCATCGAACACGCAAGCACCCGAAGCAAACCAGTAGTGTGGTCCTTCTTCTGTGCTTCCGTCATTCCCCAATCCGTTGATATATTGATTGATGATTTTTATAGATCTGATCACACCGTCGACACGTCGCTGTGGGTCTTTTTCGAGAAGCAGGTTGGCTGTAAGATAATTGGATGCTACCCAAGGTGCCCAGTTGCTTAGTTTTTCTTCCGGATTGCCTCCGCCAAGATAGCCGTAGTTTGCCGAAATCATGGGAGTTAATACCCGACGGTCAATTTCATAACGGATGCGTTGACGGATGCGTTTCGATTGCCGGTCGAGCGAGGGACCGAGAAGATAGTCTGTCCAAGCGAGAATGGTAGCAGTTTCGGCCGCAAATAGATCGACAACCGGTTCCTGCACATCCGGTAAACCTGTTCCGGCTTTCTGCATTCCGATGTGTGCGTTGATTCCCCAAAACGATTCTTCGCATACCGACCAGATGCCATCAATGATGTGGTCGGTGAAGCGTCCGTTTCCTTCAATTGCTTCCGCAAGAACCATGTCCCACAACATGTAACGTTTATTGAAAGAGATATCCTCGTAGTCAGTGCGGTTTCCGTTACGTTTGAATTCGAGCGTGACAGTGGCTGGAATTGCCTGAAAATCTTTTCTTAATGCAGCTTCGCCTTTTTTTATCAACGTTTTTTGCGTTGCGGAAGGGATTAGTGTCCTCCATTTGGCTGCATTTTGAGGAAATGGTTTCCATTCGTCAACAGGGATAAGTTGGGTTTTGATGCCTTCTTCAAAAGGAACCAGAATATTACGATGGCTTATCTGTGCATGCGAAGTGGCAAAGAAAAGACTAAAAAAAGCGAACAGTAAAAAGAGTTGATTGCCTGTTTTCATGAAGAATATCTGATGAGAAATCAACACATTTATTGAGCTCCGATTTTTTTAGTTATCCGAACTTCCACGGACATGGTTTTCCCTGTTATAACGCAGTTGAGCTCAACACCTAATTTGGCCGTTTCATACACCCAATATTTCTGAAATTTTCCGGGAACTACCTGGCCTTGTGCGTCGTAAAACGGAGATAAGGGCTGCGTTTGCGACGGAGTAACTTTCATGAAATCTTCTATAATAGCCTTCAATTCAGCATCTTTTTCTACACTTACATTGCTCCAGGAGTAAATATTGTCAGTTTTCTTTAGCTCTTTTTTGACAGCCTCAGTGCCAATTTTTTTATTGAATTTACTGATAATGCTACCTCCCGGTGACGAACAAGAGATTGCAATGGCTGCAAAAACAGTGAGTAATAGGGTTGTCGCTAAATTCAGATTTTTTTGTAGCATAGTGGAATACAGATTTAAAAGTTACGTTTGTACAGTCCTTCGTTTATTTGGATAATGCAAAGTTATGATGTAAGTGTCAAATTTGCTAATATTTAATGCAGTCATAGCATAAAATGACCAGAAATGAGACTTGTCATTGACCGTGTAGGGGGATAAATTACGAAAGTTATCAGGGAATGCAGAACAACATGATGTGACCTAAAAAGCAAAGCGGGATGATCAAATCACCCCGCTTCTGTTTTATGGAAAGTGTATTTCTTTATTTTGCAATTTTAGCCATGAACTTTTCGCAATCCACCACAAAGCGTTCGTGGATGCCTTCGCCAATCAAACCGGCATTATCAAAGGCTTTTACTTCGTAAACCAGGCGGCGGTCATCCACTTCGGTGATGGTGGTTTCGCAGGTAATGGTTGCTCCCAGGGGAGAGGCCTTTACGTGCTTCACGTTAACGAGTGTTCCGACAGTGCTTGATGTTTCGGGTAGAAAATCCTGAGCTAATTTCAGGGCCGTTCCTTCCATGAAAGCAATCATCGAAGGGGTTGCAAATACGTCGAGTCCGCCCGAACCCACACGGCTGGCAAGGTGTTCTTCACCTACTGTCATGGTTCTTTTGAGGGTTGTTCCTACAGGAATTTCCATGCGAAATATAATTTGAAAATTTGAGAATCTGAATTGTAAATCAGCGAAGCTAAAATGTAATCTGAGCACACGGAAAACACGGATAAAACTGAATTTTACGGATTAATCTTTGGCGTTTATCCGTTAATTCTGTGTCTTCTGTGTGCGATTGGCATATTAAAATTCCGAACTAAAATGGAAGCTGATTTTCTGGAAATCGTGTTGCGCCATTTGCAGGATATAGCCCGAATCGGCAAGGAAAACGTCGCGACCTTCTTTATCCACAGCCATATACTGGAATTTGCGTTTCTTGAAGTTTTCCAGTTCAGCAGGATCATCACTTTCAATCCAGCAGGCTTTGTAGAGCGAAATCGGCTCCCAACGGCATTGAGCGTTGTACTCGTGCAAAAGACGGTATTGGATTACCTCGAACTGAAGTTGACCTACCGTGCCGATAATTTTCCGACCGCTGTTTTGATGGATAAATACCTGTGCTACACCTTCATCCATTAATTGGTCAACCCCTTTGTTCAACTGTTTGGCTTTCATCGGATCGGCATTCTCGATGTATTTGAACATCTCGGGCGAGAAGCTTGGCAAGCCTTTGAAATGAATTTCTTCGCCGGAGGAAATGCTATCGCCGATTTTAAAGTTGCCAGTGTCGGGCAAACCAACGATGTCGCCGGGGAATGCTTCGTCTACCACTTCTTTTTTCTGTGCCATAAAGGCCGTGGGACTGGAGAAACGCAGCAATTTATTGTGACGAACGTGTTTGTAGTTGACGTTGCGCTCAAATTTGCCGGAGCAGATCTTCACGAAAGCAATACAACTGCGGTGGTTCGGATCCATGTTGGCGTGAATCTTGAAAATAAAGCCAGAAAAGCCTTCCTCTTCCGGATTTACCACTCTTTCTATAGCATGAATTGGACGTGGACTCGGTGCAATTTTCACAAAACAATCGAGCAATTCTTTTACACCGAAATTATTCAGCGCACTACCGAAAAATACGGGAGCAATATCACCGGCAAGGTAGGGCTCCGGCGTAAATTCCGGATAAACACCCTCGATCAATTCCATGTCTTCGCGCAATTTGGCGGCATCTGTTTTACCGATATAATTTTCAAGTTCGGGATTATTGATGTCGTCGAAAGCAATCGATTCGGTAATGGTTTGTTTACTGGGAGTATAGAGGTCGAGATGATGTTCGAAAAGATTGTAGACGCCTTTGAAACGTTGACCGATATTGATTGGCCAGCTTAGGGGACGCACCTTGATGGAGAGTTCGGCTTCCACCTCGTCGAGTAAATCGAACGGATCTTTACCTTCGCGGTCCATCTTGTTGACAAAAATAATCACCGGAGTTTTACGCATACGGCAAACCTCCATCAGCTTGCGGGTTTGCGCTTCCACACCTTTTGCAGCATCAATCACGATGATAACGCTATCGACGGCAGTCAGGGTGCGGAACGTATCTTCGGCAAAATCCTGGTGACCCGGAGTATCGAGAATATTCACCTTGTAGTCGTTGTACTCGAAGCCCATTACAGAGGTCGCAACGGAGATCCCGCGCTGTTTTTCGATCTCCATCCAGTCGGATGTGGCGGTCTTCTTAATCTTGTTCGATTTAACGGCACCGGCAACGTGGATAGCACCACCAAAGAGCAAAAGTTTCTCTGTTAGAGTAGTTTTACCCGCATCCGGGTGACTGATAATCGCGAAAGTACGTCGGCGTTTGATCTCTTCCTGAAAGGTCATAATAGCAGTTTAATTTTGGAGTGCAAAATTACTGCAATACGGGCAAAATAGCAAATGGAGAATAAGTTAGTTTTTTTGATGTGCTTATCTTGTTTTTGCCGTTATCGGCAAAAATGATGTATATTTGTGTGCTTTTAATGTTGTTTTTTGCCGATAACGACATTTCTATACAAACGATAATATGGCCTATATCTCTGTTGCAAAATTTGCGGAAAAATGGAATTTACCTGCGCGAACGGTACGCAACTATTGTGCTACCGGAAAACTTGCAGGAGCTTTCCTGACCGGAAAGACCTGGAATATCCCTGAAGATAGTTCTTTGCCCGAAAAACAGAATAAGAAAAAAACGAAGGAGACTCCATTTCTTAAGATGTTGAAAGAGCAAATGGAGATGAAGTTGAAGGGTGGTATTTATCATCGTACTCAGATCGACCTGACTTATAATTCAAACTGGATAGAAGGCAGTCTGCTTACTCATGATCAGACGCGTTTTGTATTTGAAACTAATACGATTGGCATTACGGATGAGAGTGTAAATGTGGATGATATAATTGAAACCACCAATCACTTTCACTGTATTGATCTGATTATTGATAAGGCGAATGCTAAACTGACGGAATCGTTTATAAAAAAACTTCATCTTATCCTGAAATCAGGAACGTCGGATAGCCGAAAAGACTGGTTTAAGGTTGGAGAATACAAGAAGCTGCCGAATGAGGTTGGCGGAAATGAAACCTGTTCGCCCAAAGAAGTTGCTGCTCAAATGAAGGCTTTGATAGAATACTATAATGCCAAGCCCCAAAAAACGCTGGAGGATATTATTGAGTTTCATCAAAATTTCGAGTCGATTCAACCTTTTCAGGATGGGAATGGGCGCGTTGGACGTCTTATTCTGTTTAAGGAGTGTTTGGCGAATGGTATTGTGCCGTTTATTATTGACGAAAAATTGAAGATGTTTTATTATCGCGGATTGGAAGAATGGGATCATGCGAGGAAATATCTTATTGATACCTGTCTTACTGCTCAGGATAATTATAAATCGATTTTGAAATATTTTGAGATTGAATAAACATAATATCGATTAAGTGTATATAAATCTCAATTACAGACCTCTCCTCCCAACCTCCTCCCCCGAGGGGAGGAGGCGTAAGGCAGTGAAATATTTAGAATTCAATCCATTTTGCAGATTTTTCCCCTCTCTTTGGGAGAGGGGCTAGGGGAGAGGTCAAATGCGAAAATTAAGAAATGAATTAATCGGTATAATGTCTAATATTAATAACATACTATGAAGACCTTGAAAAACAGTTTGCTCTTCTCTTTTCTGATGTTGACATCTGTCGCTTTTGCCCAACACCACACCGGTTCGTGGGGTGATCAGGGTAACGGAACGTACATCAACCCGGTGCTGAATGCCGACTATTCCGACCCGGATGTGATTAGGGCAGGCCAAAAGTATTACATGGTTTGCTCCGAATTTCATTTTATGGGAATGAATATGCTGGAGTCGGACGATATGGTGAACTGGCGCATTGTGGGTAGGATTTATAATAAAATTGAGGGAGCCGAATACTACTCCATGAAACGGTATGCCGGTGGGTCGTGGGCTCCGGCACTGCGTTATCACGATGGCAGGTTTTACGTCTATTTTTGCACGCCCGACGAAGGCCTCTTTATGTCGTCGGCAGAGAAACCAGAAGGCCCCTGGATACCTCTGCTTTGCGTGAATCGTGTAGCAAAATGGGAAGATCCCTGCCCGTTTTGGGATGAGGACGGACAAGCGTATCTGGGGCACAGCCTTTATGGAGCGGGGCCGATCATTGTACATAAAATGAGTGTCGACGGTACCAAACTGCTGGACGAGGGAAAAACGGTTTATACCGGTCCTGTTGCCGAAGGAACGAAACTCTTCAAACGCAATGGCTATTATTACATGAGCATTCCCGAAGGAGGCGTAGACAAAGGTTGGCAAACAGTATTGCGCTCCAAAAATATTTATGGCCCGTATGAAAAACGGGTGGTGCTGGAAAAAGGTTCTACGGCGATCAATGGTCCGCATCAGGGAGCGATGGTGGATACGCCTGAAGGTGAATGGTGGTTCTTTCATTTTCAGTCGGCAGGAGCCGTGGGGCGGGTGTTGCACCTGCAACCGATGTACTGGCACGACGACTGGCCTGTGGTGGGTGTCGATATCGACCGCAACGGCATTGGCGAACCGGTATATGTCTGGCAAAAGCCGGCTACGGGAACAACTTCACCGGTGAGCGCTCCGCAGACGGATGACGAATTTAGCACTCCGCAATTGGGGTTGCAATGGCAATGGAACCATAATCCGGTGGATGCAGCCTGGTCGTTGACGGCAAAGCCGGGCTGGCTTACTCTGAACGCCCTGAAAGCTCCCGATCTGAAAAATGCCCGAAATGCCTTGACCCAGAAAATAATGGGCGATCGTGGAGAGGCGGTTACACAATTAGACGCGAGCAGAATGTTGCCGGGACAAAAGGCCGGATTAGCCTGCATGGGCAAGGAGTTTGCCTCGATTGGAGTAAAAAACGAAGCCGGTAAACTGTTTCTGTTCTTTGAAAACAACGGCAAAGAATCAGCATCTGTACCCATTGCCAAAAAGAGCCTCTTCCTGAAGTTAAAGCTGGATATTCCGGCTGCAAAGAGTCATTTTTATTACAGCTTCGACAATAAAACCTTCCTGCCGTTGGGCACCGACTTTGAACCGAAATGGGGCTTTTGGAAGGGTGTCCGGGTCGCTTTGTTTTCCTACAACATGCTGAATGACGGCGGCACAGCGACTTTCAATTTCTTTCATTACGACTATGACGGACCGAAATAAGTTTTAGTGATGTTTTGAACTTGCTGATAAAGAATATAGAATATGACCCGAAATAAATCCCAAAAGAAAAGGCAAAGAGGTAGATTACAACTTTTATTTGAGAAAATGACTGTGCGTAATTTTATTTTGTTAGTTTTTGTGGTATGGATCATTGATCTTCTTTATATAGCCACTAAAAAAACTATCGAAAATGATTATTTGGACAAACATGGGATAGAAGTTAAAGCAATTATTACACGAGTTAAAGGTGTTGGTTCTAAAGGTACTATTAGATGTACTTATGAATTTAAGTCTTATGGTAATGTATATGCAGGCTGGGTAGATTCAGATACGCTTCATGTCGGAGATTCAATAGATGTATTGTACAGAAAAGATAATCCTGAAATTAACAGGTCTGAAAAATTTTTGAAAAATAGATGAACCAAATTAATTCTGTCCACCCGGATATACAGCAGGCGGTCGTAGCGGCGGATATGCTATCCGTCGCCGCAATGGAGTACAAGGATCTGCGATCCGGTAAAGATAAAACAATGGAAAAGTTTATAAATATTCAATTTGTTACGGTTGTGTAACGGTTTGGATTACAAATCCTAACGCTCTATTCCTTCGTCGGATTGTAAATCCGACGGGACAGGATACGAAATAAATCTTTACGGAAGTAAAAAATTAAAACAAATATTCCCATGGGTAAAATACAACTAATCAAAATATCTTTATTGTTTGTCTTGTGTTGTAGTTGTACAAATGATTCTACAGTTAATTTAGGAAGTGGATATACATACAGAGATGAAGGCGGAAAAATAAAAGATGTCTATTACAAAAAACCTGCTGTGGGAGGTGAAATTCCGGCTACCATAGTTTCTTATGATTATGACAATAATTTTATTATCGCCAAACAAAAGCCCAAATTACCACAAGACCCTTTGTATGAAAAAACTTACACTTATAATAATGGTGATAGTGTTACTTATTTCTGGTTGATTATTAAAAGTAAAAAGAAAGTGTTTGGGCCTTTAGACAAAAGACAATTTGATATATTAAAAAAAGAGTATTGCGTTCCCAGCTCACTTTCATTATAAGTATAATCTCGTAAAACACTGGTGGCACAAATATGTCAGATTCTCGTTCAAGCTTAACAACGTGTAGCTTAGACGAAAACAAAGTTCATCGAAGCTAAAATAGAATCAGTTTGCCCGCATTTTTTGACGGTACGATCCCGGAGGAATGCCTGTTTGTTTGCGGAATACGCGCGAAAAGTGGTGTCGGTCGTAGAATCCGCATTGGGAGGATATTTCGTCGATCGAGAGGTCGGAGTGGTGCAGAAGAATCACGGCCTGATCGATGCGCCGTTGCTGGATGTATTGCTGCACCGAACTGTTCATGCTCTCACGAAACAGTCGCGCAAACGAGTTGGTTGCCAGGTTGGCAAGCGTACTTAACGATTCGTTTGTCAGGGGCTTGTCAAGGTTTTTGTCGATATAGCGTATCGCTTTCTGAATGCGATTGTCGGTTTCGGGTTGTTGCCACAGAGCCGCGGGTATTTGCTGAAGTGTCGCCAGAATCAGGCTGGCAATCTTTAGGTTGGACGAAAAACCGATCGCATTTGGCTCTTGCAAGCGGTCGTTTTCAATCTCCCGCACCAGCTTTTTCCTTTCACTGTCGATGGTTATTTCGTACACATCCGGCAGAATCTGATCATAAGGATAGCCCAGATTGAAATGTACGAACATCTGGTCGGTCATCCCTCTTTTCTGATAAAGCGCAATCTCCTCTTCCTGCTGAATTCGGATACCCTGAATGTTTTCATTGGGATCGGTCCCTTTTAATCGCGATGAAAATGAAGTATAGGGAGGTATGATAATGATTTTATCCGGCGAAAGTTCTATCTTTTTTCCTTCAAAAAGAACGTACGATCCACCCAATCGGCTGTGATACAGTCGCCAGAAAGGGAATGACATGTTTTTGCATTCCCATTCGGAAAGCATCCAGTAACGGCAGCAGTGAACCGTTACTTTGAAGTTGGCAATCTCCTGTTGTAACTCCCAGGGATCGTATTTCTGTTGTTCGGGTTGGTTTGTGGGCATAGATTAGTATTTAGAGTAAAGATCAAAGACCGGTTTATGCAAAGTGCGTTGTTTTTAATATTCTGAAAATGATTTATTAATATGACTATGCAGTGCTATCGAACGTTTAAATCTCAGATTCTGTCTTTGTTCTTTGCTCTTTATGCTTTGTTCTCAAAGAAATTTTCTGCAAATGTAAAAATGTTTATTCTGTACACAAAATTGATTTTTATATACAACCTTTCTCTTTGGTTTACAAGTATCTTTGCACCTGTCAATTAGTGAAATTACACAAAAGTATTGTTCTGATATTAACCTTCTAATCCGATTGTACAAATGAAAAATGTGAAATGGCTTTTGACGATTGCTCTTTTTACGGGCATTTGCTCCCAGTCTGTGGCGCAGCAGGACTTCCCGATGGCACCGGGAAAATTCAAACCGACCGATGCTTCTCTGAAACAGTATCAATATCCTGAGTGGTTTCGTGATGCCAAATTCGGCATTTGGGCGCATTGGGGGCCGCAGGCCGTCCCACGCCGTGGCGACTGGTATGCGCGCAATATGTACCTGCAGAACGGAGAATCGTGGGAAAAAGGTTATTACGAAGATCACCTGAAGCGCTACGGACATCCATCCGAAAAAGGCTATAAAGATATTATCCCCTTGTGGAAAGCCGAAAAATGGGAGCCGGATGCGTTGATGAAGCTATACAAGGAGACGGGCGCGAAATATTTCGTCTCGATGGGAACGCACCACGACAATTTCTTTTTGTGGAATTCAAAACTGCATAAATGGAATGCTGTGAATATGGGGCCGCACAAAGATGTGGTAGGTCTCTGGCAGGCAGCTGCTAAAAAAGAGGGACTGCATTTTGGCGTTTCCGAACACCTTGCTGCAAGTTACACCTGGTATCAGAAAGCGCATAGTGCCGACAAAACCGGTGAAAAAGCCGGCGTTCCGTACGATGGCAATGATCCGCGCTACGAAGATCTTTATCATGGCAAGGCCGCTGCCGACGATACCGGCTGGATGACGAAAAATCCCGCGTGGCAAAAGGAATGGTATGCTCGCATCAAAGAGTTGATGGATATGTATCATCCCGATTTCCTGTATTCCGATAGTAAAATTCCCTTTGAAAACGAGGTGGGCAGAAGCCTAATCGCGCATTTCTATAATCAGAATATGACGCAGCACAATGGTAAACTCGAAGCGGTGTACACCTGCAAAGAACCGTCGGATCACCGTTTTGTGCAGGATGTGGAACGTGGCGTTCTCGATTCGATCAGCGTTTATCCGTGGCAGACCGATACCTCTATCGGTGATTGGTTCTACCGCACCGGTCAGCAATACAAAACCGCGCCCGAGGTGATTCAGATGTTGGTGGACATTGTCAGCAAAAACGGAAATCTCTTGCTGAATGTTGTGCAGACGCCCGAAGGCGATTTAGAACCCGATGTGGTTGCCATCCTCAAAGGCATTGGCGCATGGATCAAAGATAATGGTGAGGGAATTTACGGCTCACGCCCGTGGAAAATTTACGGCGAAGGACCGTCGACTATCCAATCGCAGGAAAAAGGTCAATTCGGAGGCTTGAAAGACGTGCGTAAATACACCGCCGATGATATTCGTTACACCACCAAACAGGGCGCCGTTTATGCGTTTTGCATGGAAAATCCTACGCAGGATATTCGGTTGAAGTCGCTGGGTAAAAGCGGAAAATTGTCCGGAAAGAAAATTGCGTCCGTTACGCTGTTGGGGAGTAGAGAAAAAATCAGCTGGACGCAGAACAACGACGCGCTGGTAATCAGGAAACCAGCGAAACTTCCTGATTACTCGGTTGTAGTGTTCAAAATTGCACTCAAAAAATAGTAAATTGTAAATATATAAATTGTAAATCAAAGCAATATGGAATACAGAGAGATCGGGAAAACCGGCATGAAAGTCTCCAATATCAGTTTCGGCGCTTCGTCGCTAGGTGGCGTTTTTCATTCGTTGAAAGAAGAGGCTGGCATTGCCGCCGTTCATACTGCCGTTGACAATGGCATCAATTTTATCGATGTGTCGCCTTACTACGGACATTTAAAAGCCGAGATTGTGTTGGGAAAAGCCCTGAAGGAGATCGACCACAGCAAATATTATTTGTCCACCAAAGTAGGCCGTTATGGCAAAGACGGTGTGAATTGCTGGGATTATTCTGCTCAACGTTCTACGGAAAGTGTTTACGAAAGTCTGGAACGCCTCAACGTGGACTATATCGACCTGATTAATGTGCACGATATCGAATTTGCCGACCTCGATCAGGTGGTGAATGAAACGTTGCCCGCTTTGGTCGAACTGCGCAACAAAGGTATTGTAAAACACGTGGGTATCACCAACCTGACGCTCCGTCATTTCAAATATGTGATCGATCATGTGCCTGCCGGCACGGTGGAAAGCGTGCTTTCGTTTTGTCACTACTGCCTCAACGACGATGCGCTGGCCGATTATCTCGACTATTTCGAAGAAAAAGGTATCGGCGTTATCAATGCCTCTCCGTTCTCAATGGGTTTGCTCACCGACCGTGGCGCTCCCGCATGGCACCCTGCTCCAAAATCTTTACAGGATCTTTGTCGCAAGGCGGTGGCTCACTGCCAAAGCAAAGGCAAATCAATAGAACAACTTGCTGTGAAATTTTCAGCTGCCAATCCGCGCATTGCCACGACGTTGTTCAGCACCACCCGTTCCGAAGCCGTTCTCGACAATATCCGTTGGGCAAACGAACCGTTGGACGAAGAGTTGTTGAAAGAGGTGCAGGCAATCCTTGAACCGCGATTCAGAGATACCTGGCTTAACAGTTGAGCAGTGAGATAGTGAGGTGGAGAGATGGTGAGTAAATATGCAGAAAAAGAGATTTTTCCTCAACTTTGAACACTCGTGGTGCATTTAGAAATAAATTTTATATGTGCTAAAACTTCGCAAAAAGTGTTGTCCCCTTTGGATAAAGGGGACGAGCGAAGCGGAGGGGTTAGATAAGGTTTTGGTGTTAAAATACTAATATTCAAAATGATATAATATTTGCTCCAAATGCACTACGGTTTATAAACCTTAAACTTTGAACTGAATTCTATGCAAATTATCGACGCACATGCTCACCTCTGGCTTCATCAGGATACCGAGGTGAATGGACTGAAAATAAAGACACTGGAGAACGGACGCTCACTCTTTATGGGTGAAGTCCGTCAAATGGTGCCGCCGTTTATTACCGACGGACGTAATACCGCCGAGATATTCCTCTCCAATATGGATTACGCCCAGGTGTCGGCCGCCGTCATCACTCAGGAATATATCGACGGACTGCAAAACGACTACCTGTGGGAGGTGCAAACCAAATATCCGAACCGTTTTCTTTGTTGCGGTATGGTGGATGCCCGTGTGCCGGGTTACCTGAAGCATGGAGAGAAATTGATTCAGCAAGGTTTTAGCGCCATCAAGCTGCCTGCCGGACGATTGATTATGTCCGACAAACGGGTGAGGTTGACCTGCGACGAGATGATGCAGCTTTTCCGTCGGATGGAGCAAAACGATGTGCTTTTCTCGGTAGATTTGGCTGACGGCAACGAACAGGTAGCTGAAATGGAGGAGATCATCAAAGAGTTCCCGAAGTTGCGCATTGCTGTCGGGCACTTCGGCATGGTGACTCAACCCAACTGGCTGGATCAAATCCGCTTGGCGCGCCACCCGAATGTACGTATCGAATCGGGCGGTATCACCTGGCTCTTCAATTCTGAGTTTTATCCGTTCAAAGGAGCGGTGAAAGCCATTAAGGAAGCTGCCGGTGAAGTCGGTATCGAAAAGCTGATGTGGGGTTCGGATTATCCGCGCACCATCACAGCCATTACCTACCGCATGTCGTACGATTTTGTGCTGAAAACCGATGAGCTGACTCAGGAAGAGAAAGAAGCTTTTCTGGGTAAAAACGCCGCATCGTTCTATGGCTTTACCGATTTGGTAGAGTTACCCTACATTAAAAATATGTCCGAATAACCATTTATTGAAAATCCTTTTTATGTCTAAACGACCTTATGCTTTACCATTATTGCTGATATTCAGCCTCTTTTTTATCTGGGCCATCAGCAGTAATCTTTTGCCGACTATGATACGGCAATTGATGAAAACATGCGAACTCTCGACTTTTGAAGCCTCCTTTACCGAATCGGCTTACTGGCTGGCTTACTTCATTTTCCCGATTCCGATTGCTATGTTTATGAAACGCTACAGCTACAAATCCGGTATTATCTTCGGACTCGTACTGGCAGCCATCGGTGGCCTTTTATTCTTTCCGGGAGTAATGATTAAGGAGTATTGGGCTTACCTTTGTATCTTCTTTATTATTGCCACTGGTATGTGTTTCCTCGAAACGGCAGCCAATCCCTACGTTACAGTGCTGGGCGATCCGGCCACGGCTCCCCGTCGATTAAATCTGGCGCAATCGTTCAATGGTCTGGGTGCTTTTATTTCGGCCATGTTCCTGAGTAAACTGGTGTTGAGTGGTCATAAATTCACCCGCGAAACCCTGCCGACAGATTTCCCCGGCGGATGGACCGGTTACATACAGCAGGAGTCGGATGCGATGAAACTGCCGTACCTGATTCTGGCAACGGTGCTGATTGTGATCGCCGTCATTTTCATCTTTTCCAAATTGCCTAAAATCAAAGAGGGCGACCATGTAGAAGGTGAAGTATCGAACGACAAATTGATCGATTTCAACGTACTGAAACGCTCGCATTTGCGCTGGGGAGTTATCGCACAGTTTTTCTATAACGGAGGACAGACAGCAATCAACAGCCTGTTTTTGGTTTATTGCTGTTCGTATGCCGGATTACCGGAAGGTACAGCGACCACATTTTTCGGTTTGTATATGCTTGCGTTCCTTGCCGGGCGATGGATCGGGACATTGCTGATGGTAAAATTCCGTCCGCAAAACATGTTGGTGGTTTATGCTTTGCTGAATGTATTGCTCTGCATGGTGATTATGATCTTTGGCGGAATGGTGGGACTCTATGCTATGCTGGCTATTGCCTTCTTTATGTCGATTATCTACCCCACACAGTTTTCGCTGGCACTTACCGATCTGGGCAAGAACACGAAGAGCGGTTCGGCTTTTTTGGTAATGGCCATTGTGGGAAATGCCTGTCTGCCTCAGTTGACGGCATATATTATGGATCGGAATAGCGCGATTTATTATATTGCCTATGTCATTCCGATGATTTGTTTTGCATTTTGTGCATACTACGGCTGGAAAGGCTATAAAGTCGTCGATTGATTATAATACATAAAAAAAACATGAAAGTAAAATTCTTATTAGTAGTAAGTTTCTTCTTTGCTGTTGTATGCGGATGGTCGCAGCAGGGTGGAAAACTGAAAATGTGGTACGATAAACCCGCTGCCGTTTGGAACGAAGCCCTTCCAGTCGGAAACGGACGTGTTGCAGCAATGGTCTTTGGCGATCCGTCCAACGAAAAACTGCAACTCAACGAGAGTTCATTTTGGTCGGGAGGCCCGTCGCGCAACGATAACCCCGATGGATTTAAAGGCCTCGACTCAATTCGTCAGGCTATTTTTGCCGCTAATTACAAATTGGCAAACGACCTTTCCAATAAATATCTAACGGCAAAGACACTGCACGGTTCCAAATTTCAGTGCGTTGGCAATCTGAACCTGACATTTGACGGAAACGATGGTTATAAGAATTACTATCGTGAACTGGATCTTGAAAAGGCGTTGTTTACCACCACTTTTGTATCCAAAGGAGTGACTTACAAACGCGAAGTTTTTTCTTCTCAACCGGACCAGGTCATTGTTGTCCGTCTTTCGGCCAGCAAGCCAGGTAGACTCAGTTTTTTAGCCGGTTTCGATAGTGAACTGACAAAATCCAATCGCCCGATCAATAAAAACACACTGGAAATGACCGGTTTGTCCGGTACGCACGATGGGGTGACTGGTCAGGTAAAAGTGGATAGCCGCGCCCGCATCATCAACAAGGGTGGTTCTACCTGCATTGAAGGGAACAAAATCAGAGTCAGAAAAGCCAGCGAAGTGGTCATTCTTATTTCGATGGCTACTAATTTTGTGGATTACAAAACACTGACAGCCAACGAAACTGAACGTTGCCGGAAATATCTGACA
Organism: uncultured Microbacter sp.; assembly: GCA_963678825.2. GTDB lineage: Bacteria > Bacteroidota > Bacteroidia > Bacteroidales > Paludibacteraceae > Microbacter. Next base: position 26,043 of record CAXXPB010000037.1, on the reverse strand, counting down.
ACCGTTGGAAATAAACCCTATACGAAGTTGTTGGCAAGCCATATTGCAGCTTACCAGAAGTATTTCAAACGTGTAAATTTCGACATCGGTACTTCGGAAGCAGCCAGGCAACCGACCAACGTTCGTATTCAGAATTTCTCCAAATCGTACGATCCCGAACTGGTTTCCATGTACTATCAGTTTGGACGTTATCTGCTGATCTGTAGCTCTCAGCCTGGAGGACAAGCTTCTAATTTGCAAGGTATTTGGAACGGGAGCAATAATCCTGCGTGGGATAGTAAATATACCATCAACATCAACACGGAGATGAACTACTGGCCGGCAGAGAAATGTAATTTGCCCGAACTGACCGATCCGTTGATGAGGTTGATTCGGGATCTTTCTCAGTCCGGACAGGAGACTGCCAAAGTAATGTATGGAAGTCGCGGATGGGTTGCTCATCACAATACCGACATCTGGCGTATTTCGGGTGTAATCGATTTTGCAGATGCAGGGCAATGGCCTATGGGTGGCGCCTGGTTATCGCAACACCTCTGGGAGAAATATCTCTATGGTGGCGACAAGAAATTTCTCGAATTTGCCTATCCGATTCTTAAATCGGCCTGCGAATTTTATCAGGACTTTCTGATTGAAGAACCGACACACAAATGGCTGGTTGTTACCCCGTCCAACTCTCCCGAAAATACACCTCAGGGGCATGAGAGCGCTTTGGTTGCAGGTGCCACCATGGACAATCAACTGCTTTTCGACCTCTTTACCAAAACCATCGAAACGGCTAAGATATTGAACAAAGATGCCGACCTGATGGTTAAATTCCAGCAAATAAAGGATCGTCTTGCTCCGATGCAGATCGGCCACTTGGGTCAATTGCAGGAGTGGATGGGCGACTGGGATAGTCCCGACGACCACAATCGACATGTGTCGCACCTGTATGGCATGTATCCGGGCAATCAGATCTCGGCATACAGAACGCCCGAGCTTTTCGATGCAGTAAAAACATCGTTGAATTACCGTGGCGATGTTTCTACCGGTTGGTCGATGGGTTGGAAAGTGAACCTGTGGGCGCGCTTGCTCGATGGAAACCATGCAAAGAAACTTATCACCGATCAGTTGACATTGGTTGATCCCAAAGGTGGCTTCCGTGGTGGAGGTGGAACTTATCCAAACCTGTTCGACGCACATCCGCCTTTTCAGATTGACGGAAACTTCGGCTGTACTTCTGGAATTACCGAAATGCTTCTTCAGACACAAGACGGAGCTATTCATATTCTGCCGGCCCTTCCCGACGATTGGAAAAAAGGCAGCATCTTCGGTTTAAGAGCTTACGGCGGTTTTGAAGTCAGCATCGGCTGGAATGAAAATAAAGCACAGACAATCACCATCAAGTCGAATCTGGGAGGCAACTGCCGCATTCGCGTAGCAAACGAAGTGGTTTTGGCCGGAGGTAAAAGCATAACCCTTGCCAAAGGAGAAAATTCAAATCCGTTCTTTGCAATCTACAAGGTGAAAGATCCGTTGATTTCTCCGGATGCCAAATTGAATCCGGTAAAACTGAACCCTACATTCGTTTATGATCTTCCGACCGAAGCCGGTAAAACGTATGTGTTGGTTATTAAAAAATAAGTTATAAAGTTCCCGGGCAGCGCATCAATACAATGCGCTGCTCTCTACATTTTTTTATTCGGTATGGAATGGTGTTGTTCTCCGTAATGGAGATAGCAGGTATTTCTTATTTGATTACAATGTTATAATAATGAAAGCATTACAAATTGTTCAGCCCGGCGAGATGAAAGTCGTCTCGGTAGAAAAACCTGTCGTGAAAGCAGGTGAAGTATTGGTAAAATTGTGCTACGTGGGTTTTTGCGGTTCCGACCTCAACACCTACTTAGGTAAAAATCCAATGGTAAAACTGCCCGTTATTCCGGGTCACGAAATTGGCGCGGTCATCGAAGCCGTAGGCGAAGGTGTTCCCGCACATATCCAACCGGGGACTCCCTGTACCGTTAATCCATACACCGCTTGCGGTAGTTGCCCTTCGTGTCGTAATGGCCGTCCCAATGCCTGCCAGTTCAATCATACGTTCGGTGTGCAACGCGACGGTGCTATGAGCGAATACATCGCCGTGCCCTGGGGTAAAGTCATTCCCGATGCGGAGATCAGTTCCAAAGATTTTGCGCTGGTAGAGCCGATGAGCGTCGGTTTTCATGCAGTATCGCGCGGTCAGGTTACCGATCTCGACGTGGTGATGGTAATTGGTTGCGGTATGATCGGTGTCGGTGCCATCGTGCGTTCGGCCCTGCGCGGTGCGCGTGTCATTGCTGTCGATGTGGATGACAGTAAACTGGCTTTGGCAAAACGTCTGGGAGCGGCTTACACTATCAATTCCAAAACAGATGATGTACATGCCCGTATCCAGGAATGCACTAACAACTTTGGTCCCGACGTGGTGATCGAAGCCGTGGGCGCACCTCCTACCTACCAGATGGCCATCAACGAAGTAGCCTTTACCGGTCGCGTGGTGTGCATCGGTTATGCCAAGACGGAAATTGCCTTCGAGACCAAATATTTTGTACAGAAAGAACTCGATATCCGCGGTTCGCGCAACGCCATGCCGGAAGATTTTCGTGCAGTGATCGAATACATGAAACGTGGTACCTGTCCGAAAGAAGAACTTATCAGCGGCATCTACGAACCCGAACAGGCACAGGAAGCCATGAAACACTGGCAATCCGACCCGGGCAAAGTTTTTCGTATCTTTGTGAAATTCTGAAGATACGGATGCCAATAACACAAAGCCCCTGTCTGAAGATGGGGGCTTTTGTACGTTATTTAGACATCAGGGCTCTGCCCCTCCGAATCTGCGTGACGTGGCGTTTCTACCAAGACAACGGAGCTACGCTCCTGAATTTGTCATCAAATCATTGTCTGTATTGATCGCAGTATTTGCAATGCAAGAGAAATTGTTTTCAATAACTTTGCGAAACGAAAAATAGGGGCGTAGCCCTGTCGTCTGAAATATAGAAAAATTGAATGTACAACAGAGAAATGCCAATTCGTGACTGCACGATTTGGATTATCAGTTGTCTTTATAAATAACGACTCCAATTCGTATAATATAACAGGAAAACCGATCTTATGAACAAACATTTTCATCAACTTCTTTTCTCGCTCTTTTGTTTCGCGTTACTATCGGTATATGCGGTAGCGCAGCCCAAAAGTCTCGATCGTTACAACGTGGTGTGGACCTCCCAGAGTAAAAACGCCTCCGAATCGATGCCTTGCGGTGGGCACGACATAGGACTTAATGTGTGGGTTGAGAACGGTGATTTGCTTTTTTATGTCTCCCGTAGCGGTACATTTGACGAGAACAACGGCTTTCTCAAGCTGGGGCGTGTGCGCGTGAAACTCTCTCCTAATCCTTTTGCCGACGGAGATTTTCGTCAGGAGTTGAAGTTGCGCGAAGGCTATGTTGAGGTTACAGGAAAGAACAAAACTGTTTCGGCTAAAATCAACATTTGGGTCGATGCACTTCGCCCGGTGGTGCACGTGTCGGTAAATGCGGACAAACCGGTCGTTACCGAAGCGGTGTATGAAAGCTGGCGTTACGAAAATTACCTCCAAAAATCGGGCGAAAATTTTGCCAACTCATTGAAATGGGGGCCGGTTAAAAATATCACTACCCAACGCGACAGTATTGCTTTTCGCGGTAAGGGTGTGGAATTCTTTCATCACAATCTGGACAGCACGGTATTTGATCTTACCGTTCGCCAGCAGGGATTGTGGGCGTATAAAGACAAAATGTACAACCCATTGAAGAACCTTACGTTTGGTGGTTGTTTCGAGGGAAAAGGAATGTCGCCTGCCGGAACGACGAGCGGTCGCTACGTGGATGCCGACTTCAAAGGCTGGGTGCTGAAGAGCGATAAACCAGTCAAAAATCAGGAGATTACTCTGACCTTGCATACCCTTCAAACACCCGATATCAAGGCGTGGCAAAGTGGTCAGGAAGCCGCAAAAGCAGATCGTGATAAGAATGCCAAAACAGCTTTGGCAAAAACCCGTGTCTGGTGGAATGATTTCTGGAACCGTAGTTTTATCGAAGGAACGGCCACCGGGGCAATCTCCAAGGAGGAATCGGTATTGCGCAATTTTCAGTTGTTCCGCTATCAACTCGGCTGTAATGCCTATGGTTCGGCTCCCACCAAGTTCAACGGTGGATTGTTTACTTACGATGCCGCGTTTACCGATGCCAATAAGCACTACACACCCGATTTTCGCAATTGGTGCGGTGGTCTGATGACGGCTCAGAATCAGCGTTTGGTCTATTTCCCGTTCCTTAAAAACGGCGACTTTGAGATGATGAAGCCTCAGTTTGATTATTATAAAAACATGCTGGGCAATGCCGAGTTGCGCAGCGAGGTCTATTGGGGGCATAAAGGCGCCTGCTTTACCGAACAGATCGAGAATTTCGGTTTGCCTAATAGTGCCGAATATGGTTGGAAACGTCCTGAAAACTATGATAAAGGGATGGAATACAATGCCTGGCTCGAATATTTGTGGGATACTTCGCTCGAATTTTGCTTTATGATTCTTGAAAAGGAACGTTATACCGATGCTGACATTACCGAATATCTTCCGCTGATAAGAAGCTGTCTTACCTTTTTCGACGAGCATTACCAATATCTGGCCAAACAGCGTGGTGCAAAAACGCTTGACGATGACGGACATCTGGTCCTTTATCCCGGTTCGGGAGCCGAAACTTTTAAGATGGCGTATAATGCCTCGTCCACTATTGCAGCCCTGAAAACTGTAACTTCCCGCTTGCTGGAGCTCCCCGACAAATACCTGAGCGCAGACGAACGTAAGGCATGGAGCGATTTCTTGCAACGCATTCCGCCTATCGAGTTCACAGCGTTTGAAGGACATAAAACCATTGCTCCGGCCAGAGCCTGGATGCGGGTGCAAAACGAAGAGTCGCCCCAGCTTTATCCGGTTTTCCCCTGGGGAATGTACGGCGTGGGAAAACCCGATCTGGATGTCGCGATAAATACATGGAACTACGATCCGATTGTGAAGAAATTCCGTAGTCCTAAGGGCTGGAAGCAGGATAATATATGGGCAGCACGATTGGGTTTGACACAGGCGGCCGATTCGTTACTTCAAATGAAACTGGGCGATTCCGAACGTCGTTTTCCTTCGTTCTGGGGCCCGGGTTTCGACTGGACTCCCGACCATAACTGGGGTGGCAGCGGCATGATCGGTCTGCAGGAGATGCTGATGCAGGTGGATGGTAAAAAGATTTACCTCTTGCCTGCCTGGCCGAAGAATCGTGATGTTCATTTTAAACTGTATGCACCTTACAATACCACCGTTGAAGCAACCGTTGAAGGCGGAAAGCTGAAAAAGCTGGAAGTGTTGCCTGCAGAACGAAAATCGGATGTGCAGGTGATGAATGGATTTTAAATGAATGTGGGGGATGCGAGTTCCGACTCGCATTTAATCTTGCAACCTGAAATTTTGAAATTATACTATCATGAAATGAACATGTTGCTTCATAATGCCAATTGATGGTGAACATAATTTGCGCAACATGGAATTCCATTTGTCCTTGAAAATTAAAACTATTTACAAATGAATCGTACGAAATACTCATTTTTACTGTTATTTCTTCTCCTTTCGGTTGTCGTATTTGCACAGCCGAAAATCAAAGTTGCTTGCGTGGGCAACAGTATTACCTTCGGCTTCGGTCTTAAACCGGAAGAGGCTTATCCAATTCAGCTGCAAGCTTTGTTGGGTGATAAGTATGAAGTGCACAACTACGGCAACAGCGCTCGTACTTTGCTCTCGAAAGGGAATTTGCCATATATAAAAGAAAAAGAATATAGCGATGCGCTGGCTCTGAATCCCGATATTGTCGTTATCAAGTTGGGAACCAACGATAGCAAGCCGATGAACTGGAAGTTTCAGAACGATTTTACTGCCGATCTGACGGCGATGGTGAAGCGGTTCAAGCAACTGCCGTCGCATCCTAAAATTTATCTCTGCTATCCGATTCCGGTATTTGCCCGTGCACCCCATTTTCATCCCGAGTGGGGCATAAATGACAGCATCATTGTCAATGGCGTTATTCCTAAAATCAAAACTGTGCAAAAGAAAATGCATGTACGTTTGATCGACCTCAGAAAACCATTTTTGGGTCACGAAGAATTAGTATTCGACGGCATTCATCCCAATGCCGAAGGTGCGAAATTTCTTGCCAACGAGATATGTAAACAATTAACCACTAATCGTTGATAATTAATCATTAATACAGTGTCTTCTCGTCGAAATTTTCTGAAAACGGCCGCTATTGCCGGAATCGCAACTGCCGTTACTCCGGCTTCCTTATTGGCGGCCAAGCCAAAACGAAACGATTTCTCCGTATCTGACAAAGAGAAGCACCTGACTTTTCTTTTTCAGGGAGACTCCATTACCGACGGCAATCGTGGTAGAAATACCGACCCGAATCACATCATGGGTCACGGCTATGCTTTCTCGATTGCCAGTAGGGTAGGAGCAGATTTTCCTCATGCAGGATTTTCGTTCTACAATCGGGGAATAAGCGGTAACCGTGTGCCTGACCTTCAACAGCGCTGGAAAACCGATACGCTTGACTTGCATCCCGATGTGTTGAGTATTCTGGTCGGCATTAACGATGTCGATCATGCCATGAAGAACACTGAATCCATTGCGGATGTCGCTACTTTTGAACAAGGCTACCGTGATTTATTGGAGCAAAGCAAGGCGGCCAATCCAAAAACATTGTTCGTTCTGGGTTTGCCGTTTGTATATCCGGTTGGGAACCGCAAAAACAAATGGGAAAAATGGCGCGACGGTGTGGCTGCCCGCAAAGCGGTGGTGCTGAAACTAGCTACCGAATACGATGCCATAGTGGTAGATTATCCTTCGGTTTTTGATAAAGCCATGAAAGATACTCCTGCCGACTATTGGATTTGGGATGGTATTCATCCCACGGTTTTCGGGCACGAACTGATGGCTCGTGAATGGATTAAGCAAGTAAGTAAAAAACTGATATTTTTGAAAAATTACAGATACTAAAATGATTGAAATTATGAAAAGGCTTTGTACTTTATTGGTGTTAATGTTGGCGGTTGTTGTCGTTTTTGCTGCCAAAATTGAAACGGTATCTACTTATAGCAAGGTGATGAACAAAGAAATTAAAGCCGTCGTGGTAACTCCCGACAACTATTCAACAGCCAAACGCCTACCAGTAATCTATTTGCTTCATGGATACGGAGGTAATTACAACGACTGGATCACGCAGGGAAAATCGTTTATCCCACTGGTGGATACATACGATGTAATCGTTGTTTGCCCCGATGGCGCAATTGGTAGCTGGTATTTCGATAGCCCGATGGATAAAAATTTTCAGTACGAAACCTACGTCACCAAAGAACTGATACCGTTTGTGGACAGCCATTATGCTACAATCGCTGACCGTGCCGGACGTGGCATTACAGGGTTAAGCATGGGCGGACACGGAGCACTCTACCTTTCGTTTCGTCATCAGGATTTGTTCGGTGTGGCCGGCAGCATGAGCGGCGGTGTCGATTTTCGCCCTTTTCCCAACAATTGGGATATAGCCAAACGTTTGGGTAGTTACGCCGAAAATCCGGATAACTGGGAGAAGAATACAGCGGTGAATCTTGTTCATCTGCTTACGCCGAAATCGTTGACCCTGATTATCGATTGCGGGTCGGAAGACTTTTTCTACAAGGTAAATTGCCAGTTGCACGAAAAGCTGCTCGATCGGAATATTCCTCACGATTTTATTATTCGTCCGGGAGCTCACAACTGGCCTTACTGGAATAATTCCATTCAGTATCAAATGCTGTTTATGCACAATTTCTTTGTGAAAAGCATCCAGAATTAATAGTGCTGAAGTGAGTTGATCGGCTTTTTTATGTCAAAAAAGTATGTCAAAAATTTCATTTGCCGATTTGCTGATAAAACGACGATTGTTGCATCAACAACAACGTTTATCTTTGTGAGAAAATAGTTTGTAATCAATTGTTTTGATATGAAAAATACAATCCTCTTTTTACTTGCATTTGTGTGTAGTTCTTTGGCCTACGGACAAAAGCAGTTCTTCAAATCCGAGAAATTAATTGAGACGGGAGTCTATTACTATCCCGAAGCCTGGAGTCCTGACCAGTGGAACCGTGATTTTAAAAAAATGTTCGACATGGGCTTTGAGTTTGTGCACATGGCCGAATTTGCCTGGGCACAGCTGGAACCGACTGAGGGTAACTATGATTTTCGCTGGCTCGACAGAGCCGTGGAATTGGCCGCCAAATACAACCTGAAGGTGATTATGTGTACTCCTTCGGCTACACCACCGGTATGGTTGACCAAGAAATATCCTGAAGTGCTGGTAGTAAAACCCGATGGACAAACAGCCATGCATGGTACCCGTGAACACTATTCGTGGTCGAGTCCGAAATATCAGGAACTGACCCGCAGGGTGGTAGAAGCGATGGCCAAACATTATGCCAACGATAAGCGGATTTGGGGATGGCAAATCGACAACGAACCGTCGCATTACGGAACACTTGATTATAATCCGGCGGCACAGAATTCTTTCCGTGGGTGGCTGAAAGAGAAATACAAAACCATTGGAGAACTGAATCGGGCATGGGGCGCCGCTTTTTGGTCGGGCGTGTATACCGGTTTTGATCAAATCGATCTGCCGAATGAAGGCCGGTTGATATCAGGCGTTGCCAGTCCTACTTCTGTGCTCGATATGAAACGGTTCAATGCCGATGAGTGTGCTAAATTTATTTCACTGCAAAACAAAGCGATTAAGGACAATGTTGGCGCATCGCAATTTGTGACCACCAACTTTATGAACGGCCATACCGACGTTGATCCGTGGCGTAGCAAGGATCTTGATTTTATCAGCTACACCATGTATCCCGTGGCCGGTTATACCAATGGGGTAGGCGATCAGGGCTTTCGTCTGGGCGATCCGTGGCGCATCTCCTTTGCAAACGACTTTTTTCGTGCATTGAAGGGTGTTACCGGAGTAATGGAGCTTCAACCCGGTCAGGTGAACTGGGGAACTTATAATCCGCAGCCATACCCGGGTGCCGTTCGCATGTGGCTCTGGAACGCTTTTGCCGGTGGCCTCGATTTTATCTGTTCGTATCGCTTCCGTCAGCCTATTTATGGTGGCGAGCAATTCCATTATGGTATGGTTGGAACCGATGGCGTGACTCCGCTCAATGGTGGACAACAATATAGCCAATTTATGGGAGAAGTGAAGGAATTACGCAAGTTGTACAAACCCAATACAGTTATGCCTAAGGAATATGCGGCCCGAAAAACGGCAATTCTTTACAATGCCGATAATGTGTGGGAAACCACCATTCAGCCTCAGACTTCGCAGTGGAACGAACGCGACCACATTGCCAAATACTACAATGCGCTGAAGTTATTATCTGCTCCGGTGGAATTTGCAGACGAATCGAAAGACCTGTCAGCCTATCCATTTGTGATGGTTGCCGCTTATCAGATGGTAGACAAACAGTTGGTGGATAAATGGATGAAATATGCTGAAAACGGAGGAAATCTTATTGTTTCGGTACGTACAGGACTGAAGGATCGTGATGGTCATTTCCCGGAAGCTCCCTGGGCTGACGCAATCAGTGAGCTGATTGGAGCTAAGATCGTGATGAACGATATGCTCAGTTCTACTAAAACGGCGACAGTTTCGTTCGATGGCAAATCGTATAAATGGAATACCTGGGGCGATATGCTCGAACCTGCCTCCGGTACCGAAGTTTGGGCCACCTTTGCCGATCAGTTTTATGCCGGGAAACCTACCGTTGTTCATCGCAAACTTGGCAAAGGTTCTGTAACTTATATCGGGACGGATACTCACGAAGGCAAGTTCGAAAAAGATATTTTGAAAAAAGTGTTTGAGACAGCAGGTACTGCCGTTGAAGAACTGCCCGAAGGTGTAATGGTGAACTGGCGCGATGGGTTCTGGGTGGCTTGCAATTACTCTTCGTCCAATGTTACCCTGAATATTCCAGCAACTGCAAAAATGATTTTCGGAACAAAAGAACTGACACCTGCAGGCGTTGCAGTGTGGAAAGAATAGTATTTTTGAAGATTCGGGTTTAATCATATTAGAGAATAACATGTTAAACCTGAATTTTTTTTACTCAAAAAAATAAGTGTAAAAAGAACATTTTATATCTTTGTAGCGCAATCAACTAACAAACATTTATTTCCATGAAGAAAACCCTCTTTTCATTCTTTTTGATGGGAACGCTGACTCTTTCAGCACAGACTCCCGTCAAAGTGACCATTCATGCCGATCAGGCAAAGAACAAAATCAATAAAGAAATTTACGGGCAATTTTCCGAACACCTCGGAACCTGCATTTACGGTGGACTTTGGGTCGGTGAAAATTCACCTATTCCTAATATTAAAGGCTATCGTACCGATGTGTTCAACGCGCTGAAAGATCTTCAGGTGCCGGTGATGCGTTGGCCGGGTGGCTGTTTTGCCGATGAATATCACTGGATGGACGGAATCGGTCCGAAAGAGAAACGTGCCAAGATGGTGAATAACAACTGGGGTGGTGTTGTCGAAGACAATAGCTTTGGTACCCACGAGTTCCTCAATCTGTGCGAAATGCTGGGTTGTCAACCCTACATTAGTGGTAACGTAGGTAGCGGTAGCGTCGAAGAGATGGCTAAATGGGTTGAATACATGACTTCGGACGGTGAAAGCCCCATGGCAAATCTTCGTCGCCAGAATGGTCGTGAAAAACCCTGGAATGTAAAATTCTTTGGCGTGGGTAACGAAAGCTGGGGTTGCGGTGGTAACATGACAGCCGATTATTATTCTGATATCTATCGTCGTTATTCGACCTATTGTCGTGATTTTGGTGGCAACCATTTGTATAAGATTGCAAGTGGCGCCAGCGATTACGATTATAACTGGACCGACGTGTTGATGAAAAAAATCGGTGATAAAATGAAAGCCGTTTCATTGCACTATTATACCTGCAAAGGATGGAACGGAAGCAAAGGTTCTGCAACTAAATTTACTCCTGACGAATACCTGTGGACGGTAACCAAAGCAGCCGAAATTGAAGATGTGATAAAAAAACACATCGCGATAATGGACAAGTATGATCCTAAAAATAAAATTGATCTTTTGGTAGATGAATGGGGAACATGGTGGGATCAGGAACCGGGATCGCATCCGGGCTTCCTTTACCAGCAAAACACGATGCGTGATGCAATGGTGGCTGCTCTTTCTTTGAATATCTTCAATAAATATAGCGAAAGAGTCAAAATGGCGAATATTGCTCAGGTAGTGAACGTGTTGCAGGCAATGATTCTGACCGATGGTTCCAAAATGGTGCTCACACCGACCTATTATGTTTTCAAAATGTATAAAGGTCACATGGATGCTACCGAAATTCCTCTTGATGTGCAGTGCGCAGAACTGACCTACAAAGACAAAAAGGTTCCTGCTGTAAGCGTTTCGGCTTCTAAAAATGCAAAGGGTGGAATTCTGATTACGATGGCAAATCTGGACAAGGACAATGCGCAGACTGTAGATATAGATCTGAGCAACCAGAAAGTGTCGAAAGTAAGCGGAACTATTCTTACAGGTAAAGGTATTGATTCATACAATACTTTCGATAAACCGGATGAGGTAAAACCTGCCGAGTTCAAAGGTGCTAAACTGACTAAAACAGGTTTGACGGTAACTTTGCCTGCCAAATCGATTGTAGCGCTGGAAATGTAATTATCCTGATATTCAAAAAAAATCCCGGAATCAGTAATCTGTTCCGGGATTTTTTTTGTTTGAGAGCCATCCGGTTCCAAACTTGGATATTAGCTAAAAACAAAGCCAATACAGCATCACGCAGTATTGGCTTCTTCCAAAAAGTTAGAATCTTTTTGGATTTTAACAATAACAGTATTTTGATAAATCGGGTGTAAAATTAGTGCATAAAGCATTGTGAATGAAGCGGTGATTCACTTCTTTGCGTTAATGAAGATGCAAACGTTTGCAATTCTTCAGCCAATTTGTTGATCTACCAGCATCTCAGGGTAGGTTCATACTGTCTTGAATTTTTTTTCGTAATCGCTTGGACTTTCATTGAAGTATTCACGAAAACATTTTGTGAAATAGGATGGAGATGTAAATCCAACCTCGTATGCAATTTCAGAGATATTTTTTTCGCTTCTCACTAAAAGATCCGCGCCCGCTTTTAATCGAATAATCCGTACAAGTTCGTTAGGAGCGTAATTGGTTAGCGATTTTATTTTCCGGTAAAGCTGAATTCGCGAAAGACCCAGATTCTTGCCAATATCGTCCACATTTAGTTCGCTATCACTCAGGTTTTCTTCGATAAGCTTATGAAATTTATTGATAAATGCTTTGTCGATACTTGCTACATTACTCTTGCTCTCACCAAAGGTCAGGTTCTTCTCAAAGTATTCTTTGACTCGTTGCCTGTTTTCTATCAGTTTGCGAACCCGAATCATTAGAAGGCTATCGTTGAAAGGCTTCTGAATATAAGCATCAGCTCCACTTTCAAAACCAGCAGCTCGTTGTTCATCAAGAGTACACGCTGTAAGTAGCATTACAGGAATATGACTTGTTGAAAGATTTTCTTTCAATTGTTTACAGAGTTCATATCCATTCATTCCAGGCATCATTACGTCGCTGATAATTAGTTCAGGGACATATTTAATTGCTTTATTCAGTCCATTTTTTCCTTCACCGGCTTCAATAATCGTATAATTATATGTCAATAGGCTTTTTATGTAAAATCGCACATCAGCATTGTCTTCTACAATCAATATTAAAGGTTTGTCATTTTCGAATGGAATAGATTCTTCCATCTGATTATTTTCAATTTCTAAATCAAGTTCAGGAATAACGGATGTCTCAATGTTTTCAACAGCTATTTTTTGATAAACAGGTTGTTGTTCAACTAATGGAATTTCTTTGTGAAGAAATGGCAACTGTACTTTGAAAGTGCATCCATTCTTATTTCCACTTTCTACCCATATATTTCCATTGTGTGAATCCACTAATGCTTTTGTCAGGGCAAGTCCTATCCCCGATCCGGGAGTGTGCGGATCAACCTTGTAAAAACGATTGAATATATTTTCAATATGTTCTAACGGAATATTTTTGCCATCATCATACACTGAAATAAGTGCAAAATCTGATTCATTAATCTGTTCTTTGTGGAGCTTGACATGAATATGTCCGTTTTCAGGTGTAAACTTAAAAGCATTGGATAAGAGATTGAAATAAATAGTTTCAATTTTCTCGTTATCAAACCACATTGTAAAATCATCATGGGTAGAAGAAAAATGGAAATGAATATGTTTACGCTTTGCATATTCGTCAAAAGAAGTAGAAAGTTCACTAAGAAACAACTGAAAATTGCTTAATGTAAGATTCAATTGTAATTTGCCACTTTCATATTTTCTGAAATCAATGATTTGCCCTACCAATTTGAGCAATATATTGGCATTCCGCCGCATTAACAACAATAATTTTTTCTCTTCCGAATGTAGATGATTTGTTGATAGTAATGTGTCAATAGGACCAATCAATAAAGTAAGTGGTGTTCTGAATTCATGGGAAACATTTGTGAAGAACGTTAGTTTTTCCTGAGTAGCTTCCTGCAGGTTTTTTGATAAAGCAAGCAATTGCTCATGTTGTACACTAAGTTTATTTCTTTGATTCTCGATAGCAATATTTTTTTGTTCCAGAGCTTTGTTTGTTTTTGTCTTAACTTTATATGCTCGAATAGAAATGAATAGTATCAATAACGTGAGTAATAATATCAAAAACAATGAAGACAAAAGAGTCCGTTGAGTGGCATATTTCTCCAAATTTTTATTCAGCAATACACTGATTTGCTCGATACGAGACTGATGTTCTGTGATTTGTTCGTTTTGAAGTTTTAAAATTCGCGCATTGTTTTTATCAACAGCTGCCGTGTAGAGTATGTATTCTCTTTTGTATGGTTGATGTCTAAGAATAGCCAATGCCGTTTGAATTGCTTTTTCACCCCCAGTTGGATAAAGAAAAGTAGCATCTAAAACGCCTTTTATGACTTGTTCAACGCCTCCATCAGATCCAGGTAAGGCATCAATACCCAGAAATTTGATACCGGACTCTTTATTGTCTTGTTTAGTGGCTTCATACGCTCCTATTGCCATTTGGTCATTATGGGCAAAGACAAGGTTTATATTACTTAACTTAAGCGCTTGTTTCATTTTTTGCTTTGCAGTTTCACGTACCCATGCACCATCTTGGGAGAATATTATCTTGATTCCCGGGTATTTTGAAATGATGTTGATGAATCCATCATGCCGCTCTTCAGCCGGAGTAGATCCATTCAAGCCTCTGATTTCAACTATACTCCCTTTACCTTTTAATATATTAGCGGCATAACGTCCTACTTCCTGACCAATTTGATAATTATTGGCTCCCACGAAAGCTGTGTAATGATGAGACGCAATTTTTCTGTCAACTAAAATTACAGGAATACCAGCCTTATATGCTTTCTCTACAATGGGGGTGATCGGTTGAGCTTCGTTAGGAGCAACAATAATAGCGTCTACTCTTTGATCTATAAACGACTGAATATCTTGTATTTGCTTTTTATTATTATCGAATGCTGTCTTAATAACTACATTCACATGATTGTAGAACGATGCTTCAAGACGCATCTCATTGTTCATGGTGCGTCGCCATGCATCATCGCTACATTGAGAAACGCCGATAATGTATTCGTGTTTCGAGTTATTCGACTTACAACCGGTAAACAAAATAACAAGCACAATGACAATGGAAATATGAATGATTCGCATAGTTGACTTAAGGGTAAAAACATATTCTGCTCAAAGATAGAGCATCTTCAAGCAGAATAATAATTTAAAACAAAATAATATAACTACACTTTACATTGCCTTATCTAATTCCCATATTTTGATTCCTATTGCCCTGACTGTTCCTTCTGCCGAAAAAAGAGATATTTTAGAGTACGGTTGCTTGGGGAAAAAGATATTTGTGAGCACGGTTTTTCCATGTTGTGCAAAGATTTCTATCGAAGCCTCGTCCAATAAAATGTGTAATTGCAAGGTGTTGTTCTCCAGTTTGCAGGGCGCTATTACCATTGCCGGAAAATCTTTTGAGAATCCAATTTTGCCAGATTGGGTTCTATCCACAAAAAGTTGACCGGTTGTAATATTATATCCAGCAATCAGGCTCTCGTTTAAGTCATTGCTCAACTTTATTCCGAATTTAGCAGGCCTTTGTTCTCCGATTTTAAAATTTAGAATTAGTTCTGTTTTACCGAGTTTGAATGGAACCAACTTTGTGATGTCCACATTGTTGTGAATTGTCCGGGCTGAATCACTACTGATCGAGCTTGTATTTTGGTTATTTCCCGAACAGGATTGCTTTGCAGAATGTAGTTTGTGCCTTTTTTCACTAATGTCAGCTCCCGTGGAATTGTCATTGCACTTCTCCATTTCTCCGTTGGAACTTTTTCTGCATATTGCCAGTTACTCATCCACCCCAGAAATAATCTTCGCCCATCAGTTGAAGGAATATCGGACCATGTCACTCCGGCATAATTATCTTTGCCATAATCAAGCCAACGGGTTTGTGTGTCGTCCGGGGTAAATTTATTACCGTCAAAATCACCTACAAAATATTGTGTGGCAGAACCTCCGTTTGGCCCTCCCGGATTAATACTGACCAGTAAAACCCATTTTTTTTCACCTGTACTTTTGATAACCATAGGAAACAGATCTGGGCATTCCCACACACCTCCATGTGCGCCAATATTTTTTCCAAAACCGCTTTCTTTTTTCCAGTTAATAAGGTTACTGGAAGAATAGAATTGTACTTCATCTCCGGCCGCCAATGTCAGAATCCATTTTTTAACTTGTGCATTCCACATCACTTTGGGATCTCTGAAATCGCGTAATTTTTCGACATTTGGCACTACCGGATTGTGGTTGTATTTTTTCCAGGTTCTCCCTTTATCCAAACTATATGCCATACCCTGATACTGGTATTGAGGGCTGCCTGATTTTTCCAACGTTGGATTATGATATGCAAAAATAGCGACCATCGGAGGATTTTGTTTTGAACCTAATCCTGAAGTATTATCATAGTCAATCACCGCACTGCCTGAAAATATGTAACCTAAACTATCGGGATAAAGTGCAATAGGAAGATGCTGCCAATGCAGCATATCTTTACTTACAGCATGTCCCCAATGCATGGGACCCCAAACGGAAGCTTCAGGATAATACTGATAAAACAGATGATATTCACCTGCGTAATAAACCAGCCCGTTAGGATCATTCATCCAGTGAGCTGCAGGTGTAAAGTGATAATTGGGTCGGTATTGCTCTGGTTTGACAGTGTTTTGAGCATTACCACACACTGCGAATACCAGAATGATTAAACTTAGAATTTGTTTTTTCATGATATTGTATATTAGGATGTTTGAAATTTTCTATTGTATTATTTCTGATAAATATATGATAACTATTTCCATATCGATTTCAAGTCCCATGCTTTAAAATTCATTGATGTACCTTCATTTTGGGCGAAAGTTTCAATGCCGGTCTGAGTTTCTCCCGGATAAGTGAGTAGCGAAAATACTTCTTTTCCCTCATTGGTAAAAAGCTCAATGCTTGATTTATCGACATAAAAATGCAGCCTCAATTTCCCATTTATTGGAACTACTTTCGCCGAAGTTGTTCTTGCAAATTTCTCAATCGGAACGTTTGAACAATTGGTGCGGTCGATACTTAATGTTTCTGTGTGAGTATTGTAACTGAATGAAACCTTACGCCCTTCGCCCACACAAAGATTAAACCCAAAAATGTTTGGAATTTTGGTAGAGAAAGTTGCATCTATTTCGTATACATTCTCTTTGGGTTCAAATTTAACGACTTTTGAAGTCCCTTTTATCAATTTTGAAACAAACGCAACAGGCGAAGTGCGTAGCTTTTGCAAGTTAGCAATTGGTTTTTGAATCAGACGAATGCCGTCTGGATACGTTTTCAGCTCCAAATCACGGGGAATTGACCAAAACCCTTTTCCCCAAGATGTTGGAACAACTGGCGCGTAATCCCACGTTGCAATCCAACCAATCGAAGTCGTTGACTTTAACGTATTGTCGTAATCGCGGAAAGTTCGTGATGCGTAAAAATCGAGTCCGAAATCGACATACAAAGGCTCTGTTGGACTAGTTTTATCAAGGGTGAATGATTTCCCGTCGAAATTCCCGACAAAATATTGTTCTCTTGCCCAGTCGATGGAGACAAGCAATACCCATTTTTTATTATTGGGATTCCCATCAACCGAAAGTTGAAATAAATCAGGACATTCCCATGCTTTTTCTTGTGCCCCTGCAGGGCCAAAATCACTTAACCATGTCCAGATTTTCAAGTCATTCGAAGAGTAAAACTTGATTTTCTTTTCGAGCGCTTTTGACACTACCATAATCCATTTGGAAGTTGGGGCGTACCAGAAAACAGTAGGATCGCGAAACTCGGTGCTTCCAATATCCAATACCGGATTTCCTTTGTAGTAATTGAAAAGCAATCCATCAGTGCTGTATGAAATTCCCTGCGACTGATTTTTAGATGCTTTGTTATAAACAGTGTATGCTGCAACCATCGCATCTTTTCCAAAACCAGCAGTATTGTTTTTATCAATCGCCATTGAACCGGTAAAATACTCTATCGTTCCATCATCTCCGGTCATGACTTTCGGAGATTCTTGTTTGTAATAAACCAAGTCGGTGGACGTTGCTTTACCCCACCAAAACATCTGATATTTGCCCTGATAATAAATCAGCCCACTTGGATCGCCCATCCAGCCTTTCTCCGGGCTGAAATGAAATTGTGGACGATAAGGTTCATTACGTGTTTGCTGTGCGATGCCTGACAAGCCAAATAAAAATGTAAAGCATGTAAACAACAATAATACAATGGTTTTCATCTGTTTATAATTGATTTTAAATGTCAGATGGAACTCCATGACAAAATATAAACATTCCCTTGTGTGTCAAAGTTTTTAGATTTTGCCATGTTCGTTTCATAAAGTGATATATTACATTGTTTTGAACCGGTCTTAGAAATCGGTTTTTACTTTTGCAGGTTTCAGTATCCAAACATCAGCCTTTGCGTTGATATTTGCTCCTTCAGTAAAAATTTCAACTTGATTGCTGGCTTCTTTTAACGGGAAGATCCGTGTTGTAAAAGCATCTCCGTTATTTACAAAAACTTCTACCACTGAACCGTCAATAAATATGTGAAAATCAATTTGTTTTGATAGATCCATAGCGTATTTGTCTCTTTTGATTCGAAGTGGTATATGTTCTTTTAAGCTGGAATGCGTTTGATCAACTACCATTTTACCCGTTTCTACATCGTAATAAATCCGGGTAAATTCCGAATGATCTGGATTCTCGCTAACTAAAAAGCCAAACTTCTTTGACCTGCCAGGCTCAATGGTAGTTTCAATTTCGATTTGCTGATGTCCGGAACTAATGAGCAATGGTTTATTGCTTTCTACTTGTTGATTTTGGAATAATTTTTTTTCTTTCCTTAGTTCTTTTAAAGCCGGATGTGGTGATTGGAGTATCTTTCCATCTTTCAATGTCCAAACCCGGGGAATGCTGTATAAATGAGTCCAACCGAGTTTGGCGGTAGCTTCACCACCAAACTCATCAGGAATAATGGCGATAGCCGTCAACAGACCATTTTTGTCGAAAGCAACCGAAGGCGAAAGCAGTCGGTTTATCACTTCCAGGTTTTTGGGAATGAGATTGTCTGGTACAAATTTTTCATTGACAAAGTCACCAACCCAATACAAAGCACGGGCCGGCACTCCATTGTTTGGAACTTTGTTGACGAGCAACACATATTTCTGTCCGATTTTTTGAAACACCGGCATCTCCCAGAATACTCCCGAATTATCAACTTTCGGATTCCCTTCGAATAGCAGATGTAGAAAATTCCATTTTTTTAGGTCGATAGAGGAGTAAAGAAGCAATGCTCCATGTTGCTTTCCGTCTTTTTCGAGGCCAAACCCAATGCACATGTACCATGTATCACCTTCTTTCCACAAATATGGATCGTGCATATCGGTTCTTGTAAAACCTTCGGGTTGTCCCAGAATGACAGGATTGCCGTTGAATTTTTCCCATTCAAGGAGATTTGAATCTTTAGGCAATGCCATTCCGACACCAAATTTTGCTCCACCTGCCGAATAAAATGCAGCAGGAATTCCCTCATCATTCAGTACAACATGACCCGACCATATTCCATTTTCATCAAATCCGGGCTCTGGTCTTAAAACAGGTTTATGTTCTATCCAGTGAATCAGATCAGGACTACTGTAATGTCCCCAGTTAATCTGACGAAGCATTAAGTTGGAAGCATTTTTCTGATTGAAGATGTGATATTGGTTTTTATAATAGATCAATCCATGGGTTTCGTTCGTCCAGTTTGCAGCCGGAAGCAAGTGATATTTCGGACGGCTAAAATCACCTTTAAATCTACTTTCAGGAATAGCCAGCACCGGTGTTTTTAGAGATAATGCAGTGATTTCCGGTTGTAAATCAGCATCTTTAACAGGTTTGGTCCAGAGCTTGATTTCGTCAACAATGCCGTTTATCTGAGTCAAATCATACATCCACTCTTTTTTTTCTCTGACATCTTTAGCGATAATCAATTCGCTAATTTTAACTGGAGTAAAGGCGACAGGGTTATTGATGATTACCATTCTCCCATTCACCCAAAAGTCGATGTTTTTCTTACTTATTGAAAGAGCGAGATGAATCCATTTGAATCTTTCAACATGCTGATTGGTGGAAAAATACGAGAATTTATTTTTAATACCGTAACCGATTAACAATTGTCCAAATCTGTCAACACACATCGAAATTGAGGTGTCATCCAAACTGTTTCTTATTGCTAAAAAAGCGGCGGTATCAGTTGGGAAAGACTCAAGAGCAAACCAACCTGATACTCCTGAAACATTCTTTTCTGAATTTAATTTTGTTTTAAGCCAGGTCGAATAGCCATCTGTTCTAAATCCTTTACCAATGATACCATCGGTAAGTTCAGGCAAATCACGAACACTATGCAACTGAAGCACTAGTTCTCTATTGTTAGACACAAGAGCATCCGCATTATCAAACCCAAACACATATTGAGCTCTCAGTAACGTTGTTGGGAGTATAATCAACCCAACAAAAATTACAGATTTTATATTTCTAAAGAAGTATTTCATTTATGTTATATCTTAATGTGTTTTAGGAATTCTATTAAAACAAGAAATGGAATGAAGTAAATCTAAAAATGAAGTATATTGAATTGTTTGTTTTGTCCTCTTGAAAGGAACAAAACTCGAGAGGGGATTTGTGTTTGCATGTCATGAAGGTTAAATTCTCAGAGCTCACTTTTTACGATGTAAAATTCGTTTGATAAATGACAAAGCCCTTTAATTATTATTTCAAATACATGTATTTTTGTTTCATCACAATAAAATTATTAGCAAACTACAATATAAATCACAACAAACAAAACAGCATTATTACATGTTTCTTACTCCAGTTTTTGGTAGAATATAATTTTTTAGAACTCACAGACATAGAAGTCAAGATGACTTTGTTATCAACTTATTGAATTTGAAAAGAACCGACTGCCGAAGAAGAACTGTTCCCTGCTTTGTCTGTTGTAACTATCTTCCAATAATAGGTTTTGCCGCTTGACAGGTTTTGGGTCAAAGTTGAGGCGGTTTGAGAAGCCACTATTTGAGTAGAAGCGTCACTGTTGTCCAAATAAAAAGCATAATTTGCAATATCGTTATCAGGATCACTACCGGACCATTGGAATGTAACCTGCACGCTTGCCGCTCCATAAGCACTGATAGTGCCGCCTGACGCAGGCATAGTTAATGCGGCAGGAAAGGGAGCATAATTGCTGGATGCAGCACCCGACAAATAGAATTTCCACACATCGCTGGTTGTTTTTCCCGTATTGTTGATGGCTACAACATCCCAAGAATAAGGCATATTCACATCCAAGTTTAATGAATAAGAGAGACTGCTCGTATTGTAGCTTGTTGTTATTTGTGTATTTAGATTTTTAATATCCAAACGGTAGCTATCGGCATTGGAAGCCGCATTCCACGAAAAAGTAACCGATGCCGAACTTTCTCCGGTTGATGAACTCTTCAAACAGGCCGTATTGTTAGCAGGGGCGGATAAAGTTATTGCACCAGGGGTAGGCACTGGAACTTCTTTGCTGCCTCCACCGCATCCGGCAAGTAACAAGATGCCCACAAATGCAACCATTGTAAATAAGTGTTTTGTTTGCATACCTTAATTGTTTATTATTGACTTCACTTAAGCTTCTTTTCGCCAAAGAAGAAGGGAAACTTAAGTGAAGTCACTGGTATTTTTCTCAAATAAAGCGAGATAATTATTTCTTCACTACTTTTACTGTGCTGTTTTGCGTTTTCCCATTTATCTTTACAAAATAGATACCGGACTGTAACTCGGAGGCATTGATATGTACCTGTCGATCAGGTTGTATTGAAAGTACTTGTTTGAATTGGACGCTACCATTCAATGAAGCAATTTCCACACAGACAATCTCATCCGTACCAGGTATGCGAATAGTTAGCTGTCCATTGGTCGGATTTGGGAAAAATGCTATTTGCCTGTTACCGTCTATGTAGATAGTTTCTTTATACACTCCCTGACACTCTTTGTCGGTTCGTATGCTGATGCGATTCTCTCCTTTTTGTAATGAAACGCTTACACTGTTTGATTGAGTCAATTCTGTTTGGCCATTCACTGTAACATAATAATTTTCACCGCCATTCATAGAATATTGTGCTACACTGTTAGACGCATTTACTTTCAATACATTCAAATCATTAGGCTGGGCAATCACCACCTCGAAATATTGAAGATAACTTACCAATCCACTCGCAGCTATGCTTATTTTGTATGTTCCTGCAGGCAAGCTTGTGATGCCGTACGAAGATGACGCTGTCCCAGTTTTATTGTAATTGTTTCCGCTAATAACTATCGTGTAAGTAAGCGACGACAGGGCAAAGGCAATGTCGATGGCTCCATCGTTACTGTCACGACAGGAACAATTGGTGACTTTTACCTTACAATTTGTACTGTTTGGCTCATCATTTCCAGTTGTTGGTTTCAAAGAACCCAGATTCCAAGCTTGAATAGAAGCTACATGGGTTGTCCCTCCTGTAGAAAAAAACTCTATATCATTCGCATTTGGATCTGTTGGGAATATACGTATCGAAAAGGCATATTGGTCATTCACGAAAATATCCATAATTGAGTGATCAATAAACATGTGTATTCTCATGGTTTCGCCCACAGCGGGTTTTTGAGGTAATACAGATTCATACAATCCATTAAAGCTGCCCACATCATTTGATAATCGAGTCGCGTTTTGAGCATCTACGGTAAATGTTCCCGTAGTTGGGGTATAATAGATCGATATAAAATTGCTACCGTTTTTCCGAACATGAAATCCAAAACGTTGTGCAGACGAAACTATAAAGCTACCATCAATCTCAATGGCCTTGCCGCTTACAGGTGCAAGCGAAAGTGTTCCTGAAATATCCTGATTATATGAGCTATAAACCAAAGAAGAGCTTCGCAAATTTTGGACCCCGGAATATGGTTGCTGAATTAGGTTGTTGTTTGCATCCAATGTCCATTCACGAGGCAAACTGTATAAATGCGCCCAACCCAATTGCAGATTATTTGCTGATGGAAGTTTATCCGGCACAATACCTACCGCGATGGTTTTTCCATCTTTCTGGAGAATAGACGGGGAAAGTAATCCATACCCATTGCTCCCAAAGGCTCCCAATTCAACTTCTTTTGGCGTTGATGAATAAGGGTTGAATGTGCCATCGCTGTTAATAGTACCCACCCAATACAACGTTTCCGTACCTTGGTTTCCACCAATGGTAGAAACTAAGAATAACCATTTTCCATCAGGCATAGGAACAATGGCGGGCATTTCCCAAAAAGTTCCATAGCCACTACTTGTTGATTGATAGAAAATAGAACCATCATTGCTCCATGTTTTCGTAACAGGATCGTATTTGTGTAAAGAGGTAGCACCTAAACCATTTTTAGATGTGCCAACTATCATATAAAAATTACCGTTGGATTTGAATATATACGGATCGCGGAAGTCATCGCTCAATCCGGTAGGTCGATTTGGAATGATTGGATTCCGGGTGTCTTTATTCCAGCTAATTAAATCATCAGCTACAGGTTCTGCCTGGTTTATGCTGGCTTTGGCATAATCAACACCGGTATAAAATATGTTTGGTTTTCCGCCGGTCAGCACGTCGTCGGTAAATATACAGCCTGACCAGACTCCTTTTATATCATAATCGTTGGTGTTGGAGACGGCGATTTTTTCTTCTTTCCAATTCAACATATCGTCGCTGGTAATATGCCCCCAATGTAGTTTTCCCCAATAAGGGCCATTGGCATTTTTCTGAAAGAAAATATGATATTTATTATTGTAATAAACCAGTCCGTGCGGTTCGTTTGTCCAATTAGTAGCCGGTAACCCATGAAATTCGGGTCGTTGAATATCGCCTTGATGACGGGTTTGAGGAATAGATAAATCGGCAACATGTTCCGGCGCAGTATAGGCCAGTTCAGTCCCAGTCAAAACTCTTGATAAAATGCGGATATCATCAATTAATCCATTGATAGTGTTTGTCCTGAAAATATCAGTATACGTGTTTGCGAATGATTTTCCGATGATAAAGTCATTGGAACCGGTATTAATTTTGCCTTGCCCAAAGAAGTAGGCAGTGCTGATTAATTGACCGTTTTTGTATAAATTCACTTCTTTTGTGGTGCTGTTTACAGTGGCGATCAAACGTTCCCATTCATATATTGGCAAGGTCTGATTGAAATCGGAGCAGGTTACTTTTATTCCATCGATATACACTTCAAAAGCATAAGCTCCTGCGGCATTCAATGTAAAAGCAAACCCGGTTTTCTGATTATCGTCCATATTTCCGGCAATATACGTTTCGGTGGTCACGTTATTATTCGGATCCATCATCGGGTTGGTTTCAAGGGCGCACCATAACGAAACCGTCAACGCGCTTTGGCTTAAGGCCGTCGCATTTATTTGCGCATTGCAGAATGTGGAATATCCATCCAGCCGGAGAGCATTGCCTTCAGCTCCCGGAATACTTTCAGGGTGATTAAAGTTATTCTGAACCTCAAAAGTATGACCTGTTTTTACTTCAGCAATTGTATTTCCGTTAACTTCCATGGGAAAATGAGCCACTAAATTGGGGTCATTTTCATTTATGAGCTGAGCATTTACAGAAAGAGTTGCCGTAAGAAAACCAGCAATGAAAAGCAAAGTTTTAAGGTTATTCATAGTGCTGTTTTTTAAAATGCGATTGAATCGTTCGTGAGGTTTTTTTTAGGCCGAGGTTATCAATAAAGATATAAAGCATTATTATTAGCCATGTATCTCATTAGCCCATGTCTGTTATTTATGGAAAAAATCTTCCGGAGATTTTATCTCCGGAAGAAAAAACTAACCTATTATCAAAAAAACCAATCTATTTCGTTTTAAGATAATCAATTGCATTTTTATAAAGCAAATTTATCGTAGATTGATATGGATTGGTGCCACTGTTTACTTTCCATTCGATGCCTCCAATACCAATTGATATGGAAGACCCCTGAAAATCACCTTTTGGATTAAGCTCAAAAATCCCAGTCATAAAGTAATCACCAATTCCGTCCCACTCACCAAGCCATGCAGCATTGTTCTGTGTGGTGAAATTTACATAAGCCTGTTCGTCACCATTACTCAAACTGTAAATAGATGGAACAATTATAATACAGTTGTGATTTTCCTTCCAACCGTTGCCAATAACAGGGAAGGTGACTCTTCCGTCGCTTTGGGTTGTCATAGAAATCCCTTTATACAATGGGTGTCCACTTTGATTATGTTTTTGACCTATGTTGACACCAATTCCCCATACATCTGGATTTAGTCCCCCAGGGCCTTTATCGAAACTTAAATTAATATTGCTCGGCATCCGACCCATTTTCCACAAATATTGAATTGCATAGGTGCTCAGTAGTAAATTGCCACCATTTTTATGATAAGCTGTAAGCGCGGCAACAACAGTAGGATCGACAGAAATTGCAGGAAGATCGGAAGTACCGTTATCAATGTCATAGTTCCACCAAAGAACCCGGTATTTACTCAAGTCATATCCATTTTTAATCATATTGAATGAAATATAACGGGCTTTGGGGTATGTACTGAAGAACCATTTTGCACCGGCAGCTTCATCATCATCTGCAGCTGTAACCATCGAAAGTGAGTCGACAGCATTGCCAATATAAGCTAAATAAGTAGCGCCAACTTTCAAGTCAAGATATATGTTTTGTGAAACCTGACCTCTACTATTCGTAGTGTACAAATCAAAATGATACAATCCCAAATCGGCATTTGTAATAGTGTAACCAGTTGCAGAAGGGCTGATTTGGATTGTTTGGCTCACATTTTTCTGATCTTTGTATTTCAGTACAATTCCTGTAATAGCTGAATCTGGAGCAGCCCAGGTGAACACAATATTATTATCAATCTGAGTAGCCACTACATTTTTGATTGGAGATGCTCCTGAACGAGTAAGCTTTACGGTTTGTCCCAATGAAGTATTTCCTTTACTATCGCTTGTTTTGACAGTAAACATAAGCGGTTTATTCACTTCAACAATTCCATAAGTGTAAGACGTTGAATTGGGTTTCAATGCAATCGGAGTTCCTGTTGCATTTGGAATAACAATTACACTCAAGGGATCACTGCTTGTCGGTAATGTCCATGTTAACTTAACACTGTC
>CAXXPB010000036.1:0-27529 GCA_963678825.2 uncultured Microbacter sp. | reverse complement strand
TGATTTGTTCATTCAAGCGTTTGGTTTCAACCCCGTACAATTCAGCCAAATCACGGTCAAGCATTACCCGCTGACCTCTGATTGTGTAGATTTTGTTCTGTATTACTTGTATCTCCATAGATTATTGAAATAAACCGTTTCGACTGTCTGTTTTCGCTCTTAGTGTTTGATCCATCTCAACCAAAGCACTATTATCAGTGCGTTTTGTTGATATTTCGCACAACCAAAGAACAATTAAGATCATACCACAAATATAATCAATGCATTACATTTCACAAACAAAAAAAAAGCTCATGCAAATGCATGAGCTTTTAGAAAACTATTTGAAAGAATGTATTTTACTTCGCGTAGCTTACCGAGCGGGTTTCGCGGATAACGGTAATCTTCACCTGACCCGGATAAGTCATTTCGTCCTGAATCTTTTTAGCGATATCAAACGAGAGTGTTTCTACTGATTTATCGTCAACCTTGTCGGCACCCACAATCACACGCAGTTCGCGACCTGCCTGAATAGCATAGGTCTTCTGAACGCCAGGATACGACAATGCCAGATTTTCAAGATCGTTCAAGCGCTTGATATAAGCCTCAACGATTTCGCGGCGTGCGCCGGGACGTGCACCCGAAATAGCATCACAAACCTGAACAATAGGTGCCAGCAAGCTGGTCATTTCGGTTTCTTCGTGGTGCGAACCGATAGCATTGCAAATGTCCGGTTTTTCTTTGTATTGTTCGGCCAGTTTCATACCCAGCAATGCGTGTGGCAATTCCGGTTCGTCATCGGGCACTTTTCCAATATCGTGGAGCAGGCCGGCACGTTTTGCTTTTTTCGGATTGAGACCAAGCTCGGCAGCCATTACAGAGCAGAGATTAGCTGTTTCGCGGGCATGCTGCAACAAGTTCTGACCATAAGAGGAACGGTATTTCATCTTACCTATCATGCGGATCAGTTCAGGGTGCAAACCATGAATACCCAGGTCGATAGTCGTACGTTTACCGGTTTCGATAATTTCTTCTTCTACCTGTTTTTTCACTTTGGTTACCACCTCTTCGATACGAGCCGGGTGAATACGGCCATCGGACACTAGTTGGTGAAGTGCTAGACGGGCAATTTCGCGGCGAACAGGATCGAATGCAGAAAGAACGATAGCTTCAGGCGTATCATCAACAACAATTTCAACGCCGGTTGCAGCTTCCAAAGCACGGATATTACGACCTTCGCGACCGATAATACGTCCTTTGATTTCATCTGATTCGATATTGAATACCGTTACTGAATTTTCGATAGCAGCCTCAGTAGCGACGCGTTGAATTGTCTGAATGATAATTCGTTTCGCCTCTTTGTTGGCATTCATCTTCGCCTCTTCCATGATCTCGTTGATATAAGACATAGCACCGGTTTTGGCTTCATCCTTCAACGATTCAATCAATTTATCCTTAGCCTCTTCTACAGAAAGCCCCGAGATGGTTTCGAGTTGTTCCTGTTCCTTTCGATGAAGGGTCTCCAACTCTTTTTTCTTCTTGTCCACCAAGTCTATTTGCGATTCAAGATTTTCTTTGATCGCGTCTACTTCGGTATTCTTACGCTGCAGTTCACTTTGCTTCTGACTCAGGGTCATTTCCCTTTGTTGAATACGAACTTCAGACTGTTGCATTTTAGCATTACGCGAAGCGACCTCCTTTTCGTATTCCGACTTCATCGAAACAAATTGTTCTTTAGCTTCAAGCAATTTATTCTTTTTCAGCACTTCGGCCTCAGCTTCAGCATCTTTGAGAATTTTTTGCGATCGACCATTCAACACGAAACGCATGACAACCCATGTGGCAGCCACGGTAACTATTATGGTCAGTACAACTAACAATATTGAACTCATAGAATTATTAAGGTGTTAAATATAAAAAACGCATTGACTCACTGCCTTTTGTGGCACGAGCAATGCGGGAATATCATTCTTTCCAAAGTATTGACGAGCTTATTGAAGTTCCTTCAAATATTTATCCAATTCTTTATTCAGCAGATCCATTTTCTCTACCACCGGACCGACATCTTCCTTACACTTCAGTTCCTGGGTTTCAATGGCAAAATGGTATGCAGCCATCACCAATACTGTTTCATAAGGCAACTGAGCATGTCTTTCCCGATAAGAGTCTATTTTTTCTTTCAGATTTTTGGCAGCATCACGATACATCTGTTCGTCGTTTCTGTTGATTGTCAACGGAAACCTATGCCCTGCCAAATTAACATTTATGGTAAATAGTTCGTCGTTCATTTGCTTTATTGATTCAGCAAATCAATACATTTGTCAATTTCCCGCACTAATTGTGAGATTCGTTTGTGAGCCAGTTCTCTTTCATCCTCATTTCCACCAACAAACATCTGCGCCATTTTCAGGCTCTCATAATCAGAACGTAATTCAAGAATGACCTTGTGCGCCTGCATCAAATCCTCTTCTTTCCGTTGCAATTGCTCTGTAAGTTGCTGATTCTTGGCTCTATCATCAGCATGCAATTGCAGCAGTTTCCGCAGCTTTTTCTCAAAGCCTTCGATCAGTGATTGATGTCTATTTGTCATTCTGAA
Organism: uncultured Microbacter sp.; assembly: GCA_963678825.2. Lineage (GTDB taxonomy): Bacteria > Bacteroidota > Bacteroidia > Bacteroidales > Paludibacteraceae > Microbacter. The sequence continues at coordinate 24,954 of CAXXPB010000036.1, read as the reverse complement.
AACAAAATCGTTGTCAAAGGTATATCGAATTTATGAATGAACAAAATTTTTATCTCTTTTTTTAACGGTATTCATTCTATTTTTTCGGGTAAAATTTACAAATGTTTATATTGCCTTTCAAGAAGTTAATTTTATCTGATTTGCACATTCATCAGATTAGCTATAAGTTTGCAAAATGAATCGCCCGTTATATTTCTTCAACCCCGAACACGACCTGGCATTAGCCAATAGCGACCGGAATTTCAACGCTCCGCTTCAAGCAAAAAAGCTGGCACACGACCTTACCTGCCTGCCTCTTTGGTATGCCACGCCGGGCAGCATAGTATTGAACACAAGCCCGGACAACGATTGGTTTGAAGAAATGCAACTTTTATTCCCTCAGCTGAATACTTCTCAACTGACATCTACACCTGATTTTTCATCGATCACCACCATATTACCCTGGGGATGGGACAACTCTGTTTGCAAACAGCTCTCTATTTTGGGTGCCCATAGTGCTTTGTTGCCAAACGCCGTTCAACTGGAAGACATTCGACGTCTGTCCCACAGAAGCATTTCCATACAAACTTTAGAATATATACGCCAAAACATCCAATTTCGCAACCTGCTACCCACGCCCGCAAAACAACTGACATCCACACGTGAAGCAGACGAATATGCATCGGAACATAAAAAAGTGATTTTCAAAGCTCCCTGGTCGGGAAGCGGGAAAGGACTATGCTGGTCAAAAGATAAAATGACAGAAAGTCGGCGGGGTTGGTGCCGCAACACAATCGAAAAGCAAGGCAGCGTAATCGCAGAACCGATCTATGATAAACTGTTGGATTTTGCAATGGAATTTTCATGCAGCGACGGCAAAACATCTTTTGCCGGCTATTCTCTGTTTGAAACCGACAAAGGAATATATCGTGGCAACTTCCTGATGAGTAACGAGTCAATTATCCAAAAAATCGCAGAATACGGTGTGCCGGCAACTCATCTTTTGGCTATACAAAGTCAGTTAAGCAACTTCATCACAAACAAAATAGCACCGTTCTATTCAGGCTTACTTGGTATCGACATGTTCATCTATCAAGAAAACGACCTCATCAAACTACACCCCTGCGTAGAGATCAACCTAAGAATGACCATGGGATGCATTGCACGTATTTTCTATGATAACTTTGTGAGTCCTGATGCAAATGGATACTTTTACATAGATCACTACGTGAATGCCGAAGAATTATGGAATGAACACCAACAACGCGAAGCTTCTCTGCCATTAAAAACAGTTGACGGCCGCATCGCGCAAGGACATCTTTCCTTAACCCCAGTCAATAAACAATCCAATTACAGAGTGCGAGTGGAAATAGAACCCACAAAATAAAAATCGGCTGATCTTCTTGTTCATTATTTCTATGAATTTAAATCAGCATGATTCCTTTTACCGCTCCTCATCAAAGGTATCTTTCAGCACCGGTACGCCAATATGAAATTTGACTGCCAAAAGGCGAATCACAATCACCGAAAGAGCCGAAAACAACTGCGTCATTCCCGAAGGAACTCCAAGATACGAGCAGACCATAAAAACCACACCGCCAGCAACACATGCCAGTGCATAAATATCTTTACGGAAGATTAGCGGCATTTCGTTAATCAACATATCGCGAATCACACTACCGATGGACCCGGTAATCATTCCCATCACAATCGCCACCCAAAAAGGAAAATGTGCATCGAGAGTACGTTCAATACCCACGACTACAAAAAGGCCTAATCCAATGGTATCAAAAATAAAGAACGGATTTTCCAGCTTAACAAGGTGCTTACTGAATAGAATCACTACTACAAGTGCCACCCCGGTAACAATCAGATAAGACGGCTGATGCATCCAAAAAGGAGAAACCCCCAACAACACATCACGGGTTGTACCACCACCGATTGCCGTAACCAGCCCAACAATATAAGCTCCAAACCAGTCAAATCGTTTGGCCGCTGATAGCCGGATACCGCTGATAGCAAAAGCAAATGTTCCCAGATAATCAATTAAGTCGATCAGATTCATAGATAGAAAGAGTAATTTAAGGGGAAGACAAAAAAGATAACCAGCAGCTGAGATACTGCCTCAAAAAAAAAGCAGGAACCGGTTCAGTTCTGACCGATTCCTGCCCCTTGAAATATTTTACTTGTAATTATTTCGTAACGAAACGGAAGTGAGAACCAAAACGCTCGAAAGCAGCTTGTTCCAAAGCGTCACGATGATCAGGGTGAGCCACGGTGATCAACAGCTTAGCACGTTCCTGCAAGGTTTTACCATAAAGGTTAACTGCACCATATTCAGTTACAAACCAGTGCATGTGGTTACGTGTTGTAACAACACCGGCACCCGGAGCCAAAACAGGAGCAATTTTGCTAACGCCTTTGTTTGTTACAGAAGGCATTGCAATAATAGCTTTACCACCTTTAGAACGAGATGCACCGTAAACGAAATCGATCTGACCACCTACACCGGAATAAAACTTAGTTCCCAGTGAGTCAGCACAAACCTGACCTGTAATATCAACCTGCAATGCAGAGTTGATAGCAGTAGTTTTCGGGTTTTTAGCGATCAGAAAAGGGTCGTTGGTGTAACCAACATCCATCATCAACACCTGAGGGTTGTTATGAATAAAGTCGTATACTTTCTGAGAACCCATCAGGAAGGTAGAAACCATTTTGCCTTTATCGATGCCTTTGTTAGCACCATTGATAACGCCACTTTCAACCAAAGGAAGAACGCCATCAGCAAACATTTCTGTGTGAATACCAAGATCTTTGTGGTTACCCAACTGAGCCAAAACGGCATTAGGAATAGCTCCGATACCCATTTGCAAACAAGCACCATCTTCAATCAGTTCAGCACAATGCAAACCGATTAAATTTTCCACCTCGCTCGGTTCACTAAAGTGTGCCGGTTCAAGAGGGGTATCATCTTCCACGAAGATATCGATCAAGCTCATTTGAATCATTGCCTGTCCGAAAGCACGGGGAACGTTTTTATTGACAACAGCAATCACATGATCTGCAGTTTCTACAGCAGCCAGAGTTGCATCTACCGAAGTACCCAAAGAAACATAGCCGTGTTCGTCGGGAGGACAAACCTGAATCATGGCAACATTACATTTGAGGTAGCCATCACGATACAGACGCTGTGTTTCACTCAGGAAAATGGGAATATAATCTGCAAAACCAGCCTGAACAGACTTACGCACGTTAGAGCCAACAAAGAAAGCGTCATGTTGGAATACTCCTTCATATTTTGCTTCTGTATAAGGAGCAGGACCTTCGGTGTGCAAGTGATGAATATGCACATCTTTCAATTCGCCTGCATCGCCACGAGCGCACATAGCGTTAATTAAACATTGGGGAGAGCTGGCCACACTGCTCAAATGCACGTGATCGCCCGACTTGATAACTTTGACAGCTTCAGCCGGAGTAACGACTTTGTAGTTTTTTGTTGTCATGTTTGATTTATCTAATGGTTTAATGAATTATCAAATATCTATAATACAGGCGAATACATAAAATATCCAGCCAAAAAAATTGCATTGCAAAGTTATTATTTTTTCATCATATTACCATTGATAAATAGCACATTAAAACTACATTTTAAGACTTTTTATTCACCCGCAAATTCTCTCAGCATAGCAATCTCTTCTTTCCAAAGGGTTTCATCGGGAGTTTCAAGAATAATGGGAATATTATCAAAACGTTTATCGGCCATAAAACGCTTGAAAAAATCAATCCCGATAAATCCTTTCCCCACATTATCATGACGGTCAACCCGGGTGGCAAGTTCTTTTTTGGAGTCATTGAGATGGATACCTTTCAGATAACCCAAGCCCACTATTTCGTCAAATTCAAACCATACTTTTTCGTACTCAACAGGATCTTTCAGATTATAACCTGCAGTAAAAGAATGGCAAGTATCCACGCAAACCCCCACTCTCGATTTATCCTCCACCTGAGCAATAATATCGGCCAGATGTTGAAAGCTAAAACCGACATTACTACCCTGACCGGCAGTATTTTCGATAACAGCAGTTACTTCCTGCGTTTCGGACAAGGCGATATTGATCGACTCCGCAATACGCGAAAGGCAATCCTGAAGAGATATTTTATTAAGATGTGACCCCGGATGGAAATTCAGCAACTTCAATCCTAGTTGTTCACAACGCTGCATCTCGTCCAGAAAAGCGGCTCTGGATTTTTCCAAACCTTCCGTTTCCGGATGACCAAGGTTAATCAGGTAGCTATCGTGCGGCAATATATACTCCGGTTTGTATCCGAATTTTTCACAGTTCGCCTTGAACTCCCTGATGCTTTTAGCCGACAAGGTATTTGCCACCCACTGGCGTTGATTTTTTGTAAACAAAGCAAAAGCTGTCGCGCCTATTTCTGATGCATTCACAGGTGCATTTTCCACACCTCCCGATGCACTTACATGTGCTCCAATATATTTCATACTATATTATTTTTAGTTCAATTTCAGATCAACAAAAGTAATATTTCGAACCCCGGGATGCAAATATTATCATCTTCTACCCTAGCCAATCACATTTTTTAGTTTATTTATGCACAGACTATTATACTTTTTACAATACCTCGATATGATTACATCTTACTATACGTCAAAGAATAACACTTTTTTAAATTCTTTTGAAAAGAACATGCCAGAAAAACGAACAAAAAGCTTTGAAGTTTCATATTTTTTGTATCTTTGTACACTATTTTCTTATATAATATGGAAAAGATAGACAACCTAGATCGCAAAATATTAGAAATCATCACGCAAAATGCACGGACTCCATTCAAGGATGTAGCCGAAGAATGTGATGTTTCGCGCGCAGCCATCCACCAACGTGTGCAAAGGCTGATAGATATGAAAGTAATAACCGGTTCCGGATATTATGTTGATCCCCGAGCACTTGGCTATAGCATGTGTACCTATATCGGAATCACCCTCGAAAAAGGTTCCATGTACAAAGAGGTGGTGCCAAAATTAGAGACAATTCCTGAAATTGTAGAATGCACTTACACACTCGGGCCGTATTCGCTTCTCATAAAAATGTATGCAAAAAATCCCGAACATCTTCTTGAATTGCTCAACGGACGCATTCAGGAAATCGACGGCATTGTTGCCACCGAAACGTTGACAGTGCTGGATCAACGTATTTTGAGACAAATTCCAATTCTGAAAGAAGACTAAACGTCACAAGACAATATCAACATCGCCCGGATAAGACACTCTGTTTCTATCTGGGTGATGTCGTTTTAGCAGCCTTATTTAGCTACTGGCGTGACCTCTATCAAAAGATGTTCCTTAAATCGCACATTTATTACAGGATCAACTACACTGACTTCACCCAAGTCCCTGTTGTTTTCATAATCAAACACCCGATACATTCCGGCTCTTAATCCCCGAAGTTCAATCTTCCCATTCCAGTCCGGATTATAGAAAGCATAATACAACGCATTACCCTTCTGAATGACATGCGTTTCAGGAAGATCATACCCTATATCATATAGTCCTCCCAAGTAAGAATTTCGCGAAAGCATCTTTTCATTGTAGATTGTGATCCATTTCTTCCAGACTTTCTCTTTTTCGGGAGTCAATACAAAATTTGAGCCACCATTCGGATCATCCTTTGGCCAGGTAAATTTAGTGCCGAGTACCGCACCTATCCCTATTTGTGAAGCAAAATCGGAAGCGCCGTCGGTCAATTCCACATGATCTCCGTAATAGGCGACTCCCGGTCGCAGGGCTTTTATTATTTTACCTCGGTGACGCACCTGCCAGCTGGATGTAGGATCGGATGCAACCGATTGATTTAAATAAGGAAGGTTAAAAAACGAAGCCGTACACCCACAGGGACATATCTGCAATACCGCGTGCGGCTTATAGCTCTTTGCTGTTTCATTAATCATCTTAAAAAACAAGGGCAGTTTTTCAGGAGTTTCTTCCGGCTTAACCCCGGTATGTTTCGGATTAAAATCTTCTGCCACGCAATTTTGTTGCTGTCCATCCATTTTCAGACCATCAAAGTCCCATTTTTTCAGAAACAACTCTATAACCTGTTTCGTATGGTCAATAGTTTTAAAATACGATGGCGACATGTAGTAGCTATCCCACCAGGTAATGTATTCAGGAGTTCCGTCCTTTGTCAGCAAGGGCAAATCCGGGTTAGCCCGCAAAAGATCGGAGCACGGATCAACCGCCAGTGGTGCCCACCAAAGTTTCGCTTTCATCCCCATACTATGAATGGCATCCACCAAACGACGCATATCGGCGCTCCCCGCAGGGAAACGTCCGTGTTCAACATCCCAGTCGCCTTCGGCTTTCTGGTAACCATCGTCAATATCAACCCATTTCAGACCCAATTCTTTCACCTTGGGCAATGTCCCCATGACCTCATCCATAGTAAATTTGCGCAAATAACCCCAGGCACACCACACAGCCTCGAATGCATTCGGCTCTTCCGGTATAAATCTCAATCCTGAAGCCTGCATGAATCGTGAATATTCAGCCAGACTGGCAAAACAGTCTCCCTGATGAACGTCAACAAATGTTGTAAATGTTTCAAGAGAATCCCCCGGTAATAGCACTTTGGGGGCGGTGTAATTATATTGCACAGACAAACGGGCGTAATTATCGTACTGATTTTTTTCGACAGGAAGAGAAACCTGCTTAGGCACCATTTCTACATGGCCAACTGCCAGGCCACCATTCCGCCGCCATAAATCTGCGACAGGAACACCACCACCATAATCGGGATTATTCAGCCCCATAAAATTTCTTTGATAAAAAGACGAATCGACCGGCAGTATCCAATCTTTTCGTGTAGCAGATGAACTACCCTGAAACGACCAGAAAGAAGGAGTATCGTCGCTTCTATTTACTTTGTATTGATTATTTACCCATTTATCAACCCAAACATTTCGTTTCCCCGTATTGCAATAAATCACCTTCGTAAGAATCATCCCCGGGAACGAATCATAGACAGAAAGCAATAACTTCTTAGTTATTTCAAAACCGTCATTGCGACTCACACCTTCTATAGCGTATCGCCTGCCTTTGCCTCGAGTGTCGAAAATAGACTGCAAAGAAGTTCGTTTCACCCTGAACAATTGCGAGGAAAACTTATCCGTGACTAACTGTTCCGAATTCGTAAACTGATTCATCAACGGATGTGCGCTGGCATTTAGAGAACTGACTTTGGTCTGCATATTGGCATTGACCTGGTACAGCAACATTCCATTCTGTATTTTTACTCCGGTAGAGCAGGATGCAATCAACAGAACACTTAAAATGCAAAGGATTCGATTCATATCATGTTTATTATCAGCAAAAACAGAACGAAAAAACACAACAATTCTGAGTGCTTGATGGATGATTAAAGTGTACGACAGATTTACCCTAAGAGAAACAGCAAAGCTCATCTCAGGGCAAGGCAGGAAGATTAAAATTGGGATGGAATGAGCAACAAATGTAGTGTTTTTTTGCTCTGCAATATAAAAAAACATCTTTGAAGTCATCGTGACTCTTTTTATTTGCAAAACCCCCATTAGCTTCGCGGATCTTCGATTCCCCAGAATGAGGGTTGTAACTTTGTAAAATGAACAAAATTTACTCCTTTTGCAGGCATTTTCCTCAAAAAGAACATTTTCTTATTTCCTTCTCCATTTGGGAGAAGGTGGCCAAAGGCCGGATGAGATTTTAGGGAGTCCCGATAGCTATCGGGAAGGAGGGGTCGGCACTCAAAAATGAGTAAACAATGCTTTTTTATGCTGATTAAGTCAAAAGTCGAGACGATTTCTCTTAAAAAAGTACGATAGACAACAATCAGCTTCGGGTAGTAGGTGTTAATTTCAAAGAAACCGATTTATTTATTCTCCACAAAAATCATTTTTTTTGGAGGAGGAGAATGTTTTGAAGAAAGAATTCTTCCAGAAAGCCTCTGTAAGCCCGACCAATAGGGAGCAATTCACCATTAACAACGACGTCATTCCCTGAATAGGCCTGAATTTTATTTTTTGCCACCAGATAAGAACGGTGGATTCTGATAAAAGATCCCTCAGGCAATTCCGATTCCAAGGCAGACAAACTTCCGTAAGCAATCAGCTTCTTTTCGGCCGTAACCACTTTATAATAATTGCTAAGGCTGTGAAAATAGAGAACATCCTTCTGTTTTATTCGGAATAACTTACCATCCGATTTTATCGTTAGATAAGCATCTTCTACCGGCAGTTCAGCAGCACGCCTTTCGTTTATAATCATTTCCCACTAGTGTCCCATTTTTTAATGGGACACTAGTGATATTTTTCTTTTAAAAGTAGCCTTGGGATAATGTAATAGAGTGTAAAATAGGTCATTCCCAACTTTATGGGCAAAAACACTCTATCCGAACCAACCCGGGTATCGGTTGAACCTCAATTTTGAGAAGGTAAAGGGGGAATTCCGTTACAAACTAGATAATTCCGTACTCAGCCAGATGTATAATCCACGCGATTTTGGGTACTTGGAAAATAACAATCTGATTTCAAACAATTTAAAACTACAATACTATCATTTTACACCGACCGCACATTACAATGAAATAACAGGAGAGTTGGACATAACTTACGAAAATCTTTACAAACCATTACTTTACAGCAGGTTTGAGTTAGCTGGGAATATAAAATTCCTCTTTAAAGGCTTAGACCACATCAAATTTTATATCAGTGCCACTCCCATCCCGAAATACGACTATTTCGAGCCACGTGTAGAAGGATGGAAATACAAAGAACCAACAGCAGTATACAGCGGCATTGATTATCAGACGGATACCCGAAAGAAATTCTCATTATTACTGAGCGTTGGCTACTGGCAGGCATCCCGCTTTGGCAAAACATCAACTTATTTCAAATGGCAGCCGCATTATCGGGTCAATGATAAACTCTCGTTCGATTTCATGGCCAATTGGTTCTTTCTGCACAATGCCATCGGGTATGTCGATAAAAACGCAGAAAATGACTCCATCTATTTCGGACGGCGTGAAGTTGTCGGCATCGAGAATGTTGGAACGGTAAAGCTTTCACTTTCCAATAAAAGCTCACTCAATTTTCGACTGAGGCACTATTGGTCGAACGTGAAATACGGAGGCTACTACCTTTTGTTTCATAGTGTTGACATGCAGGATATTGCACTGAAAAACAATTATAATATCAATTACAATCTTTTCAATGCTGATATCTCTTACGTTTGGCAATTTTTGCCTGGCAACGAACTCACTTTGGTCTGGAAAAACTATTACGCCACATCCAATCAGAATGTGAATCAGGGATATTTCAGCAATCTGTCAAACGTATTTTCCTGTTCTCAGCTCAGAAATTTTTCTTTGAAAGTGATTTACTATATAGACTATCAGTCAACAATGAGACATTTAACCAAAACATGAAATCGTTTGCACTGGCACAAAAACAAATTACAATGAGTCAAATCCAAATTCAAGAAAATAGTTAGTACATTTGAAATTCTTCTAATCTTGCTTTCTAAAAATCCAAGACCATCTTATCTCCTTTTAATCCGTTTTACACATGAAAAAAATCTTATTTCTAACATTTTTGTTTATCATCTTCAACCTTTCAGCGCAGGTTGAACGCGTGGAACCCTCCTTTTGGTGGGTTGGAATGAAAAACCCGAAACTCCAACTTCTGATACACGGAAAAGACATTTTCAAGAATCAGGTTTCCATCAGCTATCCTGGCGTTAAAATCATCAAAGTAAACAAGGTTGAAAATCCTAATTACCTTTTTGTTGATCTGACCATCGACTCAAAAACAGCCAAAGCCGGTAAGTTCGATATCAATTTCAAACAAAACGGAAGAACCGAAGCGACTTACACTTATGAACTAAAAAACCGTAAAGCAGGCTCGGCCAACCGACAGGGCTTCACCTCTTCCGATGTGGTTTACCTGCTGATGCCCGACCGTTTTGCCAATGGCGATCCTTCTAACGACAATGTGGCTTCTCAGCCAGAAAAAGCCAATCGCACTATCGACTACGGTCGCCACGGCGGAGACATCAAAGGCATTCAGGATCATCTCGATTACATCAAACAACTGGGAGCAACAGCTATCTGGAGCACCCCGTTACTTGAAAACAATTATACCCAATACACCTATCACGGTTATGCCATCAGCGATTTCTATAAAACAGATCCTCGTTACGGAAGCAACGACGACTTTGCAAAAATGGTTGCCGCAGGTCATCAGAAAGGTTTGAAAACCATTATGGATATGGTCTCTAATCATGGCGGAATCGGGGCCTGGTGGATAAAAGACCTGCCGATGAAAGACTGGATTCACCAGTGGCCAACCTTTACCCGCAGCAATCACAAAGCCATCACAACCAAGGATACTCATGCCGCACAATGCGATCTAAAACTGGATCAGGAAGGTTGGTTCGACACCACAATGCCCGACATGAACCAAAACAATCCTTATTTCTGGACATATTATATTCAGAACAACATCTGGTGGATCGAATTTGCCGATCTGGACGGTATTCGCATGGATACGTATCCTTACAACGACCGCAACGCCATGGCAAAATGGGCAAAAGCGATTCTCGAAGAATACCCTCATTTCAATCTCGTGGGCGAAACATGGCAACACAGTTCGGAGGACATAGCTTTTTGGCAGAAAGATGCTGTCAACTCGCTACACTACAACTCCTATCTGCCCACACCGATGGATTTTGTCATGAACGATGCTCTTTCAACGTGCTTCAACGAACAAGGCAACGGCTGGAATGAACAAGGAATGAACAAACTATACAATACCATTGCAAAAGATTATCTATTCCCCAACCCTAACAATCTTTTCGTTTTTGCTGAAAATCACGATACTCAGCGCTACAACAACACACTGAAAGGCGATCTTGATAAATATAAGATGGCAATGTCATTCCTGATGACCACACGAGGAATCCCCCAAATATATTATGGCACCGAAATAGGAATGACCGGAGACAAAAACAAAGGAGACGGTGACATTCGCAAGGATTTTCCCGGAGGATGGGCCGGCGACAGCATCAACGCGTTTGTGCCTCAGGGAAGAACCGAATTTCAAAAGAGTTACTTCGATTTTACCTCAAAGCTACTCAACTGGCGCAAAAATAAGGACGTTATTCACACCGGGAAACTATTACATTATGTTCCGGAGAACGATATTTATGTCTATTTCCGCTATAACGATAAAGAAACCATCATGGTTATTCTCAACAACAACGATAGTGAACAAAACCTGAAAACAGAACGCTTTGCTGAGGCAATAAAAAACTTCACTCAAGGCACCGATGTCATGAGCGGAAAAATATACAGGCTTACCCCTGAGCTAACCCTACCTAAAAAGTCAGCTTTAATATTGGAGCTGAAATAGTCCATAAAACGACTTATAAACAAGAAAGCAGGAATCAGTTTCGGTTTCTGCTTTTTGTTTATCCGCCTGAACAATCTGCACCTCACTTCAATTCAAACCACTACACTACACGCTTCGCCTCTCCTCTTAACCACCTATCTTTCATTCGAATAGAGCACCGCACTCACAAAAAAACGAAACAACACCCCCACCAAAAAAAAGCTAATCAACTAATACACAATGTATTAATTACAACAAACAATATATCAAGCATATAAATTAGGGCAAAAAAAAATTCCCCAAGCATAAACCTCTCTTTATAAAATAAAATGTCTATATTTCGCTCGGTTTATTTAACCAAATATATATTTATAAAATAGCTTTGGCTGGGATGTTTTTTCAACATACTCACTAAAAAAGATATCAGCAAAAACACACTTCTCATCTCCGTTTGCCAACACCACAGACGATAGATTGATCGCGTTCAATTATTAACCTTAAAGTTGATGAAACCGATTCTTGTGCTTATCATTTTTATTATAAGCATGAAAGCTCCTTTCATGCAGGCTCAGCAAACCAGCTTAGCCGAACAAAAGAACGATTTGGTATCAATCGATACCTTAGCCCAAAGAATTGCAGCGAACCACCATATCAAACTTTATTTCAACCCACAGTGGTTTACCGCTAAAAGATTTCGCGAATCAATTGCCAACCGTCCTCTCGATGAATGCCTAACGATCATCAAACGAATCTCCGAACTGGATTGCATACGCTTAAACTCTGATATTTACGCGTTCACTCCTCCGAGATTAAAAAACTATTCCAACAAAAAAGACTTAAACGGAGTCTTAATAATTGGAGACAAAAGCAAAAACGACACTCCATCACTGGCGCAACTAAAAGGGAAAATTTTGAATACCAAAACCGGAGCCCCATTATCCGGAGCAAAACTTTCTATCGACAAAATCAATCTAAGTTGGACTGCGGACAAGAACGGCACTTACAAGGCAACTATTCCGCCCGGAGAATACGACATCCGCCTGTACTATCCCGGCTTAAAAGAAGAGATTCGTATGATTCGCATCAACGGAAGCGGCATTGTGGATTTCGAGATGGCAGAAAGTTCCATTCTACTAAAAGAAGTTCTCGTTATGGGAACTTCCATGGATCAGAATGTCAATCGTGCACAAATGAGCACGCTCAAACTGACATCCAAAATGATCAAAGAACTTCCCCTTACTTTGGGAGAGAGAGACATTATAAAAAACCTGACTTTACTGCCCGGAATTCAGTCAACAGGTGAATTTGGCACAGGATTTTTTGTACGGGGAGGTGGTTCGGATCAAAACCTCATTCTTTTGGAAGACGTTCCATTATTCAATTCGTCGCACGTTTTCGGGATGAGTTCGGCCATCAACTCCGATGGCATCAACAGCGTTTCCTTAATGAAAGGTGGAATTCCCGCCAAATACGGTGAAAGAGCATCTTCTGTAATGGATGTGCGCTTCAATAACAATGGAGAAAAACCTTCCATGAGAGCGGGCATTGGGCTGCTTGATTCTCGCATGAATTATGAGACTCCTCTTTTCAACAAAAAAGTTTACTGGCAAATCAGTGCACGGTCATCTTACTCCGATTGGTTGCTCCATGCCATGCCAGATGAAGATCTAAAACAAAGTTCGGCACGGTTCTACGACATCAACTCTTTGGTTAACATCTCATTGACACCCAAAGACCACCTTTCCATTTTTGGTTATTACAGCAACGATCATTTCGGTTTTACGAAGCAAAATCCTTATCAATACGACAATACACTCGCTTCCGTCAAATACAAACACATTGTCAACGACAGAATAAATGCAAGTATCGTCATAGGCATGAGTCGCTATCAGAACAATCAAAGTGAAAGAGACACATTGCAAAAAACAACTGCCTATAAGTTCAAATCGTCCGTTCAATATTACACCGCCAAAACGAACGTTGGCTGGAGACCCAACGACACGCACTCACTCGAAGGCGGCATCAATGCTACCCTTTATAAAATTCACCCGGGCTATTTGAATCCTTACGATTCGCTGTCTACCGTTCAAGCTAAAAAAATCAATTCGGAACAAGGCATCGAAGTAGCATCGTATCTATCTGACAGCTGGACGATTTCTCCAAAAATCACTGCCGATTTGGGTCTGCGATTTACTCAATATGCAAATCTCGGTCCAAGCGATGTATTGATATTCAAACCCGATGGAGCTTCCACGCAAGAAAACATCATTAACTCCCGCTCTTATGGCAATAATTCCATAGTGAAATGGTATTCAAGTTTGGAACCCCGCTTGTCGGTTCGTTATTTAATTGGAAAATCGAGCTCGATAAAAGCAAGTTACAACCGTATCAGCCAATTTATAAATCTCATTTCGAACACATCAGTAATGTCGCCTTCGGATGTGTACAAGCTAAGCAGTTCAAACATTAAACCGCTCGTATGCAACCAGATAGCCATTGGCTATTTCAGCAACTTTATGAACAACAGCCTCGAGACATCCATAGAAGTGTACTATAAAAAACTGGATAATTTAATCGACTATCGAAATGGAGCCAGCATTTTCATGAACAACCAGTTAGAAGCCGACCTACTGCAAGCATCCGGACATAATTACGGAGCAGAACTGTTTATCAAAAAAAATACCGGAAGCCTCACCGGATGGATCAGTTACACCTATTCTCGATCTTTACGACACACCACCAGCCCTTATGCAGCAGATCAAATCAATTCAAACAAAAACTATTCTTCCACGTTCGACATACCGCACAATCTGGTCGTCACAGGCAATTATCATTTAACCCGCCGCTGGTGGCTTTCCGGCACATTTACCTATCGTACGGGACAACCTTCCACATTACCGGAGTACAAATATATATTCCAGGGGAATCAGTACCTCTACTATTCCGACAGGAACAAATACCGACTTGAAGATTACCACCGTTTAGACATTGCCATTACACACGAAGAAAATCTAAGATTGAAACGGGTGTTCAAAGGGAGCTGGACGCTTGCCATCATTAATGTGTACGGGCAAAAAAATCCATATTCTGTCTATTACAAGAATTCATCCAAGATTTCACAGGCATTCAATCTGTATGAACTCTTTATCATTTCAAAACCGATTCCCACATTAACCTTTAACTTTTCATTTTAACACTATGTCTCGCTACATCAATTTATCCATATTGGCATTGTTGATACTTTGCGCAACAGGCTGTTCGGAAATTTACTATCCTAAGGTCAATTCCAATACCGAACTATTGGTAGTAGACGGAATCATTACCAATACAAACGGGCCATTCGTAATAAAACTGAGTAAGGCGGCAAAATACAGTTCAGGCTCCGTTTCTTCCCCCGATCCTGTATCTAATGCCAAACTTACTATTTTTGACAACAATGGATCATATCCACTGACAGAAACGTCACAGGGAGAATATACCACGCCGCCATCTTTTGTGACCAAAATAGGGAACAGTTATAAACTTCAAATTCAAACAGAGAATGGCGACATATATGAATCAGACAACCAACAACTTCTGACCCCACAGTCATACGACAGCATCAAATCCTATTATACTACCGAAAAATATTTAAGACCAGATAAATCATTGCAGACACTAACGGGAGCTGACATTCGGATTAACCTATCAAATGCCAATTCTTCTAATAAAATTAAGTGTAGATTCACAACAAATTTAACGGTTGAATACAGATACTTTATAGAACCGACTCCTCCTTCTGACAATTCCATTTCCAAACCAGACATAAGCTATTGCACTGAATATGAATGTTTCGGATGGTTCAAAGATTTATCCATTGAAAACAATGTCAATATCACGGATGAAAGTTCCATGAGTTCAAACAACAGCATATTAAATCATAAAATCGGATTTATTCCATTTAAGCTGTACGTTTATCAAGATGATGGCAACCTAAAGTTTGTCCCCAACGAAGCATATCTCTATTTTTATTTGAAGGTCAATCAGTACACATTAAATGACGCAACCTATGCTTTTTACAAAGCCGCAAAAGGGCAACTTAATTCCACCGGAAAAATATTTGATCCGATTGCGTCACAACTATATAGCAATATAAAGTGCATAAACAATCCATCAAAATTAGCATTGGGGTTTTTTGAAGCCTCATCAGTCGAGACTACTGCCTTTTTCGTTCTTAACAGGGATGAAACAGCCCCAATTTTCAAAGTAGCAAATATTAACTTACCGCCAAGCACCCTTGTTCAAAATAAACATTGGGTTTGCATTGGCATACCACCAAAAGACTTCTATCTGGGAAACATACCCTACCCATCCTGGTGGGGACATGGCATATTGTAAACCAAGTTGTTAATAAATTATGAAACGAACATATTTACGGATGAAATATCTTTTTTCACTCATATTTATTCAATGCATTTTATGCAGTGCCTTTGCTCAGAACCTTCCCATAGAAAAGCTCTATTTGCAAACCGACAGGGAAACTTATGTTACAGGCGAACCGGTCTTATTTAAACTGAATATTCAGGATGCCACCACCCAACAACCTTCCCCCGTGAGTAAAATTGGGTACATTGTACTGAGGAACATTCACTCTGCCGCTATCCGACAACTCAGAATCCGCATTGACAACGGCGAAGCAAACGGTAACATTACATTGCCTGACACCTTGAGTTCCGGATTATACCAAATCGTAGCATTTACAAACCTACTAAGAAACTACGATGAAAAATTTTATTTAAAAAAACAATTAACCATCATCAATCAATCGGATACAAACTTTGATTTTCTCAAAAACAAATCAAAGACGACCAATGAGCAAGAAAAAAATTTCGACAAACAGTTAACGATTGAATGCGACTCACTCCCGTACAAACCCTATCAGAAAGTCGTAGTAAAATTACATTCGGTACCATCCGGAGCAAATGTAGCAGTTTCGGTTTTCGAAAGTAACAGTCATTACGTCTGCAAACAAGCAGAAGCTAACCAACCAACAGAATACAAACCAATTACAAATTACACTCATTTACCTGAAACAAAAGGGAATATTCTAAAAGGGGAAGTAATTGATGCAACCAGCCAACAAAAAATCAAAAACGCAGTCGTATTATTATCCCGCATAGACACAGTGCCGAATCTGAAATATGCCATTACTGATTCCGAAGGAAAATTTCGACTGTTTTTAAGCAATTATTACGATGGGAAAGACCTGTTTCTAACAATAAAAGATGTTCCCAAAAATGCAAACTGGAGAATCAAAATTGAAGATAAATTTGCTTTGAATCAAAAATTTACACCTTCATCCGCAGCTTGCATCGACACGGCTTTTTTCAACAAAAGTCAAAACGTTGTCTACATTAATAAATCATACGAAGTCGATCCGTATAAGCAAGAAAAAGCAAGAGAAGCAAAACCGGATCCTACCCCACGGTTTTATTTCGGATCAGCAACTACGATTTATCCGGCAGATTATACTCCTCTTGATAATTTTTCAGAAATTGTCACCGAGCTAATTCCTTTACTTTATATCAGAAAACATGGAGATAAAAAGTGGCTGGACATTTTAGGTGCGGCAAGCACTCAATTCGAAGACAAAGGTGCGGCCTTATTTTTGGATGGCGTTTATGTCGATGATATAAATAAGATATTAGATTTCGGATCGGATATAATTAAAAAAATAGATATTCTCTATACAGAAAGGTGTTTTGGTGATTTAGCTTTTCAGGGAATGGTAGCCATTAGCGGGAAAGAAAATCTCATCCGAACTTTGACTCCCGCCAGTTACTCGTTACGAATTATGAATCCGGCAATCGCCAACAACTATTTTTTGTCGGCCAATGCAGATCCTGCGACCGCAAACAAAAACAAACCGTTTGTAACACAACTACTTTATTGGAATCCCAACATTACTATTTCCGACAAAAAAGATGCCGAGATAACATTTTTCACCTCCGAAAACAAAGGAACATACACAATTAAAGCAGAAGGTTTTACAAACAACGGAGAGCCAATATGCACCAGTACAAAGTTTGAAGTAAAATAATGCATTTATGACACAAAAACATATTCTTCTTTTCCTCTTTGTGATGTGTTGGCCCTTTGTGGTTCTCTCGCAAAATCATAGTCAGCTGGACTCAATCTATGCCGCGAAACTTACAGGAGAAACCTTTGTTGAGAAGAAATACCAAGGCTCTCCGTTTGTCACCCCGGAATGGACCAGGAGTACCATCGTACTCAACACGGGAGATACGATTGTTGGTGAAAAAATAAAGTACAATGGTTATTTGGATGAAGTTATCTGGCTTAATCCAAGTAATTTTAAAAGATTCAAGCTGGACAAAGCAAACATTACTGAATTTTGGATACAACCAGATAACTATCCTTCAATACATTACAAACAAATCGCCATACCAATAGTACCTGATAATCAAAAAATACTTCTGGAGACAGCCTATGAAGGAAGTCTGTCTTTATATATCTACCGCAAAATCAATAGTACAGGTACGATAATTGAGAGATATGACGACATTATTTATGAACTCGATAAACTGAGGCAAAAAAACATCTATTTTTTCAAACTCCCCGATGGCAGGTGGACAGAAATGAACAAACTCCGTTTAAGGTATTTGTTGAAGTATTTCCCGGAACACAAAAAAGCAATCACTCAATTAGCTAAAAAAAGTCATTTGGATTTTAGCTCCGAGGATCAATGCATTGAGTTGATACACTTAATAGACAAAGAGATTTTGACAACAAATAAGTAAGTCCGGTTTGACCAAACTATCAACTATTATTCATCTCAAACGTATAGACAAAACAACAGTTCGATCAAACACATAGCAATCTGTAAAATCAATCCAACCGAATATTCCGACCCCGTTGTCTGCAAAATTTCATGTAACTTTGCAAGGCAAACTCAAAACTTAGTCCACACTCACTTTCATTCTGTTGATTAGCTATGCTGATGATGAATAAAAAACACTTCTTACTCGCACTTTGTTGCATTACTACAGGGCTCCTGCTCGCCAACAAACCGGAACTTACGAAAGCAACACTCTATTTCAATAATGGAGAATATTCCGAATTGAAACACCTTACTGATTCGATCAGAAAGACAAACACAAACGCTGGCATACTACAACAAACAGACTCCATAAATGAAATTGCATCCCGCATTCAGCTGGATTTCAGCTTGTCAGAACCAAAAGCCGAAGCACAAATCAGAACTAAAATCTGCAATTTTACTCTGAACGACAAGAAACTATGGGAAAACAAAAACTGGCTGGAATACAGAATCATAGATGGACAAAAACGTTACTTCAACCGTGCCGTAAGCAATCTGAAATTACGGCTTAACCAATACAATGACAGCGTAAATCACAGACCGGCACCTATCGATTCGATGACAGCTTTCAGGCTAAGACACACGGCTCTTGTCATTGCACAAACCACACACCCGGGAGCTCTTTCATCTCCGGTTCATTTCACGCTCACATATACCGTTTCTGTCAGACCCGATGCTGTCCCTGCCGGCGAAACAATACGCTGTTGGCTGCCTTTTCCCAAAGAAAACCGAACTCGCCAAAGCAATGTGCAATTACTCGAAGCCTCAAAGAAAGATTACAAAATTGCCCCCGACTCGACAGGACATCGCTCCATATATATGGAAAAGAAAGCCGTCGCCAATAAGCCCACTGAATTTAGGATCAAGGTATCTTATACAGGATCCTCCCAATATTTTGACTTAAACAAAACAAGGATTGTTCCTTATAAAAAGAAATCGGAACTATACCAAAAATACACAGCACAACAAGGCCGGCACATTCTTTTCACCTCTCACATCAAATCATTAACCGACAAGATTGTGGGCAAAGAGAAACGCCCCGAAAAGATTGTACAAAAACTGTATGACTGGATTGACGGACACATTATTTGGTCTGGCGCGCTGGAATATTCCACAATGGACAACATTCCCGAGTATGTACTACAACATCGCCGCGGTGACTGCGGAATGCAAACTCTCTTATTCATGACAATGGCTCGCTACAAAGGCATTCCTGTGAAATGGCAAAGCGGATGGATGCTGCATCCCAACGAAGTAAATCTGCATGACTGGTGTGAAGTCTATTACGAAGGTGTCGGATGGGTTCCACTCGACATGTCGTTTGGATTACAGCCCAGCCACAATCACTCTGTGCGTTATTTCTACATGAACGGTATGGATGCCTACCGATTGATCGTAAACGATGAGATTAGTGCATCTTTCAATCCCGACAAGAAATTTATGCGAAGCGAGCCTGTTGATTTTCAGCGAGGTGAGGTAGAGTGGAAAGGAGGAAATCTTTATTTTGACAAGTGGGACTATCACATGGATGTTGATTACCAATAAAAGCAAAAGCCGGATCACGAAGTATCATGATCCGGCTTATTTTTTATATCATATCAGAACTACTATGATTTTTTCAGTTTTTTATCTCCCTGAACCGTAGCAAATATTGAAAATACGGTGAAGATTGCAACTGCAGAAGCAGCTCCGGCTATTAAATTCAGTCTATCTTCCGGCTTATCCAATGGAAGAACAAAAAAGATAATCAACGCACATATGCCTAAGATACCAAATGCAAGTGCGATTTTCGATATGATTTTCCCTTTAATTGTTTTCATTTTCTCTGACTTTTTAGGTATTAGTAAATTGCTCTTTCCATATCGGCTAAAGCCTATCTCATCAGCTAAGCATGAAGCTTGTATATCCTACAATATGCCATTAATGGACATTCTTGTTTATCAATCAGAACACTACAAATATAGAGTGAAAAAATACATTTGATTCAGCTAAGCCGGAAAAATCAGCAGAACTTTTCAACAAGACAAATATGCACAAAAAAAAGCGACAAATCCGCATGCACAGAATTTGTCGCTTAAGTATGTTTATTTGTAAGCTATCTACCTTGAAGTAGCTTCTTTGGTCCAATAGGCTGTTTTTCCCAGACCCATCCAGGATGAACCGATAAACCCTCTGATTTTTAACTTCGAAGCATTCTCGAATTTCATAAAACAGTTGTACGTTTTTCCGCTTGCCGGGTTATAGATCGACCCTTCGCTCCATTCATCTTTGTTGGCATTATAGACAAACCCTTTCAACATTTGCAACCATAGTATCGGTTTGGCCTGCAATTTCTTATCCGGATTTTTGACATCCAGTTTCTGTTTACCATTATCTGTTGGAACTTTCAGCCAAACTATCTGACCGTAATATTTTCCGTTATCAGCCTTGAAAATCTGCACCTGCGATTTTTCCTTGCCGGTTTCGTCATCGTAAGTAAGGTAATATCCAACAATCCGATCGGCTTTCGATTGAGCCAACACAGATGAAGACAAAGACAGAAACAAGACAAACGCCGTAATATATAGCTTACTCATATTCAATATTTTATTAGTTATTTCGGCACAAAGATACAATTATTTATGAATCATCGGCATAATCAGCAACAACAATGACAAACCGACAAGGACTCCTACGGTTATCCAGCCAATGGCATTCACCAACGGCTTATTGGTATGCTCTCCCATGATTTTCTTCTTGTTCACGAGCAAAATCATACAAATAAGAACAACGGGCAATAATATTGCATTGATTACCTGCGACCAAAGGGAAATACCGATCAGCGGAGCATCAGGCCAAAGTATGATGCCTGCTGCCAGAATAAGAATGACGGTATAGAGAGTATAAAACTCCTGCGCTTCGTTCCATTTTTTATCAATTCCGGCTTCAAAACCAAAAGCTTCACACACATAAAATGCAGTAGCAAGCGGAAGAATGGTAGCAGAAAAGATGGAGGCAATAAACAGGCCGAACGCAAACAATTGGGAAGCAAATTCTCCTGCAAGAGGCTTCAGTGCCATGGCTGCATCCTTGGCTTCGTTAATAACCACATTATTGACATGCAAAGTGGAAGCACAAGCCACGATAATAAAGAATGCAACCACCACTGTTGCAATGCAACCAATTACAATATCTGCCAAAACGTATTTATACTGCGTGATTTTCAGCCCTTTTTCGATTACGGTAGACTGCATATAAAACTGCATCCAGGGAGCAATAGTGGTTCCCACAATTCCCAGCACCATGGTCAGAGTCTGGTTGTCGGCTTTCATCTCGGGGTGAGCTATAGAATGTCCGATGGCTTCCCAATGCGGATGTCCCAAAATAGCCGAAACCACATAGGTTAAGAGAGATACGCTAAAGATCAGAAAAATCCGTTCGGCAATGGTGTAGGTGCCTTTCACAACCAGAATCCACACAATAGCCGCCACCAGTGGCACCGAAATATATTTACTGACTCCAAACACTTCGAGGCTACCTGCCACTCCGGCAAATTCTGTAGTGGTGTTGCCAATATCGGCGAGCAACAATCCCATAAAAATAAAGAAAGTAATCTTCACTCCGGCATTTTCGCGAATCAGCGTAGCCAGTCCTTTACCTGTAACGATTCCCATGCGGGCATTCATCTCCTGGATAACCACCAACACGATGAATGAAGGAATCAGTGTCCACAGCAGATTATAACCATACATAGCGCCTGCTACCGAATAAGTGGTAATACCCCCCGCATCGTTATCGACGCTACCGGTAATCAATCCCGGCCCAAGGACTGCCAAAAACAATCCTATCTTTTTGTATAAATTCTGATTATATTTTTTGAAAACCATGAGTATACAATTTGAAAATGTGGAAATTTGAGAATGTGAAGACAAGGCATTGATGCGACAAATTTTCTATCTTATCACAGATTGATAAATTGTCAATTATCCATTGTCAACTGTCAGTTGATTACGTTGTTCTCCGTTTACCGAGCAAGTCGTCTATTATATCATCGACCACCACCATGCCTTCCAGCTCGTTATTATCGTTGGTAACGGGAACGGCCAGCAGGTTGTACTTTGACACCAGTTCCGAAAGCGAATCGAGCTTGTCGTAGTCGTTGACGCAATTCAGATTATCATCCATCACATCTTCCAGCCGCGTTGTCGGATCGAAAATGAGCAAATCACGCATGGTAATGGTTCCCACCAGTTCGTTTTTCTTGTCCAACACAAAGAGGCCATAAAGCGACTCCATGTCAGGCTCTTCTTTACGAATAAAATCGAGCACTTCGGCTATTGTTTGATCTTCGGTAAAAGTGAGTACATCCGTGGTCATAATACTACCCACCGTACTATTCGGATATTCGAGCAAATCGCGCACCTCTTCGGAAGCCTCCGGCTCCATTTCGTGCAGCAACTGTTCGGCCTTTTCGTCTTCCAGATAATCCATCAGATCGGCAGCTTCGTTGGCAGGCATTTTTTCGAGTACATCGGCAGCTTTTTCCACCGTAAGGCTTTCGATAATGTGAATCTGTTCTTTCATCTCCAGTTCTTCCAATACATCGGCAGCTTGTTCTTCGTCCAAAGACGAGAAAAGGGTGGTTTTGGAGGAACGGCTCAAGTCTTCAATAATATCGGCAAGGTCGGAAGGGTGAAGCGTGTTGAGTTTGGAACGTGATTTTGACAACTGAATACTAAGGGTGTTCAGGTCAATAGCTTCCACATCGTCCCAGAGAATAAACTTGGAAGGAATACGTCCATTGAAAGGAAGCAAAATATACTTGATTACTTGGTCGATGCCTATTCGGCGAAGCAAACCTTCGGTTCCCACATCCACGGCAACGACAAAAACACCTGCCGCAATGGCAACCATACGGATATCATTGACCCGAACCAGTTTACGGCCGGTAATATCTACGATTTGCTTATCAAGAATGCTGTCTTTCAACAGGATTGCATCCGACAACTGATCGGATTGCACGTAAATCATTGACAGACACTGCACCTTGTAGTGTATTCCAAATTTTACAATTTGCAGGTCGTTGAGCATGGCATCTTTCTTTTTACCATCCACCTTAACGCTGAATCCGACCACTTGCGGACGTTGTGATTCGTCGCTATCGGGATCAACAACCGGAATGCGTACGTATACGTCAGTGATTTTGCCCAGAATATTTTCACGGGCATCGAAAATTGTACAGCCTATCAAACGGCTGAAATAAAATGTTGTGAGAGAAGTCATGAAACCCTCCTTCTTTGCGCGGTATCGAAGGAAGGCATGAACCGGCCTTCCTGCTAATCGCAGGTTAATACTTTTGTACTATTCGCCGGGCCATCATCCATAATCGGTGAGTTTTAAAATTTCGTTGCAAAGGTAACTCTTTTTCTTACAGTATATTTCACGTTTTAGTTTTTTGTGACGCCACAAAACAAAACGTCACATATAACTATATTTCAATATATTGCAAAACACAAAATTATATTCTTAGACATTAACAATGTAGCAAATTGGCATTTCACATCCAAATATAAAAGAAGAAATCCATCCAAAATCAGACATATATAGTCTTCCGGATGGATTTTTCTTGCAATTGAAAGTTCTTAGATGCTACAACATTTCTGCTATCATTTTTCCTTGTTTAATACGATCGGCCATACCAATACCGTTACGGAGATTTCCAGCCAGAATGAGACCCGGGTACTGCGCTTCGAGTTGTTCGATTGCCTCAAAACGTTCCTTGCTGTCGGCCCGATATTGCGGAATAGCATGTGCGTGACGCATAATTTTGAAAAGATCGGGATTGAAATCGTCCAGTTCCAGTAAATCTTTAGCCTCTCTGGCAACTACTTCCCGAATAGCGTTGTCGTCCAAATCGCACATCTCCTGACGGCGTACGCCCCCCATAAAGATAGTGACCAACGCACCACCTTTCGGTGCACGGCCTTGAAATAGCGTTGACATGAACATGATACCGAGAATATCCCGTTTTTCGCGGAACGGAATCAATGCACCAAAAGCATCGAGCGGACGGCCTTTCCATTGGTTGAAACCGAGCGCCACTTCCACAACCCGTGTATAATGCAGGTTCTTGATTTTGTCGACCTGCTGAGCCGGCAAAAACGGAAAAAGTTCCGGCAGGGCATAAGCGCCTGCGGTACTAACCACCTGCTTCGCCTGAATTTCAACCGTTTCACCACCAGCATTAATTGCTTTCAGCAGATAACCGCCTTCGTTTTTCTCAACAGCAATATTCTGTAATCCGAGTAAAATACGATCTTTACCGATTGACGATTGCAGTGCTTCCATCAAATTGGACAATCCACCTTTGACAGAAAATATTTTCTTGGTCGCTTTTTGCATTTCGGAATCTTTCGGCTCACGCATTTTTTTGATCGAACCTCCGATAAAACTACCGTAATTTTGTTCTAAGTTATAGAGCTTTGGCAAGGCGTATTTGGTTACCAATTGGGCAGGATCGCCGGCATACACGCCCAGAATAAACGGATCGATGGCATAGTTCAGAAAGCTTTTACCCATGCGACGTTTCACCATTTCGGCAAGCGTCTCTTCTGGATTGGCACCCGGCTTGCGGAAGGGTTCGCCCAACAGACGGAGTTTATCGAACCACGTAAACA
>CAXXPB010000035.1:0-47013 GCA_963678825.2 uncultured Microbacter sp. | reverse complement strand
GATTTCAATCGATGTAAATGCCTCTTTGAAAGGAGATTATAGTATCGTGGTTAATGGCGAAACGGTATTGAAAAATGCACAGTTGGCAGAGGCTGTTAAGTCCGTAGAACGGCTGTCTTTTTGCACAGGAGCCTATCGAAATAAACCTGACCGTACCACGCCGAATCAACAGGTGTCACCTCCACTTGTCGGAGCCGACGAACAAGTGCAAACAGCGTCTTATTATATTGATGATGTGAATATTATATCGAAATAACTAAAATCAAATACCTAATCAATGAAGACTTGTTTAATTAATGCTTTTTTGTTGCTGACTTTTTCGGTTTTTGCACAGAAAAGTGTAGCTCCGCCGGCACCGGTTTTGCCGGTACCTACAGAGGCGCAACTTGCCTGGCATGACATGGAACTGAATGCGTTTATTCACTTTACAACCAATACATTTACCGACCTGGAGTGGGGATTGGGTAGCGAAAGCGAATCGGTGTTTAATCCATCCGGGGTACATGCTGATCAATGGGTGTCAGTGTTGAAAAAAGCAGGTTTCAAAGGAATTATCCTTACCTGCAAACATCACGATGGCTTTTGCCTCTGGCCTACAAAATATACCGAACATTCCATCAAGAACAGTCCGTATAAAAACGGTAAAGGCGATATTGTGAAGGATTTGTCCGACGAATGTAAAAAGCAACAGGTGAAATTCGGCGTTTATCTCTCTCCTTGGGACAGAAACCGGGCCGATTACGGACAGCCATCCTATATTGAATATTACCGCAATCAGTTGAAAGAGCTCTTCACTACCTACGGACCGGTGTTTGAGATGTGGTTCGATGGGGCTAACGGTGGCTCGGGCTACTATGGTGGTGCCAACGAAACACGCAACGTGGATAAAACCAACTATTACGACTGGCCTAACACGCTGAAGCTGGTTCGGAGTATGGAACCCAATATTATTTTCTTTAGTGATGCAGGTCCCGGTGTGCGTTGGTGTGGCAACGAAGAAGGCCGTGTGAGTACAACGAACTGGAATCCGATTACTCCCGATACATTGTATGCAGGTAAAGCAGGAGTTGAAACGTTGCTGGGAACGGGAGCTGAAAACGGTACGAGCTGGATACCAGCAGAATCGGATATTTCTATTCGCCCGGGATGGTTTTATCATGCAAAGGAAGACAGTCTGGTGAAAACGCCAGAAAAATTGTTTGATATCTACATGAATACCGTCGGTCGCGGATCGCTGATGTTGCTCAACGTGCCACCCGATCGTAGTGGTTCGTTTCACGAAAATGATGTGAAAGCGCTCGAAGGTTTCCGTGCTTTACTTGACCGTGAGTTCAAAACCGATCTGTCGCGTACTGCAAAAGTGAAAGTAAGCTCGGTTCGTGGAAAATCGAAACTATATGGTGGTGCAAATCTTACCGATAACGATAAAGAAACCTATTGGGCAACAGACGATAATGTAACGACAGGAACCATTGAACTGGATTTGAAAAAAGCAGAGACAGTGAAATATGTGGTGCTGAAAGAATATATTAAACTCGGACAAAGAATTAAAAGCTTTAATATTGAAGTGAGCAAAAATGGACAATGGACAAAAGTTGCCGATGAAACTACCATCGGACACAAACGCATTCTAAAGCTTGATCCTGTAAAAACGGATAAAGTCAGGATTAACATCACCGGTTCAAAAGCTTGTCCTGTCATTTCGGCTATAGAAATCTATTAATTTTCAAAACAGTAAGCTATTTATGTTGAAGAAAATAAGCGTTTTAATTCTTCTTGTATGGGTAATTTCTTTTGTCGGTTTTGCTCAAAAGAAGATGCATACTTTTCAGATTGCCAATGGGCAATTCCTGTACGACGGGAAAGCGATTCAGATCCATTCCGGCGAAATGCACTACCCACGTGTGCCCAAAGAATACTGGCGTCACCGGATGCAGATGATGAAGGCGATGGGATTGAATGCGGTGTCGACCTGTGTTTTCTGGAATTATCACAATACGGCTCCCGGTGTTTGGGATTTTAAGTCGGAGAACCGCGATTTGGCTCAATATATAAAGACCGCTCAGGAGGTAGGTCTCTTTGTTATCTTGCGTCCCGGGCCTTATGTTTGTGCCGAGTGGGAATTCGGAGGCTACCCGTGGTGGTTGCAGAACAATAAAAACATAGCTATCCGTAATAATCAGCCATTTCTTGATTCGTGCAAAGTGTATGTTAACAAGCTGGCCGAACAGGTTCGTAACCTGCAGGTGACACACGGCGGACCGATTATCATGGTGCAGGTAGAGAATGAATTTGGTTCTTACATGTCGCAACGAACCGATATTCCGCATGAACAGCATCGCCAGTATTACCTGTCGGTGATGAAGATGCTGAAAGATGCCGGCTTCGATGCCCCATTGTTTACTTCCGACGGATCGTGGTTGTTCGACAACGGCGCAATCGAAGGCGTTTTGCCCACGGCCAACGGAGAAGATAATATCGATAATCTCAAGAAGAGCGTTGATAAACATTATCCAGGAGGTCCCTATATGGTGGCCGAGTTTTATCCAGGCTGGATCGACCACTGGGCAGAACCTTTCACTCATATAGAACCCGACCAGACGGTGAAGCAGGCAGAGAAATACCTGCAAAACGGGATTAGTTTCAGCTTTTATATGATTCATGGTGGAACCAATTTCGGGTTCACTGCCGGTGCCAATTACAACGAGGAACACGCTATTCAGCCCGATATCACCAGTTACGACTACGATGCGCCTATCAGCGAAGCAGGCTGGGCAACACCCAAATACATGGCCTTGCGTGAGTTGATGAAGAAATCGGTGTGAACTATCCGGTGCCTGAAATTCCAGCCCGTATTCCGGTTATAACCGTGCCCGATATTAAGTTTGAAAAAAGCACGAATCTGTTCGATTGGAAGAAATCGATTAAGCCGGTTTACAACGATACACCGCTCACGTTAGAACAATTGGGGCAAGGAAGTGGCTATGTGCTCTACAGCAAACGCTTTACACAGCCACTGAATGGTAAAATGACCGTTGCGGGATTGCGCGATTATGCGTTGGTTTATGTCAACGGAAAGAAAGTGGGCGAACTCAACCGACAGAACAATCAGTTTGATCTGGATGTAAACATTCCCTTCAACGGCCGGCTCGATATTCTGGTGGAAAACATGGGACGTATCAACTACGGTGCTGAAATTCCTAACAATACCAAAGGAATTATTTCGGCTGTGAAAATAAATGATTTTGAAATTACCGGTAACTGGGAAATGTACAAGATACCAATGGATAAATCACCTGAAATTGCTGTCAATGCCGCACCTGCAAAACCGGGCTTGCCAGCCGTTTATTCCTCTTCATTCAATGTGGATAAAACCGGTGATGTATTTCTGGATATGAGAGGTTGGGGAAAAGGAATCGTTTTTGTAAACGGGCATAATCTGGGACGTTACTGGAAAGTCGGACCTCAGCAAACCTTGTACCTGCCGGGATGTTGGCTTACAAAAGGTACGAATCAGATAGAAATTTTCGAACAACAGAACGACAATACGCCGTCTGTTATTAAAACTGTAGAGCAACCTATTTTGGACAAGCTCTCAAATTAATCCGTAAGGCAAAAGATTGTGTAGCTGTTTTACGGATTTAACCGGAAGCGGAAGGTAATTAATATAATCTTCATGACAAAACTCTTCTTTGCTGAGTCTTAGTCAGGCTAATTTTGGGGAAAGCCCGCTTCCGGTTTTTTGATTTTTTGTACAATCACTCACAGTTTTCAAGTAGTTTATTGTCTTTAGGTGAGATATAGATTGTTATATAATGTTTATATTTGGAAGTCATTATAAATGTGCAGTTTGATTATTTATTGATGAAGATAATGAAGCTTAGAAATATGTTTTTATTGCTTGTTTTAGTAGCAAGCAAACCACTGTTTTCGGCAAATCCTGCCGATAAGGTAAATCCTCTGATGGGCACCGAGTCGACCTATGCTTTTTCATACGGAAATACTTACCCGGCTATTGCTTTGCCTTGGGGAATGAATTTCTGGAGTCCTCAAACCGGAGCGAATCGTGACGGATGGATGTATTCCTACGCTCAAAAAACAATGTGTGGTTTTCGTCAGACCCACCAACCCAGTCCCTGGATCAATGATTATGGCACTTTTGCTATCATGCCGGAAGTCGGAGTTCCCGTTTTTGCGGACAAACAGCGTGGCGCAGCTTATACCCACACCAACGAAATAGCCAAGCCCTATTACTACAAAGTAAAATTCGATAACGGGATTACTACCGAAATTGCTCCGACCGAACGTGCTGCTTCTTTGCGTGTAACGTTCCCGGAAAAAGGTGAACAGTATATTGTGATTGACGCGTATAACGGAGGTGGTAACCTGACAATCGATCCTTCAGGACGGAAAATTATCGGATTTGTCAAAAACAACAGCGGTGGTGTTCCTTCCAACTTTGCAAATTATATGGTCATCGAGTTTGATCAGCCGATTGCTGATTATGGTCTCTATTATGGCGACAAACAATACCCGAAGGCTCAGAGTGCGTCCGACGGCCATCTGTATGCTTATCTGAAATTCGATACAAAAGGCAAGGCGCTCACTATACGCACGGCTTCATCATTTATCAGCAATGCACAAGCGCAGCTCAACCTGCAACGTGAAATCGGGACTACTTCATTTGATGGGGTAAAGAACCAAGCACAACAGACGTGGAATACTTTGTTGAACAAGCTGGAAATCAGCGGAGCTACCACCGAACAGGAATCCACCTTTTATTCTTGCCTCTACCGAACTTTACTTTTCCCCCGTAAGTTTTACGAACTGGATGCGCAGGGAAAAACGGTGCATTATAGCCCGTACGATGGCAAAATCCACGATGGCTACATGTATACAGACAACGGCTTTTGGGATACTTTCCGTGCCGTTCATCCTCTCTTTACACTGGTGTATCCGCATATCAGCGCCGAAATCACGTCGGCTCTTCTCAATGCCTATCGCGAAGGAGGCTGGTTGCCCGAGTGGGCCAGTCCGGGTCACCGCGAATGCATGGTGGGCAATAATTCCGTTTCGTTGCTTACCGATGCCTGGATGAAGGGTATTCGTTCGTTCGATCCGAAAGAAGCGCTTGCGGCAATGGTTCACACTACGAATAACCAGGGACCGATTTCCACGGTGGGGCGCAACGGATTCAAAGAGTACAACGAACTGGGTTATGTACCTTATCCCGAATATCACGAGGCTTCGGCCCGTACTTTGGAATATGCTTATGATGACTGGTGTATCTATCAGCTGGCAAAAGCAACCGGCGACAAAGCTACTGCTGATATGTATGCCAAACGTGCGTTGAATTACCGCAATGTTTTCGACAAGGAGTCAGGGTTTATGAATGGACGAAATGCCAAAGGAGAATGGCGTCGTCCTTTCGATGCTACGGAGTGGGGCGGACCTTTTACCGAAGGCTCGGCATGGCACTACAACTGGAGCGCATTACACGATCCCGAAGGCTTATCGCAATTGATGGGCGGGCATGAAAAAATGGCGTTTATGCTCGATTCGATGTTTCAGGCTCCGAATACGTTCAAAGTGGGTACCTACGGTTTCGTGATTCACGAAATGGCAGAGATGGCCGCGCTCAATATGGGTCAGTACGGTCATGGCAACGAACCGATTCACCATGCGGTTTATCTTTTTGACTACCTGAACAAACCCTGGCGGGCACAGTACCACCTTCGCAACGTGATGGATAAACTCTACAATTCAGGTTCGAAAGGCTATTGCGGTGATGAGGATAACGGACAAATGTCAGCCTGGTATATCTTTTCTGCACTTGGATTTTATCCGGTTTGTCCCGGAACCAACGAATATGCGCTGGGAAGCCCCTTGTTCAAAAAGGCCACTATCACACTCGAAAATGGGAAACGCTTTGTTATTGATGCCTCTAATAATAGTCAGGAGAATGTCTACATTCAGAATGCGACGTTGAATGGAAAGAATTTCACGAAAAACTATCTGACATTCGATCAGATACGTAACGGCGGAACTTTCAAACTGCAAATGAGTGACACTCCCAATACAAAGCGGGGAACTTTAGAATCTGACATACCTTCGTCATTGACAAAGCATCAGAAATAACTATCAAATTACTTTTACCATATACCTAATCCCTTATACCTAATTTATGAGTTCACGCAGAGATTTTTTACGTTCGGGAGGCCTTGCATTGGCAGGTTTGGCTATGAGCCGTTCCCTTTTTGCCGGAACAATGTCCTCAAAGGATGCTGCCGGACTAACCTATGTGAGCAAACGTCCGGAGCTTGCTAAACGTAACTTTACCTCCAAAGCGGTGGAAGAGGAGATTGCGAAAATAAAACCTCAGATCAAAAATCCGAAACTGGCCTGGATGTTCGAAAACTGCTATCCCAACACGCTCGATACAACGGTGGAATTCGCCATGAAAAACGGCAAACCCGATACTTTTGTCATTACCGGCGACATTCATGCCATGTGGTTGCGCGACTCTTCGGCACAGGTATTTCCTTATCTTCCTCTGGCATCAAAAGATAGTCAGCTGAGTCTGATGATAGAGGGGATTATCCGTCGTCAAAGCTACTGCATCAATCTCGATCCGTACGCCAATGCCTTCAATAAAGAAGCCACCGGCAGCGAGTGGGATAAAGACCATACAAAGATGATTCCCGAACTGCACGAGCGCAAGTGGGAAATCGATTCACTTTGCTATACCGTTCGCCTGGCATATTATTACTGGAAACAGACCGGCAATACGGCCATGTTTGATACAGACTGGCGCAGCGCCGTAAAACGCATCTACGAAACGTTTGTAGAACAGCAGCGTAAAAACGGAACGATGGATACGCCTTACTCGTTTACCCGCGATACCGATAAACAGAGCGATACGGTGCTCAACAAAGGTTTCGGTAGCCCGGTGAAACCGGTCGGGCTGATTTGTTCTTCCTTCCGTCCGTCAGACGATTCGACGCTCTTCAGTTTTCTGATTTCGTCTAACCTGTTTGCAGTTGAATCATTGAATCAGTTGGCCGAAATTTCGACCAAGATAACCGGCGATCTGGCTTTTGCAGCCAAATGTTCGGCACTTGCCAAAGAGGTTTTGACTGCAGTTGATAAATATGGCGTTGCAACTCATCCGAAATACGGAAAAGTGTATGCTTACGAGGTGGATGGATTTGGAGGTCATGTCTTTATGGACGATGCTAACGTGCCTAACCTGCTCGGCTTGCCTTATCTTTGTTCGTTTATCAAGGTTACTGATCCGGTCTATCAGAATACCCGTCGTCTGGTGTTGAGCAGCGAAAATCCCTATTTTTTCTCAGGAAAAGCAGCTGCCGGTGTAGGCGGGCCGCACGTGGGGCTTGATTGGATTTGGCCGATGAGCTTTATCATGCAGGCGCTGACTTCGACTAACGAACAGGAGATCGGAAAATGCCTGAAAACGTTGGTGGCAACCGATGCCGACACCGGATTTATGCACGAAACTTTTCATAAAGACGACGCATCCAAGTTTACACGTCCGTGGTTTGCCTGGGCTAATACCTTGTTTGGAGAGCTGATTATCAAGATAGCGAAAGACCACAAGGCACTTTTGTCGGCTTGAACAATACTTAGAACGAATTGAAACACAATAAACACAAGATGATGATTAAAAGGAGTTTGCTTTGTGTTGCCGCATTGTTGCTGGTTGTAGTACAATGGGGTAATGCACAAACGAGAGATGTTGCACGGTATGTCGATCCCTTTATCGGAACAGGCGGTCACGGACATACCTTCCCGGGAGCCACCACTCCCTTCGGAATGATTCAGCTTAGTCCCGACTGTGATACCAAGAACGGTGCATGGGACTGGTGTTCTGGATACCACTATAGCGATTCGACCCTGATGGGATTCAGTCATAACCACCTGAGCGGTACCGGCTGGGCCGATCTGGGCGATATATTGCTGATGCCGACTGTCGGGCAAATCAAGATGCAGCCGGGCAGCAAGCAGCATCCCGAAGAGGGCTACCGTTCTTATTTCAGTCATAAAAACGAGACGGCTCAACCGGGTTATTATCAGGTTTTCCTGAAAACTTATGGCGTCAATGCCGAACTTACGGCTTCGCAGCGGGTTGGTTTTCATAAATATACCTTTCCGGCAACCAGCGAAGCCAATATCATTATCGATCCGGTGCATAAAATTTTCGGCAGCACCTTCCATACTATGGTCAACGTTGTCGATAACCGTCATATCAGAGGATATTGCTACAGCGAAGGGTGGGGCGGAAAGCGTTTTGCCTATTTCGTGGTCGAATTCTCCAAACCTTTTGCATCGTACG
Source organism: uncultured Microbacter sp. (assembly GCA_963678825.2). GTDB lineage: Bacteria > Bacteroidota > Bacteroidia > Bacteroidales > Paludibacteraceae > Microbacter. Next base: position 38,660 of record CAXXPB010000035.1, on the reverse strand, counting down.
GCGTTTATGAACAGGGCAAAATGATTCCGAACGGCAACTGTGCTGTGGCTGCCGATGCTAAAGCATGGGTACGATTCACCACCTCCAAAGATGAGGCCGTTGAGGTGAAAGTCGCGTTGTCACCGGTCAGTTTTGAGGGTGCCGAAGCCAATTTCAAGACCGAAGCCGACAATGTAAACTTCGATCAGGCAAGAGCTAATGCTCGTGCCGAATGGGCGAAAGTGTTTGCCAAATTTGAGGTGGAAGGCGGAACCGACGTTCAGAAAAAACTCTTCTATACCAGTGTTTACCATTCGTTTATTGCTCCTAATCTGTATATGGATGTCAACGGCGATTACGTGGCTGCCGAAAAGAATATGAATACGAAATGGTTCACCAACTACAGTACATATTCATACTGGGACGGTTTTAGAGCCGAACATCCGCTGCTGACTATTGTCGATCAGAAACATACGCGCGAATTCGTCAATTCGTTAATCAGTCGTTATACCGACCGCAAGGATCACCTTCCGATCTGGGAACTGTGCGGCTATGATAACTTCTGCATGTTAGGCTACCACGGCGTTTCACTCATTTGGGATGCTATCTCCAAAGGTGTTGAGGGCATCGATCCTGAAAAGGCATTTGCCACTATGAAAGATGCTTCGTTGACCGAAAAAATGAGCGGCAGCAACGGTGGCGGCGGGTTATACGATTACATCCATCAGGGTTATGTTCCCTGCGAGCAGGGAGCTTCCGTTTCGGAAACACTCGAATATGCTTACGATGATTTTTGCGTGGCTCAACTGGCAGAAAAATTGGGTAAAAAAGAAGATGCCAAAGAGTATACAAAGCGTTCGTTGTCCTTTGTCAATCAGTTTAATCCTGAGTTGAAACATTTTTGGCCACGCTATAAAAACGGACAGTTTATGGCACCATTCGAACTCAACGACTGGAAGAAACTGCAACCACACTGGGTTTCGGGAAATATTTGGGCGTACGACTTTTTCGCACCTCAGGCCGTCGATACATTGATTTCACTTTACGGTGGCAAAAAAGCATTCGAAGAGAAGCTGGATCGTACCTTCACCGACACCCTGAAGATGATTGGCGAGCAACACGTCGATATTTCGGGTTTTGTGGGCTCTCTCGGTTTTGGCGATGAACCGGGACATCAGGTGCCGTATCTTTATAACTATGCCGGCGCTCCCGCCAAAACCCAGAAAATGGTAGCCTATCTTCGCAAAACGATGTATGCGCCGCTACCTGATGGGGTGGTGAATAATGAGGATTGCGGTCAGATGTCGGCCTGGTATATTTTCTCTTCTTTGGGCTTTTATCCGGTTTGCCCGGGCAAACCTGTTTACGATATTGGAACTCCGATGTTCCCGAAAGTGTCGCTGCATCTGGAAAACGGCAAAACGTTTACCATTATCGCTCATAACGTATCGGATAAAAATATTTACGTACGCACAATGAAGCTCAATGGAGTGGAATTAAAAGGATGGCAGCTGAAACACAGCGATATTATGCAGGGTGGAGTGTTGGAATTCTTCATGGACAAATCCAACTGACTCCTCCGTCATTTATTAGACATTATATCGATTAAGTGTATATAAATCTTAATTACAGACCTCTCCTCCCAACTTCCTCCCCCAAGGGGAGGAGGAGCAAGACAGTGAAATAGTTAGAATTCAATTCATTTTGCAGATTTTCCCCCTCTCTTCGGGAGAGGGGTCAGGGGAGAGGTCAAATGCGAAAATTAAGAAATGAATTAACCGGTATAATGTCTATTGATCCTTGATTTCTGGAACAAACACAATAAACACAAATAAGATGATTAAAAGGAGTTTGCTATTTATTACGATTCTGCTGTTTGCAGCATTGCAGAGCGGAAGAGCGCAAACGAGAAATGTTGCGCGGTACGTCGATCCGTATATTGGAACAGGCGATCACGGTCATGTATTTCTGGGTGCCCATGTGCCATTTGGAGCGGTACAGGTGGGGCCAACCAACTATGTGAAAGGTTGGGACTGGTGCTCTGGTTATCACTATTCCGACAGTATCCTGACCGGTTTTTCGCAGTTGCACCTGAATGGAACCGGTATTGGCGATTTGGGCGATATTCTGGTGATGCCTTATACCGGAAAGGTTCAGTTTGCTCCGGGTACAGAAAAAGCTCCGTTGTCGGGATGGGCAACCAAATATACCCACAAAGATGAGATTGCCAAGCCCGGTTATTTCTCGGTCAATCTTCGGCAATACCTGATTAATGCTGAAATGTCGGCAACCGAACGAGTGGCTTTTCACAAGTACACTTTTTCGCAATCTTCCGAAGCGCATATCGGCATCAATCTTTCAATGGGCATTGGTTGGGACCGACCGGTGAAGACGTTCATCAAAAAAGTAGATGCAACTACCTATACCGGTTACCGTTTCTCAACAGGATGGTCGAAAGATCAACGACTCTATTTTGCAATAAAACTGTCACGACCCGCCGATGCAACTCTGTTGTTTGATGGAATGGTAGCAAAAGAGGGCACCTCACTTGAAGGTGATTCTGTCTCTGCTGTTCTTAATTACAGAACTGATGAAGGAGAAGTGCTTATGATGAAGATCGGTATTTCTCCGGTAAGTGAAGAGAATGCTTTGGCTAATATCGCTGCTGAAATTCAGGGCTGGAATTTCAAACAGGTAGTGGATAATGCCTATGCAAAATGGAACAAGGAACTGAGTCGCGTGGGTGTTGAATCGAAAGACGAACATCAGCTTCGTACTTTTTATACTGCCTTGTATCATACTTTTACATCTCCTATTTTGTTCAACGATCATAACGGCGATTACCGTGGAACAGACAAGGAAGTTTACAAGAATCCGGGATTCAATAACTATACAGTTTTCTCCCTGTGGGATACCTATCGCGCCTGCCAGCCGATGTATACCCTGATTCAGCCCGACCGGGTTTCAGACATGGTGAAGTCGCTTTTGGCCATTTACCAGCAGCAAGGCAAATTACCGATCTGGCCGTTGATGGGCTCCGAAACCGACTGTATGGTCGGTTATCCTGCAGTTCCGGTAATTGCCGATGCCTATTTTAAGGGCTTCAAAGGAATCGATCCGCAGCTGGCGCTGGAAGCCATGAAAGCTTCTTCCATGCGCGACGATTATGGCGTGAATTACCTGAAATCCAAGGGTTATATTCCTGCCGATAAGGAAAGAGAATCAGTTTCCAAAGCACTGGAATACGCGCTCTCCGACTGGGCAATAGCTCAATTGGCACAAAAATTAGGGAAGCAAAGCGATTATGAATACTATGCCAAACGGGCAAAAGCTTATACTGAATATTTCGATCCGAAGACTGGCTTTATGCGTCCGAAACTGGACAATGGAAAATTTCGCGAACCACTCGATCCCTTCAAATCGATTCATGAATGGGGCGATTATACCGAAGGAAACGGATGGCAATACACATGGTTGGTTCCACAGGATGTGGAAGGGCTGATCTCTGCTTTTGGAGGAGAGAAACCTTTCGTTCAAAAATTAGATAGTCTTTTTATCGTGCAGGGCGATATGGGCGACAATGCCTCTCCCGATATCTCCGGCTTGATTGGCCAGTATGCTCACGGGAACGAACCGAGTCATCATATTGCATATCTTTATGCTTATGCCGGACAGCAGTGGAAAACCGCCGAAAAAATCCGCTATATCCTCGAAAACCGTTATTTCGATAAGCCTGCCGGGTTGAGCGGAAACGAAGACTGTGGCCAGATGTCGGCCTGGTATATTCTTTCTTCGCTTGGCTTCTATCAGGTCAATCCTGCCAGCGGATGTTTCGTTTTCGGTTCTCCGTTGTTCGACAAAGCATCGTTGGTGTTACCTGCCGGAAAGAAATTTACCATCAACGTTCGTAAACCCGGCGTTGCCAACATTTATATCCAGTCGGTAAAACTCAACGGTAAACCCTATAGTCGTTCGTTTATCACTTACAAGGAAATTATGGCCGGCGGAACTCTGGAATTTGTAATGGGAGACCAACCAAATAAGGAATTCGGGGCAAAACCGGAAGATCGTCCGCAATCGAAAGTATATTAATTTTTAAGTATGCGGAATACACTGAAAGCCCACATTTTCCGTGTATATCTGTACAATCAGCGTATTCCGTGTGCATTGACTTTATTTAAAAACCTATGAAGCAATTAATTTCAGTTTTTCTCCTTGCTTTTCTCTTTGTAACGGCTTCGGCTCATGAGCAATATGAGTTGAAAAGTGGCTGGCAATGTCAAAATATCAAGCAGGTATCTGTTTCCGGCGAACAACTCAGTCAGTCGGGTTACGCGTTGAACAACTGGCAGCCGGCTACCGTGCCGGGTACCGTACTCACCACCATGCTCAACAACAAGCAGGTGCCCGATCCGTTCTTTGGCATGAACAATAATAAGATCAAGGATATCTATTATACCGGACGTGATTATTATACCTACTGGTTTGTAAAAGAATTCAAAGAGATGCCTGTAACAGGAAGTGATCAGGTGTATTTGAATCTGCGAGGCGTTAACTATGCCTGCGATATTTTCCTGAACGGCAAACGCGTCAACAAAGAGCGTCACTTCGGAATGGAACTTCGCCAGTCTTACAACATCACTTCGCTGTTGGCAAAAGATGGCAACAACCGTTTGGCGGTCATCGTATTTCCTCCCGATCCGGTGGGTAACCCCAATGGCGGACAGGGTGGCGACGGTCGCATTGCCAAAAACCTTACACACCAGTACACTACGGGTTGGGACTGGATTCAGCCTATCCGCGACCGCAATACCGGTATTTGGGACAAAGTGACAATTGAAAAAACACACGGCGTGGTATTGCGTGATCCGCACATTGTTACGTTGGTGCCGGGTAAACGCGATCCGGAAGCTAAAATTCAGAACCCGGCTACTATCAAGGCAACTGTTGAAGTGGAAAACCCGCAGGCAAGAGTTATTCGCGGAACAGTAGAATATACCATCGACGGACAAACAGTGAAACAACCGGCTGTGTTGGCGGCAAACGGTATCACCGAAGTGAAACTTGCCGATTTTACGCTGAAGAATCCCAAACTCTGGTGGCCTAACATGTACGGCTCTCATCCGTTGTACGATCTGAAGTTTCGCTTCGTATCCGCAGATGGAAAAGTGCTGGACGATACTGATTTGAAAGTCGGTGTTCGTGAAATTACACCTGTGTGGAACGACCATACCCGTAGCATGCAGTTTGAGGTGAACGGTCAGAAAATATTTATCAAGGGAGGTAACTGGATTATTTCGGACGAAATGCTTCGTTTCTCTCCCGAGCGTTACGATGCCGAAATTCGTTTCCATCGCGATATGAATCTCAACCTGATTCGTATATGGGGAGGTGCCATTATCGAACGTCCCGAGTTTTATGCAGCTTGCGATAAATATGGTATGCTGGTATTTCAGGATTTCTGGTTCTCGGGCGACTGTAATGGTCGTTGGGTAGACCCAATGAAGAGCGAAGACCAGTGGACTCGCCGCAAATATCCTGACGATCACGCTTTGTCGCTTAAATCGATGGTCGACATGGTGAAAATGATCCGCAACCACGCGTCGTTGGCTATCTGGTGCGGTGGTAACGAAATTCCGCCTCCTGCAGACATTTTGCTGCCGTTGCAGGATTCTATCCTTCCGAAACTGGATGGTACCCGTTGTTTTTTCCCCTATTCCAACACGGATAAAATGTCGTACAACTCGATAGGAGGTAATGGCGATGGCCCTTATTCTATTCAGGATCCGAAAACCTTCTGGAGCTACCGTACTTTTCCGTTCAATTCGGAAGTGGGTTCGGTAGGCACTGGCGATGCCGAATCGCTCGAACGTTTCCTTCCGAAAGAAAATCAGGTGGTTCCCGATTATACAAACAATAAAATTGATTCGGTTTGGGATTACCATAAAGACATAGGCTACGGCAACTGGATTGCTCCTTATGGCAATCCGAAAAACATCAAGGAATTCGGTGATATTGCCCAGTTGGTAAACTACGATCAATACCGCGCTTTGGCCGAAGGATTCAGTGCTCACAGTTGGGATTGGTACACCGGTTTCATCATCTGGAAAACGCAAAATCCCTGGACAGCGCTTCGCGGTCAGATGTATGATTATTACCTTGATGTAAATGCTTGTCTGTATGGGCTTCGTAGTGGTAGTGAACCGTTGCATGTTATGTGCAATCCGGTAGATGGTATGGTGATGATTGTCAACAACACATTCCATCCTTATCACGATGTGATGCTGAAGATTTCTTACTTTGATCTCGATGGTAAGGAAACGCCGGAAACCAATCTGATGCTGGAAGTTAGTCCGACTTCCGTACAACCGTACTTGTCCATCAAACCCAACATGGATAAACTGAGAGCCGAAAAGGGTGTTTTTGTAAAACTGCAGATTGTGGATGCAAAGCAGACCATTTTGAGTGAAAATATTTACTGGTTGCCCAATGCTAACGGAAATTATAGCGGTTTGCAGCAGATGAAAAAAGCAGACCTTTCCGTTTCAGCTCATCGCGTATCGTCCAATGCTATCGAAGTGAAAATGGAGAATCCTGCAGGTAATCCGCTGGCCTTCTTCAACCGCATTTCCTTGGTCGATCCGTCGACAGGCAAACGCGTGATGCCGGTATTCTACGACGACAATTATGTAACCGTACTCCCCGGAGCTTCCAAAACCATTCGTTTGGAATACAACGGAGTCGAAAAGGGGAAAGTAACCGTAGAAGGCTGGAATGTAGAGAAACAAACCATATCGGTACAAGAATAAATAAAACAGATGAGCAGGCTGCTATAAACGGTAGCTTTAACCCGTTAATTCTATTAATTATGCAAATACACTTTAAGCGATATTCATTGATTATGGTATTGAGTACCATTGCTATGTTGGGAATGTCGCAGGCAAAATTTCCATTTCGCGACACGTCGTTGTCGTATGATCAGCGCGTCAAAAACTTGCTTCAAACACTTACGCTGGAAGAGAAAATTTCGTTACTCGGCTATGTTTCTCCAGGCATTGACCGACTGCAAATACCGGCCTATAACTGGTGGAACGAGGCTTTGCACGGGTTGGCTCGTAGTGGCGAGGCTACCGTTTTTCCGCAGGCTATCGGTATGGCAGCTTCGTTCAATACGCCCTTGCTCAATCAGGTGTCGACTGCGATCTCTACCGAAGGTCGGGCTAAATACAACGTTGCCATTGCCATGAATCGTCATAATCAATACATGGGTCTGAATTTCTGGACTCCCAATATCAATATCTTTCGAGATCCCCGGTGGGGGCGTGGACAGGAAACCTATGGTGAAGACCCATTCCTGACTGCCAATATGGGAGTTGCTTTTATCAGGGGTCTGCAGGGCGATGATCCTCATTTTCTGAAAACAGCGGCTTGCGCCAAACATTTTGCCGCACACAGTGGTCCCGAGGCGTTGCGTCATAGTTTTAATGCTGTAGTGGACGAGAAGGATTTGCGGGAAACATATCTCTATGCTTTCAAGAAATTGATCGATGCAGGAGTTGAGTCGGTGATGTGCGGTTATAACCGGTTGAATGGTGAACCTTGTTGCACCGGAAATACACTGCTTCAGGATATTCTACGGAAAGAGTGGAAGTTTGACCGTCAGGTGGTAACCGACTGCTGGGCTCTTGACGATATCTGGGCTCGCCATAAAACCATTCCGACACGGGTAGAGGTGGCAGCTGCTGCCGTGCGTGCCGGAGTTAACATGGACTGTGCCAATATTTTACAAGAAGATGTTATGAAGGCAATTAATCAGAAATTGTTAACACCAGCCTCTGTAGATAGCGCTTTGTACAACACGCTTAAAACCCAAATGAAGCTTGGATTGCTCGATTCGAGCCCGTTCAATAAATATGCTTCTTACGGTCAGGATAGCATCAATAATGCAGCTCACATAGCGCTTGCCCGTAAAGCGGCCACGCAGACGATGGTGCTGCTGAAAAACAACGGAGTGCTTCCTATTGCCAAAGAGAAGTATCCATCGATGTTGGTTACAGGGGTTAATAGCGCATCTGTTGAAGCTTTGGTTGGAAATTATCATGGGATAAATGGGAATTTGGTTACCTTTACAGAAGGAATCGCCAAGGCTGCCGGACCGGGCTGTGCCGTGCAGTACGATCAGGGTTGCGATAATGCCGATACGCTTCATTTCGGCGGTATCTGGGCTTCGCAATGCTGCGATTTGACCGTAGCTGTCATCGGGTTGTCGCCATTGCTCGAAGGAGAAGAAGGTGATGCGTTTTTGTCGCAAACCAATGGAGACAAAACAACGTTGAGTTTGCCTGAAGCTCAGATCTTGTTTATGAAGAAGCTTCGTGCGGCTCATAACAAGCCGATCATTGCGGTGGTCACATCCGGTAGTGCTGTTGACGTGACTGCTATTGAACCCTATTGCGATGCTATGATTCTTGCCTGGTATCCGGGCGAACAAGGTGGCACTGCGCTTGCCGATATTTTGTTTGGCAAAGTCTCTCCTTCCGGACGTTTACCGCTTACTTTCTATAAATCAGTAAACGATCTGCCCGATTTTACCAGTTATGCCATGCAGGGTCGCACCTATCGTTATTTCAAAGGAACTCCGGCTTTTCCGTTCGGTTACGGATTGAGTTATACAAAGTTTGATTACGAATGGGCTCAACAGCCCAAAGAAAAATATACGGTCAAAGATTCGATTCAATTTTCCGTAACGGTAAAAAACGTTGGTAACTACACTTCAGATGAAGTGGTACAGGCCTATATAGAATATCCGGGCGTGGAACGGATGCCGCTGAAAGAGTTGAAAGCTTTCAAAAAACAGACGGTGGAAAAGGGTGGAAACTCAACATTTACCCTGTCGATTCCTGTTGCAGACCTGCAGAAATGGGATATAAAAACCCATAAATGGAAGATTTACAACGGACAATATTCACTCTGCATTGGTAAAAATTCGGCAGAATACCTTCTGAAAAAAGTGTTTGTAATAAAATAGGATAATTGCCTCATTATCTCTAATTTTGAATCCTAAATTCGAAATAGAATACTATGTCAAAAAGTTTTCTGACAGACCTGGAATCGTCCAGCAAAAATGCGCTTAACAAGAAGACGATCATCAACACCTTTATCGATCAGGGTGATCTTCCTATTGCTGAAATCGCAAAAGAGATGGATATGAGTGTGCCTACCATTACCAAATTGTTGGGTGAATTGCAGGACGAGGGCTTCGTTGTAGATTCCGGGAAACAGGAGACCAATGGAGGACGTCGTCCGAGTGTTTACGGACTGAACCCTGAAGCCTGCTATTTTGTGGGAGTAGATATCCGTCGTTTTCGGGTGAATGTGGCACTGACAAATTTCAAGGGAGAGGTTATCAAAGTGAAGCATGATATTCCTTTCTTACTCGAAAATACACCGGCAAGTCTTGATCAGCTTTGTGTGATTATCCAGAATTTTATCTCCAAAGTAGGCATGCCGAAAGAGAAGATAAAAAATGTAGCGATCAATATTTCGGGTCGTGTCAATTCCGAATCAGGCTATAGCTACAGCTTTTTCTATTTCGACGAAACGCCGATGTCTCAAAAAATAGAGGAACGCATCGGTTGTCCGGTAAGCGTCGACAACGACTCGCGCGCGATGGCCTATGGCGAGTATATGTGCGCAACCAACGGGGAGAAGAATCTTCTGTTTGTCAATGTCAGCTGGGGTCTTGGGCTGGGTATGATTCTGAACGGACAACTATATTACGGCCGTTCGGGTTTTTCCGGAGAATTCGGTCATTTCCATGCGGCCGATAACGAGGTGCTTTGCCATTGCGGGAAAAAAGGATGTCTTGAAACCGAAGCTTCGGGTCAGGCTATCTATCGGATGATAAAGGAGAAGATCGAAAACGGCAGTACTACCAGTCTGGAGGAAAAATTCCGGCAGAATAGTGTTACTATGGAAGATATTGTGGCAGCTACTCTTCACGACGACGTGCTGGCCATCGAAATGGTGGAATACGTGGCTTCAACGCTGGGTAAACACATTGCCGGCCTGATTAATATCTTCAATCCAGAACTGGTGGTGATTGGAGGCGGACTTTCTATGGTGGGCGATTACCTGTTGTTACCTCTTCGGTCAGCCATTCGGAAATATTCGCTCAATCTGGTGAATAAAGATACCGTGGTGCGGCTTACCAAACTTGGCGACGACGTGGGAGTAATGGGTGCCTGCATGCTGGCTCGCAGCAAAATGCTGAACCATATTTGATGGGTTGAAGTAGTTGGTAACTCACCTTCAACTTTGAACTTGAAACTTTGAATTTTATAACTATATAACCTGATTAAATTGTTGATGATGAAAAACTTGAAATTGTTGGGGTTGATAATCAGTGTGCTATTTTTTTCAACTCGTTGTATGGCGGGAGAATCTAATATAGCCATTATCCCGAAACCGAATCAGATTACCGTGAATGACGGTGACTTCGTTTTTAAAAGCGGGATGACAATACAGGCTCCTTCTGATTGCAGAGGGAAAAGCCTGCTGGTAAAAAAACTGGCTTCTGCTGCCGGTATCACGTTACAAAACAATAAAGCCGGACAAAAAGCTGCTATCGTATTTGCGTTGGTAAAAAGCAGCGAACTGGGACAGGAAGGCTATCGTTTGGCGGTGGAAAAGAATAAAGTTAGTATTGAGGCCGCTACTCAAAGCGGGTTGTATTATGCCGCTCAATCGTTGCTGCAACTCCTGCCTCCTCAGATCGAGAGTAAGAATAAGGTTGCTGCAACCTGGAAAGTTCCCTGTGTGGCTATTACCGATGTGCCACGTTTCTCGTATCGCGGCGTATTACTCGACTGCTGCCGTCACTTCAGTACGATCGACGAAATCAAGAAGCTGCTCGATATGTTTGCCATGTATAAGATCAATAAATTTCACTGGCACTTCACTGAAGATCAGGCGTGGCGTATCGAGATCAAACGCTATCCGAAGCTGACCGAGATCGGTTCCAACAGTGTTGATGACGGCAAACCTTATGGAGGATTCTATACACAGGAACAGATCAAGGACGTAATCAAATATGCAGCTGCTCGCAATATCGAGATTATCCCCGAAATAGAGATGCCGGGTCACGCCCTGGCTGCGCTTGCGGCTTATCCGGAGCTCTCCTGCACCGGCGGTCCTTTCAAACCTCGTACCATTTGGGGTGTGGAAGACGATGTGTTCTGTGTGGGGAATGAAGGTACCTATAAATTCTTTTGCAATGTTCTTGATGAAGTTTGCGCATTATTTCCCTCAAAATATGTCCATATTGGTGGTGACGAATGCCCGAAGGTGCGTTGGCATGAGTGTCCCAAATGTCAGGCTTTGATGAAAAAAGAGGGATTGAAAAACGAGATGGAACTGCAGAGCTATTTTACCAAGAAAATGGAAAAGTATCTTGCAACTAAAGGCAAACGTCTCTTTGGTTGGGATGAAATTCTTGAAGGTGGTGTAGCTCCAAGTGCAATGATTATGTCGTGGAGAGGCGAGCAGGGTGGTATTGACGCTGCCAATGCCGGCCACGATGTGGTAATGACCCCCACCGGGTATGTTTATCTCGACCATTATCAGGGCGATTTGCTGTGCGAACAGTTGAAAATTGGTGGTTTTTCTTCCTTGCAGAATGTATATGGCTACGACCCGATTCCCAAGGCAATTGCAGCTGATAAAGCGCATCATGTGCTGGGCTTACAGGGAAATCTCTGGCAAGAGTACATGTACGAGCCATCTCAGGTTGAGTTTCAATTGTTTCCACGTGTACCGGCTATTGCAGAAGTTGGTTGGACACAGAAGGAAAATAAAAATGTGGATGATTTCATTAAGCGTATCGACAATCAACAGATCCGTTGGGATTTCCACAACATCAACTACTATATTCCGATGCCGGAAGGTAACATGAATTATATTCAGTTTGCGGATAAAGTAACTCTGCCGTTCACCAGTAACCGCCCGGTGAAGATGGTGTACACGCTCGACGGGTCCGAACCTACCGCATCATCGACCGTTTATTCGCAACCGATCACTATCGACAAGTCGTCGGTGATTAAAATTCGTAGCGTATTGCCTCAGGGCAAACTGAGTCCGGTGCGAACCATTACGTTGACAAAGGTTACTCCTTATCATGGCATTGAAAAAGTGGATGGTTTGCAGAAAGGTATGAAAATGCACTATGTGAAAGACGGTGACTTTACGTCTGTAAATCAATTGACTTCGGTTACAAACTGGAAAGATACTGTAGTGACCACCTTGAATGACTTCTTTTATAAAATGAAGAAAAAAGAACAAGCCGGTGGCGCTTCTATTTTCGAGGGTTACATCTATGTTGAAAAGGATGGTTCTTACATTCTCCATTGCCTCGGCGATCAGTTCTTTCTTGGCGACAAACTGTTGATCGAAAATAAGGGAATTAAGAAAAATGCCAAATCGGATGTTACTGTTCCACTTACTGCCGGTTATTATCCTATCAAGGTGGTGCTACTCAACAGAACGCTCGGTGGCGTGGTTTCCGAATGGGTGGATGCTCGTCCCACGGTTCGCCCGGTAGATAATACCAATCGCGAAAATCCGACGCCGGTTTATTATTAATCGGTTTCTCTCTATACAACAAAGCCGCAGGTAGAAGAATTACTTGCGGCTTTGCTGCTTTAAAACGATGGTATGTTGTTAGTTATTATTTCTGGATTTCCTCTTAATGCCTTAATGATTATTGATATTACCCCGAAATATATTTTCCGAAAGGTAACTTATTTACAACGTAGATAAGGATCGACGAGATGATAAGGCAAACCAAAATGGTAACCGGAATGCCGATAAGCGGATCGACAAGCTGCCAGTTGATGCCGTAATCTCCGAGTTGGAAGAAGATGAGCACATGCACCAAAAAGATGCCGTAGCTATAGCGGCAGATAAAATCACGCACCTTTACCAACGGACGGAAACGAATGTCTTTGTCTTTAACCAGCAGAAACATTCCCATGGAATAGAGAAAGATATTGGGTGAAAGACATTCGTAAAAAGTGGAGACGTACTCGTGTTTGAATCGCAGAATCAGGTAGGTACCGGCGATGGTCGACAACAATCCGGCAAACAACAGGCTTAGTGCCAGCCGGTTTTGTTGCTTCCTGTTTTGAAACTTTTCTTGTTGAGATAATGACCCAGTACCAGGTATCCGAGAAAGCCGCTGAAATAACTCAATTCGATATCCGGTTTCAGCTTTTCGAGTATCGGCTGTCCGAAGACGATGGTGAAAGCCCATATACCCAAAAAATAGAGTTGTTCTTTCTCCGTGCTGTTGTGCACCCATTTTCCAATGATGGGGATAAAGAGATAGACGCCGATAATCATGTAGATATACCAGAAATGGAGTGAACTGCCGTCGCGAAACTGCACGAAAATCTCCCGGGCAATGGAGTAGGGTGTCAGTTGAACACCTTCGTCGTGCATATCCCATAGCGATTTGGCAATGTAGATACAGCTCCAGAAGAGGAAGGGAATCACCAATCGCATCAATCTCTTCTTCAGAAATACGCCGATGGGGTATTCCTTCGATAATAACAGCGCTCCCGACAAACATCACGAAAACCGGCACGCTGAAACGCGAAAGGCTGTCGAAGATATTTCCAACCCAGAAATTGTATTCAGAGATGGAACCCGACGATGGTTGGTAATCCGACGAAACGTGGATGCCGATTACCCCGATGGTGGCAATCACCCGCAGGTTGTCGTACCAAAGGGTTTTGTTTGCGGATTGTTGCGTGTCCATTTGCATAGATGTAAATTGTAGAGCCGCATGGCAATGCGGCTTTACTGCTGCAAAAATAGGGAAAATAGTTGAGTAAGAATAAGGGACAAGCGACATCCTTGTCGCTTGAAATGAACTGTAAGAGACAAATACGTCGCTTGAAGTAAACAGCAAGCGGTTACAAAACCGCTTGCCCCTGTTGTTGTATTTGGGTAAAACGCCGTAGAGACACACGGCCGTGTGTCTCTACGGTACCGTTCAATTGCGAATCGGTTTATTTTGCGTTGAATACTTGGTTTTTTACCAGCTTGTCCACGTCATACGGTGCCGGATCGCCACCCAGATATTTGTGGAACCAGTCGAGGTGCGCATCGTAGTAGAGCGGCATCGATTTTACTGTGTTAGGCCAGTGACCGTCGTTTTTCAGAATGATGAGGCGCGACGGAATATTCAGCGTTTGCAGGGTGGTGAAGTATTGCAAACTCTGGTTGTACGATACCCGGAAATCGAGCTGGCCGGTGATAATCAGGGTCGGGGTAGCGAAGTTCTTTACGTATTCCGAAGGCGACCATTTTTTGTACAGTTCCGAATTCCATGGCTGGCCTTTTAGGTCGAAATTCGGAAACCAAACCTCTTCTGTTGTTCCCCACATCGATTCCAGATCGAACAAGCCCATCATCGAAGCCAAACATTTGAAACGTTTGGTTTGTGCCTGAAACCAGTTTCATCATATAGCCGCCGTACGACCAGCCCATGGCGCCCATTGCGGGTAGAATCCACATACGACAGATTTAGCCAACGCATCGGTTACTTTCATCAGGTCAACAAACGGCTTGCCTCCCCAGTCGCCCGAGATGGAGGTGGTATATTCTTGTCCGTAACCGGTAGAACCGTGAGGATTGGGGTAGGCCAGCACGTAACCTGCGCCGGGATATACCTGCCAGTCGCCGCGGAACGAGTTCATCCATTGGCTTTGAGGGCCACCATGAACGTTAAGGATGAGCGGATATTTCTTGTTCGGATCAAAGTTGTGCGGTTTCACAATAAACACTTCCAGTTTGCGACCGTCGGCACCGGGCTACCCAAAGCGTGTCGGACGGACGGATATCTACTGCGTTTTCCCCAACTCTTCGTTGAGGAAGGTGATCTGTGTGGTTTTGCCTTTAGCAAGGTTTTGGCGATAGAGCGCAACCGGTTTGCCGGTAGAACTGGCGGTATAGTAAATGTTGCCTTTGTTATCGAGGTCGAAAGCAAAGGTGGCTTTATCGCCGCTAACCGGAGTGATCTTTTTTGATGCGATATCAATTTTGTAGATTGGCTGGTTGCCGGTTACGTCGCCAGAGAAATAGATCGACTTGGAGTCGGCGTTCCATTTGAAGTCGTTCACCCAGTTGTCGAATGTGTCGGTGATGATTTCGGAAGTGCCGGTCTGACGGTTGTAGAGAGCCATGCGGAAACGATCCGATTCGTGACCCGGCACCATCTGTTTGCGGTAAGCAATTGTATTTGCCGTCGGGTGAATAGATAGGAGAACCGTCCCATGCAGTGTTGTCTTTTCGTGATGTTCACCGCTTTGTCCACCTGTTACCGGAATTAAAAACATATCGGCATTGGTGTTGGCTTCAGGATGATCGGTGTGGTTCGAGACGAAGCACAATTCTTTGCTGTCGGGAGAGAAATTAAAACCGATGCCTCCGCCCAGCATAAAAATTGGAGAGACAAAATTGCCCGGCGTAAGGTCTGTGTACGTTTGTTTGGCAATGTTATAGATAATGATGTGTGAACATTTTCCTTCAGAGTAGGATGTCCAGTGGCGGAACAGCAGATGGTCAGCCAGATAAGCCTGAGTCGGTCCGTTGGTAGCCAGCGAATCGGCAATAGCATTTGCGCGACTGTCGGCGCCACATTCGGGATATACGTCGGTAGCGAATGCTATCAGTTGGTTGTCGGGTGACAAAACAGGTCCACCAATACCCATCGAGAAATCGGTGAGTTTTTCGGTTTTAGAGTCAGTAAACGAATAGCGATAGACCTGTGGTGCGCCGCTTTCGGAAGAGACGTAATAAAGGTTCTTATTGTCGCTGCTCCAGAATGGCTCATTGCCTTTGCCGCTGGTGGTAATGGCCACTTTGTCGGCGCCATCGGTATTCATTACATAAACGTTGGTGAATGTTTTTCCTTTTGGAAGATCGTAATTTCTCTCTACAAAGGCGATACGTTTGCCGTCGGTCGAAATCACTGGGCTTTCCACGCCTTTTATTTTATACAAATCGGCAATGGTGAAGGCTCTTTTTTGAGCTGAAACTGATATGACAGGAATGCAAATCAGAAGAATGAGAAGGCAGGTGAGTTTCTTCATATTGATAATGATAATTAGTACAGGTGAAAAACGATTGCAAAAGTACATCTTTATGCTTAAATCAATGAGTTTTGAGATGAATTTTTGAAATGAAGATACGCGGAAAAAGTGATTTGAAATCGTGTCATCCAATTATCTTTATAATTTCATCGAATTGAAATCTTTTGCAGATAATAGCACAAAAAAAATGCCTCTACTAAAAGTAAAGGCATTTTCAATATCGGTATCTTACGATTAATATCTTCTGGAACGGTCACCGTAACCACCGCGGTTGCCACCACCTTGGTAACCACCCTGACGGCGTTCTCCAAATGGTCTTTCTTCGCGGGGACGAGCTTCAGAAACAGCAATAGTACGACCGTCAACTTCAGCATCATTCAATTTGCTGATGGCGAGCTTAGCTGCGTCGTTGTCAGGCATTTCAACAAAACCGAAACCTTTTGAACGGCCGGTCATTTTGTCAGTGATTACAGTTGCGGAAGTTACTTCGCCAAATTCGGTAAAAAGTTCTCCAAGTTCAGCGCTGTTTACGTTGAAGCTTAATTTTGCTACAAAAATGTTCATTTTGAAATTAGGATTAAATAAAACTTGATTTATTATTGAAGAGAAAGACAGAGAAAGAAACTCTATTAATAATCCTAATCGGGAAATGAAGTGGATTGAATAGCGAATAAACCCGGACTTGTTGTTCAATGATGGTGCAAAGATACGCATAATCCATTGAATTATCATACAATAGAAGAAAAAATTTTGATGCGTAAAGTTTATTTTAGAATTGAGCCTGCAAAATATCCTGTTTTTGCAGTATTTCTTTAAGATTTTTTATGGTAGATAGCTAGCTTTGGTGGTATTGCCGGGCCTATTGAATGATTTCAGATTGACAGGATTGATATAAAATGGCAGATGCTTCCGCCAAGCACAAACAGATGCCAAACGGCATGATTATACAATGGTTTGCGGTTTGCGTAAAATATTGTTCCTGCGCTGTATAAAACTCCTCCGGCAATAAGCCACAGGAAGCCTTCGAGCGATAAAGCCTCATATACCGGCCGGATGAAAAAAACAATAATCCATCCCATAGCGAGGTATATGTAGAGCGATAATTTGGGGTGTTTTTTCCACCACACCAGTTTGTACACAATGCCTAATATAACAATTCCCCAAATGACAGATAACAATAACCATTTGAGAGAGCCTTGTAAACAGAGTAATATAAATGGTGTGTACGTTCCTGCTATCAGGAAATAGATGGAAATGTGATCGAATAAGCGTAAAGTTGTTTTCAACTTTATTGGTTTTACCCAATGGTAAATTGTTGAAACGCTATACATTTCGAACATGCAAAAGGCAAACGCCAGAATGCCGAAACGGGTTTCGGAGATCATGGCAGAATTCCGGAATAACAGGAGAACCGCTATTCCACTAAAAATTACACCGAATGCATGAGTAATGCTATTGGCAATTTCAGCCTTTCGTGGAGGAAAAATATAGGGATTGGAAGACATTGTACAATTCAAATTATAACGTTGAACTTCTCAATTGTCGAATTTTTACCGCCTGTTGGTAAGTGTGAATAAACGCAGAAAAGCAACTGTTCGGGCTTATTAAACCCGAAGTTGCTTAATATCGTCTTTGGTTGTATCCGCTATTGTATCCGCCACGATTGCCATAACCGCCGTTATTCCGTTCGGTTTTGGGGTGGGCAATACTAACGTTGATTTTGTTGCCTTCAAATTCAGTTTCGTGTAAACTGTCAATGGCGCGTTGTCCGTGTATGTCATTTGGCATTTCTACAAATCCGCAGCCTTTGGGATATCCAGTCATTCTGTCTATCATTACCTTAACCGCGGTTACAACCCCGTATTCTTCGAATAATTCTTCCAGGCTGTCGTTTGTAGTGTCGTCACTTAAATTGGAAACGTAAATATTCATCAGTATATAATTTGTTTTGCAATTGTCTGATGGAACTTATGCTGCTGAAGATCCTTGTCACTATGCTGGATATTACTCAGCATAGTGTCTGATCGTTAACGTTATGGTATAATGAAGAGATGTCTTATTTCGAAAGTTCAATTCGAACTGCATTCATGCCCTTTTGGCCTTTTTCCAGTTCAAAGGTAACAATATTTCCTTCTGTAATATTCTCCGGGGCATTGCTGATATGGAAAAAGTATTTGTTTACGCTTCCCATGTCCTTTATAAACCCGTATCCTTTGTCTGTGTTGAAATGCTCCACACGGCCTCTAAGTGGTTCTTTTTCAATATCCTCTTTTTTAAGGGTGGAAACAGCGATAGATTCGAGCTCTACTTCTGTTTTTTTATTGGGATCCGGGGGTGTGTCGGTAATCATACCGAATTCGTCTACATAGGCAATCATATCCTCAAAGGATTTGCTGCCTCCACTGGCTTTACGCTCTTCTTTGCGTTTTAGCTTTTCTCTTTTTTTCTGCTCTTTTTTCTTTTCTAATTCTTTTTTATTCACTGAAATTAATTTAGCGGTTATTGTTGATTTTGAGATTCTTTATGCCGGAATAGACCTCGTATTCAAAGTCTTGCCTGTTAGTTTTTGAATTTCACGAAGCATACTGCGTTCTTCCTCTGCGCAAAACGAGAGCGCTGTGCCACGGTTCCCTGCTCGTCCGGTTCTCCCGATGCGGTGTACATACGTTTCGGCAACATCGGGCAGGTCATAGTTGATGACGATTTCCAGATTGGCAATGTCAATTCCCCGTGCTGCAATATCTGTAGCTACAATTACCTTAGTAGCACCCGATTTGAAGTTGGTCAGCGCTCTTTGTCGCGCTCCCTGCGATTTGTTGCCATGAATGGCCTCGCATCCAACCCCTTTCTTTCCCAGTGTGCGGGCAATTTTGTCGGCTCCATGCTTGGTGCGCGAAAAAATCAAAACCGATTTGTTCTGTGCTTTCTCAAGCAATGAAAAAAGCAGGTCGCTTTTCTGGGGTTTCTCAACAAAATAGAGATGTTGCTCAATGGTATCCACAACCGATGAAACCGGTGCAACTTCCACCCTTAGAGGTTTATATAAGATAGTTTTGGATAGTTGAGCAATTGTAGAAGGCATGGTTGCCGAAAAAAACAGTGTCTGTTTTTGCTTGGGCAACAGGGGCAACAAACGTTTAATGTCATGTATGAAGCCCATATCTAGCATCCTGTCTGCTTCGTCAAGTACAAAATGGCAAATATGTTCGAGTTTGATATGCTTTTGCTGTATGAGGTCGAGCAATCTTCCCGGTGTTGCCACCAGAATGTCGGTTCCATGTGTTAACTGTTCTACCTGAGGACGCTGGTTTACTCCTCCGAATATTACGGTGTTACGTAAGCCTGTGTATTTGGCATAGTCGGTGAAACACTCGTCGATTTGTATTGCCAATTCACGCGTGGGGGTAAGTATCAAAGCCTTTATTACACGCTTGTTTCCTTTGACTTGAGATTGGTTTAATTGCTGAATAATGGGGATCGCGAATGCCGCTGTTTTGCCTGTTCCTGTTTGTGCTATACCCAGTAGATCGCGACCTTCGAGTGCTCCCGGTATGGCCTGTTCCTGAATGGGTGTCGGTTTTTCGTAATTTTTGTTTGCCAGAGCTTTTAATATAGGCTCTGAAATATTAAGTTCTTTAAATGTCATGAATTGTTTGATGGCGTTTGAGCCGCCTTTACTTTAATTAAATAATGCCAATAAGTCGTTTACAAAGGAGGAGGTGCGGAATCGGTGTAAAAGCTTATTGTTGGCAAACATTCGTTTGCCGGTCTTTGTTTTTGTCGGGTAAAACCGATGCTATCTTCACTTGCGTGATCGGTCTTTCAAAACAAGAAAGCTGATTTTGATGTCGATTTTGACGATGGAAGTTCCGCCAAAACCAGACGGAGCAAAACATTGTAGAGAAGGATTCAATACTAACTTGATTGTTCTGGATGCAAAGGTACGTATTATATTTCACTTATTTGCAATATGAAGGGAACCGTTACAATGTTTCCATTGCGGCGGTTCCCTTTCTGTTGTTCCGTAAACTTAATAAACCGGCTGCATCCCGTTGTGCTCGTTATACCACATTCCGTTGTATTGCGATTGTTCCACGCTGACCTCAAAGCTCAGGTTTTTATTTGCTTTATATTTCAATCCGACGCCATAGGCATTTTGAGGTACAAAAGGAGCGTAGCCGTAGAATTTGTTCGTATTCGTGGAGGCACTAATCTGTCCGAAAGCCTTTACCGCCACTTTCTCGGAGAGATCATACTGCGCTCCAAAACTGCACGAAAAATCGGTAAATGGTTTGAGTTGCTTATTGCCGAAAAAATAATGAGAAATAACCGGTGTCACTTCAAATGTAAGCTTGTTCATGGGGCGAAGCAGAAATGAGGTGCCGAACGACGTGATATTTTCGTATTTGAAGTTATAGCTCGACTTGCCCAGCGCTACCGAAAACTGTTCGTTGATGAAAAAAGGCAGGCGAGAGAAAGCCGGCTTTGGCAATTGTTGCGCTTTTTGAGATAAAGAGTCCACCAGATAAAAGGATGGCAAAGCTGTCGGAGTAGGAGCTATGGCGCTCATCTGTTGCCGGGACAAAGAATCGACTACCGGCATCATAATCGTCGGTTGTTTAATGCTGTTCGCTCCGGTATGCATCTTTTCAGGCGATTGTCCGAAAACCAACGTGCCAAACAGGAAAAATGATAGTATGAATGTCGTAATGCTCTTCATGCCGACAAACTTACGAAAAAAACGAACTGGCGATATTTTTAGCAATAAATATTATCCTCAATTAACAAGATTTCAGGGTGAAGAGATTGAGGGTTTCACTGCAAATGCAGCCCTCAACTGCAAACAAAATATTGGGCGTGAATTCTACGGGAGCAGATAGCAAAGCGACATGGAATCAATCATTGCCTGATTGATGTCGCTGTTCATGTTTTCATTCTGTGGTTCGAAAGCCAGTGTTAACAGGTGATGTCCTTTGGAGAGTTTTACCCATATAGAGTTAGTCTCTCCCCAGTTCGACCACTCGTTGGTGCCGCGTTGTGGCAGGATGATTGTCCCGGCAAAAATTGCATCTACCTTCAGGGTGCGGATGGCGCATTTGTTTTCGGTGTTTACCGGACCATTACCATTAGCATAGCGAAAAGCAACCGAATAGGTGCCAGGCACATCAATCTCAACGGGAACCGTTATCGAACGGCTGGCGGTTTTACTGATTTCCACAAAACCATTTCTACGGTAGTTTTTGTAATCGAAAGGAGCTTTCGGTGCAAATTCTTCCATTTCAAAATTTCGTTGCCATTGCTTGGCTATAACAGCTACCGGCTCGGATGCAAAAGACAAAACGCCGTTACGATCTACCGCTATTATCTGGTATTCTGACAGTGTTCCCGGCGAAACCTTTAATGTGTTGGTTGTCGAATTCAGATATTTTTTCCCGTTTTTCAAAACGGTATACGATTTCGCATCCCGGATTTTATTCCACAAAAGTTGTCCGTTGGCATACCGCGCAACAGGAGTCTCCGGAGTGATGTAATTGGGACGTTTATTGATAGCTAAAGTTGTAAAAGCCAGGTTGTTCAATATAATTCGCAGGGAATGAGTGCCACTCAGCGATGCGGGAATGGCTGCAACCGGAATGGATTTTCCATCCAGTTCGAAACTTTGGATTGCATTGCCAAAGCCCGTCATTTCAATATTCAGAGTCGCATTTCTGTATTTGAAGCCGGAAAGCGAACGTTTTCCCTGTAATGCTTTGGGCACAAAGGGATGAAAGAGCAGGCTGTCGGCCCTGAATTCGATTCCGAAAAGAATTTTGTGTACTAAAGCCAGATTTCCCGACAGGCTCCAGAGCATATTGCTCGAGTTGATTTGCGTGCCGGCAAAATCGCCGGTTGACGCCACAAAGTTTTCTTTGTTTGTAAGAAAAAGCGCTGCCGGACGGTAGACGGCAGCAATGGCTTCGAGCACCGAACGTTCGTTGCCAGCTTTTGCCGAAGCCAAGCCCCAGTAGGTTTCCACAAACGGCCAAACGGCATTGTTGTGGTAGGGTGGAATGCCCGGAATTTGGGGATAGATGCAGGAAATGCCATAATCCATCACGGGAACGTTTTCGACAATGCTTTTTTGCTGCTTTTCGTCAGTAATGCCGAACCATACGCAGAGTGCCTCACCTAAAGCTTCTGCGCGTGGCGAAAGTGACCGAAAGTTCCGTCCGTACAAATACTGGCCGTAATAACCTTTGTCGGCCATCCAAAGGTGTGTGTTGATCCCTTGTTTGATTTTTGCTGCTATCTGTTCGTATTTTGTCGCTGCTGCCGGTTCTTTGAGCAGCGTTGCCATTTGTGACAGAATTTTGATTGCCTGATAATGAACGGCGTTGGTTCCCAAATTTTCCGACTTGTAAATATCGGCAGGTTGCATCCATCGAGGGTAAGTCTGTTCGCGCCAGTCGAGAAAAGACGACTCGCCCCGCATCAGTCCGGTGGCCGGATCGTAAATATTCTTCAGATCGTCTTCTACCGAATTGCGGACAACTTTGTATGCTTGCTGTAGCCATTCCCGGTCGCCGGTGACTTTGTAGAGTTCCCAAGCAGCGATGGTCCAGACAATGCGGTCGGACGAAGCGGGGTAGGCGCCTCCGGTGCCGGTATCCTGAATGATACGGTCGTTCTTTACTTTGCGCAAGAGGCTGTATTTTGCTACCTGGGGTTGCAAATGAGCCATCGAAAGAATAATGCTGTAGCTGATGTCACGAGTCCATACGCCTGCCCATTCTTTACCGGTGCGGAAGGTACTGTCGGGCTCCACTGCCTTAACCATTTCTTCCAGTGCGAGATTGTAAAGAGCATCCGAAATTGGATAATCCGATTTGTATTGCGGAAAAGCAGTAATGTCATGGGAAAGTTTCCACTCTGCGGCGGTGTGTTTCTCGTCGCTCTTCTTATTTATCACAAGGGTTGTCCCATAAATACCATCGCCATCCGGATCTTTCAGTTCCAGTTCCGGGTGATTCCTGAGGTTGTTGAAATCCCAGATCAGCGGAGCGGCACTGCCTGCAATGTAGACTCCTTTGAAGTCGGCTTTGTCAAGCCGTTCTCCGTTATAGAGAACATAATAGCCCTTTTCGTTGAATGCTTTGATGACTTCGCGCATGTCGAGACGAATTGTCCAGCGCGTATTGGGCGGCAGATTGACACCGGGAGCCGTCGGACGTGTACCGGTGTATTGTTTTCCAAACTGCACGTTGGTAACGCATTGCCCGTTTATAGGCTGTATTGTTACATGATGGTCATTCCCCGAAATCATCTCGTTGTCTCTTGAATTGATGCTGAACTTGAAGCTTAGGGTGGGAGAGTGCCTGTCTGCATCCGGACTTCTGTAGTCTGAGGTCATAGACGTGGACGAGAGAGCTGTCGCCTTGTAATTTCCTTGCCGGACTTGATTGCTGAAAATGCTGAATACCTTCGATTGATATACAGGTTGCTCTTTCTGCGCCATGCAGGTAACTGACAAGCAACTGAGTGCTATTATTTGGTTTATTAAAAGCCTCATTTTAATCTACGTTTATTCTGTTTTTGAAACATTAATTTTAATGATTATCCGCAAAGCGTCCTTAAGCTAACGGTGAATCTCCTCTGGAGAAATACAACCGGAGGCGAGCATTGTTTTCTACTGATATGCATGTCGTACCGACATGAGCATCCTAGCCCAGAGGGCTTATATATCAGTAGAAACTTTCGAATACAGGGTTCATACCTCGTGGAGGTTTCATTTATCAATAGGATATTTTGCGGATAATCATATTAATTTTTGATTTCAATGCTTGTGGTTCCTTTATTCTTTTGCCATTTAATCAGGCAGATGCCTGTTTTCTTGTTCCAACTCCATACTGCTTTGTCGGAAAGGATTTCCCAACTGCTTTCCAGTTTCTCTGGTGCAATTTGTTTCAGCTTCGTGGTGTTCATCACAATCTCTTTGGGAGCTTGTTTCGTGCGGATTTTAATACCGGAATTGCGATCAGAAGCGGCCTGAAATCCGTTTTGGTCGCTACACGTAAGTTGAATGGAATAACCCTCTTTGGTGGTAAGGCATTTCACGTCAGTACGGGCATAAATATCTTTTTTATAATCATTCGATTCTCCGTCGTCTTCATAAAGAGAGAAAGTGGCTGCACGGCCTTCCGAAGCAGGATAAATATTGAACCACACGGGGGCATTTTTCTTTTCGCCGATATATTGCATGACTGGCATTTGCGGGATAATAGAGCCTTTCTTTACAAACATCGGAATGGTGCCAAGGGTTACCGGGCAGGTGATCCATTGCTTGCCTTTGTACACGGTAGAGCCATCGTTAAAGTCGATCCATTCTCCCTGAGGGAGGTAAACCTGCCGTTCCGAAGCCTCTTTCTCGACCACGGGAGCTACCAGTAATTCCTTGCCAAACAGAAATTGCGTGTTGAGTTTGAAAGTTTCTGCATCGTCAGGATATTCCAGCAACATAGCGCGTATCAGTGGCAGTCCTGTGTCGTACGCTTCGCGGGCATACGAGTAGATGTAGGGATGCAGTGTGTATTTCAGGCTGATAGCTTCACGGCAGAGTTTTTCGGCTACCGAACCGAATGTCCAGGGTTCGGCTGCGTTGTTGCCTTCGTGATGGGCACGGCTCAGCGGATTGAATATTCCAAACTGCATCCAACGAACGTAGAGTTCGGCCATGGCGTCACGATCTTTAATGTCGCCGCAATACCCAGAAATGTCGGTCGTCCAGAATGGAATCAATCCCATGCCTGCCGATTGCGCCAACGATACCTGTGCCGCCAGCTTATTCCATCCGTTCAGCACATCGTTGCCATCGCCCGAATCGCCCGACCAGGCAAAAGTATAACGTTGCATGCCTGCAAAAGCAGCCCGGGTCATCTGGAAAACGCGTTTATTCGGATTCCGCTTTTCAAATTGTTCGGTAACGGCTTTGTCCCAGGTCAGACCGTAGACATTGTGGATTTCATCGTGCATGCCGAGTTGATGCTTCATAAACAGACGGTCGGCTTCCTCTTCGTTGCTCCAGGCAGGCTCTCCCATGTCGGTCCAGAATCCCTTTACGCCGTCGTCCAGCACCTTCTGTTGATATTTTCCCCACCAGTCGGCTGCTGCAGGTTCTGTGAAATCGACCACTCCGCAGTTTCCGCCCCATGGCCAGGGCATATCGTAGCTTTTGCCGGTACGGATATCCTTGACGAAATAGCCCAGAGAATCGGCTTCGTGCCACTGCTTTTTATTTTCCTGCGAAATAACGGGGTCTTGCGATACGATCATCTTAAAGCCTTGTGCTGCCAAATCGGCCACCATTTGGCGTGGATTCCGGTAATTTTCTTTACGCCATTCAAAGTTTTGTAAATATTGCGTCCAGCCGATATCCTGATAAATAAGATCACAGGGTATACGGCGTTTGCGGAATTCGGAAGCCACATCGCGTGCCAGTTGCTCGTTAGTATAAAGTCCGCGGCATTGCGAAAATCCCAGTGCCCATTCCGGAGGCATAATCGGTTTGCCGGTTAGTTGGGTATAACGGTTGATGATTTGTTTGTAGGACGGACCGAAAATGAAATAGTAAACCATAGCGCCTGCAGGAGCCTCAAAAGAGTAGTAATCGTTTGATGTTGCACCGAAATTGAACGAGCTTTTGTAGGTGTTGTCGAAGAAAATGCCGTATCCGAAATTGCTCATGAAAAATGGAATGCTCTTGTACAGAGGGTCTTCGTTGATTGCATAGCAGGGCTTATCGCTGTTCCACATTCGGAAAGTCTTTCCACGACGATCCAGCCCTCCGTTTTTTTCACCGAGTCCAAAGAAATGTTCATCGGGGCGGAGTGTTTTCAATGTAGTCTGATGTTGTTCCTCTTTGACCAGTCCCTTTCCCTGATAATCTTCCAACAACAATTTCTGGTATTTGTCGAAAATGCGTACCTGAAACGGATTTTTATTGATCCGGATAATCAGTTCGCTGGTATAGATTTCATAGCTTCCGGGTTGTTCCGACACGGATACGGTGAGATGGCTGTCGATATTCTCGTTAATGATGGCAAACGACTCGTTGTTGCGATGGAAATCTCCCTGCTGGTACCAGAAGCGGACGATGCCGGAACTGCACAGTTTGAGCGAAACGTTTATGTCGTTTTCGCAATGGAAAATGGCTTGCGATCCCGTAATTTCATATCCCAGGCATTTGCCCGGTGTCACTACTTCCTGACCGGCCGGAGTTGCAAGAGCCAGATTGAACGAAGACAAAACAGTAAAAAATAGGAATATGTATTTTTTCATGACTTCAAAAATAGACTTGTTAATATTCGACTACAATCATGTCCCAGTATTGCAGGCTTGGCAATGTAAACGACACGGTTGATCCGGTTTGAGTAAAATTGAGTTGCGAGGGAATGCCGTAATTTATATCAGGGGAGGCCGTCCATATTTTTCTGACTGTTTTAGAAGATGTGACCGAAAGAGCGGCTCCTTCTACGATTGCCGGAACTGCCTGATTGCCGGAATTATCCCTCCATGCTAACGAGCTGGCGTTGGTAAAATTGATCAGATGAATGACCTGCCGGTTGGTCATGTCTTTGCCGACGACAGCAACATTGCCTGTTTGTGGCGGCCACTGGTTGATTTGTAATTTGCTGTTGCTGCACGAGATGGCCGGTGTATTGAACGAACCTCCGTCGCGCAAGAGGTTTTGGTAAGCAACCATAAAATCGTAATAACAGAATAGTGTGTTCCGCAGATCTCCCTTCATCTGGAGATTGCTGTTCGGAAAATACTCTTTGCCAAGCATGTGTTCTCCCAATTCAAGGTGTGCTCCTCCGAATGCAAAAATTACGGCATCGGTCAGCAGTACGCCTGCCGTATTGAAAGATCCGCCGGAATTGGCAAGGTCGTAATCCATATAAGCTGCCAAAACGGTTTTCTTTGTGTTGTTGGAATACGAATCGTTGTTGTTGATGATGGTTGCCAGGTCTTTGTAGCCGTCGTTGGGGCTCCACACTTCGGTATACAGAAAGTCGACCGGCGTGGTGGCAATATTCTGTTGTCCGAACTGGTTGACGGCATACATCATTACCAATCGTTTGTCACTCTTGGCCGTTTTCATGGCATTGATAAAACTACCATAGGCCGACGGCAAGTTGACCGTTTGTCCCAAATAGTTGTACACCGCGCCCCAATCTCCTAACTGGTCGATGTGGAAACCGTCGAAACCGAGCGCGGTATAAACATCCTGATTGCGCGAAGCCAGATATTGTTGCCAGCTACTGTTAGACGGATCCATCAGCCAGATGCTGCTTTTGAACATGGATGGTGATAAATCGAATTTTGCCATGGTAGAATGGCTGGCATCTTTGTACAAGCGCCATTGATCCTGAACTCCGTCGGATGCTGCGTCACTCAGAGCACCGTAGGCCAGATTGTAAAACATCGCCTTCATATTGCAGTTGTGAGCCGCATCGATGTATCCTTTGACCGTCGTAAAATAGGTATTGCGATTGGCAATATCGGTCCATACTGCCGACGGATTACCGGATGTCCCCGATAACGGCATGTGGTGCTTGTATTGCCAGTCGTAGAACTGAAGTCCGTTGATATGATAACGGTTCAATTCGTTGATGTAATAGTTGATGGCGATCGATGTCATTTGTGGATAAGCCGACAGGAAACCGTAACGGGGAAACCGTACCCAATCGGACGAAACATCCACGGCGATACTTCCGTAAACGACCTCTTTTCCGCCGACCGTGTTGTACACATCAGCCAGATAACCTGTGAAATCGGTGGATGGAGGAGTCCAACTCCAACTGGTGCCTGAGATGGCATTTTCAGAGAGGATATCGTTGAAATGACGGTACCGGACCTTTGTGGTCGACGGCACTGCTTTGTCGATTGTAAAATTAACGGTTTGTCCGGGTTGATAGGCTGCTTTGTCCGTCGTAATAGAAACGCTGGACACATTATTGATGACCGTAGTTGTCGGTTCATTATCGCCTGTTTTGCAGGATGATACCAAGCAGAGTGTTACGACAGCCAGCAGGATGCTTTGAATTCTTATCATACAAGAATGGTTCGGGTGAAAATTAACGTTGAACGGATTTAAAGAATAGACATTATATCGATTAGGTGTATATAAATCTCAATTGTAGACCTCTCCTCCCAACCTCCTCCCCCAAGGGGAGGAGGAGTCAGGCAGTGAAATATTCAGAATTAATTCATTTTGCAGATTTTTCCCCTCTCTTCGGGAGAGGGGTTAGGGGAGAGGTCAAATGCGAAAATTAAGGAATGAATTAATCGGTATAATGTCTAATTACTTCTTTAGATAGAAAATTCTATTTAGGGTAGCCCCGGAAAATGGCGGAGCTACCCTGAAATACAACTCAATACCTATTGTTTTGTAATACTAATGGTTAAATTGGCAACATCGGCTTTTATCTGGTAATTGCCGGCGGATGTGATACTCCATTTATTATCATCTGAAGCACCACCTTTATGCCAGTACATATGTGTATCATCCGTTCTCATGTACATGTCCTGACCCCAGTCGGTATTACGGTTGACGGGTAACTTGAATTCTCCTGCCGCCATCGGACCCGAATAGACGAAGACACATCCATCCGTAGCATCTTCCGTCAAGGCAACGGCATTGGAAATATCCCAACCGATCGGAGTAGCGCTACCAACCATGAACAGTTGTAAACGGTTGATTGAAATGGTGTTGGTAAGAAGGTTCAAAGTAATGGTGTAATATCCTCTCTTGGTGATTGTCCATTTATTATCGTCCGAAGCTCCGCCATGATGCAGATACATGTGGGTATCGTCCGTTCTCATGTACATATCCTGCCCCCAGTCCGAATTCCGGTTAACCGGGAATTTGAAGTCACCTGCGTTCATAACACCTTTATAGGTAAATATATAAGGATTGTCTGTGTCTTGAGTAAGTTGGGTTGCATTGGAAATATCCCAACCGTTCGGAGCGGCGCTCCCCACCATGTAAATAGCGCTATAAGCAGGCAGATCGACTTTGGCAATCGTGATTGTCAAATCCAGCAGGCTAACGGTTACTTTGTAAACCGCTGACTCGGTAATCGTAAATTTGTTGTCAGGATCTGAATCCTGCTGGCGGTATACTATATGGCTGGCATCGCTGCCCATGTTGTACGAAGGCAGGAACTGTCCGGATGTAGTGATAAATTTGAAACTTCCGGTACTAAGTGATCCCTGATAAACAAACACGGTAGGGTCGGTTGCCGAAGGAGTCAGTGCAAGCGCATTGTTCGCATCCCATCCCTTTGGCGAAGCATCCCCGATGATATAAAGTGTTTTGCTAACCGGTTGGTAAGGCGTTACCGTGATGGTCAATACATTGGAAGTTTCGGAACTTTCAGGTGTCGAATAGATCGTAGAAACCACTTTTGCCTCCATGTCGATTGCCGTTCCGGCAGTCGCTTTCCAGCGGTTCAACAACGAGTCATTAAACGCGGCAACGTTGAAGTCTTTCGAATAAACACCTTTGCCCATGTCGTAAGAGAGAGCTTTGGAAAAGTTATTTCCTTTTTTATCGATCAACAGTTTGTACGAAATAGAAGCTCCCGAACCGTTGTTGCTGCCGGTTGTCCAGCTTAGCGTGAAGCCCGTCTGGCTGGCCTGTTTCTGATTCAGTGCCAGAGTTGTTGCTGTACTCGACAAGGTTAACGGACCGGCTAGAGCCAGTTTTAATGCTTCGAACTGATCGCAGGAAGTCAGTAATGTGGCAACTGAAAGTGCAAAAAGCGTAAACCGTAAATGGGAACGTTTTATAAGCGCACTGCAAATGTGGGTTATATCAATTTTTCTCATTTGTATTCATTTTAGAAGTTAAACTTGTATCAATATCCCGAATTTTTGAGTCAGGTTGGGATTGGCGTCACGTTCTTTCTGCGGAATCGGTAGTAATAGAAATTTGGAACTCATGTTTGATTTACCGATAGAGTGAAGGTAATCAATACCATACTGACCGTTGTTAATCCGAACAAGGTCAAACCAGCGCTGTCCCTCGAAAGCCAGTTCCATGCGGCGTTCGTGAAGAATCTTAGCGCGAAGATCAGACTGGTTGAGGCCTGTTACATCTGTCAAACCGGCTCGGGCTCTAACTTTATTCAACGTGGCATTGGCATTCGAAGCCGGAAGTTGAGCGTCGGTGGTTTTGCCCAGTTCGTTCAGCGCCTCTGCTTTCATCAATAATATGTCGGCATAACGCAATACCGGAAAATTCAACGGGCTATTGTTGGATTTAATAGATTTTGGGACCAAAAATTTGCGCAGGTTGTAACCGGTGGTGGAATACGATTTCTGATAATCCATTCCGTCGAATTTCGGACAGCCTTCGTATAAAACCGTGCATCCTTGCGCAAATCGCCTGTTTCATAGGTATCCATAAACTCTTGCGTCGGTTGGTTCCAGCCCCAACCTCCATCTACCATGTTTGCTCCTCGTGGACCAGTAAAAGCACTTAACCACGAAGATTGGTTTTCATTCGACCAGAAATCGTACCCTGCATTGCTGGTGTATTGAATTTCAAAGAGCGACTCTTTCGAGTTTTCGGTAGCCGGGTTGAAATTGTCGGCGTAGTTTGCGTTCAGATCATATCCCAACGTTTTTACCTGATCGCAGAGATCGGACACCTGTTGCCAGTTACCCAGCGTGAGGTAAACTTTGGCCAACATACTACAGCCGATCCTTTAGAGGCGCGTCCGATATCGGAACCGGTATAGTCTTCACGTTTAGGTAATAAATTGATAGCATTGGTTAAATCGGAAATGATTTGCTTGTACACATCCGCTTTTGGAGTTCTGAAAGGACGCAGGTCGTCACCGGGATTAACCGGTTGAAGGACGAGTGGTACATCGCCGAAGAATTGAACCAGAATAAAGTAATAATGAGCACGTAAGAAATAGGTCTGACCTAAGACTCTGTTTTTTACTGTTTCGCTGATGGTCATGCCGGGTACTTTTTGCAAATAATATTGCAACGCAGAATACCGGGCCATGGACCGCGCCAGAGGTCGAGCACTCCCTGATTGTCTGTGGTAGTTACGAAATTGGCTTCATCTTGTGTTTCGATGCCATCCGAACCTCCATTACCTCCTACAATACTGTTGCCGGCCATAATATCCGTTGTCCACATGCGCATGTTGTACAACTTGGGCCATTGCAGGGGTTGGTATGCCCCGTTGACGGCAGCAATAGCGTCGTCTTCCGTCCTGAAAAAAGTTTGAAGTGTTGATGGTGTCTTCGGGCGCTTTATTCAGAAAGTCACTGTTACAGGCAGTTAATAAAAGGGCTGCCAGAGCGAAGGAAATATATTTTTTGATTTGCATAATATCGTTCATTTAAGGAATTATAAACCAATGTTCACGCCAATGCTGTAGGTTCTTGTAACCGGATACACGTTGTTGTCGATGCCGCTTGCACCCACTTCCGGATCGAATCCGGTATATTTTGTGAATGTGCAAAGATTTTCAATAGAGACATAAAACCGCAGATTGGTCAGATAGATCTTTTTCAGCGTTTGCGTTGGTAGTGTATATCCTAATTTTACATTCTTGATCCTCAGATAAGAACCATCTTCGATGTAACGATCGGATGGCCTTGTGTTTTTGTTGGGGTCGTTGTAAACGGCTCTCGGCATAGAGGTGCTGGTACCTTCTCCCGTCCATCGTTTAAGTGTTTCAGTGGTTTGGTTCTGAGCTACATCCATTGCTTCACTCCAGAAACGGTTGGCATTGCAAATTTTATTGCCGGCACTCCCTGTATGAAAATGCTCAGGTCGAAACCTCCGTAACTGAAGGTATTGTTCATCGCAAATATGAATTTCGGGTTAGGACTGCCAAGATATGTTCTGTCCTGATCGTTGATGACACCGTCGTGATTCAGGTCTTTGAACCGGATATCACCCGGAGATGTACGGTTGTAGGGATCGTTGCCGGGAACCTGAAGAGCATGGTTATCTACCTCTTTCTGGTTTGGAAGATACCGTTGGTTTCAAATCCGTAAAATTCGTTAATGGCTGTCCTGCTTTGATTAATGCCAGGTTATAGTTCAATCGATGCTTCCGCTCGACATAGGAACGGTGTCGTTGATGCTGACTACTTTGTTCTGATTGTAGGAAAAGTTGAACGATGAATTCCATTTCAGTTTTCCGGTGAGGTTTTTCGTGTTTACGGTTACTTCCACACCACGGTTGTCCATTTTGCCTGCATTGATGGATGGAACATTGACGTCAGAATAACCGGTAGATACAGGTACTACCATCGGAACCAGCATCTTGTTCGTACGTTTGATATAGGCATCCAGACTGATATCAACTCTTTGGTTGAACAACGTGGCATCAAAACCAGCATTGGCCTGTTTCTGTTGTTCCCATTGTACATTCGGATTAGGCATTACGGTTGGAACTACTGCTGACACAACCGTATTGTTGAAATTGTATTTAATGGTGTTCAGTGAGGATGTAAACGAATAATTACCGATTTCCTGGTTGCCGGTTACACCGTATCCGGCTCTGATTTTTAGGTCGTTGATGAAGGATATGTTTTTGAGAAAATCTTCCTGACTGGCTCTCCATGCCAACGAAACGGAAGGGAAGAGTCCGTATTTATTGTTTGATCCGAAGCGTGACGAACCGTCGCGGCGGATAGTTGCGGTGACCAGATATTTGTCGTTGTAGGCATAGTTGAAACGCCCCATTTCAGAGAACAGTGCCCAACTGGAAGTGCTCCCGCCAATTGTAGGTTGTTGAGTACCGTTGCTGAGTTGCTGAGTCAAATCACTCGCAAAGGCCTGGATTGAACCGTTCATATAATTGTAACGGTTTTTTTGAGCGCTGGTACCAGGCCATGATCCCGATGCGGTGCAGTCCGAATGATTTGTCAAACGTCAGTGTGTTATCCCAGGTCCAGGTGAGATTTTTATTGTATTGTTCCGATAGATAGGAATTGGAATTAATGCTGGTGTCCCATGCATATTTCGGAGCCCAGCTGCGTGAATTCCCAGAAATTGGCCTGTAACCCGAAGTTGGATTTTAGTTTCAGGTATTTCATGATTTCCAGTTCTCCGAACACCGACCCCATTACATTATAACCCAAAGTGCTGTTGTCTACAGTTTTGGCAAGGCCGATCGGGTTCACAATGTCGCCGCCCCACATAGGTTGAGCTACCGGGCCGGAGTAGTTGCCGTTGCTTCGGTAAATCGGCTGGGTTGGCAGTGCCAGCATTGTATTTTTGATGCTGTAATTTCCACTCGATTTGATGTCGTGGTTCAACGTCAGGTTGTTGCCGAACTTCAAAACCGGTAACACCTTCGATTCGGTGTTGAGCTGGAACGTATAGCGCGAATATCCCGTGTTGGTCACTATCCCGTCTTGTTTCAGGTAGTTGCCCGATACATAATAACTTGATTTATCCGAATTGCCGGAGTAGGAAAAAGAGTAGTTGTGCATGGGAGCTGTACAGAACAGGGCATCCAGCCAGTCGGTCCCGGCGCTCAGGCTTTCGGGACTCGAATATTCGGGGTTTTTAGCCAGCCCTGCATTGGTCATCATTTCATTGTGTAATGTTGCAAATTGTGAGGCATTCAGCATTTTTATCGTGTGAGTTGCTTCCTGCAGTCCGAACGAATAGTTGAAATTGATGTGCGATTTATCTCCTTTCCCTTTTTTTGTGGTGATAATAACTACGCCGTTGGCACCTCTCGATCCGTATATTGCTGTAGCAGAGGCATCTTTTAGAATTTGTAACGATTCGATGTCGTCCATGTTCAGTTGGTTGAGACCGCTCGATACAGGCAATCCGTCAATAACAAAAAGAGGATTGCTATCATTGATTGTTCCTGTTCCGCGGATTCTGAAAGTGGCATCGCTACCCGGAGTTCCGGAAGAAATTACCTGTACGCCGGCTGCGCGTCCTTGCATGGCATCGCTTACACTTGGTACAGGTAAAGAACTTAAATCTTCCGTTTTAACTACTGATACAGAGCCTGTCAGATCTTTTTTGCGCTGACTGCCATATCCAACTACTACAATCTCTTCCAATGCCTTGGAACTTTCTGCCATTATTATTTTTATAGAAGATCCTTTTGCTGCTACTTCCTGTGGATTGTATCCAACGTATGAAACAAGCAGAACAGGATTTTTAATGTTCACTGCCGGAAGGGTGAATTTTCCGTCAACATTGGTGATGGTACCGGTGGAGGTACCTTTGATCATGATGCTTACACCAATTAACGCTTCTCCTTTTTGATCTACCACAACGCCCGAAACGGGGGATGGGTTTTGTGCAATAATGCCCGTCGAAATAAGCAGCATACATAACAATGCGGCTATTCCGGTAAGTCTAAATTTTTGATGATTCATTGATTTTGAAATTAAGGTTGACACATTAATTTTTTATTTCTCATTCAGAACTAATAATTTATTCAGATTGTTCATTCCAGCTTTCGTCGGCAAGTCAAAAAATGACAAGAACCCTGTTGAAATGGTCAGATAAAAGAAGAACGAAATCAGGAGCAAAAGGAACTACTCTGCCTTGATGTTAGGCTGAATTAGGGAGAAAAAGAGTGGAAAGATGGAGTTCGGTTGGTCATGTCTTTTTGAATTTAAGGTTTACAATAAGTTTTCCTGAAAAAACAATATACTCAGGATTGACTGTGCAAAATTAGAACAGATATAAATCCAATATTTTTTAAGTAAGAAAAATGTAGTGGAAAGCAAGGTTAGATAAGTTGTAATGTGTTTGCATTCAGTTTTATGGCGGATTGTTCAAATGCGAAAAATGTAGTGGTCTTGAAAAGAAAAAGCCTTCGGAATTGTATTTCCAAAGGCTTTAGAAGGCATGTCGGTTTTTATTATTTGAAGCTGGTGCCAATTTTCATTACCTGCGTTTCGAAATCGTCGCGGGGTACGCTGGCTTTGTTCCTTAGCTTGGTGCGGTAGTTGTAGATAGTCGATAGTGAATATCTCAGGAAATGGGAAATTTTCACACTATCGGTAATGCCCAAACGTATCAGTGCGAAAATCCGAAGTTCGGTATTGAGAGCTTCACCTTGCTTTAGTACTATGCGCCCATTTTCAACCAATAGGTCATTGAACTCTTCGACAAAACCGGGAAACAATTGAAGAAAAGTGGTATCGAAGTTGGTATAAAATTCGGATAGTTCGTCTTCAATAAACTGTTTGGACTTGATGGTACGAAGCACTTCGTCGATTTTACCGGCTGCGGCCGTTTTATTGAGAAGGCGCCGGTACGAATCCAGTTTGTCGATATAAACCGAGCACTGATCCATATACCGGCCGATATACTCTTCTTTGATCAGGTTGGCTTCGCTCAGGGTGAAATTGGTGTGTTTAAGTTTTTCGTTGATCTTGGATAATTTGTCATTAAGATTGATTAACTGTTCGTTTGCACCACTGAGTTCTTTCCTAGCGATGGCCACTTTTTTCATTTGCCTATAAAGCAGACCTATGGTAAGAATCAGGAAAAGAGCCAGTATACTGATGCTGATAAAGAAAAATGGTGAGCTGACGTTGTCGCGCCTTATTTTCCATCTGGTAAGCCCTGTCAATGATCGGCAGCATCTGGGTAATCTCGATAGTGCGGAGACGGGCATTACAAAACAGGGCATCGTCCAATGAGCGCCGGATGTATTTGTAGGCTCTGTCTATGTCGCCGTCTTCGTAAAGCATGATGGACAGTTTGCGAAGCGATATATACTCTTTGTTCGCCGATTGCAAATCATAGATGGAAGAAACGATCAGCCATTTTTTCTCATTGTTCCGGTCTCCTTTACCGTGATAGGCTTCTGAAATACTGTAGGCAATGATTGCTCTGTTGTGACTGCCTTCCTGAATGGTAGGGTAATATTTCAAAAGTATTTTCAGTGCATCGTCATATCTTTTATTTACAATGAGCTGATCGGTTTGCACCATGATGTGGGTACTCGATTTCGGAGGATTGGTCACCAGTAACGAATCGCGGAAAGAAGCCGTCAGCTTTTCATAATATGCTTTTTCCTGATAGGATACGGCATAATCGGCCATATTTCCGTAAATGGTTCGGTAAATGTGAAAATAGTATGCTTTCAGGTCGGGCGACCGGTTTATATCGACACTTTTCAGCAAATCGATACCTTCTTTATACATACCAACGGTACCCATAATGGACGCAAGATTCAACCGTGCATCCGCAATGTTCCGGCTATTGGCAAGTCTCTCTGCAATTTGAAGCTTCTTTCTGGCGTAAGTCAATGCCGAATCCGATTTGTAGGCTTTGTATTCGTCGTATAGCTGCCCGCAAATGGTATAGAGCTGATCGTTGGATGGAGAATAAGAAAGCAATCCTTTCAGGTGATTCAGCTTGTTCTCCTTTTTCTGAATGTAAATTTGATACTGGTCGATGGTGTTATCCAGTACTTTGAGCCGCGAATCGGTGTTGTTGGCCGTCATGCTGATAGCAATCCAACAACAGAAGAAGGACACAACGATTTTTTTCATGAAAGAATACGTTTATAGATGGGTTCGAACAATATTCGTGGTAGGTCAGTTTGTGTAATTGGGTGGAGCAAATAACGTAATTGTAAAGATAATTGAAATGTATATAATGACCAAAATGTTACTACTCAATATTGCGTTTTTGTTACTTTTGAATTAATGACAGATATCAGACCTCTTGTTTTACGAATGCGTGCAGAAGTCAAAACAAGAATGCGGTAATTTGAATGAAAGAATGCAATCAGGTTTAATTTAGAATAAAAAAACCGCTGCAATTTTTTAGATTACAGCGATCAATATCGTTTGTCAATGAACTATTGCCCGCATTCAGGCTTGACTGTATTTTTCCATAGTTAGTCGTGCTAACAGGTAACTCACGGTAGATTCTGCACCCTGATTGAGATTGACATGTGTCTCCTCCAAGCCATCATAGCATCCGCCGGTGCAAGGATTGTAAATGATTTGATGCAAACGGTTTTTGCCTAAAAACCAATTGAATGCGATCTCCATTTTCTCCCGGTAACACTCCAGATGGGATGTCTCGTAGAATTTTTCAAGTGCCAGAATAGTATAGGCCACATCGATCGGTTGTTCGCCGAAATGACCCGGCTTTTCTCCTTTGTGAAGCCAATGTTTGTTGGAAATCACTTCAATGCCGTTGTCGTTGAATATCTGCGATAATAGAAAATCGAAAGAGGCGTTGGCAATGTCCTTGTACTCGGATTGCCCGGTTACGTGCCATGTGCATAACATGGCTTCCGGTAAAATGCTGTTAGCATAGGTCAGATAGCTTTCATACCAATTCCAGTTGTCATCTTTTTCGTGTTTGTACATGGCAGCCAGCCGGTCAGCAAGTGTCGAGAGTAATGCTACGTGTTTTGTCGATTTTGTACCGGTATGGTGGTAATATATTCCTTTGATGGCAAAAGCCATGGCTCGTGGCGATCGGACGGATTCAAAGTGTTGTGCAGCTTTGTCGAAGACCTCTTCTGCCTCCTTGATGAGCTCCGCCGGCAGAATATCAGACATTGACAACATATAACCGAGCGCCCATATAGCTCTTCCATTAGAGTCATCTAAGTTTGTAGAGGTGTTCTGATCCGTAAAACACATGTTTTTGTCCATATAGTTCAAAAACGATCCATTCGATTGCAGGCAATTTTTGATGAAGCGAAAGTATCGGCGGATAGTGTGGACGCTTTTTTCGTAGCATGTCAACTGAAGATACATGCAGATAGCGACCAGAGCGCGGGCGTTATCATCCAGTGTGTAACCGGTGGAAATGTCGGGTTGGTTGTTTTTCGCAAACTGGATTATTCCGATCGGCGTAGTCATCTTTTTCATGTGACTGAAATTAATGGCCGGCCGGTTGTACTTTAGTTTAATCGCTCCTTCCCCGATCTGTCCGAACAACATGGCATGAGACACTGCCGAGTTTTCCCAAGCCGTTGAAACAATCGTTTGAAGAGTGTTGGAGCTCAGACTTCTTCTTAGCGGTTCGTTCTTGAACAGACTTATAACAGCGGTAGCCAGTGCTGCCGAATCGCGAAAGTCGAAAATGATGCCGGTATCTTTTGTTAGCACTTCCTTGGCATGGGGAATAGGCGTGGAGATGATTGGGCAGGCGCAACTCATAGCATACACAAAAGTGCCGCTTACCGCCTGATTAGGATCGTTTGTGGTAAAAAGATAGATGTCGGTCAATTGCAGGTATTCCAACAAGTCGGGCAGCGCTAAATATTTGTTGATAAAGATGACGTGCTTTTGAAGACCATATTTCTTTACTTTTGACTCAAGACTTTTGCGATAAGTTTCGCCTTCTGTTTTTACCACTTCGGGATGCGTTTTGCCAATTATCAGAAAGACCACTTCGGGGCATTCGTCTACGATGGAAGGCAATGCTTCTAATGTTGTTTCAATGCTCTTGCCGGAACTGAGCAGTCCAAAGGTGGTCAAAACCTTCCGGTTGGTCA
>CAXXPB010000034.1:0-9435 GCA_963678825.2 uncultured Microbacter sp. | reverse complement strand
AAGCGAATCTCTGTTGATTTTTCGACTAAATCTTTGTAATGCAATTATCTAAAGCTATAAAAAACAATATTGCATCGAAATTGATGCCTGTTGTAATGGTTTTGCTGCTGTGCGGGATGAATGTCCGGGCGGTGGAACTGAAAGGTACGGTTTCGTGCAACGGTAAAGGGATTG
This sequence comes from uncultured Microbacter sp., assembly GCA_963678825.2. GTDB lineage: Bacteria > Bacteroidota > Bacteroidia > Bacteroidales > Paludibacteraceae > Microbacter. The sequence continues at coordinate 9,261 of CAXXPB010000034.1, read as the reverse complement.
CCAATGTGGAAGTCACCGATGGCAATGCCTGTACGTTGACCGATAGCAAAGGTTGCTATCGCCTGATTTCTGAACACGCTCGATTTATTTATATATCCACTCCGGCCGGTTATCTTGCTCCGCGGGAGAAATCGCTTCCGGTATTTTACAAGCAAATAGAAAGCGGTGTGGAAACGTATGATTTCACGCTCGAAAAGAATGCGAAGGACGATACGCATCATCTTTTTCTGGCTCAGGCTGATGTGCAACTGATAGACACCGCTTGTTTGCGGCAGTACAACACGATGATTCCTGACTGTGTCGATCTGATTAATCAGAACCGTGAGCTGGATGTTTTTGGCGTCGATTGTGGCGACATTGTGGGCGATACGCATGGCTTATATCCCGGCTATCTGAAGGCTACCGACCGTATGGATGTTCCCGTATTCCGGGCTATTGGCAATCACGATATGGATTATTTTGGTCGCTCGCACGAGACCTCGACCCACACATTCGAGGATTGGTTTGGCCCCACGCGTTTCTCTTTCAACAAGGGAAAAGCGCACTATATCGTTATCGACAATAACTTTTTTATCGGTCGCGACTATTTTTACATGGGCTATGTGGATGAAAAAACGTTTCACTGGCTGGAACAGGATTTGTCATACGTGCCGAAGGGCTCCATGGTTTTCCTGATTATGCATATTCCTACCCGGTTGAACGAGCAGAAACAACAGTTTGCCTATACCTACTCGAATGTGGCCGATCAAACGGTCAATTACCCGGCGCTGTATGACATGTTGAAGCCTTTCAAAACGCACATTATCGATGGTCACATGCACTACAACCTTACGATGGTGCAGTCGCCCACGATGATCGAACACAATACCGGTGCCGTTTGCGGAACGTGGTGGCTGACGGATATTTGTCTGGACGGCACGCCCCGCGGATATGGCGTTTACGAGGTGAACGGCGACAGCGTTTCGTGGTATTATAAAAGCGCCGGTTATCCCCGAAATTATCAGATGCGAGTTTATCCTGCCGGATCGGTTGCGGCTTATCCCAACGACATCGTTGCAAACGTGTGGAACTGGGATTCGGCATGGAAAGTGGAGTGGAGCGAAAACGGAGTGATTCAGGGTGCAATGAACCGTTTCACCGGAAGCGATCCCGAAGCGGCTGCTTTTTGCTCCGATAAAAAACGGGTGAAATACGACTGGATCTCTGTCTTTTCAACCGATCATCTGTTCAGGGCTACGCCGCACGATAACAATGCCCGAATCGAGGTGAAAGTGACCGATCGTTTCGGGAACGTTTATTGGCAGAAATTGAATCATTGATTTGCTCAACTCTGCATGAGTAAGTGACAATAAAATGGAACAGGTTTGTTTTTTAAGCCGTTGGCAAAATCAGACCCGAAGGGACAAACATGAAATTCCAAACCGACGAAAAGCTGTTTGAGTGAGTAGGTCATCTACTGAGGTTTATTATTGAGGCAATGCTTTATGGCCGAGCGAACGAGTTCTTTTCGTCACTGTTTTTGCTTACTTTTTGCGCTAAAAAGTAAGGCCTGCCGCAGGCAAAGAACAAATTAATTCCTGTACATCAAAAAATGACATAAATCTCTTTTTGTAGGTGAATAATATGTATTAACACACGACAAGATAGCCATGAGACACCTTCTTTTCCTTTCCTTATTAATGCTTTTATTCCCAGCTTCAGCCCAAAAATTGAAGTTGTCGGATTATTGGGCAGTAAAAAGCACGCTCGAAGTAAAAGGGTCTGACAAAAAGGTGTCGTTGGTGGGGTATGGAGTCGCTGACTGGTATTCAACCTCACTGCCTACAACCGTACTCAATGTCTTTGTGAGAAACGGCACTTATCCTGATCCTCGTCTGGCAATGAACAATTTCCTGATTCCCGATGTGTCTGATAAATTCAATGCGCGGTTCGGCCTACAGAAATACAGCTACCTCAAAAACAAACAAAACCCGTGGAAAGATCCTTACTGGTTTCGCACCGAGACGGGTTTTCCAAAGCAGTATAAAGGAAAACACGTTTGGCTGACATTTAGCGGAATCAATTACCGGGCCGATATCTGGGTCAATGGACATCTGGTGGCTGATAGCAGTCGGGTGTCGGGTATGTTTCGTCGCTTTCGTTTCGATATCACACCTTATGCTTTGCCGGGAGAGAAGAATTGTATTGCCGTGAAAATTTATCAGGTGGATCATCCCGGCGATCCCGAACCTGGAACCCAATTCGAAGTTTTCGGAACCACACGCGGCCATGCTACTGATATTTTCAAGGACGAAACACTTAAGATGTCAGGCGGATGGGATTGTGCTCCGGTAGTGCGCGACCGCAACATGGGCATCTATCAGGATGTGTTTGTCGAGGCAACGGGTGATGTTGTCGTGGAGCATCCGTATGTGACCACCACGTTACCGTTGCCCGATACATCGCGGGCCGATATTCGTATCAAAGCGGAACTGAGCAATCTTTCCGGTCATCCGGTAAAAGGAAAGCTGATGGCCAACATTCAATTGCTGAACGAACTCGAATTTCCATCATATACCAAGCACTTGGGCGGATCGATGTGCCCTGTGGAGGTGAGCAAAGAGATCGTATTGCAACCGGGCGAAACGCGGGAGGTGGAACTGTCGCCCGAAGAGTTCGCGAAACTGACGATTCACAATCCCTATCTTTGGTATCCTAACGGTTATGGCAAACAGTATTTGCACCGGTTGCGGCTTTCGTTCCGTACCGTCGGCGGTGAGTCGGACGTGAAGGAACTGACCTTTGGTATCCGGCAGGTGACCACCGAACTGAAACGAATCGGTGATGAGGCGGGACGGGTTTTCCGTATCAACGGGAAACGTATCTTTTGTAAAGGTGGCTGGTTGCAACCTGACATTTTGCTCGATATGAGCCGAAAACGAATTTTTGATGAAGCCCGCCTGCTGGCAGAAGCCGGAATGAATGTGGTAGGCAGCGAAGATATGCCGGCGCCTACCGACGATATGATGGAAGCATACGACAAGTACGGACTGATGTACTGGGAGATTTTCTTTCAGTGCTGGCGTATGTATCCCGGAAGTGATTGGGCGCATTATCCGCTTGATCACGTTTTGGCTAAGGCTGAGGCTAAAGATATGGTGCTTCGTTATCGCAATCATCCGTCGGTGACGGCCTGGTTTCTGACCAACGAGGTGATTGTGGATGAGGATCTTTACCGCGCTGCGAAGGCAACGGTGAAGCAGCTCGACCCGACACGTCCCTTTATTCCGACTACCAGTATCGACTGGAATGTGGAAAAGTTAACGCCTTATATGAAGGATGATTTACCAACCGGTATGACAGATGACGGCGCTCCCGATTACAACTGGAACCCGGCTGCATATTATTTCGATAAAGTGAATGAGGTGCATCTGCAAATGTTCCGCAACGAACTCGGAGTGCCATCGGTTCCCGTTTACAGCAGCCTGAAAAAATTTCTTCCAACGGTCACTATATCGCGGAGTCAGACCCGTAATCCGATCTATCCGCTGGATAGTCTGTGGGCCGAACATGGCGCCTGGGACGGGAATAATTACTGTTTCCGCTCGTACGACAATGCTATCCGCACTTTGTATGGCAACCCGGCGACAGCCGAAGAGTATGCAGATCGGGCACAGTATGTCAATGCCGATATCTACCGGGCGATGTTTGAGGCGGCCAATCACCGGATGTGGAACATTACCAGTGGCGTGATGCTCTGGAAACTCAACTCATGTTGGCCGGATGTGGGGTGGCAAATTTACGACTGGTTTTTGCAACCCAATGCGGCCTATTATTTCTCAAAGAAGGCTACGGAGCCGTTGCATATTCAGATGAATGCCGATAGCTGGATGGTGTCGGTTATCAATGCAACGCATCACGATTGGAACCGGTTGACAGTGGAAGCTTCCGTTATCGATTTCAATATGAAAACGGTATGGAGTCGAACAGATACCGTATCGGTCGCAGCTGATAGTTACCGCGAGATGGTAGCTGTGCCGAAACAGACGAGCGGTACTTCCATTTATTTTGTGAAACTCGCATTGAAAGATGCTGCCGGTAAACTGCTGTCTGATAATCTCTACTGGCAGTGTTCGCAACACGAGGACTTTTCGACGCTGGCATCGCTTGCCAAACCGCAATTGAAACAGCAAATTACGATGTCGGAACAAGGCAGGGAGAAACAATGGACTATCCGGTTGAAAAATGAAACCGGGCAACTCTCTTTTTTCAATCGACTATCGTTGACGGATGAAAAAAGCAGGGAGGAGATACTACCAGCGTTCTGGAGCGACAATTACGTATCCCTTTTCCCGGGCGAAGAGAAGACTATTACCATAGTGGTTGCCAATAAAGACCTGAAAGGAATGCAGCCCCAAATAGAGATTAAATAATAGAATATAGTTGGATATGGATAGACGAAATTTTCTGAAAGCATGTGGCGTAACATCGGCTTCATTGTTGATGGCCAACAGCTTGTTTGGCGCAATCACGGCGGAGGCAAAGCGCAATCCCCGCATCAAATCGATCAGCGGGTCGTGGTTTGAGTTTGCACACGGATCGGCTGCCGAGGGCAAGTACTGGAATAACGTGGTGTCCAATTTTACCGATGCACAATGGAAAGCGCTGGTGAAAGAAATTCGTGAAACCGGCATGGAGTATCTGGTACTGATGGCGGTGGCGAACGAAGGTAAAACTTACTATCCGTCACGCTTGCAGCCTCGTTACGACTATGCATCTCCCGATCCGCTGGAGGCTGTGCTTTCGGCTGCTGACGAGTGTGGTATGAAGTTCTTTGTCAGCAACGACTTCTGGGCAGGCTGGCAGGATACCACCAAGATGATGACCAGTGCGGATATTGCTGTGTTGCGGGAAAAAGGAATGGAAGAAGTGGCTGAAAAATATGCGCATCACCGGAGTTTTTACGGCTGGTACTATCCAAATGAATCGGGACTTTGGAACACTATCGACGAAACGACCATCAGTTATGTTAACCGTTGTTCGAAGAAAGCGCGTGAACTGACGCCCCGAGCGGTCAATCTGATTGCTCCCTACGGCACTAAATCGGTTCGTGCCGATGATAACTACGTGCGTCAGCTGGAAAAACTGGATATCGACATTATTGCCTATCAGGATGAAATTGGAGTGAAGAAAACAAAAGCCGGAACAGCCGGAAAATATTACGAGGCGCTCTACAAGGCACATGCTAAAGCAGGTCGTGCCCACATCTGGGCCGATATGGAGGTCTTTGAGTTTGAACAGGAGGTATACGAAAGTGCGTTGATTCCTGCAAGTTTCGAACGGATATTGCAGCAGATGGAGGATATATCTCCCTTTGTAGATAATATCCTGATTTACCAGTATCAGGGAATGATGAGCAAGCCCGGTTCGGTGGCAGCGACCGGACGGCAGGATGCAACCATGCTCTATACCGACTACATGAAATGGCGAAAATCTCAATTGTAAACCGAAAACAAAACTGGATATGAAGAACATATTATTAATGATTTTGGTTTGTGTTTCCCTTACAGTTTCGGCTACCGGTAAATGGAAAACGTTGCGACTGGACGAAGAAGGTTCTCCTAAAAATGATGTGGTTGCCCTGTCTTTCGATAAATCTGGAGCATTGTGGGCCGGAACTTCTTACGGCGTTTATCGTCAATCGGACAATGATTGGCAGTTGCAGGGAACCGGGAATGTTTACGTACAAAGTCTCTGCATTGACCGGAATGATACCAAATGGGTCGGACTTTGGGCTGGCGGACTCTGGCGTTGTGCCGACGGAAAGAACTGGATTAAAAACGAAAAAGCTACTTCTTCAGGTTGTGTCAATGTTATTTATGGGGATAATCATGGAAGTATATGGATTGGTGACTGGGGTGGAGGCCTTACTCAAATTGCTTTTGACGGAGAGAGTCTTACGGCTTATAAGGCGGATAAAGTAGCTCTTGGCGATAATTCGGTAACGGCCATTGCGCAGGACATAAAAGGAAGAATGTGGTTCGGTAGTTATCATGGCGTTACTTCTTTCGATCAGGATAAATGGACATTGTTCAACAAATCGAACAGCCGCTTGCCAGATGAGGACGTGTATGCGCTGGCGGCAGCGTCCGACGGTAGTCTTTGGATCGGAACCTGTAACGGGTTGGCCTGTTTGAAAGAAGGCAAATGGAGCGTATTTACCACGGCAAACAGTTCACTGCCTTGCAATCTGATATTGTCGTTGGCTGTGGATAAGAAAGGGCGAGTCTGGGTTGGAACTCCCCACGGAGCTTTCGTTTTTGATGGTAAAAAAGGGACAGTGTACAATAGACAAAATTCACCTTTACCAAATGATAGGATACAATGTATTACGGTAAAAGGCTCAGAAGTTTATCTTGGCACAAGTAAAGGAATTGCCGTGTTCACGGAATAATAGAATGATACTTACTATCCGGTTTGTTGCCATTCAAGCATATCAAAAGTTGATTAACGAGCGACCTCGACCGGTGAGCCGCAAAACAAGTGAAGAGGGCGTGAAAATCTTCCTTGTTTGAGCGACGAAGGAGCGAGTTTGGAAGATTTTAGCCTTCAAACGCCAGTTTTGCGAGTGAAGCGGGCGTAGTCTTGACTTTTTTGCTTCCTTTTTATGTCAAGATAAAAAGGAAGTCAGGGTCGCAGGGGCGGAAGCCCCCGTTGCAAGAAAGAATAAACGAGATATCAGACGAACAATAAACACAATAAATAGATGAAGCGTTTTCTAATGATGATGAGTCTTGTAAGCAGCCTTTTTGCTTACGGACAAAAGACGATCGATGCTGATGTGTTGATCGTTGGGGGAGGAGCCAGCGGAACAGCCGCCGCCATTCAGGCAGCACGAGCCGGAGTGAAAGTGGTGGTAACAGAAGAAACTACCTGGTTGGGCGGAATGATAACTGCTGCCGGAGTTTCCTGCACTGACGGGAATCATCAGTTGCCTTCCGGCCTTTGGGGCGATTTCCGCGAACGGTTGTATGCACATTACGGGAATCCTGAGGCTGTGCATACCGGCTGGGTGAGTTATACGCTCTTTGAACCTTCAGTTGGGAATAAGATTTGGAAACAGATGGTGGCCGAATATCCTTCCATCAAGGTTTTATACAACACAAAACTGTTGAGTTTACGCAAGAACGGGAAAACCTGGAATGCCGTAGTGAAGGGAAAATATCCGATCAACGTTACGGCTAAAATTGTAATCGATGGCACCGAACTGGGCGATGTGGCCAAGCTGTGCGGTGTGAAGTACGACATCGGAATGGATGCCCGCAGCCTCACCGGCGAACCGCAAGCATTCGAAAAAGGCAATAACTACATTCAGGATATGACGGTGGTGGCGATTCTGAAAGATTACGGACAGGGAGCCGATAAAACCATTCCCAAACCAAAAGGCTATAACGAGAAAGAGTATGCCTGTACCTGTAAGGAGGTTTGTAATGATTATTCGAATCCCCGGATTACGGAAATGAACTCTTGTGAAATGATGATGACGTATGGGAAATTGCCCAATGGAAAATATATGATTAACTGGCCCAATCAGGGCAACGATTATTATGTCAATGCCATTGAGATGAACGAGAAAGAGCGTAAGGTAGCTTACGATAAAGCCCGTTTGTTTACGCTGGGTTACGTTTACTTTCTGCAAACGAAGCTCGGACTGAAAAATCTCGGTTTGGCCGACGATGAATTTCCTACTGCGGATAAGCTGGCATTTATTCCCTACCACCGCGAATCGAGGCGTATACATGGGTTGGTACAGTTCCGCTTTCAGGATTTGAAAAAGCCTTACGATTTGCCCGAAAAATATTACCGGACAGGCATTGCGGTGGGTAATTATCCCTGCGACCATCATCGGATCAAATGTTGTCCAAATCCCCCCAAATTGAAAGGAACGGATTCCATTCCGGCATTTAGCATTCCGGCAGGGGTAATCATACCGAAAGAGGTAGACGGCTTGCTGGTAGCCGAAAAATCGATTTCGGTCACCAATATCGTGAATGGCAGTACCCGTTTGCAGCCAGTGGTGATCGAACTGGGTCAGGCTGCAGGAGCGTTGGCCGCATTGGCAGTGAAGGAGGAGAAAAGTCCGAAAGATATCGATGTCCGTGCATGGCAATCGGCTCTCTTGCAGAGTAAAGCTTTCATTATGCCTTATCTGGATGTGAAGCGTGAAAATCCATACTGGGAAAGTGCGCAGCGAATCGGTGCAACAGGTATTATCAAAGGCATCCCCGAAGCCTATCAGTGGGAAAACCGCATGTGGTTCAAGCCCGATACGACGGTGACAAAGGCTGAATTCAGTGCAGGTATCGACGATTTTGCATCGGGAATTTTGCCCTCAAGCAACGAAAAGACGTTACTGACAGTAGGCGATGCGGTGAAAGATACCTGGCAGCTTTACAACCAATTGATTGGAAATGTGGATAAGAGTGTATTCAGTAATGAAGTAGCTCGCCAATGGAAGGGTTTGTTCGGTAATTATGAAGCTGATAAACCGATCACCCGCCTTCAGTTGGCCGTTTTACTCGACAAATCGATCAACCCGTTTGCCTTGAAAAAAGTCGACTTCAAAGGTGAATTTCATTAACAATTAATCACTAACCATTAACCATTGACTTATGTTTTCTTCCCGACGTGAATTTATGAAAAAAGCAGCGCTGGCTACAGCGGCTGTCGGAGTGGGCGCATCGCTCATTAGCGCCGATTACAAACCGAATGATCCCGATCTGGAGTTTCTCTACAACCTGAAGAACGACGAACAGAAACGGAAACAACAGGCAGATAAAACCCATTTCAAAGACGATAAATACCGGATCATTCCGAAAGGCGAAGGCCTGCCGATAACCGGTACTTTTCTGGACGAGATTACCTGGGACATTCCTTCGCAGAACTGGGGCGTGGAGGCCTGGGATCGCGACTTTGCAGCCATGAAACATGCCGGCATCGACACCGTGGTGATGATCCGCGGAGCTTTTGGTCGCTATATGACTTTCCGCTCGGAGATGCTCATGAAATACGAAGGCGATTACATGTACGAACCGGCTCAGGATATGCTTGGAATGTTTCTGAATTTGGCTGATAAATACAACATGAATTTCTATTGCGGTATTTTCGACACAGGACGTTACTGGTTAACGGGTGATTATAAGAAAGAGGTGGAAATTAATAAGTTGTTTATTGATGAAGTGTGGTCGAAGTATGGTCACCATAAATCGTTCCACGGGTGGT
>CAXXPB010000033.1:0-116006 GCA_963678825.2 uncultured Microbacter sp. | reverse complement strand
GAGCCAAGAATTTTGAAAAAGCGCTTAAAATATTACGGGTTTTACATTTGAATATTCCAGAAAAAAGTGTTTACTTTGCAGACCAAATTCGGTATTTAGAAAAAATTATCGCAACTATTAATAAATCATAGCTATATGTACATTTTAGCAACTATTTTGATTGTTTTGGCAGCCATTTTGATGGTACTTGTCGTATTGGTTCAAAACTCCAAAGGCGGCGGGTTAGTATCTGGCTTTTCATCTTCCAACCAAATTATGGGTGTTCGCAAAACCACAGACTTTCTTGAAAAAGCAACCTGGGTATTAGCAATTACAATCGTGGTACTGAGTGTTGTCGCTACAGGCTACGTAGAAAAAACAATCTATGCAGGTAGGTTCTGATGTAACTGAAGGTGCGAGCGCAGCACAACAACAGGAAGCTTCAAAAACTAAAATCCCGAATTTCAACGAAAACGCTAAGCCTCAATCGCAACCTCAGCAACAACCGGCTCAGCCTGCCCAACCGGCAAAATAAAAAAGAAAAAAATTACGCGCTAAGTGCAAAATTGCATTGGTTTTTTTTGCAATAAAAATTGTACCTTTGCAGCGCAAAAAATCGGGGTGTAGCACAGTTGGCTAGCGCGCCACGTTCGGGACGTGGAGGTCGGAAGTTCGAGTCTTCTCACCCCGACCAAAAAGACCTGCAAATAGATCATTTGCAGGTCTTTTTTATTATAAATACCTCAACAACGTTCAGGACAACTTCTCCCACATCGCAAACAAACAACAACATGGATAAATCAGTTATCATTACCAACAACCTGACACAGGAAATAAGCAATCAAATAGAACGTCTTTCTCCTGATTCGGTATTTCTCTTGGCAGACACAAATACCTACCGCCTTTGTCTACCTCTGCTGGCAAAAGACAACAGTATGGCGACTTATCCTATAATTGAAATACCTGCCGGTGACGAAAACAAAAATCTGAACTCGTTGTCGATCGTTTGGGAATACCTTTCTTCGCATGGAGCTACCCGCAAATCGATGCTCATCAATATCGGAGGCGGAATGACTACCGATTTGGGAGGTTTTGCTGCATCTACATTCAAGCGGGGAATTCATTACATCAACGTTCCCACAAGCCTGCTGGGTGCTGTTGATGCGGCCGTAGGAGGAAAAACCGGCATCAACTTCAACGGGCTGAAGAATGAAGTCGGAGTAATACAGTCGGCCGATGCCGTAATTCTCTATCCTGAATTTTTCCGCACTTTGGATACTAAAAATATCCTGTCGGGATATGCAGAAATGTTGAAACATGCTTTGTTGAAATCGGGACAAGAGTGGAAAGATGTCGTTTCGTTTGATTTCGACAACATCAACTACGATCTTCTTGGCGAACTAACGCAACGTTCAATTGCCGTAAAAGAAGCCATTGTGGCGCAAGATCCAACTGAACAGAACATCCGCAAAGCGCTTAACCTTGGACACACTTTCGGTCATGCTTTCGAAAGCTTCTCTTATACTTCGGAACAACCTCTGCTACACGGGTACGCCGTTGCATTCGGACTGGTTTGCGAGATTTATCTTTCTCAGAAAAAGCTGGGCTTCCCTGCCGCCATACTTTCACAGCTCGTACAACTTGTGAAAGAGAACTACGGAATAGTGCAATACAGTTGCAAAAACTATGATACGCTGTATGAGTTGATGACTCACGACAAAAAGAATGATCGTTCGGGTATTAATTTTACACTGATGGGCGGCATTGGAGATATCCGCATCAACCAACATGCCACCAAAGAAGAAATTTTTGAGGCATTCGACTTTTTAGCCGATTGCCTTGGAATTTAAGCAGAGCGTTTATTATTTTTTTGCCTCCTCTACCCGATTTACAATATCATCGACAAAGCTGAAATCGAGCACCGCTTTCGAATCGACAATCATCTGCGCCTGAGAATAAAACGGGTCGCGGGTTTGTAGCATCTCGTCGATGAATGAATGAAGCTCCGCGTCAGTTTTCTGACTTACCAGCGGACGTTGAGAACGTCCGTATTTAAGCCTCTCTGCCAAAATTTCTACAGGAGCACGCAAATAGATAGTGAGCCCGACCTCATTCATCAATCTCATATTATCATGGAAACAGGCAGCACCACCACCTGTCGCAATCACCGTATCTTCAAATCCGCTCACCTCCTGCAGCATGGCATGTTCGAGATCGCGAAACCCGACTTCGCCTTTCTCCGCAAAAAGCTGTGCAATCGTTTTATGGAAACGGCTTTCAATAAACGTATCGAGATCAATAAGCTGTAAGCCAAGCCGTGCCGAAAGCATTTTCCCGACAGTTGACTTACCACTACCCATATATCCTACAAGAAAAATTGGATGCATTAACAATGAATAATTAAGAGTTACAGAGATATGCCCCGCATGTTTGCTCTGGCTATATCTATTTCGCTGCAAAAAAAAACAAAAAAAAAGCGACATTCTCATCCTCTTATAGAGCCTTTTAAAAAAAAGAAGTAAATTTGCCCAACTAACGAGTTTAATGAGTTTTTTGCTTAATTGTCTGACAAACACCAAACACCCTTTAAGCAAACCCGTTACTCAACCAGCCATTTCGATACAACTCCTATCTATGCAAAAAAGTTTAGTATCCATTACCGATTACTCCAAAGAAGAGATGCTTCGGATTTTGGACTATGCGGCGGAATTTGAAAAAAATCCCAACCAACACATTTTGGATGGCAAAGTGGTAGCCACCCTTTTTTTTGAGCCCTCAACACGGACTCGCCTGAGTTTTGAAACTGCCGTAAACCGCCTGGGCGGACGTATTATCGGATTTTCAGATGCTTCTACTTCCAGTTCCTCAAAAGGAGAGACGCTGAAAGACACCATTAAGATGGTAAGTAACTATGCCGATCTTATCGTGATGCGCCATCCGCTCGAAGGAGCCGCACGTTACGCTTCGGAAGTAGCTAAGGTACCAATAATCAATGCCGGAGATGGTTCTAACCAACACCCGACACAAACTTTGTTGGATTTGTACTCAATCCGCAAAACGCAGGGACGCCCTCACCGACCTGAATATCTACATGGTAGGCGATCTGAAATATGGACGTACGGTACACTCGCTGCTTATGGCGATGGCTCATTTCAAACCAACGTTTCATTTCATTGCTCCTGATGAATTGAAGATGCCGAATGAATACAAACAGTTTTGCGACGAACAAAACATCCCTTATTTCGAACATAAGGAATTGAATGAAAACATCAACGAAGCCGACATTTTGTACATGACCCGTGTACAACGGGAACGTTTTACCGACCTAATGGAATACGAAAAGGTCAAGAATGTATATACGTTGAAAAGCAAAATGCTCGAAAACACCCGCGACAACTTACGTATTCTCCATCCGCTACCCCGTGTAACTGAGATTGACTATGATGTAGATGACAGCAAAAAAGCATACTATTTTGAACAGGCTCAGAATGGACTTTACGTTCGTCAGGCTGTCATTTCCTGTTCTCTCGGATTATTGTAAACTTAACAATTAAGCTTTTAACCCAACAAAAACATAAAAAATGAAATCCAGAATTCTGTTACTCGCAGTTTTTATTTTATCAATAGTGTCTGTGCAGGCTCAAACCCAAAAACCGTCAGGATCGTGATCCGAATAAAAACGAAGACCTCTATTTCATTCCTGAAATACGGATTGGATACGGTTTTTTGGACACAAATAACCCAACGGTATTGATTCCGGGAGCTAGTAAAACTGCTTACGACAATTACACACCCATGTCGTACAGTGCGTTTATGAACTTTGGTTATCACTTCACGCCTTTGTACTCTGCCGGTATTGGCGTTGGTTTAATGCAATATGGCGGACCTAAATCCACATCGCTGCCTACCTACCTTGATTTCAGAGGTTATCTGCACGATGCTAAAAACACTCCGTTTGCCTTTGCCAAAGTTGGGGTATGTCTTCAATGGTGGAAAGCCTTTACTCCTGGATCATGGACAACATTAGGCATCGGCTACAAATTTTTCTCCGGCAAACAATGCTTCACAACTTCTGTAGGATATGAATTTAAGCATATCACTCCGTGGAATGACCTTGTTACTGAAACTTCTCAAAGTGGACAGTTCTCACTCAACCGCCACTCCATCACATTCACACTCGGTATGATTCTTCAATAAACAAAAATAATGAGCAAAACAGAAAACAAGCAGGTGAAAATTGTTGCCGCCATCAAAGACGGCACAGTGATCGACCGTATTCCCTCCGACAAACTATTCAAGGTTGCATCGATCCTGCACATAGAGGAATTATCAAATCAGATTACGGTTGGTAATAATCTTGAAAGTCAGGAATTGGGAACAAAAGGCATCATTAAGGTGTCTGACAAGTTCTTTTCCGACAAAGACATCAATAAAATTGCACTGATCGCCCCGAATGCCAAGCTGAACGTCATTCGCGACTATATGGTAGTTGAAAAAAAGACATTAAAGCTACCATCTATTCTTGAAGATATCGTCAAATGTGGAAATCCAAATTGCATCACCAACCATGAGCCGATGATGACTCGTTTTCATGTGGAAGATAATCACACGCTGACTCTCCGTTGTCAATACTGCGAAAGAGTAATGAGCGGTGATGATGTAAAAATATTGTATTAACGTATGGAAGAGCAATCTAAAATTCTCTGGAAGCCCGGAACAATGATCTACCCCTTACCGGCCATCATGGTAAGCTGCGGAGAAACGGTAGAAGAACACAACATCTTAACCATCAGTTGGCTGGGTACAATTTGCACCAATCCTCCAATGTGTTACATCTCCGTACGTCCCGAACGCCATTCCTACCCCATCATTAAAAAGACGGGCGAATTTGTTCTGAATCTCACTACCGAAGATATGGCTTTCGCGACCGACTGGTGTGGCGTACGATCGGGCAAGGATTACAGCAAGTTCGAAGAAATGAAGCTTACCGCAGGTAAAGCCTCTGCTGTTAATGCTCCTATTATCAAAGAATCTCCACTCAACATAGAATGTCGTGTAAAAGAGGTACTGGCTCTTGGTTCGCATGATATGTTTATTGCCGATGTGGTAGCCGTACAAGCCGACGAACGCTACATCATTCCCGAAACAGGCCAGTTCGATATGAAAGCAGCCAATCTGATAGCATATTCTCACGGCCACTATTACAAACTCGGGGAAGAGATAGGAAAATTCGGATGGAGTGTACAAAAAAAGCAGTAAGCTGCTGACTCCCGACTAATACCAATCTTTAACCGCAATTGCTTTGTGTAAACGCTTATGATACAGGAAACCAATTTTTACCTCTCCAAGTATTACAGCAACAAGGCAATTGCGGCTTTTTTAATTGCAATAGCAGTTTGCAATATCCTCTTTTTCCACAAGATGCTGCCTGTACAGTGGATGATATCGGCCACCATTGAAGCGGTATGCTTCTTCTACTTCACACAATCACTCTCCCGGCAATGGATTCGTTATTCCGAAAAACGTTTCTCCAAAAAACTGTTTACAACGACACTTATTTTAAGAGTCTCCTGGGTTTTTGTAGCCTATTTTTTATATACTTGGCTCAACGGCGAACCTTTTGAGTTTGCTGCCGCCGACTCTCATTTTTACCAATCTATTTCGGGAGAATTTGCAGATTTCATCAAAACCGGAAACTGGAGTGGCATCGTCAATTATCCCAAGCTGGATTCTTCTGACACCGGTTATCCTGTATGGTTAGCTATCGTGCATCTATTCTTCGGTGATTCGATACTAATGCCGCGCTTAATTAATGCCGTCTTAGGTGCCTGGACAGCCGTCTTGCTTTACAAGTTTACAACCCGTAATTTTGGCGAAGCAGCAGGCCGCCTGACCGGCATTATGTGCATGCTTCTCCCAAATTTTTTCTTTTATGTTGGTATTCACCTGAAGGAGACATTCATGATTTTTCTGGTTGTCTCTTACGCTTACAATGCAGACAACCTGCTAAGAGCCACTAAAATTACATGGCAAAATATTACGCTCACAATTTTGGGTGCGTTAGTTCTGTTTTTCTTCAGAACTGTTTTGGGAGTTATCGCCCTGTTTGCACTCTTTACTGCATTCGTGTTTTCAAAAGGACGTAACATGAAACGATGGGGAAAACGCATTATCATTGCTTTATGGGTTTTCTTTTGTATAGGAGTTTTACTTTCCGGACGAATCATTCAGGAGATAGAAATATTATACCAATACAGCGGTTCAAATCAGGCTACCGGGATGCAATATCGTTCCGTACAGGAAGGAGGCAACTCTTTTGCGCGCTACGGTTCGATGGCAGTTTTCGCCCCGATGATTGTCGCCATTCCCTTTCCTACTTTTACAGAGGCGAACGAAGAACAACAAAATCAAATGATGTTTTCAGGGGGATATTTCGTAAAAAACATTTTCAGTTTCTTCGTCATTGTGGCAATGATTATTCTTATCCGACGTAAAGAATGGAGAGAACACCTCTTCCTCATTTCGTTTTTTGTTGCCTACCTGTTGGCCATTGCAAAAAGTAATTTTGCCGTTTCCGAACGGTTTCACCTGCCTGCCATGCCTTTCCTTCTGGCTATGGCCGCATTCGGAATGACACGTATCGGCAAAAAAGAGAAGAAATGGTTCACTGCTTACGTATTTTTCATTGTTCTTGTCGTTATCGGATGGAACTGGTTTAAACTTGCCGGGCGAGGTCTCTCCTGACAGTAGGCAGATACGGTTAAAAATCGTAACTTTGCCGTCCGAAAAATAACAGACATGGATCACAATACATTACTATCCCGACTGGAAGGATTATCCGGTCGTTTCGAAGAAGTTTCCACTCTTATTACCGACCCGGCAGTAACAGCCGACATGAAACGGTTCGTAAAACTCAACAAAGAGTATCGCGATCTGGAGAAAATTGTGACTGCCCGTAACGAATATAAGCTTGCACTGGACCATCTGAATGAAGCTAAAACGCTGCTCGATACCGAATCGGATCCCGAAATGCGAGAAATGGCCAAATCGGAATTGGACAGCATTCAGGCAAAGCTACCTCAAATGGAAGAAGAGATTAAACTACTCTTGGTGCCCAATGATCCGGAAGACAGTAAAAATGCCATTCTCGAAATACGCGCCGGTACCGGAGGCGACGAAGCATCTATCTTTGCCGGTGACCTCTGGCGCATGTACTCCAAATATTGCGAAACCAAATGTTGGAAAATGCAGGTTACCAGTTTCAGCGAAGGGACATCCGGAGGTTACAAAGAAATCGTAATGGAAGTATCAGGCGAAAATGTTTATGGGACTCTGAAATATGAGTCTGGCGTACACCGCGTTCAGCGCGTACCGGCCACCGAAACCCAGGGTCGTGTACACACCTCGGCTGCAACAGTTGCCGTACTTCCGGAAGCAGAAGAATTTGATGTAGAGGTAAAAGAGTCGGATATCCGTGTTGATATTTTTTGCGCCTCTGGACACGGAGGTCAGTCGGTGAATACCACTTACTCCGCTATCCGCCTGGTGCACTTACCCACAGGAATCACAGTTCAGTGTCAGGACGAAAAATCACAGCTCAAAAACAAAGCCAAAGCCATGGTGGAACTCCGCAGCCGTATCTACAACATGGAGTACCAAAAATATCTGGACGAGATTGCCTCCAAACGTAAGACGATGGTATCTACCGGCGACCGTTCGGCAAAAATCCGGACATATAACTACCCGCAAAGCCGTGTTACAGACCATCGCATCGACCTGACACTTTACAACCTGCCCACCATTATGGATGGCGAGCTGCAACCCATCATCGACAAACTGATTGTGGCCGAAAATGCAGAGCGTTTGAAAGAATCGGAATTGTAAAAGATAAATATCACCCCTTTCTCATAGCAGTAGTCGTTTGGCTACTGCTTTTTGCTTTAAAGACCTTGTATTTTGGATTTCATAATTGAAACTCCTGTTGTCATTCTCGCTCAAAATATTTGTTGAAAAAATCATTTGGAGGTATTGAATTGAAATCTTAACTTTGTCTGTTGCAAAAAAATATAGTCGTTATTTTTACAATGCAATCCTAACTCCCCGTAAATGGGGTGTTTTTGTAATCTGAGATAAAAACGAAAACTATAAGCCGGAGCAATACCTGTAATTCAAAATCACAATTGTTTTACAACAACGGGGTAACCTCTGTTTTTTACTTATCTAAAACTTAACTTATAATCAAATGAAACGAATATGTTTCGCAGGAACATCCAAAATGATGAGAATCCTGTAACATAAAGTTCCATATGTATTTAAACAACAAAATTATTATCATATGAAACGAATATGTTGCTTCACAACATCCAAAAGGATTATAATAATTTCAGCAACATAAAGTTCCATACTCCCTTAAACGAAAAAATTATTACAGTATGAAATTTGTAGCCTCAAGCACAGCCCTTTTAAGCCATTTACAGGCTATCAGCCGCGTGATCAACAGCAAAAACACGTTGGCTATCCTCGATAACTTTCTATTCAAATTAGAAGGCACCACCCTGACACTAACAGCTTCAGATCTGGAAACCACCATGATCACCTCAATGGAAGTTGTTGACGTTGATGGTGAAGGAAGTGTAGCGATCACAGCCAAGTTGCTGCTGGATACTTTACGCGAGTTCTCTGAACAACCTCTTACTTTTGACATTGACGATGAGAACCTCGCTCTTGTAATTTCATCTGATAACGGAACTTACAATTTCATCGGCCAAAAAGGAGATGAATACCCACGTATTCCTTCGCTGTCTGAAAGCACAAATACTTTCTCAATCGATGCTTCAGTGTTAAGCAATGGCATTCAAACTACTTTTTTTGCAACCGCTGACGATGAGTTACGTCCGGTGATGAACGGCATTTTCTTCGATGTTACAGCAGAACACACCACCATCGTGGCAACAGACGCCCATAAGTTAGTTCGCTTCCAGACTGAATCGCCGGAAGGTGTAGCAAACTTCTCTTTTATTCTTGCAAAGAAAGCAGCCGGTTTGTTGAAAAACATTCTTCCAAAAGAAACAGGTGATGTTGTTGTGAGCTTTGACGAAAAAAACATCTGCTTTAAGTTGCAGAACTACACATTATTTGCTCGTCAAATTGAAGGTCGCTACCCGAACTACTCAGGGGTAATTCCGGTAAATAACCCAATCAGGGTAATTGCAGATCGCATAACTTTGCTGAATGCAGTAAAACGTGTTTCCGTATTCTCCAATCAGGGAACCAGCCTTGTAAAACTACACATTGCAAGCAACCAGATTAATATCTCAGCGCAGGATATCGACTTTTCCATTTCTGCAGAAGAAACCATTGCTTGTCAGTTTGAGGGCGATAAAATTGAAATCGGATTCAAATCGTCTTTCCTTATTGACATCCTGAACAACCTTTCTGCGACAGAAGTGACTATCGAATTATCAGAGCCTTCTCGCGCAGGTTTGTTCCTTCCTTTCGATCAGGGAGAAAACGAAAACGTGTTGATGCTTTTGATGCCAATGTTGCTCAACAGCTAAGCCAGACTTCGAGTAATAAAGCGAGTTACTATTCATTTCTATGCGAAAACACATTCTCACAATAATTACCTTGTGCTTTTTGATTGCTCCGGCTTTAGTTGCACAGACACCGGTAGTGAAACAAATCTCTGAAAGTGAGTTCCGGAAGCTTGTTTGGGATTACTCAAAAAGCCCTGCGGTAAAGTTGCAGTCGCGTTTGCCTGTCATTATTGACTTCTTTGCCACCTGGTGCAGACCATGCAAAGAACTGTCGCCTTCTATTGAACGACTACAGAAAGAATATGCCGGCAAACTAATCATTTACAGGGTAGACGTTGACAAAGACCGCGCACTGGCAGAGAAAATGAATATACAGGCTATGCCTACGTTGTTGTTTATAAACACGAAAAATCAAAAGTCGGAAACTGTAGGCCTCATATCGTACGATGAACTTAAGAAGGCCGCGATACAAAAATTACAGATTAAGAAATAAACGGATTGATGACCAGACGTCCACAGCAAATTGATATTGATGAGTATGACTATCTGCTACCAGACGAACGAATAGCAAAATTCCCTTTAGCAGAAAGAGATGCATCAAAATTATTGATATACAATAAAGGCAATATATCAGAATCCAGGTTCAAAAACCTTGTAGATTATTTGCCTGAAAAAACACTTTTAGTACGGAATAACACGCGGGTTGTACAGGCTCGTGTGTTGTTTTTTAAAGAGACCGGAGCCCGGATAGAGGTATTTTGCCTCGAACCTCATTCACCTTCCGATTACGCGGTAGCCTTTCAGCAAAGGGAGCAATGCGAATGGACGTGTATGATAGGCAACCTGAAAAAATGGAAAGAAGGTGCTCTGACCCGTCAGTTTGAAGTTGAAAGTCGCTCCGTTACATTAACCGCAGAACGTATTGATTCGAGCGGTTTGTCGCACACCGTAAGGTTTTCATGGGATTCCCCGTCGCTTACATTTGCTGACATTCTTGAAGACGTTGGTGAGTTGCCCATCCCTCCATATCTTAATAGGGAAACAGAAGAATCGGATAAAGAAACATATCAAACAGTATATGCCAAGGTAGAAGGATCGGTAGCAGCACCCACCGCAGGGCTGCACTTTACGGATGCTGTTTTGGAAGATCTCGAAAAACATGCGATTCGCTCCATCGAGGTAACTCTCCATGTAGGCGCCGGCACATTCCAACCTGTCAAATCAAAATCGATTGGCGACCACACCATGCATTCTGAGATGATTTCGGTAACGAAAGACACTCTTGAGGAGCTTCTTCGTAATCTGGGATCGATTATCGCCGTTGGCACCACTTCTGTCCGCACGCTCGAAAGCCTTTACTTTCTGGGGCGACAGTTGATTTTGTCGCCTGAAACCTTTCAATTTCAGGTAAAACAATGGGAACCCTATAACAGTACCGCACTGTACCCACCGACGGAAGAAGCTTTATCTGCGCTGATAGAGTATATGAATGCACATCAACTTAAAAAGTTGAATGCTGCCACACAAATCATTATAGCCCCGGGGTATAAATTCCGGCTGGTAAGTGGAATGATTACGAATTTTCACCAACCTAAAAGCACGTTACTACTTTTGATCTCGGCTTTTGTTGGCGCGGACTGGAAGAAAATCTACAACTATGCTTTCGATAACGAATTCCGGTTTCTGAGTTATGGTGACAGTTCGTTGCTCTTGCCATAAAAACATCTGATTAATTTATTGCTTATCAGAATTAATGACTAATATTGCATAGTTTTTTAGTTGCAGCCTGCAACGAATTATCTTAGTTAAAATCATACACATACATAAATATGAGCTGTAGTAGAAGAGAATTTTTAAAGACCGGAGGAATGTTGGCTGGAGCAGCCCTGATTCCGGGTGCAGCCATCCTGGAATCGTTTTCACCTAAAGCACTTACGTTACAATGGGTGCTCGATCATTTCAAAGTAACCGAAAGCGACTTGCGGAAAATAATGGCAATTGCGTTGGAAAATGGCGGAGATTATGCTGACATTTTCTTTGAACATACCCTCGACAACATGCTTGTACTACGCGATGGCAAGGTAAATTCAACCTCTTCAAATATTGACTTTGGAGTTGGCATCCGTGTGATAAAGGGAGACCAAACCGGATATGCTTATACCGAAAACGTAACTTTACTTGACATGATTAAAGCTGCACGAACCGCAGCAAAAATTGCCAGCGGAATGGCTGGTGTTAAAGCAAATGTTATTAAGGAATTCACGTTGAAAAAGAATTATTATAGTGTTATTTCATCGTGGGAAGAGACTGAGGTAAAACTTAAAAAGCCATTTCTTCAAAAAATCAACGATCGTATTTTTAGCCTTGACAAAAGAGTTTCGAGAGTTATCGTTTCGCAAACCGACACCACTTCCTATATCTTGTTTTTCAATTCCGATGGCGTGATGATGCACGACTATCGCCCGATGGGAACATTAGGCGCGACCTGCATTATGGAACAAAACGGACAAATTGAGAATGGACGTTCTGCCCGTTCTTTCAGAATGGGAGCGGAGTTCCTTACCGACGATCTTGTTGAAACCATCTCGCAGGAGACCGTAAAACAGACCGCCCTGATGTTTGAAGCTATAAAACCCAAAGGAGGCGAAATGCCCGTAGTGATGGGAGCCGGAGGATCCGGCATTTTATTGCATGAAGCTATCGGACACGCTTTTGAAGCCGATTTTAATCGAAAAAACACATCTATTTTCTCCGACAAATTAGGCAAAAAAGTGTGTGATTCTTCTATTTCTGTACTGGACGACGGCACTATTCCATTCAACCGAGGTGCAGTAAACATGGACGATGAAGGCGTATTGGGCCAGAAAACGTATATTATCAAAGACGGAATTCTCAATAGTTATCTCCACGACCGGATAAGTGCAAAACACTATGGTGTTGCTCCAACCGGCAATGGACGCCGCCAATCGTTCCGTTTCACCCCTATACCCCGAATGCGGGCTACCTACATGGAGAACGGTTCTGCTCGTGAAGACGACCTGATAGCATCCGTAAAAAACGGGATCTATGTCGACAATTTCACGAACGGACAGGTTCAGATTGGAGCCGGCGACTTTACTTTCTTTGTGAAATCGGGACGTTTGATTGAAAATGGAAAGCTATCACACCCGATAAAAGATATTAATATTATTGGCAATGGCCCCAAAGCACTGGCTGACATTACAATGGTAGCCAACAACTATAAAATGGACAACGGCACCTGGACTTGTGGCAAAGATGGCCAAAGCTGTCCCGTTACCTGCGGAATGCCATCTGTATTAGTCTCTAAATTAACGGTTGGAGGGGAATAACGCAGCATTCAATATTTAACGTTGAACGCATTATATAAAATCAAAGATTTCAGATCAAAGGGTTATTTATTTACTTGTTACTCTTGTACCAATAACTCCTTCTCCATATAATCATTTATTGGATTTATGATAACGAAAGAACAAAAAGAACTGGCACGTTGGGCAATGCAATATGCATTAAAAAAAGGATGCCAACAGTGCCGTGTCGGCATATATTCAGGCTCGGAAACCTCATTCGAAGTACGCGATACTCAGTTGGACAAACTACAACAGGCCACTGAGAATCAAATGGTGATATACCTGTTTGTCGACGGTCGTTATGGTTCAATATCAACCAACCGGATGGAACGCCGGGAACTTGAAAAATTCATCTCTGATGGCATTACATCGGTAAGATTTCTTGCGGAAGATCCTGCACGTAAACTCCCCGACCCTTCTCTTTATTTCTCAGGCAGTGAAGCGTCTTTGGCGCTTTACGATCCGAATTTCGGGTCAATTTCTGCTGACGAGAAACTCAAATTAGCGAAATCTGCGGCTGCTGAAATTTATGGTCAGGATTCGCGGCTCATCTCCGTATCGTCAGGCTATGGGGACAACGAAAGCTTTGCCTACATTGTAGCAAGCAATGGTTTTGAAGGAGAAAGCGCAACATCATCATTCGGTGTTTCGGTAAGCGCTTCGGTAAAAGCAGATGGTGACGCCCGTCCCGAATCATATTGGTATGACGAAACCCTGACATGGGCAGATTTGCAAAAACAAGGTATCGGTAAAAAAGCTCTGGAAAGGGCTTTACGAAAAATAGGACAGCAAAAGACACAATCAGGAAAATACCAAATGTTGGTTGAAAACACGGCGATCAGAACCATTATATCTCCTATAATTTCTGCCATTAACGGCGCTGCCATTCAACAAAAGAACTCGTTTTTACTCGATAAAATCGGACAAAAAGTAGTTTCCGAAAAAATGACTTTGATTGACAATCCTTTAATTCCCAAATCACTGGGGGCTAAATGTTTCGACAGAGAAGGCATCGCGACAAAAAAACGCAACGTATTCGAAAACGGAGTATTGAAAACTTATTATATTGATTCTTACATTGCAAATAAGCTGAATGTACCTCCCACAACAGGTTCCCCATCACTATTGTACTTTGACAAAGGCAACTCCAGCCAGCAGGAATTAATTACAAAAATGGCCAAGGGTATTTTTGTAACAGGATTCAACGGAGGAAACTGCAACAGTTCAACCGGAAATTTCTCATACGGTATCGAAGGTTTCCTTGTAGAGAACGGAGAATTAAAACAGCCGATATCAGAGATGAATATAACCGGCAATATGCTTACTTTGTGGAGTAGCCTTGTCGGCATTGGAAATGATGCCTTGAAATCATCCACCTGGCAATTGCCATCTCTTTTATTTGACGAAGTCGATTTTAGCGGATTGTAAAAACCGCCATCATATTAGAATCTACCGGGGCTTTTTTCGTAAAGAAAACTGCCCCATTTCTTTTATCCTTTTTTGATATTCAACTATCACGAAAAAGATGTAATTTTGTCAGTCTTTTCCTGACAATATGGACAGGTTGTTCATGAAAAGTATTTTTTAGTACGTTGATCAATTTGTTTTATGCAACCATCAGAATTACAATCGGTAAAACAACGGTTCGGGATGATCGGAAATTCTCCGCTTCTGAATCGTTCCATCGATATAGCCGTGCAGGTATCCGCCACAGATCTTTCCGTGCTGATTACCGGTGAAAGCGGCGTGGGGAAAGAGACATTCCCTCAAATTATCCACCAGTTCAGTCACCGAAAACATGGTCCGTATATAGCTGTCAACTGCGGAGCTATTCCTGAAGGAACAATTGATTCTGAATTATTTGGACACGAAAAAGGATCGTTCACGGGCGCATTAGGTGAAAGAAAAGGCTATTTTGAAGTAGCTAACGGAGGAACTATTTTTCTCGATGAAGTGGGTGAACTGCCACATTCCACTCAGGTGAGGCTTTTACGCGTGCTCGAAGCAGGCGAATTCATCAAGGTCGGTTCATCTAAAGTACAGAAAACCAATGTACGGGTTGTAGCTGCAACCAACCTGAATATGATCGAAGCAACACGACAGGGTAAGTTTAGGGAAGATTTGTATTACCGATTGAATACGGTACCCATTTTTATTCCGCCCTTACGCGAAAGAAAAGAAGACGTTGTTCTTTTATTCAGAAAATTCGCCCTTGATTTTGCCGATAAGTACAGAATGCCTCCGGTCAAACTAACAGAAGATGCACAGTTGATACTGAGCAACTACTACTGGAGAGGGAACATTCGTCAATTGAAGAATATAGCGGAACAAATTTCTGTTATCGAGCAGAACAGAGAATTAACAGGATCAGTTCTCCGCACCTATCTACCTGACAACGAAATGGAGACCTTACCATCTGTGTTTGGAGGAAACCACAAAGACGAGCAACGCTCATTTAACAACGAACGCGAAATTCTCTATCAGGTGCTTTTCGACATGCGCAAAGACATGAACGACCTGAAACAGCTTGTGCATGATATCATCGTTAAAGGTGGAAACATTGATGTAGCCACCGCAGCCAAAATTGAAGAAATGCAACTTGCAAGGACTCAATTTGTAAAGCAAACAGAAACAACGATAGTTACGCCGCAACATCAGCCGTCTGCTTTTATGAAGGCAAATGGCAAGCACGATCACATTGAAGATACGGAAGAATATGTGGAGGAAACCTTATCGCTGGAAGAGGTTGAAAAGGACATGATTCGCAAGGCTCTGGAACGACATAAGGGCAAGCGCAAGTTTGCCGCCCTGGAGTTAGGAATCTCAGAACGTACGCTTTATAGAAAAATCAACGAATACGGATTGGAATAATGATAAAAACAGTTTGTGTATATTGCTCTTCGAGTAGCAAATTGAATCCTGTTTATTACCAGGCTGCGGAACGGATGGGCGAACTCTTTGCCGAAGCTAACATGCATCTGGTCTTTGGCGGAGGAAAAAGTGGATTAATGGGCAAGATGGCAGACAGCCTTCTGCTCCAAGGAGGTAAGGCTACCGGCATTATTCCCGGGTTTATGTGCGATGAAGGCTGGCAACACAAAGGCCTGACAGATTTGAAAGTAGTTGATACAATGCATCAACGCAAAGCCATGATGGCTGAAATGGCGGATGCGGCAGTAGCCCTTCCGGGAGGTATCGGTACTTTTGATGAACTTTTTGAAATAATCACCTGGAAACAACTGGGCTTATTTACCAAACCCGTTGTGATACTCAACACGAACAACTATTTCCACCATTTCATTGAATTACTTCATGTGGCCGCATCAGAGAATTTTTTACGCGACGAGCATCGACAGATCTGGAAGGTGGTAAACACCCCGGAAGAGGTGATCCCTGCAATTAAAAATGCAATTGAATGGCCTGACGATGCAAGAAGTTTCGCCGCAGTCTGAACTGATACATATTAAAGAATTATTTTGGTGACAGACAACAACACACATATAAGCAACAACGATACATCTTTGGTAAAAATAACTCCCATTGATACTCTTTGGGGGAAGCATGGCACCAATATATACTTGCGAACCCAAACCACTCCAAGTAAAATTCTGAAAGTTTCGGGTTTCGAAGGAAAAATTGCCCCTCAGGGACTTTTCTCTTACGACACTTCGAGTGGCCTGCTGCTGTTTATCACAATTATTTATTCCTATTTCCTATTCCGTTCAAAAGCGGTAGTAAGAGGAAGTTTTAATTCAATTTTCAAGAAGCAACGAGAACGTTCCAGTATTTTTGAAGCTGAAATTACCGCCCCTGAAATCCGATTCAGGATGTTAGTCAGAATTTTAGGTGTAGTTGGTCTTTCGGTATACGCATATAGTTTTGTTGCCGGCCTTGTGCCCGGAGCGAACAATCTGATGGCTCTGATACTATTAATATGCCTCAGTGTTGGTGTTATGTTATTACTTTGGATCAAATATGTCATCTTTTCGTTGCTATCTTATATTTTCTTCAATAAAAAACAAACCGCTCCTTTTACAAGCGCCTATTTTACTATCATCTTCGGCCTTGGAGTTTTCCTGCTTCCTCTTGTAGCTTTTCAAACGCTGGTTGCGTTAAATTTTGTTCCCTGGCTACAAATTATGAGCATTATAGCCTGTATTATCGCTGTTTTATTAATCCTTTATAAGATTATACAAATTTTTTGGCTTGACTATTATTCAATCTTCTATATAATTTTGTATCTTTGCACTCTCGAAATACTACCGATTTTGGTAGGCATTCGGGCAATACAACTATTTAATATTAGCCTGTAAATAAAGTATTTGAGCTTTGAAGATTAAAAAAATTCTGGTTTCACAACCACGGCCGACTTCCGAAAAATCACCCTATTTTGACATTGTTGAAAAATATGGAGTGAAAATAGATTTCCGTCCCTTCATCAAGGTTGAACCGGTTCCTGCGAAGGAATTTCGTCAGCAAAAGGTGTCAATTCTTGAACATTCAGCAGTAATGTTTACTGCTAAAACTGGGATAGACAATTTCTTCCGCATTTGCGAAGAAATGAGAATAACTATGCCGGAAACGATGAAATACTTTTGTATTTCAGAGTCAGTAGCTCTGTATTTACAAAAATACATTCAGTATCGCAAGCGCAAGGTATTCTTTGGTGCAACAGGTAAATTACCTGATTTGTTCACAGTTATATCAAAACATCAGAGTGAAAATTTCCTTGCTGTTTTGTCCGACGTTCATAATGAAGAAATCCTGCATTTGCTTGACAAATATCAGGTAAAACATGATGTCGGAATCATGTACCGTACAGTCAGCAATGATTTTACACCGGAAGAAGAATTCAACTACGACATGTTGATTTTCTTCAGCCCTCAGGGTATTGCATCTTTAATAAAGAATTTCCCCGAATTTGAGCAGGGAGAAATTCAAATAGGATGCTTTGGCACAACAACCGCAAGCGCTGTACGCGATGCTGGTTTGCGTCTGGACTTAGAAGTCCCCAGACCTGATGCTCCGTCAATGACTACCGCACTGGATCTTTTCATTAAAGAGAATCATAAAAACGCAAAGAAATAAGTATTCTCTTGATAATTAAAAACAAAAGGCTCTTCTCTTAAAAAAAGAAGGGCCTTTACTGTTATGTTTATGACAAACCGATTGTTTGAAAATATCGCAAATGATTGCATTCATCGCCTCTTGAACCTCAATTTCACAAGCCTTGGTATCAACGAATACAACCTGCAATACATCGAAGATATACTACCACAGATAAACTATCATTTCAGCATTTACAAATACAGTATTAACCTGGTAACAAGAGGCAAGTACAAAGGCACGATCGTTGACTTTGGTGGAGGACACGGGTTTCTTAGTTGTTTTCTAAAAATGCTGGGATTTAACGTGATCTACTGCGACAATAACCCTCTAGCAATATCCACAGTCAAGAAAGTCGGTGCAGCATTACAATCCGTCCCTGACGTTATAATTGAAGGTTCTGTGATAGAACTATCTACCTTTTGCAAGGCCAATAACATCAAACCGGATTATCTGATTTCCATCGATGTCATCGAACATATTTATGATCTCGAAGGATTTTTTTCTGAATTACGCAACATCAACCCGAAGATGGAAATGTGTTTTACAACCAGAGCTAACCCCTGCAATTTTCGGCAGAGAAAACGTTTATTCAAGATGATGGATGAGGTCGAAAGAAATTTCTTTCTCCCGATGAGAGAAGAGTACATCAGCAAACGCTATCCGGAATTCAACGAGCGCGAGATACAGACCCTTTCTGTTTTATCTCGGGGTAAAACCTATGATGACATTACGAAAATCGCAAACGAATACCTGTTAAACGGGAGTTTGCCCCAAAAAACAAGATCACACAACACCTGCGACCCAAATTCAGGAAGCTGGATAGAGCGGATTTTACTCCTAAAAACATACAAATCAATCATTAACACTACTGGATTTGCCGTCAGCTTCAAAAATGGCTTTTATGCCACTGACCAGAAAGGATGCATAAAAAAGGCATTATATTACACTTTGAATCGAATCCTTCAATATGGAGGAAAACCGGCAATGACAATTGCTCCCTTTATCATCCTAAAAACAAAAAGCAAAAGAGTATTATAACCCTTTTGCTTTTGCTTCATCCCAGATTTGATTCATTTCATCGAGACTTAAACGCTTCAGCTCAATTCCTTTTTTAATGGTTTGTTCTTCCAGATAATTAAACCGGCGCATAAATTTTGCATTGGTTTTTTCAAGCGCATTCTCGGGATTTATATTGTAGAGTCGAGCAGCATTTATAATGCTGAATAGAAAATCACCGAATTCAGCTTCAGTTTTTTCTACATCACCTTTTGACAGTTCTACTTTAAGTTCATCAAGTTCTTCGTCCACCTTATCCCAAACCTGTTCTTTTTGTTCCCAGTCAAAACCAACGCCACGGGCTTTATCCTGCATCCGATGAGCTTTAATCATAGCCGGCAAAGCAGAAGGCACTCCGCTCAATACGGTTTTGTTGCCACCTTTTTCTTTTAGCTTAAGTTTTTCCCACTGATCTTTTACCTCCTGAGGTGTATTCGCAGTGTTATCCGCAAAAATATGAGGGTGACGATAAATCAACTTTTCAGACAAAGCATCGATAACCTGATCGATGGTAAAATCACCCGTCTCGCTTCCAATTTTAGCGTAGAATACGATATGAAGGAGAATATCGCCCAATTCCTTTTTAATCGACACAGGGCTCTCTTTCGCTATCGCATCGGCTAGTTCATACGTTTCCTCAATAGTGAGCGTACGCAGACTCTCAAACGTTTGCTCCTTATCCCAGGGGCATTTTTCACGCAGTTCATCCATTATCTCCAACAGATGACGGAACGATACAAGCGCTTTATCTATATCTGTTTTCATTCTCGTATAATTAAATGTATCACATTTTGACTCTCAGTTCGATTACGAACAAAGATGTTCAATCACAATTTTGGCTCCTATAGCAATCAACAAAAAACCTCCGATGATTTCGGCTGATTTTTGGAATTTATGCCCGACTTTCCGACCAGTCCAAATACCCGCGAGGGCAAACAAAAAGGTACATAAACCAATAATAGCTGTTGGATACCAAATACTTTGACCTAAGGTTGAAATGGTAAATCCGACAGCAAAAGCGTCGATACTGGTGGCAATAGCCAACGTTACAACGACTTTATATGAAGATATTTTGAGCTTCATTTTCTCCGGATGGCCGCAAATACCATCGTAAGCCATCTTGCCACCCACAAGCGCTAATAGCGCAAAAGCTATCCAGTGATCAAATTCGGCAATAAGATGAGCTACCCGTTCACCCAAAAACCAGCCTATGATTGGCATTGCAGCCTGAAAAAGAGCAAGGATCAACGCGTAGCGAAGTATTACCCTCGGCTTGAAATGATGCTTATTACAACCGGCAGCAATAGAAACGGAAACCGTATCCATACATAAACCGATCGCAATAGCAAGAATGGTTATAAAATTCACAATAAAATCAATTTGAGGATTTAAGAATCAGAAGGTTGAAACTTTTCCAAACGCCACTTTTTGATGACAGCTTTATACACCAAACAAAGAAGGCTTACATTTCTTCTATCAAATTTAGCATCTTGATAGTGGCTTTGATTGCCGCAACCGTTTGGTCACCATCCAACCCTCTGGTTTTAAATATCTTATCCTTGAATTTCCAGGTAATAATAGTCTGCACGAAAGCATCCGTTTTTCCACCGGGAGGAATCACAACCACATAATCAATCAATTCGGGAGCCGGCTTATGCAGTGTTTTGTAGATTTTCCACATGGCTTTCGATACAGCATTGTATTGACCATGCCCTGCTGCCGTCTGTTCGTGAATTTCGCCGTTTATCTCCATCTTGACTGTAGCGACAGGATGAAGCCCATAAGTCAGCGCCAGAGAGTAGTTGAGTATCTTGATCGCCTGATCTTCTTTCTCACTCTTCAGTACGTCCGCAACAATATATGGCAATTCATCGAGAGAAACCATCTCTTTTTTGTCTCCCAGTTCAATAACACGAGTGGTCACGCGACGCATCATCTCATCGTCGAGCTCAATACCCAATACCTGAAGATTCTTCAGAATGTTGGCTCTACCCGAAGTTTTACCAAGCGCGTACTGACGTTCGCGTCCAAAACGTTCGGGTAAAAGATCATTATAATAAAGATTTTTCTTGTTGTCTCCGTCAGCATGAACCCCGGCAACCTGCGTAAAGACACTTTCACCGATAACGGGCTTATTAGGTGGTATACGAATACCGGAATATGTTTCAACCACTTTACTGATCGAATTTATTTTATCCTCGCATAGCTTGGTTTCAATATTCAGATGATCATGCAACACCGCTATAACGCTCGAAAGCGGAGCATTTCCTGCTCTTTCTCCCAAACCATTTACTGTCACGTGAACGCCTTTAATACCGGCTTTGATAGCTTCAAAGACATTGGCAACTGCAAAATCGTAGTCGTTATGCGCGTGAAAGTCAAATAAGACATCCGGATAGCGGGCAATCATTCTGCTGCAATAATCAGCTGTTTCTGATGGATTCAGGATTCCCAATGTATCAGGAAGCATAAAACGCTTTATATTTTCATCCTTCAGAGAATCTACCATAAAGTAGACATACTCTTCAGACTCACGCATCCCATTCGACCAGTCTTCCAGGTAAACATTGACGCTGATGCCCATTTCTTCAGCAGCGACAAGAACTTGTTTTATGTCCGCTACGTGTTGTTCGGGGCTTTTCTTTAACTGGTGCTTACAGTGCTTCAGCGAACCTTTGCACAAAAGATTAAGGACTGTACAGCCGGCATCGCGTATCCAGTTAAGAGAAAGATTTCCGTCAACAAACCCAAGAACTTCAACCCGATCGATATGCCCGTTTTTCTGAGCCCATTCGGCAATTCGTTTTACAGAATCAAATTCACCTTCCGATACGCGCGCAGAAGCAATTTCAATGCGGTCGACCCTAAGTTCTTCGAGCAGAAGTCGTGCTATACTTAATTTTTCGTGTACGGTAAAAGAGACTCCGGAAGTTTGTTCCCCGTCTCGTAACGTGGTATCCAATATTTCGACTGAGGCCATATTCATTTACAATTTACGATGTACGATTGAAGCTGAGCATTTCACCAGAAGGATTAACCCGGAGCAATTATATACTACAAGCCCGAGGTGATTTTGCCGGAAGAATGTCGATAAAATCATTTTTATCCTCCGATGGTGTAATCTTAATAAACGGCAACGCAGAACACACAAAGAATTTGATTTGCGTGCCTGCGTTGTATTAATTAATTTGATTGACGGAGAATGATCAGGTGTTCATTCCTCCACAAACTTTTATTACTTGGCCAGTAACGTAAGATGACAGCTCTGATGCCAAGAATAAAGTAACGTTAGCAACATCTTCAGGTGTACCTCCTCTGTGCAATGGAATCTTATTCTCCCATTCTGTGCGTACATTCTCAGGTAGCTGACCTGTCATCTCTGTGATAATGAACCCTGGAGCAATAGCATTACAACGAATATTTCTGGTACCGAATTCTTTAGCAACAGACTTCGTGACTCCAATGATACCTGCTTTAGATGCTGAATAATTTATCTGATTAGCATTTCCAGATACACCAACAACAGAGCTCATATTAATAATACTGCCAATCCCTTGTTTCCACATGACGGGTTGTACCGCTTTGATAAAGTTGAATACAGACTTTAAGTTTACGGCAATCACAGCATCCCATTGTGCTTCACTCATGCGCTTTAATGCTCCATCTTTAGTGATACCTGCGTTATTTACCAAAATATCGATATGACCAAATTCTTTAGCAATCTCTGCAACAACATTGTGAGTATCTTCAAAATTGGCTGCATTGGAAGCATAACCTTTAGCTTTAACACCTAAAGCTTCAATTTCTTTTTGAGTTGCCAAAGCGTTTTCATCGATGTTCAAATCAGTGAAAGCAATATCGGCACCCTCACTGGCAAGTTTCAGAGCGATGGCTTTGCCGATGCCGCGAGCGGCACCCGTCACAATAGCGACTTTCCCTTCTAATAATTTCATTTCTTACAGT
This sequence comes from uncultured Microbacter sp., assembly GCA_963678825.2. Lineage (GTDB taxonomy): Bacteria > Bacteroidota > Bacteroidia > Bacteroidales > Paludibacteraceae > Microbacter. Next base: position 92,995 of record CAXXPB010000033.1, on the reverse strand, counting down.
TTTAATTTTCAGGTTAGACGTAATTTTTGGTCTGATACTGCGATTGTCGTCAAAACAACCAACAGCTTGAAATTTCATAGTTTACAATCCTTTTTGGTTATAAACGGGCTGCAAAGATAGGTAATTTTGTTTCAAATTCCTAATTGATTGATATAGACAACAACCACATGCTGAACCTGAAATCGTTTAATCTGTTGCAACAAAACAATTTCTTCCTAAGCTCAATATCACATAGGATTTGAGTGATTTTTTCGCCAAAACCAGCATCAGACTACATTCATGAAGAACAGATCACAGAAGCTACTTTTCTCGTAAAATAGTAACTTCGTTTGGCAAACTGCTTCAGGGCATGAAGTGCCTGATATTTTGTTGCAATAAGACGGGGCTTCACATAAGGCACACCCCCATACTTCTTCTTATATTCCCCGCCACCGCCCAGTTCAAACACAGTTGCACCCGCATTTTTCCAGTAGCGCATTGCCTCAAACCACATCGCTTCATTCGGAAAAAGAGAATGAGAATCCTTATAGCTGGCCTGTCCCCAAGCCGAAGAAAAGTTGTTTTTCCCAAGAAAAAGACCCGTAGCGATGGTATTACCGTCAGGAGCTAGTGACTCGAGCAGCAAAAGACGCCCGGATGGATATAAAGTATCGACAAGCTCGGAAACTCTGCCCTTTGAATAAGTTGGCTTCAGGCCCTGCTTGCAAAACACATCCTGCAACTGGCGGTAATAATCATCCACAAATTTCCCCGGGTTTTCAGCCTGCCTGAGTAGCACTCCGCGCCTTACCGATTTATTGACATTCTTACGGCTCGACTCATTAAAATCCCGAAGAATTGCGTCTTCCGGCCGGGTAAGATCAATCGAATAACCGTTGACTGGTTCGTATTGCAAGACAGAATGCATTAAATCTGAAACGCTCATCTGCCAGTCGGTTGCCTGAAAAAACAAACATTGCTTTGATTGGAACAAAAACAAGATCAGCGATTCGTATATCTTCACCCGCTCTGCAGATGTAATTGGCTCTAGCATAGTCAACCCCTGAAAACCGGTGGAGCAGCCCTCAAACGGACTGGCAACGATTTTAATCACCTTCCTCAAATTCTCACCCACAAAATAACCGATAAGATTGCCGCTGTCGTAAATTTCAACAACGCAAGGTTCTGCATGTTGTGTTTTTTGCAAAAACTCCAACCATTCTCGTGTTTTGAAAACATTCTGGTCTCCACTTTTATCAAGCAAATCCCATGGAATCAGATGGTTCTCCAAATCGTTAAATTCGTACATGAAGAAGTGATATTAATACGCAGCATTAAATATTCCAGACATTATACCGGTTAATTCATTTCTTAATTTTCGCATTTGACCTCTCCCCTAACCCCTCTCCCGAAGAGAGGGGGAAAATCTGCAAAATGAATTGAATTCTAACTATTTCACTGTCTTGCTCCTCCTCCCCTTGGGGGAGGAGGTTAGGAGGAGAGGTCTGCAATTGAGATTTATACACACTTAATCGATATAATGTCTATTCCAGACAAACGTTTCTACGCTAATCGAAAGAATTCTTAGGTCAGAATGAGGGTTTCGTCTCATTATTTAGGAATTGAACATTTCTTTTATTGAATATTACTTAACTACAAATATAGCCACTCAGTAAAAAAAATATTCTCTTGCTGATGTTAATATCCAGACAAAGTTGAACGTGCATTGCGTTATTTTTAAAGCCCCAAATTCGACGTTGAATGTTTAGTATCCGACTCCCTTGTCCTTTTATCAGACACTACTTACCACCTTACTGCCTCACATTCTCACGAAATGAACACTCATTGCTCAATATTCTTTTGCTCTCTTCCCCACTCTATGAACCGTTTCTGCCCCGCTATCTATTTTTTCGTATCTTTGCACATTCAATTTTCAGTTTAAAAAATGATTTCTGTAGAACAGCTTACGGTCGAATTTGGCGGACATACGCTCTTTGATTCAATCTCTTTTCTTGTAAACCCGAAAGACCGCATTGCCCTTGTTGGTAAAAACGGTGCCGGAAAAAACTACCATGTTGCGAATCTTCGCTGGCGGGCAAACCCCTACTTCGGGAAGAGTTTCCATACAGTCTGACATATCCATAGGCTACCTTCCTCAACACCTGTTGCCCAGCGGAAACCTTACCGTGATTGAAGAAGCAGAGACTGCCTTTGCTGAGCTGCAACAGCTTCAGGCCGGTATTGACGAGATGAGTAATCAACTGGCTACCCGCACCGACTACGATTCTCCCGAATATCAAAAACTGATAGAACGCATGACACATGACACGGAGCGTCTGCACATGCTTGGCGGAACCAATTTCAGAGCAGAAGCTGAAAAAACATTGATCGGTCTGGGATTCGAACGTACCGATTTCGACCGACCTGTCGGAGAATTCAGCGGTGGATGGCGGATGCGTATCGAACTGGCAAAGCTACTTCTTCGCAAACCGGATGTCCTGCTTCTGGACGAACCTACCAACCACCTCGACATCGAATCAATTCAATGGCTGGAGACATTTCTGGCAACTCAGGCCAACGCCGTACTACTCGTATCGCACGACCGCGCTTTTCTGGATGCTGTCTCGAACCGCACCATCGAACTCTCTTTGGGACGTATTCACGACTACAAAGTTCCTTATTCTCAATATGTGGAACTACGCAAAGAACAACTGGAACAACAACAGCGGGCTTTCGAGAATCAACAAAAAATGATTCAGGACACGGAAGATTTCATTGAACGTTTCCGTTACAAAGCCACCAAAGCAGTTCAGGTTCAATCACGCATCAAACAACTGGAACGACTCGATCGCATTGAAGTGGAAGATGTAGATAACTCTCGCCTCAGCCTGCGGTTTCCACCTGCTCCACGCTCAGGAACCATCCCGGTAGAAGTTGACGGGTTGACAAAGAAATACGGCAGCCATACGGTTCTCGACACCATTGGGGTGATAATCAACCGTGGAGAAAAAGTGGCATTTGTCGGCAAGAATGGCGAAGGAAAAACCACCCTCGTAAAATGTATAATGGGCGAAACTGACTACAGCGGCATTTTACGTCTGGGTCACAACGTCAAAATCGGTTATTTTGCACAAAATCAGGCTGCATTGCTGGACGAAAACAAAACCGTTTTCCAAACCATCGACGACGTTGCCGTGGGCGATATCCGCACCAGAATCCGGGATATTCTTGGTTCATTTATGTTCGGAGGAGAAGCATCGGATAAAAAGGTAAAGGTTTTATCGGGGGGTGAACGCAGTCGTCTGGCGATGATCCGCTTATTGCTCGAACCGGTTAACCTGTTGATTCTCGATGAGCCCACCAACCACCTGGATATGCGATCGAAAGATGTGCTCAAAGAAGCCATCAAAACATTCGACGGTACCGTAATCGTCGTATCACACGACCGGGAATTTCTCGATGGATTGGTGACAAAAGTGTATGAGTTCGGCCATAAAAAAATCAAAGAACACCTCGGAGGCATTTACGATTTTCTGCAAAGCAAAAAAATTGAAAATCTACAAGAGCTAGAGCGCAAAACAATCGCCGCTACCGCTAAAGAACCAGCGGCAAAACCGGTTACAGATAACAAACTGGATTACGAAGCCCGCAAAGAACTCAGTCGACAGATAAAAAAACTGGAGCGTCAACAACAGGAAGCAGAAGCTGCCATCGACAAGCTCGAAAAAGAGATTGCGTTGCTCGAAATCAGCATGAATGATAATCCCACCCCTGAAATTTTCTCTGATTACGAAAAACTGAAACAACAGTTAGCCGGTGAAATGGAGAAATGGGAAAACGCGCTGATGGAAAAAGAAGAACTGGAACGATGAATTGTTAATTATCAATGGCGAAGGATTAGTATTCCGAGTTAGCACCTATTGTTCAATATTGAAGGTTCTTCATTATTTGCTACTCGCTTCTCGTCTCAGTTTTCTATTTCAAATTTCACCCCTGAATCGGATGACTTGTTCATTTCATTTTGTATATTTGCATTTCGACCAACATTTTTTCACTGACTGATTGCATTGATTCGAAGATGGAGAATACACAACAAGAATGGACAACTGTCATCAAACCCAAAGGTCATTTGCTGGACATTGATTTCAAAGAAATCTGGCGATACCGGGATTTATGGCAGATGTACGTAAAACGCGACATCATAACTTCCTATAAACAAACGATATTAGGTCCGCTCTGGTTCTTCATCCAACCGGCCATGACCACCATCATGTACATGCTAGTCTTTGGTAAAATTGCCAAAATATCTACCGACGGACTACCTCAACCTTTATTTTATCTGGCGGGAATCTGCATGTGGAACTATTTCTCCGAATGCCTCAACCGTACCTCCAACACATTTACCAATAACGCCGACATCTTCGGGAAAGTCTACTTTCCACGGCTGATTGTTCCCCTCTCGACAGTGACTTCCAGTTTAATACGAATGGGCATTCAACTTTTGCTACTCATCGGTGTATATCTGTTTTTTGTCTTTAGCGGCGCCAACATTCGCCCCAACGAATATCTTCTGCTTTTCCCATTTCTGATTGTGATGCTCGCGGGACTTTCACTGGGTTTCGGCATTCTTATTTCGTCGCTTACCACCAAATACCGAGACCTGACACTTTTGTTCGGGTTCATCGTGCAATTATGGATGTATGCCACACCCGTGATTTATCCGCTAAGCATGATGTCTGAAAAAAAACAATGGATCATGGCTTTAAACCCGTTGACCTCCATCGTGGAAACATTCAAATACGGCGCTTTGGGCATCGGCACCTTCAGTTGGGGTATGCTGGCTTACAGCTTCGGCTTTATGTTGGTACTTCTGGCCATCGGCATCGTGGTGTTTAATAAAGTACAACGGAGCTTCATGGACACAGTATAACCAGACACGAATACTTATTATTAAAGAATCGAAGATCAGCGAAGCTAATGAACACAGATTAAATCGGCGTAAATCCGTCAAATTCATGGACAATCCAAAGACAGTCAAATCTGCAACAAAAAGAGCACAATATGTTATTTGAGAAAGAGACAAAAGAAATTATTGGCGCTTTGTTTGCCGTTCATACCGAGTTAGGATGCGGATTTTTAGAAGCCGTCTATCAGGAAGCATTATCCATTGAGTTCAAATTACGAAATATTCCCTTTGAACAGGAGAAAAAATTAACGATAGCATACAAAAATATCCCGTTGACCAAATTTTATATCGCAGACTTTGTATGTTACGATAAAATAATCGTCGAAACCAAAGCGTTATCAGCATTGACGTCTGAACACGAAGCCCAACTATTGAATTATTTAAAAGCCACCGAATTAAAGCTTGGTTTATTAGTCAATTTCGGAGAAAAGAGTTTGAAATTTAAACGAATGATCTATTGATTAATCCACGAATTACACGGATATACACAGATTTGAATTAGTGAAAATCCGAGTAATCCGTGGACTATAACAAATTCAAAAAACATTTAGTGGACAATGAGCACTGCAATCAAATTTGAAAATATCTCCAAGCAATATCGACTGGGGCTGGTCTCCACCCGGACACTCTCCCACGATCTGAACCGGTGGTGGCAGATGAATATCCTGCGCCGCGAGGATCCTTACCTTAGGATCGGGGAGGTAAACGACCGTGCACATAAAGGAAACAGCGAGTACGTTTGGGCACTAAAAGATATTAATTTTGAAGTGGAACAGGGCGATGTGGTAGGTATTATTGGAAAGAATGGCGCAGGCAAGAGCACCCTTCTGAAAATACTCTCTAAAGTAACTGCCCCCACCACTGGTAACATCAAAGCCAAAGGACGCATTGCCTCCCTGCTCGAAGTTGGTACCGGTTTCCACCCCGAGATGACCGGCCGTGAAAACATCTATATGAATGGTGCCATTATGGGGATGCGCAAATCGGAAATTGACCGTAAATTTGACGAGATTGTCGATTTCGCAGGAGTAGAACGCTACATCGACACCCCCGTAAAACGCTACTCCAGTGGGATGACCGTACGTCTAGGTTTTGCGGTAGCCGCTTTCCTTGAACCGGAGATCTTAGTCGTTGATGAAGTATTGGCTGTAGGCGATGCCGAATTCAAAAAAAAGCCATCGGCAAAATGCAGGATGTATCAAGGGGAGACGGAAGAACGGTGTTGTTTGTAAGTCATAATATGGCAGCAATCCAACAACTTTGTAAAAATTTGTGTTTATTAAAAAACGGGACTGTCGATTTTATTGGAAATGTCGAACAAGGAATAGAACTATATTTAGAAAACAACGAATTTGCTAAAATTGATAATATAAAAACACAATTACAAAAACAACCCCAAGATGAGGTTTTAAGGCTCCTTGATTTACAGATTACCCAAGAAGAAGAAAACAAAGACTCTTTTTTTACTAACCTACCCCTTGAAGTATACTTTAAATACGAAGTATTTAAAACAACTTATGCATTACGGATTGGTTTCGATATTATAAATGCAAAAACCGGAACAATTGTTTTCAGGTCTTTTCATGATGATCATTATGATTCAATCAAAGCTATAAATCAAGGTATCTATGAGACCAAAGCCTTGATACCTGAAAATTTATTTTTAGAAGGGGAATACATGCTAAGCGTTTCGATAGGAGTTCATAATGTAAGATGGATCATTTACGATAATATCAAAATTTCATTTAGTTATTACAATATAAAAGGGATAAATAAATTATACATCTCTGACCATCGACCTGGCATAATCAATCCATTTATCGAGTGGAAAAATATAAACTTATCACATTAATATAATCTTATGCATAGAGCAATTGACGTTAAAATCGCCAACTTTTTTAGACGTTGTTTTTCTTATTATATCAGAATGAGAGAAGTACCTCCTGTTGATCCGGAAATTATCAAAGATGAAATGTGGTTGGCAAATTTCGATGAGAATCAAATTTGTTTCCAACATTCTCTAAACGATGAAATAAAAATTACTCTTTACAAGGATAGTTTATTGTGTAAATTTATCTTTTTTAGTTTTGAAGAGGCCGAAATTGCTTTTTTGAAAAAATTTCTTTCAAAGGGAAATATCTTTTTTGATATTGGAGCAAACATTGGCCTATTTTCACTGTATGCGGCAAATATCGTCGGTGATGAGGGTAAAGTACACGGCTTTGAACCAACTCCCACAACTTTTTCCAGATTAAAAGAAAATGTTGATTTAAATTCATATACCAATGTCATATCGAAAAACATTGGATTATCGAATTTGAATCAAACATTACAATTCCACATATCAACAAATGGTTATGATGCTTGGAATAGTTTTGCAAATCTAAATGAACTTGTCAATAGTGAAACGATTCAGATTCCTACAATCACTTTAGACCAATATATCGTTGATAACCAAATCAAACATATAGATTTGATGAAAATTGATGTTGAAGGGTGGGAACTTAATGTATTAAAAGGAGCAACAAAACTATTAACATCATCAGATGCACCGACTTTATTAGTCGAATTTACAGAAACTAATGCATTCGCAGCTGGTTATTATTGTGGAGAGTTATTTGATTACGTACAATCATTCGGGTATAAATGGTATTCTTATGATGTAAAAACTAATAGTTTACAGCCTCAAATTAAGAAATTACATTATCCATATGAAAATCTCATTGCAATAAAGAATATGGATAATTGTCTAAAAAGGATTGGCAACCCATTATTTTAACATACAATAAAAAAGTGAACATGAAACTCTCCATAATCACCATCAACCTAAACAACAGAGCAGGGCTGCTGAAAACCATCGAGAGTGTGGTATCCCAAACCTTTACCAATTTCGAATACATCATCATAGACGGCGGAAGCACCGACGGCAGCGTGGAGCTCATAAAAGAGCATGCGGATAAAATCACTTATTGGGTAAGTGAACCGGACAAGGGCATTTACAATGCCATGAATAAAGGGATTCTGAAAGCTACGGGAGAATATTTGCAGTTTTTGAATTCGGGCGATTGGTTATTTAGCAATGAAATACTTGAGCATATATTTAATGCAACGCATATTGGAGATGTATTATATGGAAATTACATCAATGTTCTTGGTAATAATAGATTTGAAGAAATTATTGTACCAAGAAAAATTACTTTGTCATATTTTTATTCTGGAGGAATAATAAATCATCAGTCAACATTTTTTAAAAGATATTTATTTCAAAGAGGCCATATATATGATGAAACATATAAAATTATATCTGACTGGAAATATTATTTCTCATTAATTTTGCGTGGAGCCATATTTGAACATATAGACATTTTTATTGTGTATTTTGATAGGACAAATGGCATAGGGGCCATCTTAGATGAGTGTCATCGTAATGAAAGAATTCGGTGCTTGAATGAAGTTATGCCTATACATGTACGTAGTGACTATGATGAGTTAATCAAGCTAAGGGCTGAATCAGAAGCATTATACAAATCAAATTATTTTAAGCTACGCAATCAAAATAGAACATACAGAAAAATTATAACTCTTTTTCTTCTTATCCTATCTCATATAGATAAAATATTTTCGAAGACATGGAATATTCACCCCTGATCTCAATAATAATACCGATATATAATGCAGGTAAATATATTGAACGATGTCTAATCAGTATATTAAATCAAACATATAAAAATTATGAGTTGATATTAGTGAATGATGGAAGTACAGATGATTCGGGTCTAATTTGTCAAAATTATATTAATGACAATAGCTCAATTTTATATTTCATTACGAAAAACGAAGGATCTTCTAATGCGCGAAATTTTGGCATTCAAAAAGCACAAGGTAAATATATTACATTTATAGATGCTGATGATTGGATTGATCCAGAATATTTGCAATATTTTATAGATGCTTTAAATCCGACTGAACATACACTCTTAGTACAAGGTTGTTTATATGAATATTCAAATGGCGAAAGTTTTAAGGAGGGAGCTAATATATATTTTGCTTCATGTTGGGGAAATCTATTTTACCGTGATTTCCTTTTAAAAAATGCCATTAAATTTGATTCGTTAATGAGATTAGGGGAGGATACAATATTCAACCTCGAATACATAAAACTGGTAAAAGATTTCAAGATCATTAATTGTAATTATTATCATTACTGTATAAATGGCGATGAAACATCGTTAACTAATTCTGTAACATTCGAATCTTTAATGCTATTTATTGATAGACTTCAAAATAAATTAAAAGAAAAATACATACAGAAAAACAGCTTTCTATTCAATTTTGTACAGTGCCATATTAATGAACAAATAGAAACAGCTATATATAAAATTAAACAATATGATGCCATTTCTTCTTCTCAACTAATTCCAGCATATCTTGTTACATTAATTATTGCAAAAGAAGAACGTGAAATTGAATTACTAAATTACAAATTTAAAAAAATAAGATGTTCAAAAGCATATCGTCTCGGAAAGTTTATATTAAGACCTTTTTCATTCTTTCGGCGAACCCTTCAAAATAACAGAATATGCTCTCATTGATTATTTGCTCTCGTCACACGGATATTTCCATCGAACTAAAAGAAAATATCCAATCAACAATTGGAATAGAGTATGAATTAGTAATAGTAGACAATTCAAGAAATGAGCATTCTATATTTTCTGCTTACAACGAGGGAGTGCGTCGATCAAGATATCCTTATTTGTGTTTTATGCACGAGGATATATTATACCATACAAAAAATTGGGGAAAACTAGTTATAGAGCATTTCCAAAATCCTAAGGCAGGAATTATTGGTGTTGCAGGAGGACACTTTTTACCAAACGTACCAGCTTCATGGTCCAGCACTAAGTGTGTTTCTCTCAATTTAATTCAAAGTTCATCTTCCTCTGCAAATACATCTGGCAGTCATTTTTCAAAATTTCCATATACAAATGGTAAAACTGCGGAAGTTGTGGCAATAGATGGTTTTTGGTTTTGTTGTAGAAAAAATCTATTCGATACCATTACCTTTGATGAAAAAACTTTAGGTAACTTTCATTATTACGATGCTGATATTTGTTTACAAACAATAAAAGCTGGGTATAAAATAAATGTTGTGCCGAATATATTAATTGAACACTTTTCATGGGGTAAATTAGACGAAACATTTTTCGAAAATGCCAACTTATTTTATAAAAAATGGCAAAAGGCATTACCGCAAATAGCTGGTATAACCCTATCAAAGTACGAGATACAGTTACGAAGTGAATTTGCAAACGAGACATTTTCAATTTCCAGAGAATTATGTAATGTACAAACTCAACTTCTTTCAATTAAAGGCTCTAAGGCTTATCGTCTTGGAAAATTTATATTAAAACCCCTTTCTTCCATTCGACGCAGATTTCAAAAACAATAGAATATGCTTTCTTTGATTATATGTTCACGGCACTTTGATATTTCTATCGCATTAAAGAAAAATATTCAATCCACTATTGGCGTTGAATATGAACTAATTGTCATCGACAATTCACACAATGAATATTCTATATTCTCTGCATATAACGAAGGGGTACGCCGTGCCAAATATCCTTATTTATGTTTTATGCATGAAGATATTCTGTATCACACAAGTGATTGGGGTAAAAAAGTCATCGAATATTTAACGAATGAAAGTGTAGGGATCATAGGTATTGGAGGTGCTCATTATCTTTCAAAGATTCCATTCATTTCTTGCTGGGACTTACCCAATAAAGACCAATTTTATTCGTTACATCTACTCCAAGGTTATACCGAGAACAAAGGCTATAAAACTCGCCTTTACAATAATGTAGGTAATGAGATTCCTGTCTATGGAGTTACACTAGATGGTGTCTGGTTTTGCATAAGAAAATCATTATTCGAGGCTCCTGAGCATCGAATAAACTTTGATGACATGACTTACCATGGATTTCATTTATATGATTTTGACATTTGCATGCAAATCCACGAACTAAATCTTCAGGTACAAATTGTTCCTGATATTTTAATAGAGCACAAATCTGAAGGATCCTTTAATCAAGAATGGACCAAAGCTACGTTAGTTTTTTATGAAAAATGGAGAGATAAACTGCCTTTATTTCGTGGAATTCAACTTTCACCCCAAGAAATTGAGAATATTGAATCAATACTGATGGATCTATATATCCGACGTTCGCATGAAACACAAGATCAACTTCACAAAGAACTACAATCCATACGGAAATCAAAAAACTATCGATTAGGAAAGCTTCTCCTCAAACCATTACGCTGGATCAAATCATTACAGTCATGAAATACCAAGTATTATTTGTGCCTGATGGATGGCCCGCAAATTTCTTTGATGATCAGATGAATGCTGTATCTGACTTGTATGAATTTAAAGTGATACTGGGCGCTCTGGAAACATTGGGTAAGAAGAAAGCAGTCAACCAATTTATCCGACATAAGATCCCTGCATTTTCAATCCAACAAGATGACATTTACAAAATTCATTATAGTTTTATCAATCATCTGCCCGCTGTTTTAGACAAGAAACAATCCTATTGGTTAATGCACCGGTTCGATAAGTGCATTCGAGAATTATACAAAGGAAGCCAACCTGATTTGGTTCACATCCATCAAATTAGCGACACTGCTGTTTTTATTTGTGAATGGGCTAAATCACATCAGATTCCGGTAGTGATGAGCGAACACATATTGTTTGTACGACACGAAACAAACCGTTTTCAGCGCCTAAAAGAGCTGGTGTATGAAAAAGCGGACATGGTTTTATGTGGCAGTAATTACCAATATCGCACTCTCTTAACCAATGGAATAAAAATGCAACATACGGAAATTGTCGGTAATCTGTTATTGGACAGCTATGTGCCAGAGCAATTTGATTCCAAGTTTGAAAACCGGAATATTACGTTTGTTGCCAGCCATTTGGCAGACAAAGACATCGATGTACTTTTAGATGCAATTTCTCTATTAAAAACAGATGAGTTTACCAATTTTCATCTTGATATAATTGGCATTGACAGTAATCGGGAGTATCAGATTGATGATAACCCCCGCTATAATTTACAGCAAGACATTGAAAAGCGAGGCTTGTCAGAGCTCATTAGTATTAAAGGAAGAAAAGAGAGGCAAGAATTATTATCATCCTACCAATACTATTCTTTTTTGGTCTCCTCCAGTTTATCAGAAACCTTTGGAGTAGGAATAGCTGAAGCCATTATGAATGGCTTACCGGTGGTCTGTACCGATAGCGGAGGAATTCGCGACTTTGTAGATCATACAAACGGAATTATTGTTCCTATTCGCAATCCGAGGGCATTTGCTGACGCTATTAAGAAAATGTTTGAACAAAGAGCAATCTACAATCCAGAGGCCATTTCCAACCGCATCAGAAAGAATTTTGGACAGAAAGCTTTCAGAGAAAAACTTCTCCGAATTTATGCAGAACTAATACCTACGTTTTCTACCAAAACAGATCTTTAAGAATGGAATCAGAAACTTTTCTTTCATTGATAGTGCCGGTTTACAACGTAGCTCCTTACGTCGAACAATGCATCAGGAGTCTATACCAACAGAATATTCCTGTAGAAGATTATGAAGTAATTGTGGTTGATGATTGCTCTACAGACAATAGCAAAGATATAGTTATCGGGCTTCAACAAGAATTCCCTACCCTAAGATTGATTGCTCTACCTGAAAATGTAAAACTCGGTTCTGCAAGAAATATCGGATTGCAACATTCTGTCGGCAAATACATCTGGTTTATTGACTCGGACGATTATATTCAGCACAATATTTTGAAAGCGTTGGTGCAAGAACTAAATAATCATCAACCGGAAATATTACATTTCGATTATCAGGTAGTAAATGATGACGGAAGCACAATCCCGTACCACACACATTACACACTAAAAACTTGCAGCGGAGCCGAATTTTATTTTGATGCCAACGAATTGTGGTGGCAAAAAGGAGTTGAAGCCTGGCGGCGAATTTGCAAAAAATCATTTCTTACGGAAAACAGCTTGGAGTTTGCTGAAAAAGTGATGTTTGAAGATTCGGATTATTCAATAAAGATGTTTGCAGTAGCTCAAAAAGTGAAACATCTGGATATAGCTCCTTACTTTTACCGAAATAATTCAGCCTCAATTACAAACCGACCAGTTTCTCCTGTCCACCTAAAATATTGGATTCAGTTGGCATTACGATGTGATAAGTTGCGCAGTATTTTCTTAAACAATAAGAGTATAAATCAGCGTTTTGTTACTATTCTAGATGACTTAATCAAGTATCAGTTAGGAAATATAGTCAAACATTTAAGGATGTTTGATAGAAAAAACAGATCGCAATATAAAGCTTTAATATCCCGAACCGATCTTAAAAATTTAAGACCATACTTATCCGCTGTTAAGTATCTATATTTGCGATATCCCTATATCAGGCTATAAACACAAGCTATCATAATTTAAGGATATGCCTTTAATTTCAGTTATCGTTCCAATTCACAATGCAGGCGACAGACTTTATGAGTGCTTAGACACTCTTATTAATCAAACGCTGCAAGACATAGAAATCATTTGTATTCTGGATGCCCCAACGGATGGAAGTATTGGCATTGTTAAAGAATATGCATTAAAGGATGATCGGATTAAATATATCATCAATGAAACGAATTTACATATTGCTGAATCCAGAAACAAAGGAATCTCTTTAGCAACGGGTGAATATATTGGGTTTTCTGACCATGACGATACCAGAGCCCTAAACATGTATGAACTTCTTTATAAAAAAGCTAGGGAATGTGATGCGGACATCGTATTTAGCAATTCTATCATAAAGCACAGTGACAGAACTGAAATCATCAAATATAACAATCCGGGTAAAGACGATGTAATCAGATCAATCATTTTACCTATGGATCCAGCTGTTAATCAAAATATTTTATCAAAAAGTGTATGGGACTCTATATTTAAAAAAGAATTTATTGATACTCATTTCCTCTCTTTTAAAAGTAGATTAATCTTTTACGAAGAAGACACTCTTTTCAATTTACAAGCATTCTTATCTACAGATAAAATACATTATATCAATCAAGAATTTTATATTTGGAATAAGCAGATTGAAGGCGAATCAAGTAAACCTGATTCAAATGTACCAACAAAGCAAATTCAGTTTCTCAAAGAAATAAAGGAATACCTAATACAAGCAAATCAACTAGAGCATTATAAGGACGAACTTGCCACACTTATTTCTGACTTCATATGGGATAAACAGAATTACAAGCTCTATACCAGACTTCCAAAAGACCCAAAACAGCAATTATCAAAGTTATTATGGAGTATTCGATTCCCATTATTTGGCAGATCAAAGACATTAAAGCTTTTCAGTAAAAAAAGGCTTCGACTATTCAAATTCGTGTTGTCTTTGTACATAATTGACTACCCCTATAAACAATATTACAGCCTGTTGAATTCCAAATTACTCACTTAACGCTAAATGTCTCATGAACATTCTCTTTATCGCACACTATTCAGCAATGTATGGCGCCAATCAATCGCTTTGCAGGCTAATTACAGAGCTAAAACGGGAATACAATATTACCCCGATTGTGCTACTGCCACGTGAGGGAGAGATATGTGCCTATCTGGAGCAAGAGGGAATCCGGTATGTTGTTTCTCATTATTACTGGTGGGTAAACAATAATAAAGGCATATTACAATGGGGATTGAATATCCGCAAGCAAATCCGTAACCGTTCAAGAATACAAAAGCTGGCTCAGATTTTTATTAATGAATCTATTGATTTGGTTTATACCAATTCCATCACGGTCAATATTGGAATCTATCTCAGCCGTCAATTAAAATGTCCTCATGTATGGCATCTCAGAGAAACTTTAGAGGCTTATGAATTCAAATTTTCTCTGGGCAACTCACTATCTAAACAGATACTTAAAAAAGGCGCATCAACTTATATAGCCATTTCCAATTTTGTTGCCAGTAGATACACGGGAATAATTCCGTCCGATAAAATCAAAGTGATTTATAATGGCGTCAGTCTGGCAACTCCTCCCGAAAAGGAGGTTGCAAAAGACTATATTTCACGCATTTGCATTGTAGGAATTGTGTCCGAACAAAAAAACCAGCTGGATGTTGTAAAAGCGCTGAATATTCTGGTGAATAAACGAGATTGTAAAAACATCCAACTGCATATTATCGGAGGTTATAAAGAAGAATACCTCGAACAACTGAACCAATATATTAAAACCACTCATCTGACAGCTTATGTTGTAAACCATGGTCATCAACCGAATATCCACCCGATATTGAATCTGATGAACATTGGGATTGTATGTGCTCGCGATGAAGGCTTTGGTCGTTCCACGGTGGAATTCATGCTACACCGGATGCCGGTTATTGCCAGCCGTTCAGGAGCGAACGAAGAGGTTGTAAAAGAAGGCACATGCGGACACTTATACCCGCTCTATGATGTAGATAAATTAGCAGATATCATCGAACAATTTGTAAATGATCCGACATTGTTGGATAGTGTAGGACAGTCTGCTCAGGAATATGCACAATCAAATTTCTCGTCTAAATTGAATTGCATGTCTATCTTCGGTGAAATTAAAAAATTGATTTTACTACAATAAAATATTGCGGAGCTTCTTCAACTAAAATCACTAACTTTAAGGTCTCAAGAACTCAACCAGCATCACTTTGTTACTCATTATCCATTGCTAACCTATGTGTGGAATTTCGACATTATACCGTTATACCCAAATTTCTGATACAGATATCCGGAAGTTACATCAAATGAATGATGAGATGCATTATCGTGGTCCGGACGATCGCGGAGTGTGGAATGACGAAACATGCTGTATGGCTCAGGTTCGACTTTCCATCATTGGTTTGGAGCGTGGGAAACAACCACTTTTTAACGAAGACAAATCTTTAGTGTTGTCCTGCAACGGTGAAATATACAATTACATCGAAATAAAAAAAGAGCTTACCGAAAAAGGACATATCTTCAATTCCGACAGTGATTCGGAAACCATTCTTCACCTCTACGAAGAATATGGAGTGGAATGCCTGAAATACCTGAGAGGAATGTTTGCGTTCTGCCTCTGGGACACTCGCAAAAAGCAACTATTTGCAGCCCGTGACCGTATAGGAGAAAAACCTCTTTATTACTCCGAAATTCCCTGTGGCGTAGTGTTCAGCTCCGAATTAAAGGCTATTGTAAAATCGTTCATTGATGAACCTCAAATCGACTTGGAACGTTTGGCTGAGCCAATTCGCTACACTTCTCCCATCCATTCAAGAGAGACTTATATCAATCAGGTAAAAAGGGTTGAGCCCGGACAATATGTGCTAGTTAGCCGACAGGGAGTCCTTAAACATCATTATTGGCAACGTGACTTAACACCCGCCTTTTCCGGATCATTTGAAGAGGCCAAAGCGGAAACTCTTCGCCGGATGCGTGAATCGGTGGATATTTGTCTGCGTAGCGATGTTCCTATTGCCATCATGCTCAGTGGCGGAATCGACTCGAGTGCCATTGCAGCTTTCGCCAAAGAAACCGGAAGAGAAGTACATACAATTACTGCCGGATACAAAGGACAACACGCTTGCGACGAACGCGATATTGCGAAACAATTTGCTTCGGAAAAAGGATTTATTTATCACGAAATAGAGTTGGACGAGAACGATTTCGGCGATTGTTTTGATGAATATACTGCGCGAATGGATGAGCCGGTAACGGATATTGCCGCGTTTGCCCAATGGGCACTTTACAAAAAAGTACAGTCTCTCGGATTTAAGGTGTTGCTGGGAGGTATGGGAGGCGATGAACTTTTTTACGGTTACGGTTACTGGAATGACATGGCCGAATCGTTGTATATCCAGAAAAAGCACCAAAGCCTTTTTCCCTGGAAAGGAATCGCAAAGAAAAAAGAATTTTTGCGATTCCTGGCTAAAAACTGGCAATACATTCTCTATGGGGGATATCCCAACAAGATCAACGACAGTTCCATCGGATACTGGATGTACAATGATTATTGCAAATTCGCCAACAATGCTAATTTCACTTATCAGGAAGAACAATTCCGATTTAAAGATGTCGACCTGAATTTTTCGTATGGCAATACACCCTTAGGTACCGAAATTGATTATATATATCGCTTCCTGTTTGACAAGACCATGATTATGGCCTACCTCTATTTATCTGACAGACTGGGGATGGGCAACTCCATTGAAATACGCTCTCCTCTGCTCGACTATCAATTGGTGGAATTCGTATCATCGTTGCCCTTACACTATAAATACAAGAAAGGAGTGCCCAAATACTTTTTGAAAGAAATTCTGCAAGGCATCGTGCCTGATTACATCCTTCATGCAGAAAAAAGAGGATTTACGCCTCCCATCTCATTTGTAAACGATGTATCAAACAAGTATGACTATCAATTATTCAATTCCGATTTTAAATTTTATAATTCGGTATTAGCTGACAAAATCTTAACTCAACATTTATTGAGGAAGTAATAGAATAAAAAAACGCATGAACCTATCCGCTTCGACACTGCAACGCAAGATAAAATCTGCACGCAAATACTTTCACAGGTTAAAACTTTGGGGAAGTTTCAGACGTCTGAAACCATTCAGCAATGTCTTTGGTTATGACAGAGGAAGCCAGTCTATAGCCCGATATTACATTGATTCTTTTATGCAGGAAAATGCTGCGTTTATTCGGGGATCAGTTCTTGAAATCGGAGACGACACCTATACCATAAAGTATGGAAAAGAGATAAGCCACTCAGATGTTTTGCACGTACAGCCAGGGAATCCGAAAGCTACGATAGTAGCCGATCTGACATGTGCCGATCATTTATCCGGTGACCAATACGACTGTATTCTATTACCTCAAACCCTTCCTTTTATCTATGATTTTCGTGCTGCCTTATATCATGCATACAGGATACTCAAGCCGGGAGGTACTATGTTAGTTACGTTATCTGGTATCAGCCAGATTAGCAGCTACGACATGGAAAGATGGGGCGATTATTGGCGTTTCACTTCTTTGAGTGCTAAAAAACTGTTTGAAGAATTCTTCCCGGCAGATCATTTTAAGGTGTCTACTTATGGCAATGTTCTCGCTGCAATGTCCTTTATTGAAGGGTTAGCCAGCCGCGAACTCAAGAAAAGAGAATTAGATTATATTGATCCTAACTATCAGGTTACAATCACGGTACGAGCCACCAAGCCCATTTAATTTAGTCTCAACAATGAACAAAATCAACAACCCGGCACCTATTGCATTGTTTCTTTATAATCGGCCAGACCACACTAAGCAAACGTTGACTGCCCTCAAGCGCAACAAACTTGCAGACGAAAGCCATCTCTACATTTTCTGTGACGGGCCGAAAAAGGATGCCTCAGACGAAACGCTTGTAAATATACAAGAGGTCAGAAACATCGCAACTCAGGAATCCTGGTGCAAACAAGTTGATGTTATTTTGTCCGACACAAACAAAGGTTTGGCCGAATCTATTAAAGAAGGTGTCACTCAGGTTGTGCAGAGACACCATAAGGTTATTGTGATGGAGGATGATTTGATTACTTCTCCGGCATTTCTGACCTATATAAACTCGGCTTTAGCCTATTACGAAGAGAGAAAATCAGTCTTTTCCATCAGCGGCTATACAATGCCGCCCAAGATGATGCAAATTCCGGCTGATTACGAATACGATGTCTATGTCGGCTTACGAAACGACTCCTGGGGATGGGCAACTTGGGAAGACAGATGGAAACAAATAGACTGGAATGTATCATACTACCCGGCCATATTAAAGAATTCAGCTATGCAAGAAGCTTTTAACCGTGGAGGTGATGATGTTTTTGAAATGCTTCAAATGCAACAAAGCGGGAAGCTGAATATATGGTCGATCCAGTTTACTGTAGCTCACTTTGTGAACCATGCGGTCTCGATTATCCCCGTAGTTTCTTATGTGGATAACATCGGGTTGGATGGAAGCGGTGAAAATTGCAGCGAAAGTTTAGCCTTGAGACATCAATCTCTGTGTACTAAAGAAGAGGTTCGTTTTCTGGATGTTCTTTACGAAGACAAACGCATTATCAATACATTTTATAGCGCCAACTGTCGACAAAAACGCCCTATCTGGCAAAAAGCAATCAATAGAATATCCCGGCTTTTAGGAGGAAACAATATTTTTGTAGTAAAGAAAAAAATCTATTGCTAAAAATTACCACATATGCCTTTATCTGTGCTCTACATACTATTGTTTACCGCTTTGGGAATCGCCGGATTAATTATGTATCTGGTTCGTTTTTACCCCAAACAATTGATGCCTATAGGCCAACACATTCCAATTCAAACCCCCAATCCGAATAAATACCATAACGACTGCCTGCATCCCTGTATCCGGCATATCCCGGAAGGGTTCTGCGGATATAACTGGTGGATGGTACAATCGCCCTATTATAAAAGAGACAGTTCCTTAGAGAATCCGATACTCTATTTCTCCAAAGACAGAGATATTCCTATTAATTGGGAACCTGTCGCTATAGTCCGAAATACACCGCCAATAGGGTTCAACTCCGACCCCTCCCTCTTTTATGAAGATGATAAGTTGTGGATCTTCTGGCGCGAATTTGAAACGCCTCTATGTAAGGAATTAAATGTTTACAAAGCCACCGTTGGATGTTATACTACTGACTGTAAAACATTCAGCCCCGTATCGGTATATCTTACGGACAATAGCACCGACGAAGATAAAGAACAATGCCCGATTCTTATCAAAAAAGGATCCTCGTATTTGTTCTATGCTGTACATTATCAATATAAACCCTTTCGACAAAGCCGGGGCATAGCCCTTTGGAAGGAACATCGCTATATAATCCTGATTTTATTTATAAAGAAACAATCAAATTAAAATCCACTTATACATGCGACAAATGGAAGCAAAAATGGATTGGTCGGAAACTCTTATTTATACCCAAACCACAAAAGCACGATATTTGGCATTTTGATCTGTTTGAACACAACAATAAATTATATATGGTTTCTGTTGCTGAATGGGAAGATAATATAATGCTAAGCGTTGCCGAGGATTACCATCACTTTAAAACGTTGCGTAAACCACTCGTCAATAGCCACTACTCTGAACAATTTCAGAAATATCGTCCCTATTTCTATAAGCCGACCGGATTTATTTTCAGCGATACGTTATTCCTGTACTACACCTCTTCGGGAAGAGAGGACCGCAACCTCAACGAACTTTTTTATACACAAAGCCAAATAGATTTATAATTTCATTACGCAGTAACTGTTATGCGTTTTTTACGAGCGCTACAACATTCATTGACAGAAGCAAGCCGGGGCAACTCATCACAAAAATCAGGGTTAAACAAAGGACCGTAAAACGATATTGACAGTAGAAAATAAAGTAAAAAAAGACACACTCTTAAATTGGAAGTTACCTAAAAAAACAAAAAAGAGTATCTTTGTCAGGCTGAACAACAAAAATGAGCATTTCTCATGCTGAAACTCTCCATCATCACCATTAATTACAACAACGCCGAAGGATTGAAAAAAAACATGAAAAGCGTTTGAAGATCGTTTTGAATGTGAAATCAAATGGATGGGAGTAACAAATGGAATTTTTCAATAGAGACCATGAAATAAGAGGTTTGCATATTTTAATCAAATAATTTAGAGTAAACTATTATGAGAAATAGAACCCTTTCAAATTTATTCAATAAAAGATGGTTCTGGATTTTGTTAATATTTGCGATGGCAATGGGCATTCGTATATATCGGGTTTCTCAAAAAGAAGGATTATTTCTTGATGAGGGGGCTTCTATAACTTTATCTGCATATAATGAATACGGCGTGAATAGGAATTTTGATGAAAATGTTGTCTATAATGGGAGAGAAGTACGCAACTTATTGCTATGGGGCAACGACTCATACAGTAATGCCTTGAAAAATATAATCCATCTACGTCAAAATAATAGGGATCCCTCTCATACAAATCTTTATTATTCAACTTTGCGTCTTTGGTTTGCAGGCGTCAAGACAAATGATATACATAGAATAATTATTCGGGGTTTTTGCCTGAATTCATTATTTTTTATATTTTCATTTTTCTTTATGTACAAGTTATCCAAGAAACTTTTTTCAAATAGTTGGTTAATAGCGTTTACATTGATCTTAGCCTATTTAAATCCAGGGTCAATAATGAATACACTTTATTTACGCGAATAC
This sequence comes from uncultured Microbacter sp., assembly GCA_963678825.2. GTDB lineage: Bacteria > Bacteroidota > Bacteroidia > Bacteroidales > Paludibacteraceae > Microbacter. Next base: position 71,721 of record CAXXPB010000033.1, on the reverse strand, counting down.
CAGATGCAAGAAACCCTATTAGTTTTAATAACTTATCTATTTGTAAACTACTATTATTTAATTAAAGACAATAGAAGCATTGATTCATGGAAATCAATGCTTAAAATAGCGATATTAGTTTCATTCGTATTATTATCCGGTTATTTCACAATATTTTATGTGGTTATACTTGGATTAATTTTATTATATACTTCCTATAAAAACGGACAGAGACAGAATATTCTATTTTTGATTTTTACATTTTTAGTGGCTTTTGCTTTTGTCGGCACTTTATATTGTAAATATTACGATGGTTTCTTTGGACATGAAAGTACAGAAGCGCTAGGAAAATTGGACCTTGAAGGATTACTAAAGAATATTAGTGTTTCAGCCAAAAAATACTTAATTGATATTCGAAGCTATTTAATAAGCGTACCGGCATTCGCGTTTTTTATCATAATAATTATAAAGGTTATAATAATTGACAGCAAAAAAGCTTTCAACAGAGATAAAATTGCATTGCGACTTTCTATTTGTGGAATAATTTGGTCAGGAATAATTATGTTCTTTGCGCCTTTTAAGGGAGTGCATTATATGATGTCAATCTTCCCCATCATTATCTTGGCTGTACCTTTTATTACCTCATATTTAAAACGAAAAGAAATGTTAATTGCGATTCTTATATTTGTAACAATATTTTCAATAAAGGCAGTTACCAGAAAAGAGGTCTACTACGGATTTTTGCCAATTGAAAAAGTTTATCAAGCTAATAAGAATCTGCCTGTAATTGTATCCATAGAAGGTTGGGGATATTATCCTGCTTTATTGTCTTATTTTTCAGATGACAGACAGTTTGAATTTCCACATTCATTAGAACGCTTTCAAACGAATGTAAATAAATACGAACGGGTTATGGTCATTGTGTCTCAAACAAGAAAGTTTAAAGAACAGTATCATATTCCTGATGGATACACAATAGATCAGCATTTTCAATGTAATTGGTTTTTTGATGGATATATATTACAGAAGAACAATAAAGTACAAAATATAAATATCAAATAATTTATATACATGCCGAAACTCTCCATCATCACTATCAACCGCAATAACGCCTCAGGTTTGCAAAAAACCATGGAGAGTGTTTTTGCTCAGACCTCCCGGAATTTTGAGTATATCGTGATTGACGGAGCATCGACAGATGGCAGCAATGAAATAATATGCCAATATGCCAATATGCCAATGAATCACGAATTTCATTGGATTAGCGAAAAAGATAGTGGTATCTACAACGCCATGAACAAGGGAATTCGGATGGCAAAGGGAGAGTATCTTCAGTTTCTGAACTCCGGAGACACGCTTGCTTCGCCTGATGTCACAGATAAGATGCTGAAAGCTATAGAGAACCAAGAACCAAGAACCAAGAATCAAGAGAAAACAGCAATCTTTTATGGGAATATGTTGAAGCAAATGCCCAAAGGATTATTACGGGATCGGGGATTTGCAGGCAGGCAACCTACAATGCTCGATTTTTACAGAGGAACATTAAACCATTCGCCAGCTTATATCAAACGTACGCTATTTGACAAATACGGATTATACGATGAACAACTTAGAATTGTATCGGATTGGAAATGGTACTTGACAGCTATCGTCTTCGGACAAGAGAAGATCGCTTATACTGATATTGACATGACTATTTTTGACATGACAGGAATCAGCACTATCAATAAGGAATTGGATAAAGCAGAACGCAAGCAGGTTCTATCCGAATTATTACCGGCAGCCATTATTGCCGACTACGAACGATGGGCCTTCCCTATCGAACAGATGAAACGAATTAATAGATATTGGCTAACACGAAAAATAGTTTGGTGGATAGAAAGGGTATTATTTAAATGGGAAAAATGGACGAAATAAAGCATTTGCAAACACAACTATTTATTAAACGATGATAGTAGTAAATGTAAAAAATGGTTTAGGCAACCAGATGTTTCAATATGCATTTGGCAAAGTTCTAGAGTGGAAGTATAATCTTCCAGTCTATTATGATTTTATGCGTGATAATGATTCGTCTCTATTAACAACTGATTTAGATGTTTTTCAAATTGATTTCATTAAAGAACCTCCTATATCACTTATTAAGACATTTAAACCTTTTTCCGTCAAGAAATATCGAAATCAGAAGCAATATCTGCATTATATCTATTACAAAATACGTCGTAAATATCAATCAAATAAATTGATAACTGAATCATATCCATCTATATTTGTAGATAGGTTTAACAATCTTCAACCGAATACCAATTATTATTTTCTGGGACATTGGATGAATATTCGTTATTATCAAGATTATATTGATCGGCTTAGAGATTTATATACACTCAAAGATGATACGTTTTACAGCACAGGCAAAGCTTTGGAAATTATAAGCTCACAATATCAAACCGTTAGTATACATATACGTCGTGGTGATTATCTTACCTGTGGGTTTATGGCAAATTTATCACTGGATTATTACACAAAAGCCATCAATGAGATTGCCAATAAAACACCAAATATTTATATCTATCTCTTCACAGATGATCCTCAATGGGCACGAGAGAATTTCAAGACAAATTTCCCGTATGAAATTGTGGAGGCAAATCAGGGTAAAGACTGTTATAAAGATATTGTTCTTATGTCGTTATGTCGGCATAATATAATTGCAAACAGTAGTTTTAGCTGGTGGGGAGCTTTTTTAAACAAAAACAATGATGCCATCATTATTGCTCCCAAACAATGGTATAATACACCTACTCAGAACAGATATATACATAATATGATTCCAGATGAATGGATAAGAATATAAAGTACCAGGAAGCTCTTGATATACCATAATTAAAAGTTATTGTTTCATCCATGACATCTCAAAAGAACAAAATTGCAATCATCATTCCCTATTTCGGTCAATGGCCGGAATGGATTGATTTGCATTTTTATTCTTGCGGACAAAATTTATTTATTGACTGGTTATTCTTTACAGATTGTCCAATACCAAAGACTCATTCAACCAATTTAAGTTTCTATTCTTTTTCTTTTGATGAATACTGCAATGACGTCAGCCGTAAGTTAAAGATAAATTTTCATCCGGATAAATACTATAAACTCTGTGATTTAAAACCATTTTATGGATACATTCATGCTGATATAATATCGGAATATGACTTCTGGGGCTTCGGAGATATCGATGTAATATGGTGGTAACATCTCTAAATTTTATACTAACAAACTGTTATCTCATTATGATGTTTTTTCCACCCATGCAGATCGACTTTCTGGTCATCTGGCTATTTTAAAAAACAAAAAAGAATATACAGAAACTGGGGTTTAAGATAAAGAACTGGAAACAAAAACTGGAAGATAAATCGAATTATGCTTTAGATGAAAATAATTTCTCTCATTTGATTTATCCTGAATCGCGATACATCAAAAAAATTTATGCTAAAATCATCCGAAAAGTATTCAATTGGCGTGATGCTTGGGTACTTTACCATCATTTAATTAAGGCATTGAACTTTATTTTTCTATTAAGAACTAGAAAATTATATTTTAGAGAGCAATACACAACGCCAATCTTATCTGATGATGGTTTATCTTATTTGCATGATGCTGATACATGGTTTTATCATAATGGCCAAATTACAAACAATAAGACTGATCGGGAATATATTTATTTGCATTTTATGATATTCAAAAAAAATTGCCTTCAGAGAAACATATTTTTGGAAAAAAAACTTTTATTTTATCCCTAAAGATACCGATAAATTAGATAGTATTATCAACAAGAATGGCATATTTTCCTATTTCAGAAGCATTTAATATCAACGAATAACGATTTTCATAACTCAAAATAATAAAATATATGGGAAATATAAGATTAGGAATACCCCAAGAGATCGTTTTATTTTTAAAAGAGATAAGTAGAATTGATTTATTTATTGAAACAGGCACATTTCAAGGTTTGACTACTTGTTGGGCTTCAGATCATTTTGGATCAGTTAAAACAATTGAATTTTCAAAAGATATATATATTAACACCAAGTCCAAATATTCACACTTATTAAATATTGAATTTATCTTTGGTGATTCTCGTAAAAAATTACAAAAAAATTCTTTCCATAATGTAATTCTAGACTTAATTATAATTACGAATACAAATGGCTGCATTAAACAAATTAAAATATTACCTCAAAAAAAACAAAGCTTGGTATAAAGCTGACTTCAAACTATTTGTTGCAATGTCCCGAAATCAATGTGAAGATTTTGAGGTTATACCTAATTTCCCCTGTATAAAAGAGAGAAATACAGACAGTGGCGTAGCAAATGGTGCGTATTTCCATCAGGATTTATACATGGCGCAGCAGATTTTTAACAACACACCCCAAAAGCATGTAGACATTGGTTCTCGCATTGATGGATTTGTTGCACATATTGCTACATTTAGAAACATTGAAGTCTTTGATATTCGTCCATTAGAATCTAAGACACAAAATATCATCTTTCGACAGGCAGATTTCATGTCACAAGATTGTGTTTTTGAACAGTATTGTGATTCCATCTCAAGTTTGCATGCAATTGAACATTTTGGATTGGGAAGATACGGTGATTCTATCGATCCTCTCGGACATATTAAGGGTGTTGATAATATATCAAAAATGCTAATAAAGGGAGGTTTATTCTATTTTTCAGTTCCTATGGGACCATCAAGAATTGAATTTAACGCACACAGAATATTTAGCATGACATATCTCTTAGATTGGCTCAGTCCGAAATTCGATATTATTAGATTTGCATATATAGATGACCTAGGTGATATTCATGAAAATATTCTCTTAGACGAACACCTTACAAAAACAAATTGTGGCTGTAATCATGGATGCGCACTACTTGTACTAAGAAAAAAATAATCACAATTATCATGTTTTCCGTTATCATTCCCCTTTATAACAAGGCCGCACATATTGAAAAAGCGATGCGGTCGGTATTGAATCAGTCATACCACGAGTTTGAACTGATTATTGTAAACGATGGTTCCACAGACAATAGCCTGCAGGTGGTAAACCATTACCTGCATTCTCAACAGAAGGAGGGAAACGACTCTCTGGTAGAGCATGTAAGAATCATCAACCAACCTAATGCCGGAGTCTCCATGGCGCGTAATGTCGGAGTACTGGAAGCTAAATATGGCTACATTGCCTTTCTGGATGCCGACGATTGGTGGCACAAGCATTATCTGGCAAAGATGAAAGATCTGATAGAAGAATACCCGGAAGCAAAACTCTACAGCGCCTCTTATTATCAGGTAAAAAGAGGAGTTCGCCATAAAGCTCCCATTGGAGTGGATGACTCTTTTAAAGCAGGCTATATAGACTATTGTGAAGTGTATGCCAAAACACTCTGCATGCCGGTATGGACCAGTGCTACCATTATCAGTAAAAAAGCTTACGAAGAGTTCCACGGAATGAATCCGGCAATTAAACTGGGAGAAGATTTTGACTTGTGGATTCGAATAGCACTTAAATATAAAGTAGCTTTTCTGAATCAACCATTGGCTTATTATAATCACGATGTGGAACAAGAAAACCGGGCTGTAGTCTACGGACGCGTTTATCCTCCTCACCAGCATTTTATCTTCAATCTGGAATATCTCGAAAGCGAAGAACATGAAAATACTTCTCTGAAAAAGCTATTGGATGCATTGAGGGTGTATGTTTTACATCCATACTATTTAGACAAAACTACCCGCGAGATTGCGAAAATGGAACTACTGAAAGTAGATTGGCAAAATCAACCTGTGAAAGAACGCATCAGATACAGAATTCCAGTTTCACTTTTACAGCTGCAGTTTCGTTTCATGCGATTGGGCTCAATAACCAAGCAATATATTCTGAAACATTCGAAAAAGTGAATGCATGACGAGTGAGCAGTATGCACATGATGAGATAGTGAGGGGCTGAACGCTCAACTTTAAACATTGAACTTTATAACTTTGAATTTCGCATGCGAATTGCCTATCTTTTGGGGTCATTAAACCAGGGAGGAACAGAAACGCTTCTTTTAGACTGTTTCCGAAATGCTGCAATTGCGGAATTCCCGTTTATCGGCATTTTTCGGAAAGAAGGAATACTTGCCGACGATTTCAAAAAAACGGGAATTCCACTTTTCCACCTTACTCCAAAATCGAAAACAGATATCGCGTATTTTGTAAAGTTGAGAATGCTGCTTATCCGCAACGATATTACTATTGTCCATGCCCAGCAACCTCTCGATGCTCTTTATGCCCTCATAGCTACCGTTGGAACCAACATAAAAGTTGCGCTTACGTTTCACGGCTACGATATGGACGCCGGCAAAACGGATAAAACACTCATCCGATGGGTTATCCGCCACACAGACCCGAACATCTTCGTAAGCAACTCTCAAAAGAGATACTACCATCAACAGTATCGCTTTAAAGAAGAGAACTCTGTAACGGTTTATAACGGCATTTCATTCGACAAACTGACTCCTGCAAAGAGTAATTCATGGAGAGCGGAGTTGAATATAACAACAGATACCATTTTGCTTGGAAGCGTGGGCAACTTCGGAGCAGTAAGAGATCAGCTGACCATCTGCAAGTTCCTTAAATTACTAAATGACAACAAAATAAATTTCCGCTTTTTATTTGTCGGCAAAAAAAATCCGGGGGAAGAATGTCGCTACGATCAATGTATTAGTTTTTGCAATGAAAACGGGCTGAACGACAAAGTTATGTTTTTGGGTGCACGTTCAGATGTACCCGACATTTTGACTCAATTGGATGCATTTATCTATGCAACCGATCATGATACCTTCGGCATTGCTGTTATCGAAGCAATGGCCAGTTCTGTTCCTGTTTTTGTAAACGACTGGGAAGTGATGCTGGAAATTACAGAGGGTGGAAACTACGCACATCTCTACAACACCAAAGATCCGGAGGACTTACTCAGTAAGTTTTTACCCTTTACTGCGAATCCAGATCTTTATAAACAAAAAGCGGAAGAAGCTGCACGATGGGTACGTGAAACATACAGTATCGAGAGACATCTCAACCAACTGAAAGAGACATACAAAAGAATTATTAATCGTTAATTATTAATTGTTAATTACTGGTTACTTATTCCTTTGTTACTCGCTTCTCATTACTCGTTTCTAAATAAAAATGGCTACCTTTGCACCTTCTTTTTTAAGCAATTTCTAACCTTCACATAATTTTTCTGACATGACACGCGACAACTCCATTTTTGAGATTATCGAGAAGGAGCATCAGCGCCAACTAAAAGGCATAGAGCTGATTGCATCCGAAAATTTTGTAAGCGAGCAAGTACTACAAGCAATGGGCACCTGCCTTACCAACAAGTATGCCGAAGGCTATCCCGGCCATCGTTATTACGGAGGTTGCGAAGTAGTGGACTTAAGCGAACAGTTGGCCATCGACCGTTTGAAACAACTTTTCGGTGCAGAATACGCGAACGTACAACCACACTCAGGCGCTCAGGCAAATGCAGCTGTATTTTTGGCAGTTCTGAACCCTGGCGATAAATTCCTTGGCCTGAATCTAGCTCACGGTGGCCACCTATCTCACGGTTCACTGGTAAACAGTTCAGGAATCCTTTATCAACCATTGGCTTATAATGTAAAAGAAGATACCGGTCGTGTTGACTACGACCAGATGGAAGAGGTTGCTCTCCGCGAACGCCCAAAATTGATTGTGGGTGGCGCTTCTGCTTATTCTCGCGACTGGGATTATGCCCGCATGCGTGCTATTGCCGACAAAATCGGCGCACTGTTGATGATCGACATGGCTCACCCTGCCGGTCTGATTGCTGCCGGTTTGCTCGAAAACCCATTGAAATATGCTCATATCGTTACCTCCACCACCCACAAAACATTACGTGGACCTCGTGGTGGTATAATCCTGTTGGGCAAAGACTTTGAAAACCCATGGGGCAAAACAACACCGAAAGGCGAAATCAAGAAGATGTCTTCGTTGCTCGACTCTGCCGTATTCCCGGGCATTCAGGGCGGTCCGTTGGAACACGTAATTGCCGCCAAAGCAGTTTCTTTCTTTGAAGCATTACAGCCATCGTATATTGAATATCAGACACAAGTGAAGAAGAATGCTGCTGTAATGGCGGATGCATTCATGGCTAAAGGTTATAAGATCATTTCCGACGGTACAGACAACCACTCCATGCTTATCGACCTGCGCACCAAATTCCCTGATCTGACAGGCAAAGTGGCAGAAAACAGCCTGGTAAAAGCTGACATTACAGTAAACAAAAATATGGTTCCGTTCGACAGCCGTTCTCCATTCCAGACTTCAGGTATCCGCGTAGGTACTCCCGCCATCACTACCCGTGGTGCGAAAGAAGGCCTGATGGGCGAAATCGTTGAAATGATCGACACCGTACTTCATAACACAGACAACGAAACTGTCATCAAATCTGTCCGCGACAAAGTAAACAGCGTAATGGCTGGATATGAATTGTTTGCATACTAAAAACAGCAGCGAAATAGTGAGAATGTGAGTCAGTGAGTAAAAACTGCCTCACATTCTCTCAAATTTTCAAACGTAACCTTCTAAAGAGATTTTTTGGGAAAACACAACAGACTTCAACGAAAAATACCGGCAACGAACCAAACTATTTGCTGTTTCAGTTATTCGTTTTTATTCTACTTTTTGTAAACATGATAACGAAACACGAATCCTAGGCAAGCAACTATTGCGCTCAGGTACGTCTGTCGCAGCAAATTTTCGTACTGTAACAAGAGGTCGTTCAAATGCTGAAAAATTCTCCAAATTATGCATTGTTGTTGAAGAAACAGATGAATCTCTATTTTGGTTGGAGCTATTAGAAGAGGCTCTTCTAATCGACACACAACATATTGAATCGATAAAAAGAGAAGCTGAAGAACTATTGAAAATATTTTCCATCACCCGTAAAAAATGGAAACAACAATAACTCACTTTCACATTTACTATCTCACTATCTAATACATGATCGAACGCACCATTTTACTCAATGAGACTGTTGACCCGGTAGTTTTTTTCGGGGTCAATAACGCCAATATCGCCTTAATTAAAAACCTTTTTCCAAAGCTAAAAATAGTGGCTCGCGGAAATGTATTGCGGGCGTTAGGTGATGAAGAAGTTATGGTCGCATTCGACGAATCGGTACAAAAACTTCAGAGCTATTGCTCGGAATACAACCTTCTCAATGAGGAAATTATCATTGACATCATAAAAGGGAACTCGCCTACCGAAGTCATACAGGACAACCTCATTATCCACGGCATCAACGGGAAAACCATTACCGCACGCACAGAAAACCAAAAAAAGCTCGTTAAGGAATTCGAGAAAAACGATCTTTTATTCGCTATTGGCCCGGCCGGTTCCGGAAAAACGTATACAGCCATCGCCCTTGCTGTGCGTTCTCTGAAAAATAAAGAGATTAAAAAGATCATTCTGAGTCGGCCTGCTGTCGAAGCTGGTGAAAAACTGGGTTTTCTTCCCGGTGATATGAAAGAAAAGATAGATCCGTATCTGCAACCACTTTATGATGCCTTGCAGGATATGATTCCGGGAGCCAAACTGAAGGAATTCATGGAAAACGGGACTATTCAGATTGCCCCTCTGGCTTTTATGCGTGGAAGAACCCTTAATGATGCTGTAGTGATACTGGATGAGGCTCAAAACACATCCACCATGCAAATCAAGATGTTTTTGACGCGTATGGGCATAAACAGCAAGGTAATTGTCACTGGAGACATCACTCAGATTGACTTGCCACCCTCTCAAAAATCAGGTTTGATAGAATCGTTGGAAGTATTGCGGAACGTGAAGGGAATTTCGAAAGTTGAATTTTCCGTAAAAGACATTGTGCGCCATCGTCTTGTACGCCAGATCGTAGAAGCTTACGACAAGCATTCAAAAAAAAGAAAGCTTGCTGAAGTTGCGAAGAAGAGCGAAGCTAAAGAAGCACCGACAAATAAAATTAACCGAGCTCCGATCAACCAATAAATTATTAATTGTTAATTATTAATTCTGCTCACGCTTCCACGCGTTTCACAGAGCTCATCCCTTTTATCTTCAAGAGCTTCATGCACAGATTATTAACCTGTTCTACACCATACACATACAGGTGTAAACGACCATAGAATATACCATCTTTCGTTTCGATATTAATACTTTGAATGTTGATAGAATATTCATCGGTGACAACGCGGGAAATCTCACGAAGCATCCCTATACGGTCAATCCCATTCATTTCCACCGTTACCGCGAAAGATAGTTCCTTGTGCATGGCCCATTCTGCCGTAACAATCCGTTCTCCATGGCTGGCTTTAAGCTTGAGAGCTTCGGGACATTGGCGCTTATGAACAATTACTACCTCATCTTCATCCACGTAGCCAAACACGTCATCGCCGGGAATTGGTTGGCAACAAGGTGCAATGCGGAACGATTTGCCCGACTTTTCATCGGTCAGACGGAAAGTCTTTTTACGATCCACCTTGTGCACTGATACCTTCTCTTCTTCTTCATCTTTGCCCTTTTTATTTTCCGAGCTACCAAACTGAAGCGTTACAAACTTCTTCAAAAGGTTCGGTTGTCTGGGCTTGAATATTTTTTTTGAGATGTCTGTCAGATCAATATAATTCTTTCCTGCCTGACGGTACAGTTCCTTTTTGTCTGCCAATTTATAATACTCCACCAAACGTTGAATCGTGTCTGGCGTAGGAGACAGACTCACCTTTTTCAGCTCCTCTTCAATGTTTTTCTGCCCGGTTTGCGACACGGACGTAAGCTCTTTTTTCAGGGCTGTCTCCAGTTTGGTTTTGGCACGAGCGGTAACAACAAAACGCAACCAGTCGGCCTGTGGCTTTTGCATTTTAGCTGTCAGGATCTCCACCTGATCGCCACTAGCAAGCACATGGCTCAAAGGCACTAATTTATGGTTCACCTTTGCACCAATACATTTGAAACCAAGATCGGAGTGAAGCAGAAAGGCGAAATCGAGTGCTGTCGCGCCCTGAGGAATAGTTTTAATTTCGCCCTTCGGTGTAAACACGAATATTTCGGAAGCAAAGAGATTCAGCTTCACATTATCCATGAAATCAACCGCACTTGGTGTAGGATTTTTCAGCTCTTCTTTGAGCTCCTTCAGCCATTTATCAAGTTCGGTTTCATCATCGCGCTGTTCCCCTGTTTTATATTTCCAGTGAGCGGCAAGACCTTTTTCTGCCACCTCGTTCATGTGCGTACTGCGGATCTGAACCTCGATCCAGCGTCCGTGAGGACCCATAACCGTAACATGCAACGCCGAATACCCGTTTGCCTTAGGTGTGCTCACCCAGTCGCGGATACGTTCGGGATGCGGACGATATATCTGGGTAATAGCCGAATAGATGATCCAGCACTGCTCCTGCTCCGTCATTTCGGGTTTGGGTTCGAACACGATACGAAGAGCTAACAGATCATACACTTCCTCAAACGGAATATTCTTGGTTTGCATTTTGTGCCATACAGAATACACCGTCTTTACACGTTCTTTCAATTCGGCAGTAAAGCCTAAAGCTTTCAGTTTCGCTTCTATCGGAGATTTAAATTCACTATAAACTTGTTCGTGCTCAGCGGATTCGGCTTCAATCAGTGCCGTAATTTCGGCAAATGTTTCGGGGTGTTCGTATTTGAAACTGAGATTTTCGAGTTCGCTTTTTATGGAGAAAAGGCCAAGGCGGTTGGCAAGGGGAGCGTAGATGTAGAGCGTTTCGCCGGCTATTTTATATTGCTTTGCCGGTGGCATGGAACCGAGGGTTCGCATATTGTGAAGGCGGTCGGCAATTTTGATCAGAATTACTCGAATATCCTCGGACATGGTGAGCAGCAGCTTCCTGAAGTTTTCGGCTTGTTCCGAAACCCGTTCGGCAAATACTCCGCCCGAGATTTTCGTCAGTCCGTCCACGATAATAGCTATTCGCTTATTGAATTGATTTTCAATATCTTCAACCGTATAATCGGTATCTTCAACTACATCATGTAAAAGAGCTGCACAAATGGATGTTGATCCAAGGCCTATTTCCTGCGCCACAATTTTCGCTACTGCGATAGGGTGCATAATGTAAGGCTCTCCTGACCGCCGCCGAATACCCCGGTGAGCCTCGTTGGCAAATTCAAAGGCTTTCTGAATGATTTCAACCTTTTGTCGGTGTGGCGAATGAGTATAAACATCCAGCACCTCATTAAAAGCATGCTGAATCATTTCCTGCTCGTCCTGTAGCTGTTTTATCGGATCAATAATCATGGTAGTGACGAATGTTTGTCGTTAATCTTAGGCCTGAGGCACAAATTGTCCCTTTTTGCGTTTCAGTTCGAAATCGCGCCCGAGGTACTTTTCACGGACAATAGAATTTCCGGCCAGCTCTTCAGCAGTGCCCTGAAACAGGATTTTCCCCTCGAACAACAAATAGGCACGGTCTGTAATAGAAAGCGTTTCGTCTACGTTATGGTCGGTAATCAAAATACCGATGTTCATATCTTTCAAGTGCCATACAATATCCTGAATATCCTGAACGGCAATAGGGTCAACACCGGCAAACGGCTCATCGAGCATGATAAATTTCGGTTCAATTGCAAGACAACGGGCAATTTCAGTACGTCGACGCTCTCCTCCGGAAAGGCGATTGCCAATATTCTTCCGAACATGTCCCAAACTGAACTCCTTGATCAGCGTTTCCAGTTTTTCCTCTTGTCTTTCTTTCGTAAAACTGGTCATTTCGAGCACTGCTCGGATGTTGTCTTCTACTGACATTTGGCGAAACACGGATGCTTCCTGAGCCAGATAACCAATACCTGCCTGAGCCCGTTTATATACAGGAAAATTCGTTATTTCCTGTTCATTCAAAAATATTTTACCTTCATTGGGAGTAATCAACCCGGTTGTCATGTAAAAAGTTGTGGTTTTACCGGCTCCATTCGGACCAAGCAAACCAACAATTTCACCTTGCTTCAAATCAATAGATACGTGATCGACAACCGTTCTCTTGCCATAGCGTTTGACAAGGTTTTCGGTACGCAACTCCATTGCACTGTTTTGCGACATAATATAAGAGATTTAACCACAAAAATAGCAAATCTTCCCAAAAAACGGGCATTTTACACTAAAGGAATTTGTTAATAATAACAAGTAACTGATGGTGAGGAGAGAAAGGGAAAAATAGACGGCGAGGTGAGAGATAGAGAGACGGTGAGAGAGATAGCGAGGTGGTGAACGCCAAGCCATAAACGTTACACATTTTCTTTATGTTCTTTGTGGTTAAACACAGATTTTCACCACGAAGTGCACAAAGGCTATCACTAAGAGCTCTAAGATGGTTTCATTTTTGAACGGACGAAATTGACTAGCAACTAAAACTCAGCAGACACCCTGAAGTTAAGTAGCCTGCGGGTGAGGTAGTTGGGAATGGCGTATTGACGATTGTAGATATCAGACAACCACATGTATGAGTTTACGTTACTAATATCCAAAAGATTAAACACATCCAAATTGAGCCAAACGGATTTCAGATGCGAAAAGACTCCGCTCTGTGGCCGGTGTGTTTTATCTATCAAAGCATAGGAAGCTCCGATGTCCACCCTGCGGTAATCGGGAGTACGAAAAGCCATCACGTACGGATTATGCGATGCTGCAACCGGTAAACCATCGGACCAAATCAGTTTCAGGTTCACTTTCAGGCGTTGATTGTTGGGCAGATAATCCTGAAAAAACATGGTTACGCTATACCGCTGTTCGTTGGGACGAGAAATATAACCCGCGTAAACAGGATTTCCCGCGCCATCTGTTCCTTTCTGAATATTCTGTTTGGATTGCATCAGAGAGAGACCGATCCAGGAGTCGGAGCCGGGTACAAACTCACCGAACAATTTCATATCCAGTCCTGCGGAATACGCCTTGGCGCAATTACCACCAAAATAGGTGATTTTCACATTGTCTACCACATAAGGAATCACGTTTGTTGCCGGCTTATAATAAGCTTCTGCGGTAAACTTAAAAGGTCGATTCCATTTGATGAAGTGATAATCTGCCCCCAAAACAAAATGAAGTGACCGCTGCGCTTTGATCTGATTATTGAGACTGGCAACCACATTACCTCCTACCACGGCGGTATCACGCAATTCCTTGTAGAATGGGGTCTGATAGTATACGCCGGTAGCAAACCGAAATGAGAGGTTGCTCGATCGGGGGAAGAATGCTATCGTAAGTCGGGGACTAAAAAGGATCTGTTTGTTATACGACCAGTTGTTTACCCTTAAACCTCCGGTAAACGACCATAACCCTTTATCTGAACGCAATTTATACGTATCCTGCAAATATCCGCTTGACCGGTAAGATTCCAGTTGCAGATCAGCGGTCAGGTTGTTGTAAACTTTCAGCGTGGAAGTGTAGGGCAGTGAATAACCGGCAGAGTCGCGATATTCCCACTCTTTCATCTTATTGGTAATGTTCTCTCTCTGAACGCCCATTCCCCACTCCAGCAGATGGTTGCCGACACGAAATTCTCCGGCATGGCTTCCCCCAACAACAGAAGCATCCAGTGTGTTGCGCGCATGTTGAAGATACGACCCGATGCCGAGAGTGGTCGAGGGTTCACCTTTTCCATTTCCCGTCATAGCCAGTTCGTAGAGCCAGTATTGCCCGGCAATGTCATACGTTTCCTCTTCGTTGGTATTAAAAGCCGAGGCCGAAAATCGGAGCTTCAGATTCTTCGTCGGCTTATAAGTCAACGTCAACGCTCCTGTCTGAGTTTTAAAAACATCTTCTTCCTGTCCGTCAAAATATACTTTCAGTTGCAGCGGCATTTGGAGTGTACCAAATGAAGTTTCCTGCTCTTGTGGAATAAAACGGTAGTTGTTTTGCGAAATATTACCCAAAAAGCTCAGCTCAAGGTGAGGATTGAAATTGTAGGTCAAATAGGTTTGGTAATCAAAAAAGGAGGGATCGTACTGCCCTTTGGTATCGAGAGAACCCAAAAGGAAAGAATTACTCTTATAGCGCAAGCCGTGCATCTGACTGAACCTCGAAGAGGCCGTCCCCACATATGCCGAAGCGCCCTGCAATCCGGCTGAGAGAGCACCTTCAAATGTGGTAGGCTGCTTGTAGGTAATATCCAGAACTGACGACATTTTATCCCCCAGTTTGGATGAGAATCCACCGGCTGAGAAGGAGACATTTTGCACCATATCAGGATTTATGAAGCTCAGACCCTCCTGCTGCCCCGCACGGATTAGCAACGGACGATACACCTCAATACCATTTACGTACACACTGTTTTCATCGTAGCTTCCGCCCCTGACGGAATATTGAGAACTCAGCTCATTGGTGGAATGCACTCCCGGCAAGGTACTAATCAACGACTCAATGCTGCCTCCACTTGCATCGGGCAACATCCGCCAATGAGACACATCTATCAGTTCGGAAGTGGTGGTTTGCAAACGGGGTGCATTGACTTCTACCGCCGACAATTCACGGGTATCCGTTTCCAGCGTAATATTGAGCTGAGCCAGTTTGAAATCGGGAAGCATCTTCTTCACAAACGGCTTGTATCCAACGCAGGAAACAAACAACTCCACCGAATCTTTAGCACTCAGGAGCAATTCATAAAACCCGTTTTTATTGGTTGTAGTCCCAATCGCCATGCCTTTTACCGATACCGTTGCCAGCTCAATCGGCCGCTTTTCTTTATCATTCACATAACCAAAGAGCCTTGGTTTATGTTGTGCATAAAAAGCCGTTGACACACACAAAAGCAATATCAGCAAAAAGAGTTTCTTCACAAACAGAAGTTTTATATGTTTGATCGGCACAATCAGAGTTCCAACCAGTCTGAACCGCTCATTTTTTTCAAAACAAAGTTAATATATTAACGTGAAGTTCAAAAGTCTATTGTTTTCAATGCTTAAGGTATTTACTTTTACAACTCCGCCCTTCAGACGGAGACAAGTGCAGGGAATGTTTTTATTGGCTTTAGCCCTAAAAAATGGGTGTCGCGAATGGATTATTCAGGGCTAAAGCCCAATGCCTCGGAATATTCCGCAGCTCCGCCCTAAAGGACGAAGTTATGATATTCTTTTAGCACCAACTAAAACATCATATCATCTTGTATTTATACATTTTATCTAACAGAAACTCAATTTATCCCATTTGTAATTAGTGATATTATAATAATTTATTTGGTGATACTATTGTAATTCGTTTGATTTGTATATATCTTTGCATCGTCAATAAAAACAAAATCGTTCAACTATGTTAGAAACACTAAAGAAACTGTTCGGAATTTCACCAAAAGCCGATTTCAAAGAGCTTATCAGTCAGGGCGCCATTATCCTTGACGTTCGTTCAAAAGGAGAGTTTGCATCCGGTCATATTCAGGGATCAATCAACATCCCTGTAGACCAGTTATCCAGCAACCTTAACAAATTCAAAGACAAAAACCGTACAATCATCACCTGCTGCGCCTCCGGAATGCGGAGTGCTTCGGCAAAAGGGATACTTCTCTCCCGTGGATACACCAGTGTTCACAACGGCGGCAGCTGGTACAGCCTGAACAGAAAAATAAAATCATAATCACAATGGAACAAATTGTCATTATCGGCGGAGTGGCTGCCGGAGCGACCGCAGCCGCCAAAGTTCGGCGGATTTCGTCGGAAGCAAACATCACCATGATCGAATCGGGGCCGGACATTTCATTCGCCAATTGCGGACTTCCCTATTATATCGGAGGAGACATCAAAAGCCGCTCCAAACTTATCCTGCAAAGCCCGGAAAGCTTCAACGAACAATACGGCGTGGATGTACGCATCAACACCAGCGTCACAGCCATCAACCGCAAGGAACACACCATCACCACAAAAAACTTCCAGACCGGAGAAACGTGCGTGGTTCCTTATACCAAACTGATACTGGCACAGGGCGGACGCCCCATCAAACCTGCACTTCCGGGTGCTGACCTCAACCATGTGTTCACGCTCTGGACTCTCGATAACATGGACAGCATTTACCGCCACTTGCAGGAACAGAAACCGAAAAATGCGGTGGTTGTAGGCGGTGGTTTCATCGGCCTCGAAATGGTGGAGGCACTCACCAAGAAAGGACTCAACGTGAACGTAGTTGAGATGATGCCACATGTCATGTCCATCATGGAAGCTGAAACCGCAGGATTTATCGAAAACGAAATGTTGTCGCACGAAGTAGCCATTCATACCGGCACTGCCGTTTCGGAAATCACTCCCGATGCTGTAAAGCTTGCTAACGGAAAAATACTGGATGCAGACATTGTACTGCTCTCTATCGGTGTATCGCCTACCCTTCAACTGGCAAAAGAAGCCGACCTTTCCATCGGTGAAGCTGGTGGTTTGTTGGTAGATGAATACCTGCAAACAAACGATCCCGATATTTTTGCTGCCGGCGACATGGTCGAAATTGAACACCGTGTAAACGGTAAAAAAGTACGCATTCCTCTTGCAGGACCGGCCAATCGGCAGGGACGTATTGCTGCCGAAAATGCTTTGGGCGGACAACATCCGTACAAAGGCGCACTGGGAACTTCCGTCGTGCGTGTTTTCGAGGCGGTTGCCGGAACTACCGGTTTATCTCTCAAACAGGCACGCGCGCAGGGATTTGACGCCGACGCGGTGGTAGTACACAAAGAACACCATACCAGTTATATGCCGGGTGCTGAAACCGTCAGCGTGATGCTGGTATTCGACAAGAAAACTGGCGTCGTCCTCGGGGGACAAACCGCAGGATACAAAGGAGCCGACAAACGGTTGGACGTGATTGCCACCGCGGCTGCCGCCAAACTGACGGTAAGCGACCTGTCAGACATCGACTTTGCCTATTCGCCACCAATCGGTACGGCTAACGATGCAATGAACATGGCAGCTTTCACGGCCGAAAACAAACTGTCAGGTTTCAGCCCGTCCGTTACTGCTTCGGAGCTGGATGCTTTTGTGGAAGGGAAAAAGCCGCTCTTCATTGATGTACGCGATATTTTTGCTTTTGAAAAAAGCCACATCGAAGGCTCCAATCATATTCCACTCGAACTGTTGTTGCAACAATTACCGTCCGTACCATCCGACCAACTGATTATTGTGTACGATGAAACCGGGAAAAAAGGGCATCAGGCTCTCCGCACCATGAAAGGTGCAGGATTCTGCAACGTGGTCAACATTTCGGGAGGACACACCTCGCTACAACGGCACGCCCGTGCGGTAAGATTCAAAAACATCGCTATCGGACTGTTGCCCATAGAAAAGAAGACTACAGAAAAACAGGAAGAAAAGACAGTTGAAACAACCGCAACAAAACCGGCAGAAACCAATTCTACGCTGATTGTAGATGTGCGGACGGTGGAAGAATTCCGCACCGGTGCTTATCCCGGCGCAGTCAATATTCCGTTGGACGAAGTGATGGCCCGCAGCGGTGAGTTTGGGGACAAACCCGACCGTGAAATTATCGTCTATTGCGCTTCGGGAGGCCGTTCGGCTTACGCGCAGCAGATACTGATGCAGCTCGGCTATACCAACGTCACCAACGGTGGCGGACTGACCACCATGATGGCACGCCGTCCGGTTCAGAAAAGCCCATCTTCCAACCCTAAAAACCTGCCGCTGATTGTGGATGTACGTACTCCGCAGGAATTTGCCGGTGGCGCTTACCCCGGAGCCGTCAACATTCAGCTGGACGAGCTGCCTGCCAGAGTGAACGAACTGGGCGACAAATCGAGAGACATTACACTCTACTGCGCTTCGGGAGCCCGCTCGGCTTATGCACAACGCATATTAATGCAGATGGACTTTACCAACGTGAAAAACGGTGGCGGCATTATGCAAATGATGATGCAGCGATAACTCCGATTTTTTCGGTGCCACAACGCTGGCTCTCCGGATGAATTGAAACACCCCGTCTATTAAAAACACAGCCTCAACAGGTGATTATACGTCATCGGTTGAGGCTGTGTGTTTTTGCAAAAAGAATTATTTTAATTAATATTCGTTTTGATTATTTGCTATATTTGTAGCGGAAATGGAATTACCCCGACTTCTCGCACAAACAGAGAAAAATCGTATCGGCGGATCTGCGATCTGCCGCCGTTGGAGTATAGGGATCTGCGATCCCATATCGACAAAAAACAATAGAGGAGTTTATGAATATTCAACACCGAATAATATAGCAATAGCATTTTCGGATTACCAATCCTAACACTCTATTCCGTCGTCGGATTGCTCCCGAAAACCGCCAATGCCCATAGCTTCGGTCGTGAGCGACAAGTGTAAAAAAAATATATACGGTTAAGTGAGCAGCTGAAGAGCTGAAGTATGCGTTTTAAGGTATAGATGAAAGTCTTGTTATGCTCAACATGCTCGAAAGAAAAACTGTTGAGGCAAAGGAATTTCACAAATCCAAGTAAATGACTGATTAATTTCATAATTTACTAAGGTTGTAAGCTGAATCAACAGATTTATAACTGATTTGATTCCCTTGACGATTGAATGTTTCTGTAAGTTCATAATAGAATTTATAAGCAAAGATACAATTAATATTTCGCTACCCAGTTTGAGTCGGAGCGGCATTTCGGTGTCGTAAAAGCATGCATACTTCGGGAATTAGGTAACTAATTCTAAAAGCAAATAGCTTCGCATGGGTCTTCACTGCTCACTTTTTTTAATAAAGATGATTAAACGAAAAGAAAAAGATTGGTTTAAAATAAAAAGGTATCCTCATATTGGTCTACCGTTAGATAATTGTAACCGCTTTAAATGGATTGAAAATTACGTAACCAATCCCGAAATGATCTCAAAACATTCTTTTCTACCTTTTATTCATAAAACAGCAAGAGTAAAGAAATTTAGGAAGAACTATAAACCAGAAGATGGAACTATACACGATGACTATAAAGTAGGTATTAAGATTCTCAGAAAACCAGGCGAAAAGAAAAGAGAATTATATTATGCGAGCCACCTAGATTCATTGATATACAGTTATTATGCTCAATTACTTTCTGAAAAATATGAAGAAAAGATAATTGACTTTAATCTAAATGATGTTGTAAATGCATATCGTTCAATTCCAGTAAATCCTGAAAATCCAAATAGTTCAAACAAATGCAATATTGATTTTGCTAATGATGTTTTTAAGTATATCCTTAATTATGAAGAAAATGAATTTGGAGTAATTGCATTTGATATTTCTAGTTTTTTCGACAACCTAAATCATGGATTATTAAGACGCATATGGGCTGATGTATTAAATGTTGATAAATTACCCGCAGACCATTTCGCTGTATTTAAAAATATTACAAGATTCAGTCACGTCGACATTATTGATATTTTTAAAGAATTTAAGGACAGAATTTATACACGACAGATAACTAAAACTGGAGAAATACTTGAAAAAAAACAAAAGAAAATTGACAGTATTCGACATTTAAGGAATCAAAATGCTATCGCATTTTGTACCGAGCAAGAATTTTTCAAAGTAAAAGGTAAGTTATTGCAACCTTCAAAGACTAGAATAAATAAGGATGGCGAAAAAGTTTACAGAGACTTCGGAATTCCTCAAGGTTCACCAATAAGTTCTGTTTTAGCGAATATATATTTATTACATTTTGATAAAACTATCAATGAATTTATAACTAATAAAGGGGGTATTTATCGAAGATATTCAGATGATATGGTTGTTGTTTGCCCTAAAACTTCAAAAGAAGAATTGTGTAAGCTGGTATATGAAGAAATAGAAAAATATGAATTAAAAATCCAACAAACGAAAACGCAAATTTTTCAATTTAAGAGAGTTGGCGATAAATTAGAATGTGGACAAGAATTCGAAGATATTATAAATTGGAATAAGAACTTTATTTATTTGGGGTTTGAATTCAATGGAGAATATGTATTACTGAAATCTGCTAGTTTGTCAGGTTATTACAGAAAGATGAAAAGAACTGTGAAGAGAGCTGTACATTTTTCAAAACAAAAACACAGTAACACTACAGGTGAGATTTTTAAAAGAAGACTCTTCAAAAAGTTTACATACAAAGGAGCTAAGAGAACAAGAAAGTACCTATGGAATGAGAATGAAAGTAAATTTATTAAGTCAGAATCTTATAATTGGGGAAATTTCTTGTCTTACGCATATAAGGCCTCTGAAATCATGGTGGAAAACAAAATAAGACAACAGACGAAAAAACATTGGAATATATTTAACAAGCTTCTAACCCCAAAAACATAGAAACGAAACACCTAGCACCTAAAACACACTCTTAGGGTTGTACAAGAAAAGAAGGATTTGAGAGGGCGAGGTTGATTTTCTACATTTGGTATAAAAAAAGCAAGAGGTCGTTACTTACATAACGACCTCTTGCTTTTTTATGAAATCTATCTTTTTGAAGCCTTCCAGCATCTCTCCCAGACGAATCAGCAGGTTAGGCTTTTTCTTGCGGATATATTCCGTTTCGGCGCTGTTCATCGCTTCCGGCCAGGATTGCTTGTACTTTACCATGCGGTAAATCACGCCCCAGTCGGGCAAGCCACCTATATTTCTATCGTCGATAAAAATATCCACTTTCAACTTTCTGGAAATCAGTTCGTCGGGATAAGGAGTTCCCGGGTGGTCGCTGTTTACCGCGTAGAATTCGAGTCCCCGCTGGCGACAAAACCCAGACCTTTCTGAAGTACATCGACATTGCCCATCAAAACAGACGGCTTAGCCCTTTGTATTCATCCAGTTAAGTATCAGCTTCATATTTTCTTCCGTGATAGTAACACAACCCGATGTTGGCTCTTCTCCCAAATGAAAAAAGATGGCACTTCCCTTGCCTTTCAAGACAGGATGAGTATTGTAATTAATCACCATGCAATATTTGTAGGCATCGCTCCTGATTAATAGTTTCTCAAAAGATCGTGCGCTGGTCTCGCCCCGGATATATTTGTTATAATCGTCGGACTGAGGATCGTCTATCCATTTATCCTCGACAGTAGTCTGTATGTATGGCAGGTGAGTATCGACATCGTTTTCGTAGCTAAATAGCTGGCCGAAAGAATATATACCGGTTGGTGTTTTACCATCGCCTTCCGATTTTGTTCCCGGCAAGGCAAAACCATTGCGTCCGATATAAGCATCCATGGGGCCAAACTTTATCTGCCATTTGTGATGTTTTTTCTCCAAAGCAATCAATACAGCTTTACAAGAAGGTTCCGTGTCATTTTCCACAACTAACAATTGTTTGACAGAATCCAACTGCGACTTATTCTTTTGCAATATCTCAAATAGCGTTTTCGACACATTTCTACTTTGCTTGGAATGAGCCGGTATTACGAAAGTCGCAAGTAAAAGTGTTATATAAAACGTACGCCTACTCATCAAAGATAGAGTCTTCATCATTACACAATTTTTTATCAACATTAAACCCTATAATATTTACCGGCTTTTGATAGCCCAAGCATCTATATTTCAATAAGAAAACGAGGTCGCCATTAAAAAATGAGAACCCCGTTTATTGTATTTTTATCTTTTTGAAGCTTCCAGCATCTCGCCCAGACGAATCAGCAGGTTAGGCTTCTTCTTGCGGATATATTCCGTTTCAGCGCTGTTCATTGCTTCGGGCCAGGATTGCTTGTACTTAATCATGCGGTAAATCACGCCCCAGTCGGGCAAGCCACCTATATTTCTATCGTCGATAAAAATATCCACTTTCAGCTTTCTGGAAATCAGCTCGTCGGGATACGGAGACCCCGGATGGTCGCTGTTTACCGCGTAGAATTCGAGTCCCCGCTGGCGACAATATTCCAAAGCCTCTTCGAGCAAATCACCTTCTCTTACGGTCCATAAAATCAACTGATGAAATTCCTCTTTCTGCAAGCGTTTTGAGCACATCAAAGGCAAAGGGTATTTCACGTCCGATTTTCGGATATTCGTGCTCTACAATTGTTCCGTCAAAGTCAACCGCTATAACCATGTTGTAAGATATCTATCGATTATTGATCATTCGTTTCACCTTCTTCTGCCTCTTCCTCTTCGTTGACAACCACCAAACCCAGATCAGATTCGATATTTCGCTGGTTGGGTCGGCAAAACAAAAGAATAATAGCAGCGATTGCCGTACACATGAAGAACGATTTATCGGAGAATAAGAAAAACAACAGAATGTTCAGTACTATATTGAAATTGACCACTGACAGGCGAATCGCAATCATCTGCTTATAAGTCCGCTCTTTCTCTGCATCCGGCTTTGCTTTTAAGCGTTCCACCAATCGGTGAAACCACCATAAAATACCCGGCAACGTACTCAACAGCAGTATGAATACAAGCGACTGTAATGCTATGCCCGATTCTGAGCTTTTATCAAAATGGACAAAGCGGGCTGCAAAGTACCCGGCAATCACGGCTACAACTGCCATTAAAAAACTCAGGTAATACCCGCGTTGCGAAAATCGAAGTACTCTTTCTGTCATTATTTGCATCCGAATGATTTGTTCTATGATTTCTCTTTTATCTGCCCCAAACCCCTAAAGGGGCTTTTAAATCTGTCATCTTGAGTGTATTCTCATCCCATTTTTCCAAAGTCTCCTTCCGGGGAATCGAAGATCAGCGGAGCTAATTAGGAGCTAATTTGAAAAGACAAACTCGCTATCTCTTTATTACTATCTCACATGCTCACTAACTGTTTACAGCGCGCCTTTTGTACTTGGCAGGTCGCTACTGAAGATATCGCGGCGAATCGCCATTTTGATGGCACGCGCTAATGCTTTGAAAATGCCTTCAATCTTGTGGTGTTCGTTTTCGCCTTCGGCCTTGATATTGAGATTCATTTTGGCAGCATCGCTGAACGATTTAAAGAAGTGCAGGAACATTTCAGTAGGCATTTCACCCACTTTTTCGCGTTTGAATTCGGCATCCCAAACCAACCATGGACGTCCGCCAAAGTCGAGCGCCACCTGACACAGACAATCGTCCATCGGCAGGCAAAAACCGTAGCGTTCGATGCCCCGTTTATCGCCCAAGGCTTTTGCAAACGCCTCGCCCAAAGCAAGAGCCGTATCTTCTATCGTGTGGTGTTCGTCTACTTCGAGATCGCCTTTCACCTTAACCGTAAGATCGCAACCCGAGTGTTTGCCAATCTGAGCCAGCATATGATCGAAGAACCCGAGTCCGGTAGCAATATCGCATTTACCTGATCCATCGAGATCCAGTTTTACGTAAATATCGGTTTCGCTGGTTTTGCGAACCACTTCCGCAATCCGTGGAGTACCCAGCAGGAAGTCTGCAACCTTGTCCCAATCGGGAGAAACCAGCGCACAATACTCTTCCAATTGCTTATCTTTCAACAAGACAGCCACCTCGTCGTAATTGCGCATAAAAATAGCCTTGCAACCGATATTCTTTGCCAGTTGCACATCCGTCAGGCGGTCGCCGATAA
Source organism: uncultured Microbacter sp. (assembly GCA_963678825.2). Lineage (GTDB taxonomy): Bacteria > Bacteroidota > Bacteroidia > Bacteroidales > Paludibacteraceae > Microbacter. Next base: position 47,211 of record CAXXPB010000033.1, on the reverse strand, counting down.
CGTACGAATTTTCAATATCGGCACTACCGTCCATATAACCTGTCAGAAGGCCTGTGCGCGGTTTGCGGTTGGGTGAGTTTTCTTCGGGAAACGAAGTATCAATATGAATATCTTCAAAATTAATCCCTTCGTTTTCAAACGCTTTCAGCATTTTACCCTGTACGGCATCAAAAGCTTCTTCGGGATAATCTTCCGTACCCAAACCGTCCTGATTGGTTACCATTACCAAACGAAAATCGCTTTTTGGTGGCAATCTTATAGAGGTTACGGAATACTTTGGGATAAAACTCAAGCAATTCGAGAGAATCTATCTGAAACGTAACAGGGGGTTCGATAATCAGGGTACCGTCCCGGTCAATGAAGAGTACTGGTCTCATTTTATAGCAGTAATTTACAACCGACAACCAATCAACCGGTTGCGATATTTAAAATTAGGTTTTTCAATCAAAATATATACGGAAGCACATTTAAGATTTTAGCAAGGGGCTTCCGCCCCTGTTACCCCCGACATCCTTTTTATCTTGAAACAAAAAGGATGCAAAAAGTTCAAGACTAACGCCCGCCTCGCTCAAAAAACCGACGTTCGTGAGCGGGAGTCGCCCAAACTTGTTTCCTCCTCACGTCGGAAACTTCAAACAAGGGCAACTCTATCCGCTCTCTCGCTTGTTTTTTTGGCTCATCGGACGAGGTCACTCCAATCTACCATAGGATGGTTAGATTTATTTCAACCCTTATCTTAAATGCGTAAGCTCTATTAGGCCATTTGGTTGTTGTGCAAAGGTACAAAATTTGTCGTACATTTGCGGCTAAATTCATTACAGCTATGATCGAACTGCTACTCCGCCTATTTCCCTCAGCTCACCGAAACCCAACAACAACAATTCGCTCAATTACAATCACTTTACGCTGAATGGAATGGCAAAATCAATGTCATTTCGCGTAAAGACATCGAAAACCTGTACGAACGCCACGTGCTTCATTCGCTGGCAATCGCAAAAATCATCACGTTCCGTCCAGGCACAACCGTGATGGACATTGGTACAGGCGGAGTTTTTCCGGGGGTGCCGCTGGCCATTCTTTTCCCCGAAGTACAATTCCATTTGATCGATTCTATCGGAAAGAAAATTAAGGTTGCCACCGAGGTTTCAACCGCCATCGGACTGGAGAACATCACATTTCGCCATTGTCGCGGACAGGAAGAAAAAACAAAATTCGATTTTGTAGTCAGCCGTGCCGTGATGCCACTTGGTGATCTGGTAAAAATCGTGCGCAAAAACATTTCTCCGAAACAAGGAAACGCACTGCCAAACGGGCTTATCTGCCTGAAAGGCGGCGAATTGGAACATGAGACCCTTCCGTTTAAGCAAGATGTTACCGTATACGACCTGAGCGATTATTTCACGGAAGAGTTTTTCGAAACCAAAAAAGGAGTATACCTGCCGCTGCACAACTAGAAATGAGGTGCGTGAGGTGGAGAGAAAGCCGAAATATTAAAATCGTAAACACATCAATATGGTTTCTTCGTTAAAAGATCGCGTTTCCGTACGCAAATATACAGAGCAGGCTATCCCGGCCGAATTACTGAACGAACTTCTCGATACTGCCTGTCGCGCCGCCAATACCGGCAACATGCAAACATACAGTATTGTAGTAACGCAGAATCAATCCGTAAAAGAAGCATTGTCGCCCTGCCATTTCAATCAACCGTCTATCAAACAGGCTCCGGCAGTGGTTACGTTCTGCGCCGACTTCAACCGTTTCAATAAATGGTGCGAACAACGCAACGCGGCACCCGGATACGATAATTTCTTATCCTTCACCTCCGCTATGATCGACGCAACGATTGTGGCCGAACACTTTTGCGTGGCTGCCGAAAGCGAAGGTTTAGGAACCTGCTATTTCGGGACAACCACTTATAACGCACACAAAATTATCGACGTGTTGAAACTCCCGAAATTCGTCGTTCCCATCGTGACTCTGACCGTCGGTTATCCGGCCGAAACTCCGAATCCGGTTGATCGTCTTCCTCTGGAGGGCGTTGTACACTTCGAAACCTATCAGGATTATTCCGCAGAAGATATCGACCAAATCTATGCTTACAAGGAGAGTCTGCCCAGAAAACAAACAAATTCATTGCAGAGAACAAAAAAGAAACACTTGCTCAGGTATTTACCGATGTGCGTTACACCAAAAATACCAACGAAACTTTCTCCGGATTCTTTTTGGATGTGCTGAAGAAACAAGGATATTTACCGGAATAATAAATCAGGACAAAAATATCAGACCAAATCTCAAGTCTGTATAAAACAATAATAAACAACAGCAAATATCCGTCAATGATAAAAAAGATACTGCTTTCAATTCTGATTGTCTTTACTTTCGGCTCTATTGAAGCGCAAAAGCTAAATTATTTTGTAGAGGCCAGCCACTTTCTCGACAATAGAGAATACTCCGGTAACAGCGATAAATATAGCCATTTCGCAGACAATGCTCGGAACGAGGCTTAACGGAATGCTGGGTGCAAAAATAGATTCCGACACAGGGATTTATGGCCGGCATCAATTATCTCTACGAATACGGAGACAAAATAGAGGGAACACGCCTACTATCAACCTGTTTTACCACTATCAAAAAGACGGACTGACAGGATTACTTGGATCGTTTCCCCGCAGAGGCCTGCTAAATTATCCGGTGGCGTTACTTTCCGACACGCTCGACAACTACCGCCCGAACATCCAGGGTGCTTACCTTGAAACAAGAGGAACTTGGGGCTACGAGAATTTTTGGTGCGACTGGACAGGCCGTCAGCGTTCTAATGTCAGGGAATCATTTTTAGCTGGCTTTTCGGGACGAATAAACCTCTCGCAAACACTATTTTTTGATCATTATTTTTACATGTTCCACAAAGCTCTTTACGGAGGCCACCTCGAAGACGATCACATTCGCGACAACGGAGCTTTTGCATTGCTTTTCGGAGCCGACTTTACACGCAAGACAAACCTCAAAGAATTATCGTTCAAAGCAGGAGCTTTGGGTTGCTACGACCGTGATCGACCCGACCCCAAACTGCATTTCTGGGCCGGAGGCTTTGTGCAAGCTCACATTTATGCAAAAAAAATCGGAGTGGATGCTTCATACTATCATGGTGGGAAGCTGAAAGTAGCCAATGGCGACGGCTTGTATCAGTCGGGCAACTACGGAAGAGTTGATTTTGCATATATTCCCGTCGAAAATAAATATGTAAGCTCAAGAGCCGCTATTTGTTTCCATATGGTTGATGGTGCACTATTAAACTCTCAACAATTAAGCTTAATCCTAAAATTAGGAGCATTTTGTAATACCATACCACAACAAATTGTCAAAATAAAATCAAAATGAAATCATTTTTGGTTCAAATATGATATTTTGACAGCTAAATACACATTGAAAGTCATTTTGATAGCCAAAGTAATATTTTAACATTATATTGACACATATTTAACCATTAAAATTTGCACTATGATTCAACTGCTCTTAACTTTGCAGTGTGATTTTTTCATAGTATTAGATTTTAAGGTTAACAAGGATTGGGTAGTCGTGAGACTGCCCATTTTTTAATGCTTTGTGAAAAGCCCGAATACCTTAAAATAAAAGACAAAAGACAGAATATAAGACAAAAAAAACAGGAGCCGGACAACCGACTCCTGTTTCGTTTTATATGTTGCCATTCAACCATTCCTCTTATCTCAAGAAACTGAAATATTTGCATTTATCTAATAGCAAACAGCCTAGTAGACTAGTTTGTTTTTTCGGAAATTAATTTCTTCTTTGCCTGCGGCAAGCCTTACTTTTTGGCGCAAAAAGTAAGCAAAAACATTGACGGAAATGAGGCACGAATTCTATGTGCCCTAAAAAAACAAACACATATCACATAAAAGAACTCGTTCGCTCGGCCATGAAACACCGGAGGTGTTATCCCAATAATAACGTCGGGATAAATCCCGACGAAAAAAGGAAGTCGTATTTTTCACTTAACGCCTGTAAGCGTTTCCCATGCAACGGGGAAACCGCTACGCGGTTCAGGGTGCACATTGTCCCTCTCACGCTTGCACCGGGATAAATCCCGGCGTTATTTTTGGGTTACGACTTTGTCGTAAGAAGCCCCTTTGGTCATTATGAAGCAACGCATAAATTGAACCTAGCAGAATCAATACGGATACGTCATGTTATGAGGCTTTTTTTGACACTGACAACCAATAATATGATAGGTAAAGCCCAACATTAATGAGGTATAATTATCGCTGAAATGACGGGTTACTACATCATCCATCCTGTCTGAGACAAAATTGGTAGCTAAATCGAGACTAATTGCAAACCGGCGCGACACAAAGAAACTTGCCTGAACACCGGCTCTTGCTATCGGCGAAATAACCATATCGGATGTATAATCAACGTACTTAATTTTGGGACGATAAGCAGCACCCGATCCCAAAAACACCTGAAATTCAAAATTTCGATTCGGATCGTAATCTGCAATTAACCGGGTAACGTTTAACATCATATCAGCCGTTAGCGTTGCCGCCCAGGCATGATAATGTTCTACCCCGTCGGGCGACCATTTGTATTTTACTCCCCCGAGCTGTCCCCGAGCCGACAAAAGTTTATTTATATCATACCCCACTCCCACCGTGGAAATGACATTTAGGTTATTGCCTGCGGTGAAATTAGTTCCTTTTGCTCCCGGCATGTTATTTTCTGACATAAAAGCATTAAAACCACCATACAGACTTACATACCAGTTCGGGAATGAAAGTTGTTTGCTAAACTGGGCACATGCGCCAACACCAGCCATTACAAACACAAGTACCGCTATTAATATTCTCTTCATGACTATCTAATTTTGAACCTTTTCGGCATGAAACACAATTGACTTCTTTCAAGAAACGCTTTCCGCAAAAGGTTTATTATATCCATGATGTTATCTTTCTATAAATCCCGAAACATACTCCACTACCGCCTCTTCGTCTTCCGGATTAAACCAGCGTATCGACTTATCGCGATTAAACCAGGACAACTGTTTTTTGGCATACCGGCGCGAATCCTGACGAATCATATCTACCGCAAAGTCCTTTGTCCACTCCCCATCAAAATAGTTGAACAATTCTTTATAACCTACAGTTTGTAAGGCATTCAAATCCTTCCATGGATAAAGAGAACGCGCCTCTTCCTCTAAACCTTCGTCCATCATCTCATCTACCCGCGCGTTGATCCGGGCATACAACTCTTCACGTGGGCGGTTTAGCCCTATCTTGACAATTTCAAACGGGCGTTGCTTGGCAGTGTTCGTCCGCATCGAAGAATAGGGCTTATTGCAGGTAACACACACTTCCAACGCGTGTAAAATACGCTGCACATTCATCAAATCTACCTGATTGTAATAATCGGGATCAAGCAATTTAAGACGCATCCGAATACCGTCCAACCCCTCTGTGTCGTACAATTCTCGAATTTCAGTTCTTACTTCGGGCGAAATCGTGGGCAAATCGTCGATTCCATTACACACCGCATCAATATAAAGCATAGAACCGCCCACCATCAGCGCATACGGGTGTTCCATGAAAAGATTTTCAAGCAGATTGATGACATCCAGCTCAAACTTTCCTGCATTGTATTGTTCGTGAATAGAGTGAGTCCCTACAAAATAGTGAATTGCCTCTTTTAGTTGCTCTTCGGTAGGAGCCGCAGTCCCAATCTTCATTTCCCGGAAAAACTGCCGTGAATCGCAGGAGATCACCGGGCTATGCAACAATTTTGCAATCCTCAGACTCAAAGCGGTTTTGCCCACTCCGGTCGGACCCAGTAAAACAAACAAAATGGGAGCCTTTTTCTCGGTATCATGCATAAGCTGACTGTTTGGTTGAATATTCGAAACAAAATTAATCGTTTTTTTTCACCCCTCATACAAACCTCCGGAATATTAAAATACGTTAATAGTTAAAACCCGATTAAACGAACGGAAATCTCTTTCGTCTGATTGAATGTAGACGAGTTACTCGAATAAAGTTTATCGACAGTCTTCGAGAGAGAGTTGTTCTGTCGATAAACTTTTAAATCAAACCTGTATTTATTAAACTCAATGAAACAAACTGGTTGCTGACTCTATCAAACGCTATTATCAACAACTTGAGAGTTCCATCTGACATTAAAAAAAAACTATTTACTGATGAAAACAAGAAAAATCGTTATGCTGACTATGCTTTTCACGGTATTAAGCATGGTAGTTGCGTTAGCTCAGGGCCAACGCGGTGGTAATGCCTCTCCCGAAGAGAGAGCAACCCGAATGACAGACAGGTTAAAAACCTCGCTAAAATTAACTGACGAACAAGCAGTAAAAGTACATGCAGTTTATCTCCAAATGTCAAAAGACATGGCAGCTGCAAGAGAAAGTGGTGAAGATATGCGTACCAGCATGCAAACCATTATGGCAAAACAAGATACTGAATTACAAAAAATATTGACCCCTGAACAGTACAAAACATATCAGGATGGCAGAAAGCAACAAATGCAAACCAGGTTCAATGGTTCGGGAGGTGGGAATCCTCTCAATTAAGTAGGTGTTATTTAAGGTGAAAGGTCGTTTCGTTGGTTCCGAAACGGCCTTTTTTATTTTCCAAAAAAGAAGATTCCGACACCATCAATACACACTTTGCCGTAAAAACAGGAAAACAATAACACCAAAATAGGATTTCTGATATAATATTTGCAAAAAATAATTTTTAGCTTTGTAGGCAGAAACATTGTAACGATTCACACTTCTTTCCTCAATTTTTCGTTATGCAACCAGTAGTATTAATCAGCGGAGCATCGTCGGGCATCGGTATGGAGACGGCCCATTTACTGGCAGAAAACGGCTACATAGTGTACGGTGCCGCCCGACGGGTAGAACGAATGGATGCCCTGAAGCCATACGGTGTGAAAATCATCGGCATGGATGTGGTGGATGACAAGTCGATAACGGCTGCCATCAAACACATCTTGGACAACGAAGGCCGCCTTGATATTCTGATTAACAATGCCGGCTTCGGCTTTTACGGCGCCGTTGAAGACGTCTCTTTAGAGGATGCCCGTTATCAGATGGAGGTTAACGTACTTGGTGCCGCACGCCTCGCACAATTAGTTTTGCCGGGAATGCGTGACCGTCGATACGGAAAAATAATCAACATTTCGTCTATCGCTGGAAAAGTTGCCACCCCTTTCGGCGGGTGGTATCATGCCAGCAAATTTGCACTGGAAGGCCTGAGCGACAGTCTTCGCAACGAAGTCAAACCCTTTGGCATCGATGTCATACTGATTGAACCGGGCGGAATAAAAAGCGAATGGGGTCCCATTGCTTTCGAAAATCTCGAAAAAAGTTCTGAAAAATCAGTCTACAAAGAAACTGTCACAAAATTTGCTGCTGCATTCAAAAAGACGATGGACAAACATTCTGATCCTGATGTAATTGCCAAACTCATTTTAAAAGCCATAGAAGCAGAACGCCCCAAAGCAAGATACAGTGCCGGCTATATGGCAAAACCCACGCTTCTGATGAGAAAGTTACTTTGCGATAAAATGCTCGACTCTCTCTTTCTGAAAATGCTAAAATAAACAGACTGACGATGCCCAGTTTTCCCATTTATCAGGTTGACGCCTTTGCCGAAGAAATATTTCGTGGCAATATTTTTATTGATCTTTAAACCACATGAACCGAAACATACGATCACAAATCTGGAGGCAATTTCTGGTTCCGATATCCGCGCTCATTCTTATACTGATTGTCGGCATTCTGGGCTATATCTTCATTGAGGGATATACCCCGCTGAATGCGCTATACATGATGGTAATCACTTTCGCCACCATCGGATACGGAGAACCACAACCGCTAACGTCCGAAGGACGGGTTTTTACAATTCTTCTGATAATTGCAGGCTTTACTGCCGGGTTTTACGCCATTGGCAAACTGTCATCTTTCCTTCTGGAAGGAGAATTAGCAAAATTATTAAAAATCAAACGAATGAATACTGCACTTGAAAACATGAAAAGCCACTATATCGTTTGTGGTTACGGCAAAACGGGGAAACGTGTGACGGAAGATTTGTTGCGTACCGGCAAAAAGGTAGTTCTGATTGAGAGCAACCCGGAACGGAACGAAAAGCTGAAAGACTTTTACGACAAAAATCTGGTACACATTGTTGGTGATGCCACCAACGACGAGATTCTTATTCAGGCCGGGATCGAACGCGCCAAAATCTTGATTGCAGTATTAGCCTCAGATGCCGAAAATCTCTTTGTAACGCTCAGCGCAAAAGACCTTAACAAAGACATAAAGGTAATCACCCGTGTGGAAGATGCCAGTTCGGCTGCAAAATTCAGAAAAGCAGGCACCGACTTCATAATTTCCCAGATCGATCTGGCTTCCGACCGGATTGTCTCCCTGGCCACCTCCACCACCGATTTCTTCAGCTTTGTAGAGCTAACGGATGGAAAGGAAGAGTTACGCGACTATAAATTTCGTTTGGTAGAAATTCGCAGCGGGAGCGACCTTATCGGCAAAACCTACCGCGAGGCCAATATCCCTCAACGCACCAATCTTGTTGTTATAGGCTGTTATTCCGCCGATAGCGATCTCCAGGTCAATCCAAAGGCTGATGATGTAATCAACCTGGGCGACCGGCTTCTGGTCTTTGGCAAAGAGGATGAAATAACTCTGTTAAAGAAGATCGGTAAAGAACCAAAATAGTACTTCCTTATTTTGAAGGATAAAAACTTCAGAATGGCAGACAAAAAGCATTGTTCGGCTGTATCTTTACCGTGTCATCCGTTAGAATAACCCATGACTATTTTTCGATATTGATAACTCATATATCAATGAAAACGGTAGTCAAACACATTCTCTCTTTCATTCTGCCCATTACCGTACTAATCATTGTACCATTTCTGATTGAACAGCATTGGGTTATAAGAAACATGTTTTGCATGCTGACCGGCGGCATCATTCTTTTTGCCGGACTAGCCCTGATGAGCGGAGCCGTGATTGAATTTATTCGTTGGGGAAACGGAACTTTAGCTCCATGGTTTCCAACCCGCAAACTCATCACTACCGGGCTGTATGCTCACCTACGCAACCCTATGATTACAGGAGTAGTCATTACCCTCATCGGGGAAGCTGTTATCATACTCTCCTACTCCATCCTCATCTGGGCAATCGCGTTCTTCCTGATCAACGATATCTATTTTCTGATGTACGAAGAGCCGAATCTGGAAAGGAAATTCGGCGAGGAATACCGACAATACAAACAAAAAGTACCGCGCTGGATTCCCCGTTTCAAAAAGCATTTAACATAAGGCTATCATCTGCAAACTATAACATCTAATTACCATGGAGAATTTTGTCGTTTTCATTCTGTTGAGCCTCCCTATTTTGGCCATATCACGGCGAAGCCTGTTCAAAATACGAAGTCACGGATTTTATCGCTTTTTCGCATGGGAAAGTATGGCTTTTCTGCTGTCTATCAATTATCCATACTGGTTCTGTAATCCATTCGAAATACTGCAAATAATCTCATGGATACTGCTATTCGGAGCCATTTATCCTGTAACAGCAGGAATTATTTTGCTCAAAAAGAAAGGCAAACCACAGAAAAGCAGAAAAGACGACTCTTACTACAAATTTGAAGAGACAACCGAACTGGTAGAAACCGGCATTTATAAGTATATCCGCCATCCTATGTATTGCTCTCTACTATTACTAACCTGGGGCATTTTTCTTAAGAATCCTGTTTCCGATGCGCTGCTGGCATCACTGGCGGCTTCTTTATTCCTTTTCTTAACGGCCATCTTTGATGAAAAAGAGTGCATTGCCTGTTTCGGAGAAAAATACCGCGACTATATGAAACGTACGAAACGTTTTGTACCGTACATTTTCTAACCGGTATTCTCTCACAATTGCTTATTTTTGTACAGCAACTTAAAATGACAACATGATGCAATTCGAAGGGAAAATAGTAATCGTTACCGGAGCAGCACAAGGTATTGGTAAATGCCTTGCCGAAACCTATGCCAAAGAAGGCGCCACAGTGATAGCGGCCGATATTAACGCTCCACTCGGAGAGGAAACAGTTGACCAGATAAACGCCAACGGCTACAATGCTGTTTTTATCCGCACAGACGTAGCAAATCCTTCTGACATTGAACAACTGATAAAATCAACAGTTGAACAATTTGGCCGGATAGACATCCTCATCAACAACACAGGCATTGGGTGCTGGAAGTCACCTTATGAATTATCGGTTGAAGAATGGGACACCGTAATCAATACCAATCTTCGAAGCGCTTTTCTTTGTTCGCGTGAAGCCGCTAAAACGATGAAACAACATGGAGGCGGGAGCATCGTGAATATCGCCTCCACACGGGCTTTTATGTCGGAGCCGGACAGCGAGGCTTACGCAGCCACCAAAGGAGGAATCGTTGCCCTGACACATGCACTTGCAGCTTCGTTCGCCCCCGATCACATTCAGGTCAACTGCATTAGTCCGGGCTGGATTGAAACCCGGGAATACGATCAATTGCGCGACATCGACCATACGCAACATTTCTCGCAGCGGGTTGGCAAACCTGAAGACATTGCCCGCGCCTGCTTGTTTCTGACCGATCCGGCCAATAATTTCATCAACGGTACCAACCTCACCATTGACGGAGGAATGACCAAAAAGATGATTTACGAGCCTTAACTATGAAACATCAACCAGTCCAAACCGGGCAATATTTCTTACTTTTGCATCAGATTACTTCCATAAAAACCAAACATGCAAACAAAGTATTTCTTTACAGGAATTTTATTCCTGATTTTATCCTCCATAACATCAGTGGCAGCGCAAAACAGCCAGAAGTGGCAGCAATGGCAATGGCTTTTGGGTGAATGGAATGGTGAAGGCAACGGACAGCCGGGAGAAGGTGCAGGTAGCTTTTCTTTTGAATCTGCACTGAATGCCAATATCCTGATCCGAAAATCTTATGCTGTTTTTGCTACCACAGCCAACAAACCAGCTTTCAGGCACGACGACATCATGACCATCTACAACGATGCAGAAGGACAACCGTTGAAAGCCATTTACTTCGATAATGAGGGTCACACGATCCACTACGCAGTAACAGTTGGCGAGAAAAAGATTGTTTTCGTCAGCGAAAAAATGCCCAACATGCCGATTTTTCGCCTGACGTATAATCAGACAGACAACACGACAGTAAACGTTTGCTTTGAATTTTCGAAAGACGGTGATCACTTCACGCCTTATATTGAAGGTAAAAGCAAAAAAATAAAATAAATCACATATCATTCACTACATTATGATTCATTATTACTCCGAAAACATAGCTCAGCCCAAACTTCGCAAGCGTTTAATCTCTGCCTGGATCAAAGAAGTTGCGCAGCTTCATGGCAAAACAACCGGCGAAATTTCCTATATTTTCTGCGACGACGAGAAAATTCTGGAAGTAAACCGCCAATACCTGCAACACGATTATTACACCGACATCATCACCTTCGACGACAATGAAGGAGACAAAATTAACGGCGACATTTTCATCAGTCTCGATACTGTGGCAGACAATGCAAAAGAATTTGACGTTACTTTTGAAAATGAACTGCATCGGGTAATGATTCATGGCATTTTACACCTTTGCGGACAAGACGACCATTCGAAAGAAGAACGCGCTGAAATGATCCGCAAAGAAAACGAAGCACTCAGTCTGTTTACTTCAAAATACGCTTTACTCAACGCATAAATAGCAAACACCTACACAGCTGCAAAACACACAAATACGAGCAACAAAGCATTAACAATTGCAAAAAAAGTATCATTACCAGCTCTCTTTTTGGATTATCTTTGAATGATTAAACCGGAGGGGTCAGTCTTTTGTCAGACCCATACACCAATCCATCACCTTAAAACACTTTGGACAAGAACATTATGCCAATTAGTCTGAGCATACTGTTTTTATTCCGTTTTATCCGATTAACCTAATAATCTACGATAATCATCCTACCATGAAGAAGACAATTTACTTAGCGCTGGTACTTTTTGCGTTTATAACATCCTGTAAGGGCAATGACCCATCCCTATCAAAACAAACCATTGCGGTTTCCACCTCATCTATTGCCCTAAACTACTCCACACAAACAAGTTCTGTAACGGTAAAAATGACCGGAACAAAATGGAATGCCTCCTCTGACCAGTCGTGGTGCACACTCTCTGTAAGTTCAAGTACAAGTAAAGAAACAGACGTAACCATAAACGTATCAGGCAACAATTCGTTCACAGCCCGCAATGCAAAAATCACATTTACCTTAAACAACAACGACACTGTTTCTGTGAAGGTTGCCCAAACTGCACTTCCTTCCATACCTGACTATAGTTCTCCGATAGCAGCGAGTTCCGTTGGCATGACCTCTGATGCCAAAACACTAGCTCACAACATCAATATAGGCTGGAATCTCGGCAACACACTCGAAGTGCCCGGCAACGAAACCGGCTGGGGGAATCCATTAACCACACAACAATTAATTGACGGAGTAAAAGCAGCCGGATTCAACGCTGTTCGAATCCCATGTGCATGGGACAGTTACGTAGAAGACACTATCACTTACAAGATTAAAGCAACCTGGATGGCTCGGGTCAAACAGGTGGTCGATTATTGTTATAAAAACAACATGTATGTCATTCTCAATATTCACTGGGACGGAGGATGGCTCGAAAATCATCCGCAGTATGCCTACCAGGAGAAAGCAAATGCCAAACAAAAAGCTTACTGGCAGCAAATTGCCGCCTATTTCCGGGATTACGATGAGCACCTGCTATTTGCAGGAACCAATGAGGTTCACTTCGACTACAATGCACCTTCAGCAGAAAACATTGCCGTTCAGCTATCCTATAATCAAACCTTTGTAAATGCAGTTCGTTCTACCGGAGGAAAGAATGCGTACCGGACATTGGTAGTTCAGTCGTACAACACCAACATTAGCTATGCTGTCAGTTATATGAAAATACCTAACGACACGGCATCTAAAAGAATGATGGTGGAAGTGCATTGTTATGATCCGTGGGATTTTTGTGGAGAGACGGGCAGTTCAGCGGTCAATCTTTGGGGTGCAAGCTATGCATCATACGGCAAAATTTCGTCCTGGGGACAGGAAGAGTATATAAAACAACAATTTACCACAATAAAAACTAACTTTGTGTACAAAGGTTATCCTGCTATTCTTGGTGAATTCGGGGCAGTAAGACGTTCTTCTCTCACAGGTACAACACTGACAAACCATCTGGCATCGCGTGCCTATTACCTTGGATACGTGACGCAATATGCAAAAAACAACGGAATAGTGCCTTTCTACTGGGATAACGGAGTTACAGACAACAATGGCTTTGCCCTTATTAACCGGAGTAACGGTTCAGTTTTTGATAGTCAGGCGCTAAATGCTATAATAAACGGAGCTTCAAACGGTGTTTATCCTTACTAAAACTGTGTATCACGAAAAACACAAATCACATAACACCCTAATCTTTATACCTACGAATCAATGAAAAACTTAAAGAACATCCTGATCCTAGTGCTTCTTGTGGGTTTAACTGCCCCGTTGCAAGCGAAGGTCTTGTCGTACAAAAAAGACAGTGACGGCATTACCTGTACCCTCAACAAAGGTTTAATGAAAGTGAAGCTATGCTTCGACAACATGGTCGAGGTAAAATACACCACTTTACCGCTCTTCATTGAAAAACCTTCGTTAGTAATCACCAACCCTTTCAAATCTGCGCCGTCATTTGATGTGGCGGAAAAAGCAGGCGAACTGGTCATTACTACTCCGAAAATAAAAATCACGGTTGACAAAGCTTCCAACGCTGTCAAATATTTCGATTTATCAGGGAATGCGATTCTGGCAGAAGATGATTCTCAAAACAAAACTATGGCGCCAACTACCATAGCCGGCATCGACGTTTATAACTGTACTTCTCAGTTTCAATCACCGGCCGACGAAGCGCTTTTCGGACTTGGATGCCATCCGGAAGATTCTCTCTCCATCAATTACAAAGGCCGTAATCAGGAACTTGCCATCCGCTACATGACAGCGGCTATTCCTGTTATGCTTTCCACCAAAGGGTATGGTTTGTTCTGGGACAACTACTCTGCATCGAATTTCTACGGGGCAGAAGCCGGCAACACCAAATATAAATACGCTTCAGAAAGCGGCAATATGGTTGACTATTACTTCATTTACGGACCCGATTTTGATAATATCATTTCAACTTTCCGCAATGCTTCGGGCAATGCCCCGATGTTCCCCAAATGGGCATTCGGATTGTTCCAGTCTCAAGACCGGTATAAGAGTCAGGCCGAAATTCTTTCTGTAAAAGATGGTTACCGCAACAACAAGATTCCTGTGGATGTTATCGTACAGGACTGGTTCTACTGGGAACCCAACGTTATCGGTTCGCACGTGATGTGGCCGGAGCGCTATCCGAATCCGAAGGCAATGGTTGACGAATTGCACAATTCCAATATCCATGCCATGATTTCAATCTGGCCGGTATTTTCGAAAGGTACCGAACCATTCAACCAAATGACGCATTCCGGAGGAATGACCGATATTCGATGGCTCAATGTAATGACCAATATTCTCGACTATTACTACGATGCCCACAGTCCTCAGGCCCGCGATCTCTACTGGAGACAGGCTTGCGACAGTTTGATCGGTCGCTTCGGCTGGGATGCCTGGTGGGTAGATCAGTGCGAACCCGACAACGGTAATATCGGAGTTGACAAATACATGGATTTACGCCGTCAAAGCCACTTTGCTATCGGACGTGGCATCGATTATATGAATACTTTCTCACTGATGCACTCTACTGGACTATACGAACACTGGAGAAAAGAGATTGCCGACAAACGCGTATTCTTATTGATTCGTCAGGCTTTTGCAGGACAACAACGCAATTCGGCAACGCTTTGGTCCTCAGACATTACCTGCACATGGAAAGCTTTCCGCAACCAGGTTCCTCAGGGAATCAACGCTTGTGCATCGGGTATTCCTTACTGGACGTCTGACATAGGTGGTTACCACCTCAACTGGCAATCACCCGACTGGACTACTCCTACCAATCAGGAACTTTTTACACGTTGGTTCCAGTTCGGTACTTTCAGTCCTATCTTCCGTATTCACGGCAAAGGCGAACGTGCCATCTTCTCGAAAAACTGGAGCGAAAATACACGTTCCGTACTGATGAAATATGATAATCTGCGCTACCGTCTGATGCCATATCTCTATTCTCTTTCGTGGAAAGTAACCAACGAAGGGTACACCATCATGCGTTCTCTTGGCTTCGATTTCCGCAACGATGATGCAGTAAAAAACATTCCCGACCAGTACATGTTCGGCCCCGCATTCCTTGTAAACCCGGTGACACAACAACTCTACAGTGCTCCTGACAGTAAAAAGATCGCAAAAACACGTAAGGTTTATCTGCCAAAATCTACCAACTGGTATGACTTCTGGACAGGCAAGCAAATTACAGGCGGCAAAAGCATAGATGCGAAGGCAACTATCGAAACAATGCCGCTTTACATCAAAGCCGGATCGATTGTACCGATGGGACCGTATCTCCAGTATGCAAACGAAAAACCTGCCGATCCGATCGAACTGCGAGTTTACGCGGGCGCAGATGCCGATTTCGTTATTTATGAAGACGAAAATGACAACTACAACTACGAAAAAGGCAGCTATGCAACTATTCCTCTGCACTGGAACGAAGCTGCAAAAACGCTGACTATCGGTAATCGCCAGGGCGAATTTGCCGGAATGGTAAAAGACCGTACATTCCGTATTGTGTTAGTCAATGCGAAAAACGGAATGGGCATTGAACCTGCAAAAACAGCAAAAACGGTTCAGTATAACGGAGCCGAAGTATCAGTAAAGAACTTATAAGAAACCTCAGTAACCGGTAGTCTGTTTTGAATCAGACTACCGGTTATCTAATTTAATTCTGCCTTATCTATCAACAAAGCAATAATTTTCAAGCTAAAGCTCATCAAAAGCCTTCAAACAACTATTATTTAACCATTTAGCCAACGAAAGCCTTTTTTATTCCGTTAGCACGTCGATTTAACAAATTATCCTGTAAATTTGAGTCTGAGAACAAAGAATGTCCTGTTTTTTACATAACCGGATAACATTCTCACAATCAACTATTTTACACAATTATAATTCTATAGTATGAACAGAATTGTTAGTTTTTTTTCGGCCGCATTGATACTGACGCTACTGTCGTGCAATGTTGTGAAAAATCCTCGCTTGACGGATAATTTCAATGACGGATGGAAATTTCATCTGGGTGACACCATCAACCCACAATCTACGGAATTTAACGACCAGTCATGGCGAATGCTTACGCTCCCACACGACTGGAGCATTGAAGGTTCATTCGACAAAAACAGCAAAGCCGGATACGGCGGTGGCTACCTGAACGGAGGTATCGGCTGGTATCGCAAAACATTTATACTGGATAAAAACATTTATCAGGGCAAAGATATTTTTATCGACTTCGACGGAGTTTATTGCAACAGCGAAGTCTGGATAAACGGACATTACCTTGGCAAACGTCCAAACGGATATATTTCATTCCAATACGAATTAACCAAGTACCTTAAACTTGGCAAACGCAACGTAATTGCCGTCAGAGTTGACAACTCACACCAGCCCAATTCGCGTTGGTACTCCGGCTCCGGTATTTATCGCAATGTGTGGCTGAATGCTGTTTCTCCCGCCCATTTCAAGCAATGGGGTATCGGCATAACCACTCCCAAAGTAACTCCCCAAAAAGCCACTATCAAAACTCAATTTCAGATCACGCTACCCGATGCTGACAGCAGCATGGTTACCATCGAGGCGAAATTGTACGACTCCGAAGGTAAACTGGTTGCGCAAAACGGCACGGTTGACTCAAAAGACAAAAAATATAACACTACACTCGAACTCATAGCGCCACATCTTTGGAACACTGAAGATCCGTACCTCTACAAGCTGGTTTCTCAATTATATATCAACAAAAAGCTAACCGATCAGGTAACGACTCAGGTAGGAGTTCGTTATTTTGATTTCGATGCAGACAATGGATTCTCGCTCAACGGGAAACCTCTTAAAATTGTAGGTGTATGTAATCACCACGACTTAGGTTGTCTTGGCACGGCGGTCAACAAACGAGCCATCGAACGTCAGTTGGAGATCCTCAAAGCAATGGGCTGCAACGGCATCCGCACATCGCACAATCCTCCGGCTCCTGAATTACTCGACCTTTGCGACAAAATGGGGTTTGTAGTGATGGACGAAGCTTTCGACATGTGGGAAAAGAGCAAAACCACTTTCGACTATTCGCATGAATTCAAAAAATGGCATACCCGCGACTTACAGGATCAGGTGCTGCGAGACCGCAATCATCCCAGCGTGGTAGTTTGGAGTGTGGGCAATGAGATTCCCGAACAGGGGATGGATTCACTCAATTCAGGAGCTCGTATCATGAAAGATTTGTGCTCTATTGTCCGTAACCTTGACACGACCCGCCCAATCGTCACTGCAAACAACAACCCGAATCCGAAAAATGCCATCATCAATAGTGGTGCAACCGATCTGATCGGCATCAATTATCACATCGAAAACTGGTTGAAATTCAAACAGGATTATCCTGGCAAAAAATTGATTATTACCGAATCAACCTCAGCATTACAAACCCGCGGTTGGTACCAAATGCCGTCAGACAGCATCGCTCGCGTACCCAAACGTTGGGATATTCCCTACACTACCCCGCATCACAACTGCTCGGCTTACGACAATTGCTCGGCTCCTTGGGGATCGACGCACGAAGAGACCTGGAAAGTAGTGAAGGCTAATCCGTACATTTCGGGCATGTTTGTCTGGACCGGCTTCGACTATATCGGAGAACCGACTCCTTACACATGGCCTTCGCGCAGTTCCTATTTCGGCATTGTCGATCTGGCAGGCTTCCCGAAAGACGTTTATTACATGTATCAAAGTGAATGTACCAAAACGCAGGTACTGCATATTTTCCCTCACTGGAACTGGAAACCCGGACAAAACGTAGATATCTGGGCCTATTACAACAATGCTGACGAAGTGGAACTATTCCTCAACGGCCGTTCATTGGGACGCCAGCACAAAGTGGGCGATCAGTTACACGTTATGTGGAAAGTGCCGTTCGAAGCAGGAACGCTGCGTGCTGTTTCCTACAAAAACGGGAAACAGGTATTCGCAACTGAAGAAAAGACCGCCGGAGCTCCTAATCGCATCCGACTTACAGCCGACCGTCGCAAAATCGTCGCCGACGGCAGCGATCTTTCCTTTGTAACCATCGACATTGTAGATAAAGACGGAACCATTGTTCCCGACGCCGAAAATTTGGTGCAATTCAAAGTAGAAGGCCCGGGTAAAATTGCAGGAGTGGATAACGGCAGTCCAATTAGCATGGAATCGTTCAAAGCCGACCATCGCAAGGCATTCAACGGCAAGGCTCTTTGCGTCATCCAATCGAAAAAGAGAAGCGGTATTATCCGTTTGACGGCAACATCAACAGGATTGGCAACGGGAATCGTAGAAATAAGCAGTAAGTAAAAACATCATTTATCAACAACTCTCATACTATCAAACAAAAATGCAATTCGGACATTTCGACGACAGCCGACGTGAATACGTCATTACCAACCCACGCACACCGTGGCCATGGATCAATTATTTAGGCAACGAAGATTTTTTTAGCCTGGTTTCAAATACAGGCGGTGGCTATTCTTTCTACAAGGATGCCAAGTTCCGCCGTATCACCCGTTATCGCTACAACAACGTACCGATGGATAGCGGTGGCAAGTATTTCTACATCAACGACGGCGAATCGGTATGGAGTCCCGGTTGGAAGCCCTGCAAAACCGAACTCGATAGCTACGAATGCCGGCACGGGATGAATTATACCACCATCAAAGGGGTAAAAAACGGAGTGGAAGCAGAAGTGCTTTCTTTTGTGCCGCTAAAAACCTGGGCAGAAGTACAAAAACTCAATCTGCGCAACACCACTTCGGAAGTAAAAACGTTAAAAGTGTTCTCCTTCGTAGAATGGTGTCTTTGGAATGCGGCTACCGACATGGAAAACTTCCAGCGTAACTTCTCTACCGGCGAAGTGGAAATCGAAGACTCGGTGATTTACCACAAAACCGAATACAAAGAGCGTCGCGACCATTTTGCCTATTACTCGGTAAATGTGCCTATGAATGGCTTCGAAACCGATCGTGAGACTTTCTTCGGACTTTACAATGGATTCGACGAACCGCAAACCGTACTTGAAGGCGCGCCTCGCAATTCGGTAGCGCACGGCTGGTCGCCTATTGCCTCACACTACATCGAAGTAACTTTGCAACCGGGTGAATCGAAAGATTTTGTGTTCGTGTTGGGCTACGTAGAAAATGCACAGGACGAAAAATGGGAGAGCAAAAATATTATCAACAAAACCAAAGCCAAAGCCACCATTGCCCGTTTCGATACGTCAGAAAAGGTAGATGCTGCATTGGCTGAATTAAAAACCTATTGGGATAATCTCCTGAACGTCTTTGCCGTGAAAACAGGCGAAGAAAAGCTGGATCGTATGGTCAACATCTGGAACCAATACCAGTGCATGATTACCTTCTGTTTCTCGCGCTCGGCTTCGTTCTTCGAAAGCGGCATCGGCCGTGGCATGGGATTCCGCGATTCCAACCAGGATTTGGTGGGCTTCGTACACCAGATTCCCGAACGCGCCCGCGAACGCATCATCGACATCGCTTCCACACAATTCCCCGACGGCGGTTGCTACCATCAGTACCAACCGTTGACAAAAAAAGGAAACAACGAAATCGGTCAGGGGTTCAACGATGACCCAATGTGGTTGATACTGGGAACAACAGCTTATATCAAAGAATCGGGTGATTTTACCATTTTAGATGAGCCTGTTCCGTTCGATAACGAAGTCGGCTCGGAGGTATCGCTTTTCCATCACCTCACCGTTTCATTCGATCACGTGGTGAATAATCTCGGACCTCACGGATTGCCACTCAGCGGTCGTGCCGACTGGAACGACTGTTTGAACCTCAACTGTTTTTCCAACGATCCGAACGAAAGCTTCCAGACTACCGAAAACAAGTCAGAAGGAAGTCAGGCTCAGAGCCTGATGATTGCCGGACTGTTCGTGGTATATGGTCGCGATTACGTGGAATTATGTAAGGTCATAGGCAAAAATGAAGAAGCCGCACGTGCTCAACAGCATATCGATGCCATGGTGGAAGCCATCAAAATACACGGTTGGGATGGAGAATGGTTCCTGCGTGCTTACGACTATTTTGGGAACAAAGTAGGTTCGAATGAAAACGAAGAAGGAAAGATTTTTATCGAATCGAATGGATGGTGTACCATGGCCGGTATCGGGTTGGAAGAAGGCATGGTGGCCAAAGCACTTGACTCGGTAAAAGAACGATTGGACTGCGAACACGGTATTGTGCTCAACAATCCTGCTTTTACCAAATATTATATCGAATACGGCGAAATTTCCAGTTATCCGGAAGGTTACAAAGAAAATGCCGGTATTTTCTGCCACAACAATCCATGGATTATCATTGGCGAAACAGTACAAGGGCGTGGTGACCGTGCGTGGGAATACTTCCGCAAGATATGTCCTTCATACACCGAGCATATCAGCGAACTTCACAAAGTAGAACCTTACGTGTATGCCCAGATGATAGCCGGTAAAGATGCCTTCAAACCCGGCGAAGCCAAAAACTCGTGGCTTACAGGTACGGCAGCATGGAATTTCTACGCCATTTCGCAATACATTCTCGGTATTCAACCAACTTACGACGGCCTGCGCATCGATCCGTGTATCCCTGCCGATTGGAAAGAATACAGCGTCACCCGTCAGTTCCGCGGTGCAACCTACGAAATCACGGTAAAAAATTCGAATGGAAGTATGAAAGGCGTGAAATCACTTGTTATCGACGGGAAGGCCGTTTCCGGAAATACTATCCCTGAGATGCCGGCAGGCAAAATCTGTAAAGTAGAAGTGACGCTGTAATACTAATTTCTTTCCGGTTTCTCTATGCGGGGAAACCAGAAAGAAACATAAAGCCAAAATAAGATTAGGTCGTAGAGCATCCATATCAATAAGAGATCAGTGAAGCCAACAGATGTATGGCTAAAGCTAAAAATACTCGACGAGAAACCAACCTCCGCGTGGTATATTTAAGCAAAGCTGTTTTTCTATTGATATGGATGTACTTTGTGCAAACAACATTACCTAGTGTTATTTGCTCTAATCTTTATGTAGGACACCATCAAGTTACAAATTCATTGAAAACCAACCACATTTATTCTCTTTCAACACCTCTTGTAGAGTATTAATAGAGGGGTTTCATTTCTGTTGATAGATATATTCTGATATTTTTGTACCCGATTTTCAGCAAGAATCTGCAAACAGAACCAATGAAACTAATTCAGAAAACACAAAACAAATGAGACACAAAAATTTACTACTCAGTGCCAGCATTTTTATCTTCGGAGCAATATCATTGAGCTTTATTCCTGTCAAAGAGGTTTCGCCTTACGAAGCTCAAATTTCGAAAATAATGTCGAAGATGACATTGGAACAAAAAGTAGGACAAATGGCTCAATTCAGTGTTGATGCCGTATTGAAAAGCAAAATACCGGGAGTTCCCGATTTTCCTGTCGAAGTGGATGTCGACAAAGCAACACACCTTCTGGGAGACCTGAAAGCCGGTTCGTTACTGAATACACCGGCCGGCATTGCACAAACTACAGCAACATGGGATAAACTGAACAATCAATTGCAGGAAATTGCATTAAAATCCAATGGCATTCCTATGATTTTCGGCGTGGATGCTATTCACGGAGCCAACTATACGGAAGGTTCGGTACTGTTTCCTCAGGAAATCGCCATGGCAGCCACATTCAACCGCCAGTTGGTGTACGAAGGAGCAAAAGTGAGCGCTTACGAAGTTCGTGCCAGTATCACTCCATGGAACTTCTCGCCGGTACTCGACATGGGGCGCAATCCCAACTGGTCGCGCATTTGGGAAACCTACGGGGAAGATCCTTTTCTCACTTCCGAACTTGGTGTTGCCTGCATAAAAGGCTATCAGGGCAACGACCCTAATCGTGTTGGAATGTACAATGTGGCCGCCTGTTTGAAGCATTTCATGGGCTACGGTGTACCGACAAGCGGTCAGGATCGTACTCCCGCTATGATTCCGGAAAACGAACTGCGCGAACGCCATCTTAAACCGTATGCTGCTACAATTAAAGCCGGCGCATTGTCGGTGATGGTAAATTCTGCCATCATCAACGGCGAGCCGGTTCATGCCAGCCACCACATTCTCACCGACATTCTGAAAGACGAACTAAAATTCGACGGTGTGGTGGTAACCGACTGGCAGGACATCAACAACCTCTACAAACGCGACCGGATTGCCTCTAGCGACAAAGAAGCGATTATGATCTCAATCAATGCCGGTGTGGATATGGCAATGATTCCGTATGACGAAAATTATTGCAAAGATTTGGTGGCGCTGGTGAAAGAAAACAAAGTTTCGATGAGCCGCATCGACGATGCCGTCCGTCGTATTCTGCGGATGAAATACCGTTTAGGTTTGTTCAACAAACCTACATGGAAGAGTACCGACTATACTAATTTCGGATCAGCTCAAAGTCAACAACTGGCCAAATCGGCTGCTGACGAAGCCATTACTTTACTGAAAAACAAAAACTATTTGTTGCCCCTGCAGAAGGCTTACCGCATCCTGGTGACCGGTCCGAATGCAAACACAAAGCGTGGACTGAACGGGGGTTGGAGCCGTAACTGGCAGGGAGACAAAACTCCGGAACATGAAAAAGCGGGTGCTACCATTCTGGAGGCATTGCAGCAAAAAGCCGGTAAAGATCACGTAGTATACGAACCGGGCGTAACCTACAATGAAAAAGGTAAATACTACGACGAAAACAGTCCCGAAATAGACAAAGCTATCACTGCCGCAAAAAGTTGCGATGTTATCGTGGCTTGTATCGGCGAAAATTCTTACTGCGAAACACCGGGTAATCTCACGTCTCTGGAGATGTCGAAAAATCAACAAGCTTTGATTAGCGAACTTGCCAAAACAGGCAAACCAATCGTTTTGGTACTCAACGAAGGTCGCCCACGAGTATTCTCCAATATCGAACCACTTGCAAATGCCGTTGTTCACACCTATCTACCCGGCAGCTACGGTAGTCTGTCGTTGGCCGATATCCTGTATGGCGATGTGAATCCTTCGGGAAAACTGCCCTACACTTATCCGAAATATACCAATCTGTTGACTAATTACGACTATAAACCGTCAGAAAACCGGGAAGTTATGGAAGGAGCCTATAACTACGATGCCAACAATGCTGTACAATATCCGTTCGGCTTTGGGTTGAGTTATACCTCTTTTGAATATGCAAACCTGAAAGTCAACAAAACACACTTCAACGCAAACGATGAACTTGAATTTACCGTTACAGTGAAAAATACAGGTAAAATTGCTGGTAAAGAGGCAGTATTGTTATTTGTTTCCGACGATGTGGCATCACTTACACCAGACAACAAACGCCTGCGTGCATTCGAAAAAGTAAGTCTGCTTGCGGGAGAAACAAAAACGATCACGCTGAAGGTACCTGCATCCGAACTGGCTTTTGTAGGACTCGACAACAAATGGCGTTTAGAAGCCGGAAGTTTCACCGTTCGTTGCGGAAATCAAAAGTTATCTGTCAATGCTGATGAAACAAAGGTTTGGGACAGCTACTTAAAATAACAGACACACAACCGTCACCATTTAACAACAAAAATATTCAACTTCAAATTCTCATATTAATTCATGAAACGTCCATGACAAAATCTATTGCTTTTAACACACAAAGGAATGATCATATTTTGTCATGAAGTTCTATCTGACCTTTAAAAACAAATTAGAACCAGATGAAATCTATTCTCGTCACAATTGCACTCGGAGCCTCTCTGATGGTTTCTGCGCAACAAAAAACACCTGCTTACCTTGATGTTACCAAACCCATCGAAGAACGGGTAGAAAACGCTCTTTCGCTGATGACTACCGAAGAAAAGGTAGCATTGTGTCATGCACAATCCAAGTTCAGCTCAAAAGGAGTTCCCCGCTTGGGCATTCCCGAAGTATGGACCGATGACGGACCTCACGGCATTCGCGAAGAAGTTTTCTGGGATGAATGGGATGGAGCACACTGGACCAACGACTCCTGTACTGCGTTCCCGGCGCTTACCTGTCTGGCCGCCACATTCAATCCCGGTCTTTCTTTGCTTTATGGCAAATCGATCGGGGAAGAAGCGCGTTACCGGAATAAAACCGTTTTGCTTGGCCCCGGTGTGAATATCTATCGCACCCCGTTAAACGGTAGAAATTTCGAATACATGGGAGAAGACCCTTATCTCTCATCACGCATGGTAGTTCCTTATATTCAGGGCGTACAGTCCATCGGCGTCGCTGCATGTGTCAAACACTTTGCGCTGAACAATCAGGAAGAATGGCGCGGACATATCAATGTTAATGTTAGCGATCGTGCGTTGTACGAAATTTATCTTCCGGCATTCAAAGCTGCCGTACAGGAAGGTAAAGCCTGGTCGATCATGGGCTCCTATAACCAGTTCAGAGGCGAACACTGCTGCCATAACGACCTGCTTTTGAACAAGATTCTGAAACAGGACTGGAAATTTGACGGTGTAGTAATCAGTGACTGGGGCGGAACACATAATACCGACCAGGCCGTCAAAAACGGACTTGACATTGAAATGGGAACTTATACCAATGGTTTAACGACCAAAGGAAAATTCTCCTATTCTTCTTATTACTTAGCCGATCCCTTCCTGAAAGGAATTAAAGAGGGCAAATACGACATGGCTCTGCTCAATGATAAAGCCCGTCGGATTCTTCGATTAGTCTTCCGTACCACCATGAGCGAAAACCGTCCTTTCGGCAGTTTCGTTTCTCCTGAACACAGTGAAGCCGGACGCAAAATTGCAGAAGAAGGTATTGTATTATTGAAAAACGACAAGCAATTTTTCCCTCTGACAGGCAAATACAATAAAATTGCCATTATTGGTGAAAATGCAACGCGCAGCCTTGTGATTGGTGGCGGTTCTTCATCACTGAAAGTATCCTACGAAGTATCTCCGTTAGCTGGTTTAACCGCTGCGTATGGCAAAGATCACATTGTTTACAGCATAGGATATGCTTCCGGTCCGTCAATGTATGGACGGGAAATGAAATCGAAACTCAATACCGACTCGCTTGTGGCAGCAGCTGTGGAAGTTGCCAAAAGTGCAGATGTTGTACTTTTCATCGGAGGACTCAACAAAAACCATTTTCAGGATTGTGAAGGAGGTGACCGCAAATCGTTAGATCTACCTTTCGGTCAGGACAAACTAATCGACGCATTAGTTAAAGCCAACAAAAACACAGCCGTAGTACTGCTGAGCGGAAACGCAGTGGCAATGCCATGGGTTGATAAAGTTCCTGCCATTATGCAAGGATGGTATCTGGGTTCCGAAGCCGGTAATGCTTTGGCAAATGTCATCTCCGGGAAAGTAAATCCATCGGGTAAATTGCCATTCTCTTTCCCGAAAAAACTGGAAGACAATGCTGCTCATTCTTTCGGCAAGCTCTCCTACCCCGGCGACAGCATCAACGAGCTTTACAAGGAAGACATTCTGGTGGGCTACCGTTGGTTTGACACGAAAAACATTGCACCGCTATTTCCCTTCGGTTATGGTTTGAGTTATACCACTTTTGCTTATTCCAAACCTACTGCTGATAAAGCAGAAGTAACACAGGACGGCACGATCAAAGTAAGCTTCACACTCACTAATAGCGGGAAGACGGATGGTGCAGAAACCGCTCAGTTATATGTAAGCAAGCCTAAATCGACAGTGACTCGTGCTTCGAAAGAGTTGAAAGCATTCCAGAAAGTATTTCTCAAAGCCGGCGAAAGCCAGACTGTGACGATGGAAATTCCGATTAGCAGTTTTGCTTTTTATGACGAAGCTCTACACGGATGGAATGTCGAAAAAGGCGCTTACCAATTATTGGTAGGCAGCTCGTCGCGCGACATAAAAGGGAAAATAGACGTAAAAGTACAGTAATTTCTAAGCTTCAGCTATAACGCATTCAGAAATGCCATCAAATTGATTGACGGCATTTTTAATTTTCAGTCACTTGTGTAATATTGATTACAGTTTTATGGCCATTTCCGGTAGTATCTTTGTAATGTCAAATAACAATTAACTGTATCAATCATAAAACAATAACACAATGAATACCCCTTTTGAAAAAGCCGTTGTCTTTCCTCTGGAAAACTCTGTGGAATATACCGCAGGCGGCGTTGTAAGCAAACAAATTATTAAAAGTGCAGCAGGCAATGTCACTCTCTTTTCGTTTGACAAAGGCCAGGGTCTCACTGAACATACCGCTCCTTTTGATGCAATTGTTCAAGTCCTCGACGGAGAAGTAGAAATCAGTATCGATGGCAATCCTCACCGGGTCACAAAAGGCGAATGCATTATCATGCCAGCTAATCATTCCCATGCATTGACAGCTGTGGAAGCATTCAAAATGCTGCTGACAATGATTAAAGGATAATTTTCGAAACAGACAAAGTAAGCGCCGGAAGATGATTCTCTCCGGCGCTTTTTTTGTTGATTAAAGTGGAGATACACCAATGTAAAACGCGCGGAGATTACGCATTTAAGAATTAGACAAGGGGCTTCCGCCCCTGTGACCCCGACTTCCTTTTTGTCTTGCCACAAAAAGGAAGCAAAAAAGTCAAGGCTATGCCCGCTTCGCTCAAAAAACCGGCGTTCGTCAGCTAAATTGTCCAAACTTGCTCCTTCCTTTTGTCAGGAGCTTCACACAATGGACAATTTTACGCTTGCCTCTCTTGTTTTTTGGCTCTCCGGACAAGGCCGATCCTAATCTGACGTGGCATTTCTTACAAATTGAGTGTCTATTTTTTGCAAAGTCTTAAATGCACAATTTATGATAAAACCCTCTGATATTTATATTTTTAAGCATATTTTTTTATTTCATCAAAATGTCTGTTTTTTTACATAACTAATTTGAAAACCAAAATATTATTTTCATCTTTGTATAAGATAGAATAATTCAAAATATCCGCACAAAAATCTAAATATCAACGTTCAACACCGACATTCATGAAGCAAAAGATTTTTCTTTGTCTGGTTCTTTTCGGCACTTTGCTGAGCCAAAATTCTTTCGCCGCAGTAGCCGGCAATTATCAAAAAGGATGGGAAGCCTTTGGAAATAACAATCGTAGCGAAGCCCGGCGCTTCTTCACGCTGGCATTGGAGAATCCTTCTTCGAAAGCAGATGCGCTTCTAAGTCTTGCCCTGCTTGACTGGCAGGAGATGAAAAACGATAATGCATTTGATACCTTCCGTAAGTTCTACGAGACAAGCTCCGATCCTTACGCTTACTTTTATGGTTTCTCGTCGATGCCATTTCTGTATGAATCGAGCAATATACTTCAACCTTCACGGGTCGATTTCCTTGAAAAGATTATAGCTGATCCTAAAATGAACGGAACACTCAAGGCAATGATATATCACCAGCTCGGACAGCACTATTTTGCCTGCAACAAGACAAAAAAAGCACAGGAATTGTTCGACAAAATAGGAACGATAGATCATTGGCAGGTGTTGGGAACATTCGACAACACCTCCGGAAGCGGCTTCAACAAAGACTGGGGGGCTGTTACCAAACCAAAAACAGAAGATATTCTCAAAAACCGTGTGGATGCTGATATACATTGGTACACACCTTCGTACAACAAGCCTGACAGATGGTTTTACTTCGACTACTATTTCCAATTGAACAACACTGTAATGTATGCCCAGTCGTTCGTTACCAACCCTGTAGCACAGGAGGTGTACCTGCGAACAGGCACATCCGGATCTCTGAAAATATGGGTAAATGACGCTCCGGTTGCCTCCGTGCCGGAAGAACGGAACTGCGATCTGGACATTTATGCCTACAAGGTAAAACTGAATCAGGGCGTGAACCGTATTTTGGTGCAAATCGGACAAAGTGAAATTGAAGCCGCCAACTTTTTGCTACGCATCACTGATGCCAATGCTCTTCCGATAGCAGGCTTAACCGATGTTGCTCAATATGCCGACTATACGAAACCTTCATCAGGAAGCATTTCCGATCCTTTGCCCTTCTTTGCTGAAGAAACACTGAAAGCGAAAATCAAGGCAGATCCGGACAACGCATTGAATTACATTACCCTTGCCGAAACTTATCTGCGCAACGACAAAGCATACGAAGCAACAGCCATACTGAAACAACTCGAAGAAAAATACCCCAAATCGTCGCTGATTGCCTATCGCCTTGCAGAAGCATATACCCGTGCTAAAAATCAGACAGATTATGGCAAGGAGATGGAAAAAATCAAACAGGATGATTCCAACTCATTTACCGCATTGAGCGAGGCTGTAAACGATGCTTTTAAATCGGAAAAATATAATGATGCCCTTGCTATTTGTCAGAAGGCAAAAGATCTGTACGGAAGCAATTCGACCACCGAAGCCTGGGAACTGAATATTGCTTCGCAGCAAAAGCGGACACAAGACGTAATTGAGATGTCGAAAACGCTTTATAAAAAATATCCCGATAATGCTGATTACATGAATCTTCGTTATGTCATTGAAAATAACGTGTCGCAAAATTCAAAAGCTGCCACCTCCATTGTGGAAGATTATTGCAACAACTATTTCAACGGCAAAGCAATGGAAACGCTTGCGAAAATCTATGCCGATCAGGGCAATCAGGAAAAAAGCCTGACTGTTTTGCGCCAGCGCATCGACCACATGCCCTATGCCATTGGCTATCTCGATAATCTTGCCGGGGTCTATTTCAAAATGCAACGTTACAAAGATGCACTGGAAGTAACAGACCGCATGCTTCAACTGGCTCCATATCTGCCTGGAGTATTCAATTATCGCGGCTACATCTACAAAAACCTGAATCAGCCGGAGCTGGCCAAAGAAAGCTTTCGCAAGTCGATCTATTATGGCCCGACATCTTACGATTCAAGAGCTCAGTTGCGATTACTGGAAAACAAAAAAGAGGTTGGCGAACTCTTTCCGAAGAACGACCTGACCGAAATCATCGCCAAAGCACCTTCTTCAAAAGAGTATCCTGAAGATAACTCTGCCATCCTGCTCAACGACCAGCAACTGGTAGTGTACCCTGAAGGAGCAAAAGAATATCACTACGACATTGCCATTAAAATCCTGAATCAGGCGGGAATAGAAACATGGAAAGAATATTCCATCGGCTATAATAGCAACACTCAAAAGCTGTTGCTCGACAAAGCGGAAGTAATCAAAGCCGGAGGCAACAAAGTGAAAGCCGAAACAAATGAAGACAACGACCACATTGTGTTTACCAATCTGGAAGTGAACGACGTACTTCATTTGGATTATCGCGTACAGGACTTCTCTACCGGCGAAATAGCCAAGCATTTCTACGATCAGTTCCTCATGCAGTATAGCATTCCTTCGTTACTGAATCGCTATAGCATTCTTGTTCCCCAAAACAAAGAGTTCAAATCGCTCGTAACGAACGGCGACATTAAGCCTGCCATCAGCGATGTGGAAGATATGAAACTGTATCAGTGGGAATCGCACAACATGCCGGCCATCAAAAGCGAACCGTACATGAGCGAACTGGTGGACGTGGCTCCTACCCTCTCTATCAGCAGCATTCCCGACTGGAAATACATCAGCCATTGGTACAAAGACCTGACAACAAACAAACTCAAATCTGATTTTGTGCTCAAACAGACCATCAGCCAGTTACTGAAAGGGAAAGAGAATGCAAGTGCAATGGAAAAAGCACGCATTTTCTACAACTACATTCTGGAAAACATCTCCTATTCCAATGTGGCTTTTCTGCACAGCAACTACGTACCGCAAAAAGCTTCACGTACCATTACAACCCGTTTGGGAGATTGCAAAGATGTGGCAACGCTGTTTGTGTCTCTTTGCCGTGAAAGCGGAATCAAGGCGAATCTGGTACTGATCTCCACTCGCGATAACGGATACAACCGACTGGTACTTCCGACGATCGACTTTAATCACTGCATTGCCCGACTGGACATCGACAACAAAGTGTATTATCTGGAACTCACAGACAACAAACTTCCGTTCAAAGCCGCTTTGACGGTCGATCTGAATTCGAACATATTGCCGATCCCTTATGACACTGAATCTTTCGGCGATAAATTAATGTCGATGGAAATGCAATTCCGTCCTAAGAACCGGATCAATCGCAACAACGCAATAATGCTGGTAAATAAAGACATGCAGGTACAGCGCCATTCGGTACATTATGCGGCTGACGCTTCTTACCTCAGAGATGCCTACCGTGATCTTGGAGCAGAGGAACAGCTAAAGAAAATCACTCAGTCGGTAGCTTCCGATTTTAGCGTGCCCATCAAGGTAACCAATCCGAAATTCAAGAACCTTGAAAACCTGAACGACAGTATCATCTATGACTGCAACATAGAAATAAAAAACAGCTTGCAAGATGTTGCCGGAATGAAAATCATGCAATTACCATGGACAGACAAAATCAGTTCTCTGGAAATGGTTGCCGAAGATACCCGCAAATATCCGATGGAACTCTGGCAATATCATATGGAAGATATTACCACGGAAACACTTACCATCAAATTGCCGCAGGGAAAGAAATTCGTTGAAATTCCTGCGAACGTAAACCTCGAATGCGCCAATGCCAGCTATAGCCTTACCTACAATACAAAAACGGCAGGAACAGTTATCACACACCGCACTTTTATGAGAAAGACAGAAACGGTATCGATTGCCGAATATCCAAAATTCAAGGAATTCATGAATCTCGTAAGCGAAGCCGACAACAAACAATATGCAATAAAATAACCTGCTAACCACTATAACAAACGCTGAATGAAACCTTTCTCTTTTTTATTTACGCTGCTGATCTCTGCTACCTGTGTAACAACAGTTTCGGCAAAAGAATTTGCAGTACAATCACCGGATAAGTCCATTTCTCTGAAAGTCAATGTAGACAAAACTATTTCCTGGGCTGTCGACTGCAATAAGCAGACGGTTATCATGCCATCTGTTATTTCACTCACGCTGCAGGGAGCAGCTCCTTTGGGAGTCAATCCTTCAGTAAAGGCAAGTAAAATAACCACCGTCAACAACATTATCTCAGCGCCTGTTTATAAAAAGAAAGAGATAACCGACAACTACAACGAACTGACTATTACTTTCAAAGATAATTACTCACTGATTTTCAGAGCCTATAACGATGGTGTGGCATATCGTTGGGTGCTTAACCGCCCGGGAGAGGTAGTTGTGAGTAACGAGGATGCCCGATTCAACTTTGACGCCAACTATGCGGCTTATATCCCGTATGCTAATTCGGGGGCAAACAATGTGTATCAATGTTCGTTCGAAAACACATACAAGCATTTCAACATCAACCAAATGGAAGACAAACCCACTTATACACCCATTCTGATTGAATTGAAAAACAAGATGAAATGTGCTATCACAGAAGCCGATCTTGAAGATTATCCGGGCATGTTCCTTCGCCTGAATAAATCAACCAAACAAGGATTTGTAAGCGATTTTGCACCTTTCCCTCTTGAAGAAAAACAGGGCGGATACAACAACATTCAATCGTTGGTAGCTAAAGGCGGCGATTTTATTGCCAAAACGAAAGGTAATCGTGCTCTCCCCTGGCGTGCGCTGATTATTTCCAAAGAAGACAAGGATTTACTGAACAACGATATGGTTTATAAACTGGCAACGCCTTCCCGTGTACAGGACACCGAATGGATCAAACCGGGACAATTAGCGTGGGACTGGTGGAACAACTGGAATCTTGAAGGAGTCGATTTCAAAGCCGGAATCAACACTGAGACCTATAAATACTATGTTGATTTCGCAGCCAAATACAACATTTCATACGTATTACTCGACGAAGGATGGGCAGCCAAAGACCAGCTTATTAACACCATCCCGGAGATTGACCTGCAGGCCATTATTGATTATGCAAAATCTAAAAATGTAGGAATTATCCTTTGGTGCGGCTGGGTTCCTCTGAGCCAAAATATGGAGCAGGTGTTCGAACACTATGCCAAAATGGGTGTCAAAGGATTCAAGATCGACTTTATGGATCGTGACGATCAAAAGGTGGTAAACTTCTATTACAAAGTGGCACAAATGGGAGCTCAACATCACATGCTGATTGATTTTCACGGGGCTTATAAACCTACCGGATTGCAACGAACCTATCCGAATGTGATCAACTTTGAAGGTGTGTATGGCATGGAACAACTCAAATGGAACAATCCCGACATGCCTCAAAATGACGTGTTGATTTCATATATCCGCATGTTGGCCGGTCCGCTCGATTACACCCCCGGAGCAATGCGCAACGCATCCAAAGACAGCTTCCGCCCAATCGTCGGACAACCCATGAGTCAGGGCACCCGTTGCCATCAGCTCGGCTTGTACGTTGTGTTTGAAGCACCGCTCTGCATGCTGGCCGATAGCCCCAGCAACTACGAGAAAGAGCAGGAATGTACCAAATTCATTTCGCAGATACCGACTACCTTCGATCAAACTCTTGCTCTCGACGGAGAAGTTGGAAACTATTCGGTCGTCGCCCGCAAGAAAGGTAACAACTGGTATGTGGGAGCCATCAACAATTGGGATAAACGCGACATCACCATCGATTTTTCATTCCTCGGCCCGGGAAAATGGAAAGCCGAAGTATTCAAAGACGGAATCAATGCCAACAATAACGGCAACGACTATAAACGAGAATTTCTGAATATCTC
This sequence comes from uncultured Microbacter sp., assembly GCA_963678825.2. GTDB lineage: Bacteria > Bacteroidota > Bacteroidia > Bacteroidales > Paludibacteraceae > Microbacter. The sequence goes on along the minus strand of CAXXPB010000033.1, from coordinate 14,144 downwards.
CGACCAGTCGCATCTGGCAGTGCATTTGGCCGAAGGCGGAGGCTGGGCAGCCATTGTTAGGGCAGAATAAATAGGAAGTACTGTATAAAACAAAAAGCTCCGTAACAAATAGTTGTCACGGAGCTTTTTGCTTTATAAACTAACAGTGAATTATCCCTTATGCTGAACTTTCCCGTGCCCGGTATGAGACAAGTCCTCTAATTGTCCATCGCCGCAATAGGCAACATCACCATGTCCAAGATTCTGAATTTTAATGGTATGCGAAGCAAATACCGTCGTATCGCCATGTCCGATACTTTTCACATTAACATCTCTGGACACAAGATCAGTCCCGGAAATATCGCCATGTCCTTCATTGCAGATAGACAAAGAATCGCACGAACCGGCCAGAACCATATCGCCTCTTCCTTTGTGGTTAATTTCCACGGCAGCGCCTTTCAGGTCAAGGTTCAGGTCGCCTTTGCTGGCATTGTTAATGACTAAATCGTTGGTTTCGCATTTCAGTGTAAAATCTCCATGATTTGTAGACATTACTTTAACGGAAGGAGCTTTTAGTTCAAGAAACACATCTCCGTGAGAAACCGTCTTGATTACCATGGCATATTTGGATTCGAGAGGTTTCACCGTTTTAATATCTGCATGTGAAGTCACATAAAGCGCTTCGAGCGCATAGCAATAAATGGTGATTTTGCCGTAAGTAAAAAGGGGAATTTTTTGGCGAAGATCCTGAGTTACGAAAAGCGTTTTGATGGAATTATCCACCCGCACACCCTCAATCAGGTTGTCGTCCATTTCAATCACCACTTTTTCTTCGTCCGACTGAACGATTTCAACATTACATTGCGTACAAAGATGAAGTTGCAGAAACGGACTAACCACTATAGTTTTACTGACAACATTTCCGCTGCCTTTTTCATTAAAGATTCTTCTGAGTTTTTTAAATGTTACCATCTCAATAGAATTTTGGTATTGGATCCTTAGCTATATGTGTTAATACGACAAAGATAAACCAGCATATATGATGTTCATTTATATATAAAGAATTTGTTTTTATATTTGCAGAATATTATTTTATATTCTGCATCGCTCAAATATTCTGAAAACACAATGACAATCACAATCAACAACCAAACTTACTCTTTGAATGACAGCAAACTGGATGCAGAAAGCATTGAACAACTTCTGACTTTCTGGGCTAAAAAGCAAGCTACTCTATCAATTTTCGAATCGAACGAGCTTTGTATTCTTTGTCTCCAAAAGCCTCAAATTTCAAAAACCAGGTTTTGTCACAACGATTACGACAAAGGCCGGTTATTGTTCGCCCGCCAGTACCTGTTGGATCACCTGACAATGCCCCCGACAATAGACGAACTTGCAAAAATTGCAGGAATAAACAGCTTCAAACTCAAAAACGGGTTCAAAGAGCTCTTTGGCAATACAATTTACAGCTATCTGAACAGTTTTCGTCTTGAAAAAGCTGTACAAATGATTTCTTTAGGCGAAAAAAACATGACTCAGATTGCTTTTGAACTCGGTTTTTCCTCTCTTCAACATTTTAGTACAGCATTTAAAAAAGCATACGGGTGTTCGCCAAAAAAAATTAAATCTACCCCGTACTCACTGTCCAAACTATAGGTGGGCAAGAAAAAACTATTATATTTGTTGCATCATTTTTCCAAAACAGGGAGCCCTCAGTCGTTTTTTTACTAAAACGATTACTCTTACGTCTAACAGACAAGACTGTATTTACCTCCGTAAACCAATGATACGGACGGTTCGTTTAACCAAAAACTAACTACTGCCAAAAATGAAAACACTGCTATTATCTGCTGTCTTTGCGTGTTCGTGCTCTTTGTTGTCAGCCCAAAATATTCAACTTCCACAACCTGTTCGTACAGGTGGTAAACCGTTGATGGACGTATTAAACATGCGTCAGTCTGCCCGTCAGTTTGATTCTGAAAAAAATATTTCAAACCAAACGCTTTCCAACTTGTTGTGGGCAGCATGGGGTTTTAACCGGGAAAAGAAGAGAACTGCTCCTTCTTCTATGGACCGTCAGGAAATAGATTTGTATGTTGTTACAAAAGAAGGAATTTACAGACATGATGCGGCTAAAAATAATCTTGTACTTATTACAGCCGGAGATTATCGCAAAGACACAGGCATGCAACCCTTTGTAGGCGAAGCTCCTGTAAATATTGTATTTGTGTGCAATAAATCTAAGATCAACTCAAAAAGTGAAAGCGGACTGACTGAAGCAACTTATGCTAACAGCGGTTTCATTTCACAAAATATCTATTTGTTCTGCGCGTCAGAAGGACTTTCAACAGTTGTGCGCGCAAGCATTGTCAAAGAAAAACTGGCAAAGATAATGACCCTGACCGATGACCAGATGATTACGCTGGCTCAAACTATCGGTTACCCTAAAAAGTAATTTCAAACTCATACGCGACTTTTTGCAAGTTGCTAAAAACCATCTGACCCAATGCGCTATTTAGTCTTTCTATTACTCATCTCAATAAATGCTGTTTCACTTTCTGCCAAAGGAAAATCGTCCACATCCGTCACTCTGCGCGATTCGTTGGTACATTATGCTAAAACGCTGATCAATACACCATACCGTTCCGGCTCCAAAGGCCCGAGTGGCTTTGACTGTTCCGGCTACACAAGCTATGTATACGGCAAGTTCGGCATGTCCCTCAAATCATCTTCCGGCTCACAGATAGCAAATGGACAAGAAGTGGATATAGATAACCTCAAAAAAGGAGATCTGGTATTTTTCAAAGGACACAACAACAAAAAATCACGCATTGGTCATGTCGGTATCTTTCTGGATCACAATGCTGACGGAAGCTTCAATTTTATTCACTCTGCAAATGGTGGCGGCGTCCGCATAGACAATAGCAACTCAGGTTATTATGCAAAACGATACGTTACTGGCTGTTCTGTAATTGCAGACAAAAAACTATACAAGTTTGATCCCGTTCAGGTTAAATCGTTTTCTGATTTTGACAACGACGTACTGTATGCCTCTACTGGCAAAACCCACAAAGTACGAAAAGGTGAATCGTTATATACAATTGCTCAAAAATACAACGTTTCGGAAGAGCAACTGAAAGAATGGAATAACATTAACGGGACAAAATTAAAACCGGGACAAAAACTCTCGATTCAGTCGGCACAAAAAACCTCCAACAAAGAATTTGCAACTAACACGGATAAAAAACACGTTAAAGAACAGATCACCTCTGAGGGCAAGACCCATACTGTCAAAAAAGGTGAATCGTTTTATACTATCGCAAAGAAATATCATGTTTCTGAATACGAACTGATCAAAGCCAATTCTCACAACGGCGAAAAAATTAAACCGGGAGATAAACTTCAAATTCCAGGGGGATCATTTTCTGCCAAAAACGAGAACGAACCGCAGGAAAATGTAGCTACAAAAACGGTTACTTCACGACAAACCCACAAAATCAAAAAGGGTGAAACTTTGTCTGAAATCGCCGAAAAATATCACACCACTACAGCAAAAATCAAACGACTGAACGGATTATCGGGCAACAAGCTCAAACCGGGTGCAACATTGACTGTGCAAGAAATTGAAAAGGAAGTGCCCGTAAAAGAGTCTAAAGTCGAAATTGCTTCTAGGGCCTCTAAAAAAGAGACCGTAAATGAAGAGGAACAAGCTACGAAAACGGCGACTTCACGTAAAACACATAAAGTGCGTAAAGGTGAGACTTTGTCTGGCATTGCAGACAAATTCGGAGTTTCTGTTTCACAACTCAAAAAATGGAACGGTCTTTCTAAAAACAAAGTAAAGCCGGGGACTTACCTGACTGTTCAGATGACAGAAAAAGAAGTCCCCGTAAAAGAAGCCAAAACTGAATCAGCATCTAAAGCCTCTAAAAAAGAGACTGTAAATAAAGAAGAACAAGCTTCAAAAACGGCAACTTCACGCAAAACATACAAGGTACGCAAGGGTGACACATTATCTGGCATTGCAGACAAATTCGGTGTTTCTGTTTCTCAACTCAAAAAATGGAACGGTCTTTCTAAAAACAAAGTCAAGCCGGAAACTTACCTGACTGTTCAGATAACAGAAAAAGAAGTACCTGCAAAAGAAGCCAAAGCTGAAACTACTCCTAAAGCATCTAAGAAAGAGATTGTAAAAGAAGAAGAACAAACTTCAAAAACGGCGACTTCACGCAAAACCTATAAAGTACGCAAGGGGGATACATTATCCGGAATTGCAGATAAATTCGGTGTTTCTGTATCGCAACTCAAAAAATGGAACGGTCTTTCTAAAAACAAAGTAAAGCCGGGAACTTACCTGACTGTTCAGATGACAGAAAAAGAAGTACCTGCAAAAGAAGCCAAAGCCGAGACAGCTCCTAAAGCCTCTAAAAAAGAGACCGCAAACGAAGAAGAACAAGCTACAAAAACCGTCACATCACGCAAATCGCACAAAGTGCGAAAGGGTGAAACCTTATCCGGAATTGCAGATAAATTCGGCGTTTCTGTATCGCAACTCAAAAAATGGAACGGTCTTTCTAAAAACAAAGTAAAACCGGGGACTTATCTTACTGTTCAGATGACAGAAAAAGAAGTGCCTGTAAGAGAAGCCAAAGCAAGAACTGAAACAGAGACGCCTATCGTTCAAAAAGAAAACCCGGCAGAAAAGACTCATATTGTAGAAAAAGGAGAGACACTCTATTCTATAGCCAAGTCGCACCACATATCAGCACTCAAGATCAAAGAATTGAACAATCTCACAGACAATCAGGTTCATGAAGGAGACGTACTCTCTCTTGATCCAACGACTCCGGGTTCAAAAACAAAAGAAGTGGTACAAAATGAGCCAAAAACTCAACAACCGGAGGTCGCTCCTGTTCAGAAAGATGATGTAAAACCCGTCGTTCTCAACACGCAACCGACCGATAAAATCGACACTCTGACTACCAGTTATAAAGTCAATAAAACTCACGTTATACAAGACGGAGAAACACTTGAGTCGATAGCAGAACTCTACCAGGTAACTCCGGCTCAGATAAAAAGCTGGAACGGAATATCCAAAAAGAAAAACAAGGTAACTCCGGGGCAGAAACTGACCATTGAGACTGTAAGAAAAGAGTATGTTGTTGTAAACGCGAAAAAGAAAAGACCAGCAACAAAAGGGAAAACCACTAAGGAAACCGTAGTTGCAGAAGAACCGTACACAACACCCGCAGTCCCTTCAAAACCGGTAAAAACAAGCCATACCGTTTCAAAGGGTGAAACACTCTTTACCATTGCAAAAGAAACAAGTCTCACGGTTGACCAGTTAAAAGAATACAATCATCTGAACAGCACGGATGTAAAAGAGAATCAGGTTTTAAGCCTTATGTCCGACACTACCAACGTAGTCAAAAAAGCAGAAATTAAGACTGTAAGCGCGACAAAGCACATCAAATATATTGTGAAACCAGGCGATACTCTCTTCTCTATCGCTAAAGCTCACAACGTGTCTGTTGACGATCTAAAAGCCGCGAATGAGATCACCTCTGGTGAAGTTAATATCGGTCAGCAATTGCAAATTCCAGCACGTTAATTATCCGTGAAAAGAAGGTATTTTATTTGGTTGTCATATAACGGCACACACTACCACGGCTGGCAGATACAGCCCAATGGGGTATCTGTACAGGAAAAGCTACAGGATGCAATTTCGCTGCTAATGCGGGTACATACCGACGTTATTGGAGCAGGTCGTACGGATGCCGGTGTTCATGCACGTACCATGGTAGCCCATTTCGACGCTGAAGAGATTGAACAGCCGGAATTGTTTCTTAAGAAGCTAAATGGAGTCCTCCCCAACGATATTGCCGTATGGGATCTGAAAGAGGTAAAGCCGGGAGCGCATGCCCGCTTTGACGCCATAAACCGCACGTACGAATACTGGGTAACACCGGAGAAAAATCCGTTCCATCTCGAATCAGCAGCTCGCGTGCATAGTCCGCTCGATTTTGAAGCCATGAATAAAGCGGCGGCTGCATTACCCGAATATATAGACTTTACCAGCTTCAGCAAGCTCCATACAGACGTTAAGACCAACAATTGCACCATCACGCAGGCATACTGGGCAAAACGGGGAGATATATGGGTATTTACCATCACAGCCAACCGATTTCTCAGAAACATGGTCAGAGCGATTGTAGGGACGCTGCTAAAAGTCGGAAGAGGCCAATTGTCCGAAAATGATTTCAGAGCCATCATCGAGACCAAAGACAGAGGGAAAGCGGGATCTTCAGCCTATGCACACGGATTATATTTAACGGATGTGGTTTATCCCGACTCTATTTTTGAGTCTAACGAATGTGAGCAATAATTTTTTGAAAAAAAATTAGCCAATTAACATATTGAAAAAGAATGACGTAAACAAAGAAGGCATATTTTTCTGCAAAAAAAGAGACAAAACATTTGCAGGTTTCAAAAAAACCCCTTACCTTTGCATCACTTTTCTGAGAGACATCAACCACAGCAAAGGCCGATAAACAAAGGAAAGTAACCTTCTTCAGTAGCTCAGTTGGTTAGAGCACCTGACTGTTAATCAGGGGGTCGTAGGTTCAAGTCCTACCTGAAGAGCAAAAAAAAGTCACTCCAAAAGAGTGGCTTTTTTTGTTTTATTTGTTGAAACATTATTACGGATCACCTACAAAAGTTGGATCAATTGCAATAGTTATGGATCAATCGGAAAAGTTAGTTGTGTTTTTTTGATTAAGCATAGATTTTAGCAAGTCTGAAAAGGAAGAAATTCACATCTCTCACACCTCTGAAAGACGCCCTAAAAGCTTTGATTTTGGCATTGAATTAATCAATCAGAAATGAGCCACAAAAGCTTTGACTCGAACCTTTCAACACTCCACACACCTATCCTCATAACAATCGCCTTAAACACAAAAAAAGGCATTCCGTTAAGAATGCCTTTTCTACTAATATCTATTCAGATATGATTACCATCTGTTGTTGCTGCGACGGTCGTTATAACCACCACGACTACCACCACCATCATTGCTAAATTCGCGACGAGGACGTTCTTCGCGAGGTTTTGCAATATTAACGTTGATGGTCATACCGTTAACTTCTGATTGATTCAAAGCTTCAATAGCTTTGTTTGCTTCTGCTTCATCAGGCATTTCAACAAAGCCAAAACCTCTTGATTTACCAGTGAATTTGTCTGTGATCACTTTAGCTGAATCTACTTGTCCGTAAGCTTCAAAGACTTCCTTTAACCCGTTGTCGTCAACACCATAGCTGAGGTGCGAAATGTAAATGTTCATTTGTAAAAATAATTAAAAAATATGAATACATAATTATGCTATTGAAAACAACCTGGTAAAAAAAACAAAATCGCTGTCAATCATAATCACCGCAAAGATAGTGTTTTTTTATTAACTCCAATATCTCAACTGCTTTTTTTGGTAAATTACACACAAATTACATGTTAAATATTATTAATTATATCCAATCTATTTATATTTACATCCAAAAACGACAACCTGTAACATGCATATAACGGACAGCAACAAGCTGTTACCCCATATTTCACAATACCATTTTAAAATTACCATTCGTAAAATAGGCACAAAAAAGTTCTCTTTTATCATTACAGATGGGTTCTGTAAAAAGAAAACCATAAATCAGCTAACCAGCTACTACCTTCATACAAAGCCAAACCCAATTCGAATTCGCCTGCAAAGCCCTTAATATAGGGAATTGTTTTGAAATTTACGTCCGAATTTTTATGCTTAACAACAAGCAAAAAACATTGTTATTATTAGAAATAAATGATAACTTGCAACGATTTTCATTAGAAAATTATTCTTATTTCGAAAAAAAACAGACTTAATAGGTTTCAAAACTCAAAAAAAGCCATCACCATGAGTTATCTGAAATTTGACAAAACCTTACTGACTAATCTACAAAAGTCGCTGCGGAAAGAAATTTTGCGCACAAACAAGTCAGGCGCTTATAGCGCAAACACAATAACAGATTGCAACACAAGAAAATACCATGGACTACTGGTGGTACCCATCCCGGATTTAGATGATTTCAATCATGTTTTACTTTCGTCACTTGACGAGACTATCATTCAGCATGGAGCCGAATTTAATCTTGGTTTGCACAAATATGAAGAAAACCATTTCAGTCCGAACGGTCACAAGTACATCCGCGAATTTCACTTTGATGCCACTGCCAGAACCATTTACAGAGTAGGTGGTGTGGTTCTTGAAAAGGAAAGAATCTTTATTTCTCATGAAAATCGCTATTTGATCAAATATACGCTACTGGATGCTCATTCACGAACGACCCTGCGCCTGCGCCCATTTCTGGCATTCCGAAACGTGAATGATCTTTGCGTTGCCAATGACAAGGCAAACACTTCGTACACAACAACTGAAAATGGCATTGGGATGTGCCTGTACGATGGCTACCCTACTCTTTTCATGCAAACGTCCAAGCACAACGAGTTTATTCATCATCCGGATTGGTATCGTGGCATAGAATACCCGAAAGAGCAGGAACGCGGATACAACTACAAAGAAGACTTACTTATTCCAGGTTATTTTGAACTCTCAATAGAAAAAGGCGAGAGCATTATTTTTTCAGCAGGTACATCTCCGATAGAAACCGAAAATCTTGCTGTCCTTTTTGAATCTGAAATAGAAAAAAGAACTGTCAGAAACAGTTTCTTCAACAGTTTAAAAAACGCGGCACAGCAATTTTATTTCAAACGAAACGGCGATTATTACCTTTTAGCCGGATATCCATGGTTCAAAAGTCGTGCTCGCGATGAGTTTATTGCGCTGCCGGGATGTACACTTGCTATAGAAGACACATCAACCTTTGAAAAAGTCATGGCGACGGCTCTCATTGCCGTCAACAATTTCATCTCTGAAAAACCTGTTGAAAAAGCAATCTACGAGCTGGATGCTCCGGATGTTTTGCTCTGGTTTATCCGAACTGTGCAACAATACGCAAAGTCAGTCTCTATAGAAAAGGCAAACCAACTGTACGGTGAAACTGTTCTGAAGGTTATTTCATTTATCCGCAAGCAAAATCATCCAAATTTATTTTTGCATGACAACGGACTGTTGTACACTAATGGAACGCAAACTGCCATATCATGGATGAATGCCATGGAAAACGGCTGCCCGATTACCCCCCGCACCGGCTATGTAGTAGAAATCAATGCTCTTTGGTACAATGCCTTAAGATTCGGAGCTGAAATCTCTACCGTTCAAAAGGATGAATATGCTGCCGACTTATTGGATTATCAGTCCGAATTAACACGTCAGTCTTTCGTTCACATGTTTTGGAACGGAACCTATCTGCACGATTATGTTGATGGGGATTACAAAGACTGGGAAGTACGCCCCAACATGATATTTGCCGTGTCGCTACCCTATTCTCCGTTGGAAAAAGCACAGCAAAAGTCCATTGTAGATATCACCACACGAGAACTGCTTACGCCTAAAGGACTGCGCACACTAAGCCCCAAGAGTCCATTTTACCGCCCGACATACGTAGGTAGCATGCTTGAACGAAACCGAAATTATCACAATGGTCCGGTATGGCCATGGCTGACCGGCTCGTTTGCTGAAGCTTATCTCAGAATTTACAAACGCAGCGGAGTTTCTTTCATTGAACGCATGTTAATCGGTTTCGAAAGCGAAATGAGCGAGCTTTGTCTCGGCACACTCTCCGAATTACACGATGGAAATCCTCCTTTTACAGGGCACGGAGCCATGTCATTTGCTCCAAGTGTTGCTGAAATTCTGCGCACACTCAAACTCTTGGAAGCAATTGAGCAATCCGGAGAACAAATTAAATCTTAAGTCTAATTTTCTTCCAATCAGAATATAACATGAAAGCATTAATGTTTGGATGGGAGTTTCCCCCGCATATCCTGGGCGGTTTAGGAACTGCAAGCTACGGGCTCACCCGTGGAATGGCTCTCCAGTCAGATATGGAGATTACCTTTGTCATTCCACGCCCGCACGGAGATGAAGATCAGAGTTTTCTCAAAATCATAGGAGCCTGCAATGTGCCTGTCGTTTGGCGGGATGTTGAATGGGATTTTGTGAATGAACGCATTGGAAACTCTATGAATCCGGATGAATATTACCACCTGCGTAACCGCATCCGCTACGACTATAGCCGAATCGGCACCAACGAACTGGGTTGCATCGGCTTCTCGGGGCGCTATCCAGACAACCTACTGGAAGAGATTTCCAATTACGAAGCAGCAGCAAGTATTATAGCCCACGCCTATCCGTTCGATATTATCCATTCACACGATTGGCTCACTTATCCCGCCGGGATTTTCGCCAAACAAATCACAGGCAAACCACTGGTAATTCATGTTCACGCCACCGACTTCGACCGCAGCCGCGGCAATGTGAATCCAACGGTTTACGGCATCGAAAAAAGAGGCATGGACACTGCCGATCACATTATTACCGTGAGCAACCTAACCCGGCAGATCGTCATCGAAAAGTACCACATCGACCCACGAAAGGTTACCACGGTGCACAATGCCGTAGAGCCGCTTACCAACGCCGATTCATTCATAAAACAACCAAGAAAAGACAAGGTTGTAACATTCCTCGGGCGTATTACCATGCAAAAAGGACCAGAATATTTTGTAGAAGCGGCCGCCCGCGTTTTGCAAAAGACACGCCACGTACGCTTTGTAATGGCCGGAAGCGGCGACATGATGAACCAGATGATTCATTTGGTCGCCCAACGGGGCATTGCGGACCGATTCCATTTTACTGGCTTTCTAAAGGGGCCGGAAGTTCACAACATGTTGGCACAAAGTGATGTTTACATCATGCCGTCAGTATCGGAGCCATTTGGTATTTCGCCGCTTGAAGCTATGCAGGTCGGAACGCCATCCATCATCTCAAAGCAGTCGGGATGCGCCGAAATTCTAACCCATGCCATCAAAACAGACTATTGGGATATAGACGCCATGGCCGATGCCATCTATTCCATCGTAAAATATCCGGCAATGTACAAAAGCCTGCGCGAAGAAGGTCGTGCCGAAGTAAACCAGATTACCTGGGAAGATGCCGGAAAGAAAGTAAGAGCTATCTACGATCAGGTGTTGCAATAAACATACTGACACTGCATAAGAAAAGGGAAACATCCGACCAGATGCTTCCCTTTTCTTATTTCTCGACACTCATTCCTCCGTACTTACAGATTCTTAACCATCCAGAGCGTACAAGCCGTATGCCCAGAATTACCCAACGGCCGGAGAATTGCGTGAAAGCCGGCTTTCTCATACATACCAACCGCCCTGCCCAGTTCGGGAAAACTTTCGAGATAGAGTTGCGTATATCCTAACTCCACGGCCGATTCAAAGCATTTCTGCATCAACAATGTCCCCAGTCCGGTACCACGCTGGCTTGCCGAAACATAAAACTTCACAAGTTCGGCACAACCTTCGGGTAAACCTTCGGTAGGAAAAACGCCGCAACCTCCAGACAGTCTTCCATCAACCTCCACCACCCAATAGACCGAACCGGGAGTTTGAAATAGCTGATAAAGCGCATCGGTAGTTGGGTCTGTAAACACCGTTCCCGGACGGGCAACACCATGCTCGCTCAATACGCTACGGATTATTTCAGCCAGCTCACGGTTGTCGTCCGGCTGAATTTTGCGGAGAGTGATGGTATTATTCATTCAGATACGAATCCTTGAATCCAAGGAAATAGAGAATACCGTCCAAACCAATTGTAGAAAGCGACTGACGGGCATTTTCCTTCACCTTGGGCTTGGCATGAAAAGCAATTCCCAATCCGGCAACACCCAGCATCGGGAGGTCGTTGGCACCATCACCCACAGCAATGGTTTGGGCAATGTCCACCTTTTCCACCTGAGCTATCAGGCGCAGAAGTTCGGCTTTGCGTTTTCCGTCCACAATATCGCCCACATAGTTGCCGGTCAATTTGCCATCCACGATTTCAAGTTCGTTGGCATACACATAATCGAAGTTATATTTTTGTTTCAGATAGTTTCCGAAATAAGTAAATCCACCCGAAAGTACTGCAATTTTAATACCCACGCGTTTCAGGACGCTCACCAAACGATCCAATCCCTCAGTAATCGGCAAATTTTCAGCAATTTCGTGCATTACCGATTCATCGAGCCCCTTGAGCAACTTGACACGACGGGCAAAACTTTCGGAGAAATCGATTTCGCCCCGCATGGCCGATTCGGTAATAGCCCGGACTTCAGCACCCACGCCGGCACGTTCGGCCAGTTCGTCAATTACCTCGGTTTCAATGAGCGTTGAATCCATATCGAAGCAAATGAGGCGGCGGCTACGTCGGTACATGTCGTCTTCCTGAAACGACACATCGAGTTGCAGGCGGGTGCTCAAATCCATAAACATGCTCTGTATCTCCACCTTGTTGCGGGGAGTACCACGAACCGAAAGTTCCACGCACGATTTGGAGCTGCGCACATCTTCCTTCAGCGGAATACGACCTGTCAGACGTTGAATCATATCAATGTTCAGCCCCTGATTGGCTACTATTTTAGTGACTTCGGCAATTTGTACCGCCGTCAGTTTGCGCCCCAGTAAGGTAATAATATACCTATCTTTGCCCTGAAGGCTCACCCAACGTTCATAACGTTCTTCGGTGATAGGCGTAAATTTGATTCCCACCCCCAATTCGTACGATTTGAAAAGCAACTCCTTCATAATCTCGCCCGAATTGCCGCTTTCCGTTTTATAGAGGATGCCTAATGACAAGTGATTGTGAATATCGGCTTGCCCGATATCGAGGATAAATGCGCCATAATGCGCAAGAATTTCGGTAAGAGCCGAGGTCACGCCCGAACGGTCTTCTCCCGAAATATTGATCAGAACAATTTCGTCTGTAGTGGTCATAAATATAAAACTAATACTATTTGCGGCTGCAAAAGTAAGGAAAATATTTTAACAGGGAAATGAATGAAATGGCACAAACCCCCGAAAAATGATATACGCCTCAAGGCGATATAAACAGTCCTGATACTTTTAAAATAAAGTGTGATTCCTTGACCCCAAAATTATTCTTACCAGTTCACCACACCCAGCGTTTGTAACAGCAAAGCCAGATTGAGAAGAATAACAATTGCTGCAATCGCGGAAATGAGAAAGATGGTTCGTTTTTTATTGGCATACTTTCCCATCACTTTATTCGACGAAGTGAGATAGACCTGAAGCAATACCGTGATCGGAAGTTGCAGGCTCAGCAACATTTGTGAAAGTAGCAATCCCTGAAACGGATCAGAGATAAAGAAGATAGCCACCACGGCTCCGACAATCGAGATCAGCACACCCCAACGGGAGTGATTATCGCGGATATCGTAGGGTTCGGCAAAAAGTCCCGCAAAAATAGTACCGCCCGCCATGCCAGAAGTTACACAGGAGGCAATACCGGCCATCAGCAAAGCCACCGCAAAAATAGCCGACGCATTACTCCCCAGCAGCGGTTGCAATAGTTCGTGTGCCTGTTGCAATTCGCTTACCGGTTTGCCCATTTTGAAGAAAGTAGCCGCAGCCATAATAAACATGGCGCTATTAATGGCCCAGCCCACAAACATCGAAAGCAAGGTATCCGCGAATTCATATTTCAGCAACTTACGAATAGACGCATCGTCGCGTTTATGCAACTGTCGACTCTGAATCACTTCCGAATGGAGAAAAAGGTTGTGTGGCATTACCACGGCTCCCAATACGCTAAGCACAATCAACAACGATCCGTGCGGTATTTGCGGAGTCACCGTTCCTAAAGCCACCTTACTCCACTCCACATTGACCAATGAAAGTTCGTAGATAAACGAAATACCGATCAATGATACGAAGCCGATGATCCAGCGTTCTATTTTCCGATAGGAATTGGTGAGCAACAAGGCAATCACTACAATAGCGGAAAGTACCGCACCCAGCTTTAGCGGGACATTGAACAACATCTGCAAAGCAATGGCCGCGCCCAGTATTTCGGCAAGCGAAGTGGACACCGATGCAATCATCGCTGTGCCCAAGACCGAGCGAGAAACCACCGGACGCAAGTGCGTGGTAGCCGCTTCCGAAAGACACAAGCCGG